>NZ_JACHNB010000001.1:9021755-9649840 GCF_014205225.1 Actinoplanes octamycinicus
CTGCTCGGCGCCCGGAAGGGTGCGCTGGGCCAGGTCGGCGACCCGGTCCAGGACACCATTCAGGTCGGTCTCGCCTAGCTTGATGCGGCCGAGTTCCGCGAAGGCCGCGGCTTGGTCGGCCGGGTCGTGCGCCATCAACGTCAGTGTTTCCCCGCAGCGGAGCGGCAGGCCGTCCGTCGGACGACTCGCGCTGAGTGAGCTGGTGTCGCTGCCCGGAGGGCCGGAACGGCCCTCGGACCTGCGCCGCTGCTTGACGCTGGTTGGCCGGTGCCGGTGTCCGACATCGACCGCAGGACGCCGATAATACCCAAAGTCACCACGGGATACGCAGCGCGGTACCGAGTCCGGCGATCAGCAGGACCTCGCGAGCGGTACCCTGCACCCCGGCCAGCTCCAGCACATGACCCCGCTCGGCGCCCCGGCCCTGCGCCGCCGCGATCGCGTTCGCCCCGGCCGCGCCGAAGTGGCTGACTCCACTGAGATCACAGGTGACCAGCGGGTACGCGTCGATGGCGTGTTCCAGCGCGGTGGCCAGCACGCTCGCGGTGTCGGCGTCCACCTCGCCGTGCGCGTGGACCACGGCGGAGTCCGGGGTGAGCTGCCGGAAATACACGGTCAGAGGCGGATCAGCGGGCACGGCGCATCCCTTACCGTCGGCTGGCGATGGCTAGGGCACGTGGCTTGACCCAGCCTCACCCTACTGCGCGGACGGAGGCCGGACCGATTGCTGTCCGGCGCGGCGCGAAAGCGGGTAAGAAAGGAGAGCATGACGCCGGAACCGATGGATCCCACGGCCGCCTTCACCGCGCTCGGCCGGATCAACCTGGGCGAGACCGACCTGGAGGGGGTCCTGGCCACCATCGCCGACCTGGCTAAACGGACGGTTCCGGGAGCCTTCGAGGTGTCCGTGACGCTGATCCGCGACCGCGGCCCGCACACCGTGGCCAGCACCGGCGAGGCCGCCGACCTGGTCGACAAGTGGCAGTACGAACGCGGCTCCGGCCCCTGCCTGGACGCCTGCAAGCAGCGGAGCACGCTGCTCGTCGAGGACGTCGCCGGGGAGCGCCGCTGGCCGGGCTGGGAGACGAACGCCCGGGAGGCCGGGGTGGGTTGCGCGCTCAGCGTCGGCCTGCCGATCCGGGAGCGGGTCGCCGGGGCGCTCAACATCTACGCCGAGTCGGTGCGGGCCTTCGACGAGGACGCCGTGGTGCTCGCCGAGACCTTCGCCAGTTACGCCGCGGTCGCGCTGGCCAACGCGCACCTCTACAACACCTCGATGACCCTGGCCCAGCACATGCAGACGGCGATGGAGAGCCGCGCGGTGATCGAGCAGGCCAAGGGGATCATCATGGGTCAGCGGCGGTGCAGCGCCGACGAGGCGTTCACCATCCTGTCCCGGGCCTCGCAGGAGTCCAACCGCAAGCTCCGCGAGGTGGCCGCCGACCTGGTCGAGCGCGCCCAGCGACCCGGCTAGTCAGCCGGCGATCGCCGCGCACCCCAGCGCGCGAGATGCTGGACAGCCCCGCAGCCAGCGGGTTTTTCCCAGCTGCTTCGGTACGCGCGGAAAGGTCCCGCCCGCACCCGCCACAAGTCCCGTCGCACCGCCCCGCGGCTCCTCCTCACCCGGCGCGCTTCATCCACATCAGCACGTTGTCCACAGCCCCGCCTCGGAAGATCCCGCTGCCGCGCCACACTGTCTTTCGGGCGGCTCCCCCTGGGCGGGCGGGGACTGGCGAGTGGCCGGACACCCGTGCCGACACCGCATTGACCGGCCGGAGCGGCAGCTGTGCCGGACGGCCGGGACCAGCGGACGGCCGACGACGAACGGCCGACCACGCGCGAACAGCCGACCACAGGCGAACGGCCACGCACGAACGGCCAACCACAGGCGAACGGCCACGCACGAACGGCCAACCACAGGGGACCGGCCGACCACGGGCAAGCGGCCGACCACAGGCGAACGGGGGCCGACCACGAGCGAACGGCCGACACCCGGCCGCCACCACTGAACGGGTAGCGGTCAGGGGGTGTGGTCGAGGAGGTGGCGCCAATGGCGGATCAGGGGGGCCGGGCAGGTCAGGTCCTGGACGCCGGCCATCCGGAGCTGGTCGAGCAGGTGGGTGCTGGGGCGCAGGTCGAGGGCCACCTGGCAGGGGATGGACTGGGTGCCGGCGACCGAGACGGACCATTCGACCAGTTGGAGGACGACGAGTGGCAGGTGGTCGGGTGGGAGGAGCACGTCGTTGCGGACGGTGCGGTCCCAGACCATGGTGTGCTGGGCCAGGTCGGCGGTGTTGACGTGCAGCAGGTGGCAGTCGTCGACCAGGTCGGCGACGCCGAGGGCGGCGGCCGGGGTGGCCACGTCCAGGCCCAGCCGCCAGCGGGAGCCGGTGGCCGCGGCGAAGGCGGCGATCTCCTCGCGGGCGGCCACCATGGGCAGCACCACGACCGGGTCGTCGGCCGGGGACTGGTCGACGATCGTACCGAAAGAGGTCAGTGCCTCCGGGGACAGTGAGCGGACCCCGCGCCGGCCGAACGACGCGGCCGGCGGGCCGCCGGCCGGCTCGTCGAAGTAGCGGATGGCGGGCAGCGGCCGGCCCGACTCGGACAGGAAGCGCCACAGGTCGTCACGCTCGGCGGCGGGCAGCGCGCGCAGGTCCTCGGCGCGCAGCGGCGCCCAGCCGTCGGCGAGGTGCCCGGCCTCCTGCGCCTCGGCCAGCGAGGCCACCTCGGCGTGCAGGCGCAGCCCGGCCGCGTTGAGCAGGAACGGGGCGGTGGTCGCGGCGTCGAAGTCGACGATCACCTCGTGGCCGAGCCAGCTGTCGTCGACGGTGATCCCGGTGAGCACCGGCACCGGCAGCGACCAGAGCGCGCGGGCCTCCGGCGCGTACGGCGTGACCGGCTCCTGGACGATCACCCCGGACAGCCGGGGGGCCAGCGTGCGGATCAGGTCGGCGTCCGGTTTCTCCAGGTAGAGCAGCGCCCGGCCGTAGACGATCTCCTCGATGCCACTGCGGTCGACCAGGAGACCACGGTGACGGCCGAACCCGTAGGCGATCCCTGGCTCGTCCTCGGCCCGGTCACTCATGCGCGCACCTCGCGGGGAAGGGCTGACAAACGACTGTCCGCTACGGACGGTAGTCCTGATGGGCCGGGAGCGCAGCCCGGGAACGTGCCGGATGCCGTACCGGAAAGGGGGTCCCGGTCAGTGCGTGATCGGGATCCGCCAGAAGGCGGGCGAGTCGCGGTCCGCCTGGCGGGCGACGGCCCGCAGCCAGAGCAGGGCGATCAGCGAGATCACCAGCAGCCCGCCCCAGGACAGGATGGTGAACAGGTGGGTCTGGGCGCTGGTCGGCTGCGGCTGGTAGCCGCGCTCCAGCAGGGCGTACTGGTAGGGGGTGCCGGTCAGCACCAGGGTGACCAGCAGCGCGATGCTGTGCATGCTGTCCCAGAGCGCGTGCAGCACCGAGACGCCCAGGTAGGACAGCAGCAGCCGCCGGGTGAGCGCGAAGTGCCGGCGGCCGCTGGCGGAGAAGAGCACGCCGCCCAGGATCGCGGTCCACAGGCCGTGGCCGAGCGGGGCGAGCAGGCCACGCAGCAGCTCGGTCTGGACCAGCTGGGTCAGTGACAGGCCCTGCTCGGTGAAGAGCGCGGTGAACGCGTATCCGGCGGATTCGAACGCGGCGAAGCCGAAGCCGACCGAGGCGCCCAGGACCAGGCCGTCGGCGGCGTACTTGTGGGTGAGCCTGCGGGTGAGGAAGGCGAGCGCGGCGAGTTTCGCGGCCTCCTCGATCAGCCCGACGCCGAGGAAGAAGCCCGGCGACGGATGCAGCAGGTAGGTCTCCAGCAGCGAGGCGGCCAGCACGCCGAGTACGCCACCGGTGACGAACGTGCTGAACAGCAGCTCGGCGGTGACCTCGCCGCTGTGCCGGCGGCCGAACGCCCACAGCACGAAGGTGACCGGGACCAGGAAGCTGCCGAGCAGCACCAGCGTGGGGATCAGGTTGGGGTTGCCGGTCGCGAGGGTGACCACCACCGTGAGGACCCACAGCAGCAGTCCGGTGAGGAAGACCCGCAGCCAGTGGCGGCGGGGTCGTGCGGCGACTTCGTCCATGGCGCCGGGATACCCCGGTCCCGGCGCCACGCACACTGTGACGCTCAGCGCCGGGTGTAGAGGAACCCGAGCCTGTCCACCGCGTCTCCCGCGCGCCCGTGGAAGCCGGCGATCTGCCAGCCGGCCGGCGCATCGCGGGTCACGCAGTCCGCGGTGGCGGTCCCGCCGGCCAGGGTGCGGCCCAGGTTGGTGGTGAACTTGGCGTAGAAGATCCGGGTGTGTGAGTTGTGGACCCCACGGCACAGGTACGCACTCGTCACATATTCCCCACTGCCCAGGGTCAGCGACGTGGCGGTGCCACCGGTCCCGCCGTGCGTGCCGATCCGGTCCACCCGTGACCCGGCCCGGATGCTGATCGCGCTCGGGGTGGCCAGCGTGTCCAGGTCGTTGAAGTAGTCGCCGTGCGGCCCGCCGAACTGCTCGCTGACCTGGTAGGCCGGGTTGGTGGTCCAGCTGAACCCGGCGCTGACCGGGTCGTGGTCGGAGAGCGTCAGCCCGTCGGCGGTGAGGAACGACGCGTGCTCATTGTGGTAGGAGGTCGCGGTCAGCGTGAGGAACTTGCTGCTCCGGTAGAGGATCTTGTCGACCACCTCGCAGGTGTCCTCGGCGCAGAGCAGCGGGTCGCTGCCCTTGACCGGGGGCGTCCCGCCGCGCGTGAGCTGCACCCAGGCGTCGGTGAGCCGGTTGGCCGCCACGAAGTCGGCGATGGTGTCACCGGCCCGGGTGTAGCGGGTGTTGGTGTCGCCCATCACGACCACCGCGTTGCCCTGCGAGTGGGCGCCGATGAACGCGGTCAGCTGGCGCAGGTTGTCGGCCCGGGCGGCCAGGTCGCCGTCCCTGGTGCCGGCGTTGGTGTGCAGGTTGTAGAAGTCGGCGTAGACGCCCTCGGCCAGCCGTACCCGGCTGAAGGTGAAGCCCTTAGGGTCAGGCAGTCACCGGAGTCGAGTTGGCAGGAGTGCCACCGGACGCGCTCGAAGTCGTCGGTGTCGTAGGCGTACGAGGAGAGGCTGTTGAGCCCGGAGCCGATGCCGGCGCCGCCACTGGTCGGCGTGCGGTGGGCGTGCGTGTCGGCGGCGTACAGGTAGGCGTGGTAGTTGAAGTCCTCCTGCACGTGGACCACGTCGTAGCCGGTGAGCCGCCGGCCGATCGCGGTGGTGGCGGATTTCCGGTCGGTCTCGGCGCTGGACAGGATGTCGGGAAGTCCGGCTACGTTGTAGGAAAGAACCTTGAAAGATCCGCTGGGCGCGGCGGACGCGGGGGCGGGGACGGCGAGGAAGGCGGCTGTCAGAGCCGCGACCGCGAGGCGTGTCGTGAACACGAACCGGACGCTAGGCGCGGAACCGCTCGAAGGGAACCTCGGCTACTCGTCGGTAGCTCGATGTTCACGTTAACAATCGCGCCCGTTGGCCGCCCGTTGGGAACGCTTGAAAAAACTTCCACCCCATGTCTTCCCTCTCCCGCCGGACCTTGCTGGCCGGCGCTGCCGGGCTCGCCGCCGGCCCGGCCCTCCTCCGTTCCGCGGCGTCCGCCGCTCCGGAAGCCGCTCCGGAAGCCGCCGCCACCGAAGCCGCCGCGGAAGCCGCCGCCCCGGGAACCGCCGCGCCGGCCCAGGCCTTCGTCGACAGCTACCGCACCAACGTCACGGCGAACCTGACCGCGGAGACCAACGCCGCCGTGCGGATCCTCTCCGGCTTCTCCCGGGTCTGGGCCACCGGCGCCGCCTGGAACACCGGCACCGTCCTGGACCGGGCGTTCCTGCGGGCCAACGTGCGCTACGTCGCCGAGGTGACCCGGCGCCGCACCGACGCCGAGGCGGCCAAGGCGTTCATCGTCGACCGGCAGCACCAGAGCTACTCGGTGATCGCCGGCCTGGGCCCGCTCGCCGACCTCTACAAGGCCGGCGCGCTCGCGGTCACCGGCATCACCAGCGCGCCCGCCACCACCCCGGCGACCACGGTCAGCGACGCGGTCCCGGCCGGCGCCCCGGCCGGCTCGGCGCTCGGCGCCGGCTCCCCGACCTCGCCGCTCGGCAAGGTCGCCACCCTGGTCAGCACGCTGCGCGGCAGCTACTCGTCGGGGAACCCGGCCAAGTTCGCCTTCCAGTACCCGCGCCCGTGGCGGCTGGCCGAGGACAGCAGCGTCACGCCGACCGGCGCGGTGGACGAGTTCGGCTTCCCGGTCTACGACTCGGCGGTCGTGGTGGTCCCGGCCCTGCTCCGGCAGCGCGGCACCAATCCGGCCGAGGACGGCGGCTACGTCTCCGGGCATACCAACGCGCTGTTCCTGGCCGCGCTCGCCTACGCGTACGCGATCCCGGAGCGCTTCCAGGAGCTGATCACCACCGCCTACGACCTGGCGCACACCCGGATCGTGGCCGGCATGCACTCCCCCGCCGACGTGATCGGCGGCCGGATCCTGGCGACCGCGCTCGCCGCCGCGATCCTGCGCGACCCGGCCACCGCGACGCTCAAGGCCGAGGCCCGCGCCCAGGCCCGGGACTACTTCCAGGCCCAGATCAAGAGCCAGGACCTCGTCGCGTACGCCCACCGCCCCGCCGAGCGCCGGGCGAACGCCGCGCTCGTCCGGCACAAGCACACCTACGACCTACCCGCGCACGGCAAGCGGGTCCCGGTCACCGTCCCGGCCGGCGCCGAGGTGCTGCTGGAAACCCGGCAGCCCTACCTGGACGACGCCCAGCGCCGCGAGGTGCTCCGGACCACCGGCCTCACCTCGGGCCACCCGATCCTGGACGGCCCGGAGCAGTGGGGCCGGCTCAACCTGTTCGCGGCCGCCGACGGCTACGGCGCGTTCGACGCGACCGTCGCGGTCACGCTGGACGCCGCCCGCGGTGGCTTCCACGCCGCCGACGCCTGGCGCAACGACATCGGCGGCCGGGGCGGCCTGGTCAAGCTCGGCTCCGGCGCGCTGGAGCTGTCCGGCGACAACGGCTTCCGCGGCGGGGTCACGCTGGCGCGCGGCACGCTGACCGCCGGGTCGCCCACCGCGCTGGGCGAGGGCGACGTGACCGTCACCGGCGGCACCCTGGACCTGGCCGTCGACGGCGTCCGGATCCGCGGCGGCTTCCGGCAGACCGGCGGCGTCCTGGCCGTCACGGTGGACCCGAAGGGCAAGGTCCCGCTCACCGTCGGCGGCGACGCCACCATCGGCGGGAACGCGACCGTGCGGGTCGCCGTCACCCGTCCGGCGAAGGGCGTCACCGTCCCGGTGCTCAGGGCCCGGCACCTGCGCGGCCGGTTCGCGAAGGTGGAGGTGACCACCCCGGGTCTGCGCGCCGAGCTGGTGACCCACGGCGACACGATCGCGGTACGGATCCGATGAAACCGTGCCGGGGCCCCGGAAAAGGGCCCCGGCACAGTCCATAAAGCTGTGTTGGCCTTGACAAACGTCGATACCCGGCCATTACATGTGTCCGGGAGGTAACACGATGACCATGCGCCGGAGATGCCTCGCTCTGCTCGCCGTGGTGCTGGCCGTGGTCACCGCGCCGGCCGCGCCGGCCTCGGCCGCGCCGGTGGCGTGCGCCGCGCCGGCGCCCAGCACCACCCATCCCGGCTACCTGGTCTTCGACCCGGCCTGCGACGTGTCCGGGGCGGCCTTCACCCCGCTCGCCGACGCCTCCGGGACGGCGCTCACCCGGATCTGGACCGGCATCCGGGACGGCGCGGCCTACCGGGTCGAGGTGCCCACCCGGTGGAACGGGCAGCTGGTCGTCTACGCGCACGGCTACCGCGGCACCGGCAACGTGGTCTACGTCGACAACCCCTCGCTGCGCGCGCACTACATCAGGTCCGGGTTCGCCTGGGCCGCCTCCAGCTACGCCACCAACGGGTACGACGTGGGCCAGGGCGTCCGCGACTCGTACGCGATGATCGAGACCTTCCGGCAGGTCACCGGCAAGCGCGCCCGCTCGGTGATCATGAGCGGCGCGTCGATGGGCGGGCAGGTCACCGCGGTGGCGATCGAGCGCTTCCCGCGGGCGTTCAGCGCCGCGATGCCGTACTGCGGGGTGCTCGGCGACACCAAGCTCTACGACTACTTCCTGGACGCGAACGTGACCGCGGCCGCCCTCGCCAAGGTGAAGATCGACTTCCCGCTGATGCTGCCCGCCGACTTCCCGGCCACCTGGCGCGCCCAGGTGAACCAGATCGCCCCGGCGCTCGGCGTGAAGGCGGGCACCGCCCCGGTGCTGACCACCGCCGGCAAGGAGTGGTCGAACGCGGTGGAGCGGCGCAGCGGCGGCGACCGGCCCGGCTTCGACTCGGCGTTCGCGTACTGGAACGCCGCGCCCGCCCTGGCCCCGCTCAACGACCTGCCGTTCCTGTTCGGCGTCTACCCGGGCCTGACCGGCGGCACCGGCGGGATCGCGCCGGGCAACGTCACCGACAACCGGTACACCTACTACCGGCTCACCAACGGTCCGCTGCCGACCATCCCGGAGCTGCGGCTCAACGCCGAGGTGCTGCGGGTGCAGCGAACCGCCACCGCCGACCCGGGCCTGGCCGGCATCCCGCGGGTCAACGGCACCCCGTCCATCCCGGTGCTGTCCCTGCACGACATCGGCGACCTGTTCGTGCCGTTCTCGATGGAGCAGGAGTACGCCCAGCGCGCCGCCCGCAACGGCCGCGGCCACCTGTTCGTCTCCCGCGCGATCCGTGGCGTCGGCCACTGCGACTTCACCGAGGCCGAGCTGACCCAGGGCTTCGACGACCTGGTCCGCTGGGTCCGCACCGGCCACCGCCCGGCCGGCGACGCGATCCTGGACCGCCGCGCGGTCGCCGCGGACACCTTCGGCTGCCGCTTCACCAACGGCGCCCACGCCACCTTCGTCGCCCCGAGCTGCGGCTCCTACAACCCGCGCTTCTGATTCTCCGACACCGTCAAGATCAAGAGATGGATGACTCGGGTCCGCGCTGATCACCGATCGTCGCTCCCGCCAGGGACCCTTCCGGGCTGAGCTGGCCGCTGACGCGTCCAGAACGCTCAGCCCGCAAGGGCGACGTCCGCGGGTGGCCACGACCCGCCGACCCCAACCCCGAGGCCGGCCTCGGCGGGCGGGTCAGCACCCGGCGTGCGGTCAGTAGACGGTCTGCTCCAGGATCTCGCGGAAGGCTCGGGCGGCCGGTGACTCGGCGCCGGACAGCCGCTGGGCGGTGAAGATGGTGCGGCGCGGGGCGCCGGCCAGCTCCAGCAGGCGGCAGGAGGTCTGCCGGCCGGCCCAGACCAGGTCCGGGATGAGGGCGACCGCGTTGCCGGACTCGACCAGCCGGATGTGCGCCTGCAGGTCGGCGGTCTCGTAGCGGACGTCCGGCTCGAAGCCCGCGCGGCGGCACAGCTGCTCGGCGAAGTGCCGGGACGCGGCCCCGCGCGGCTCCATCACCCAGGGCATCTGGCGGGCCGAGTCGAGCGAGTCGACCGGGTGCAGCGACTCCGCCTCGGCGGGCAGCGCGAGCCGGATCGCGTCGGTGGTCAGGTCCCGGCGGTCCAGGCCCGGATGGTGCGGCGCGGCGTGCGCCGGGTACTGCTCCGCGATCACCATGTCGAAGTCGCGCGCCCACGTCTCCCGGAGCGCCTCCTCCGGCTCCCGTTGCACCATCTCCACCCGTACGTCGGGAAAACGAGCGGCCGTGGCGCGCAGCGCGGCCGGCATGAAAGCGAGCGCCGCGGACTGGAAGACCGCGACCCGGACCGTGCCGGTGACCCGGGTCGCCGCGGCCTGCAGGCGTGCCTCGGCCCGCTCCAGGGTATCCAGCACCTCGCCGACCGAGGCGACCAGCACCTCGGCCTGCGGGGTCAGCTGGACCCGGCGGCCGGCCTTGCGCAGCAGCACCGTGCCGGTCTCCCGCTCCAGCTGGCTGAGCTGCTGGGAGACCGCGGACGGGGTGAAGTTGAGCGCCTCGGCGACGGCGGCCAGGGTGCCGCGGATGGCGAGTTCGCGGAGCAGGATCAGGCGGCGAATCTCCAGCATTCGGACACGTTAGCCGTACTGAAGGTTACTCGTCAGAAAGCTTCGCTTTTCCTTACCGGATTTCTGGATACAGACTCTCAACGAATGCGGAAGGAGCATCCCGATGTCTGAGATTGCCGACGAGACGATCGCTCTCGTGCGTCGTTGGTTGAGTGAGGCCGCGACCGTCCCGGTCGGCGGCTCGGCAGCGCAGCTGGCCGGCCTGTTGCGCGACCCGAAGGGTCTCGGGTTCGCGGTCGGCTTCGTGGACGGCGTGGTCCGTCCGGAGGACCGCAAGGTCAGCGCCCGCACCCTGCACGCGCTGGCCGGCGACGTGCCCGGCTTCCTGCCCGCGCACCTGCGCGCCGCGGTGAAGCTCGGCGGCGCGCTCGCCCCGATCATGCCGAACGTCGTGGTGCCGATCGCCCGCCGCGCGCTGCGCCAGATGGTCGGCCACCTGATCGTCGACGCCACCGACGCCCGCCTGGGCCGCGCGATCAAGAAGATCAAGAGGCGTGGGGTACGCCTGAACGTCAACCTGCTCGGCGAGGCCGTCCTCGGCCGCGGTGAGGCCTCCCGCCGCCTGAAGGACACCGAGCGCCTGCTGGCCCGGGCCGACGTCGACTACGTGTCGATCAAGGTGTCGTCGACCGTGGCCCCGCACAATCCGTGGGCGTTCGACGAGGCCGTCGACGACATCGTGACCGAGCTGCTCCCGCTGTTCACGCTGGCCGCGCGGACCGGCAAGTTCGTGAACCTGGACATGGAGGAGTACAAGGACCTCGATCTGACCATCGCGGTCTTCACCCGGCTGCTGGACCGGCCCGACCTGCTCGGCCTGGAGGCCGGCATCGTGCTGCAGGCCTACCTGCCGGACGCGCTGAGCGCGATGACGCGGCTGCAGGTCTGGTCCGCGTCGCGGCGCGAGCGGGGCGGCGCCGGGATCAAGGTGCGCCTGGTCAAGGGCGCGAACCTGCCGATGGAGCGGGTCGAGGCGGCACTGCACGGCTGGCCGGTCGCCACCTGCGACAGCAAGCAGGCCACCGACACCAACTACAAGCGGGTCCTGGACTACGCGCTGCAGGCCGACCGGATCCGGAACGTCCGGATCGGCGTGGCCGGGCACAACCTGTTCGACGTGGCCTACGCCTGGACCCTGGCCGGGCAGCGCGGGGTGCGCGACGGCATCGAGTTCGAGATGCTGCTCGGCATGGCCGAGGGGCAGGCCGAGGCGGTCCGGCGGGAGGTGGGCGGGCTGCTGCTCTACACGCCGGTGGTCCGGCCGGAGCAGTTCGACGTGGCGATCGCCTACCTGATCCGGCGGCTGGAGGAGGGCGCCAGCTCGGACAACTTCATGTCCGCGGTGTTCGAGCTGCACCAGGACGAGGCGCTGTTCGAGCGGGAGAAGGAACGGTTCCTCGCCTCGCTGCGCGACCTGGACGACAGCATTCCGGCCGCCAACCGGGTCGCGGATCGGCATGCGGCCACACCCGCCGCCCAGCCGGGACACTTCGCGAATTCGCCGGACACCGACCCGGCCGTCGCCGCCAACCGGACCCGGATGCGCGAGATCCTCTCCCGGGTGCCCACCTCGCAGCTCGGCACGGACATCCCCCGCATCGCCGAGAAGGCGGCGCTCGACGAGCTGCTCGGCAAGGCCGCCGCGGCGAATTGGGGAGCCGCCGACCGCCGCGCGGTGCTCCACCAGGTCGGCGACGCGCTGGAGCGCAACCGGGACATCCTGCTCGAGGTGATGGCCGCCGAGGCCGGCAAGACCATCGACCAGGCCGACCCCGAGGTCTCCGAGGCGATCGACTTCGCCCACTACTACGCCGAGCTGTCCGCCGCCGAGATCGACGGCGCCACCCCGGTCCCGGCCCGGGTCACCCTGGTCACCCCGCCGTGGAACTTCCCGGTCGCCATCCCGGCCGGCTCGATGCTGGCCGCGCTGGCCGCCGGCTCCGCCGTGGTGATCAAGCCGGCCGGCCCGGCCGAGCGCTGCGGCACCGTGCTCACCGGGATCGTCCGGGACGCGCTGGCCGCGGCCGGCGCCGACCCCGACCTGGTCACCCTGCTCCAGGTCGACGAGGGCACGCTGGGCCGGGAACTGGTCGCCCACCCGCTGGTCGACCGGGTGATCCTGACCGGCGCCTACGAGACCGCGGAGCTGTTCCGCTCGTTCCGGGCGGACCTGCCGCTGCTCGCCGAGACCAGCGGCAAGAACGCGATCATCGTGACCCCGAGCGCCGACCTGGACCTGGCGGTCAAGGACGTGGTGGCGTCCGCGTTCGGGCACGCCGGGCAGAAGTGCTCGGCCGCCTCGCTGGTCGTCCTGGTCGGGTCGGTGGCCCGCTCGGAGCGCTTCCGGACCCAGCTGCTCGACGCCGTGTCGTCGCTCGCGGTGGGCTGGCCGTGGGAGGTCACCACGCAGGTCGGCCCGCTGGTCGAGCCGGCCGCCGGGAAGCTGCTCGACGGGCTGACCACGCTCGGCGCCGGGGAGAGCTGGCTGCTGCAGCCACGGCAGCTGGACGAGAACGGGCAGCTGTGGAGCCCGGGCATCCGGGACGGGGTGCGGCGCGGGTCGGCGTACCACCGCACCGAGTACTTCGGCCCGATCCTCGGGATCATGACGGCGGCCACCCTGGACGAGGCGATCGACCTGGTCAACGAGGTGGACTTCGGGCTCACCTCCGGGCTGCACTCGCTCGACGCGGCCGAGGTGCGCACCTGGCTGGACCGGGCGCAGGCGGGCAACCTCTACGTGAACCGGGGCATCACCGGCGCGATCGTCCGCCGGCAGCCGTTCGGCGGCTGGAAGCGGTCCGCGGTTGGCCCCGGCACCAAGGCCGGCGGCCCCAACTACCTGATCGGGCTGAGCGGCTGGGCGCCGGGTGAGTCGTCGGCCCGGGCCGACATCCAGGCTGCTTCGGTACGATCCCTGCTCGCCGATTGCGCCGCCCTCGTCACCGCCTCCACGGAGCGTGCCGCCCGCAGCGACGCGGCCGCCTGGGCGGCGTCGTTCGGCCGTGCCGAGGACGTGTCGGACCTCGGCGTCGAGCGCAACGTCCTGCGCTACCTGCCCACCCCGGTCACCATCCGGCTCGCCGACGGCGGATCGCCCACCGACCTGGTCCGGGTGCTCGCCGCCGGCCTGCTGACCGGCGCCCCGATCCGGGTGTCCTCGGCGGTCGAGCTGCCGGCCGCGCTGGCCGCGCACTGCCCGGAGCTGACCGTGGAGTCGGACGAGGCGTTCGCGGCCGGGCTGACCGGCGCCGGCCGGGTACGGCTGATCGGCGGCTCCGCGTCCGAGCTGGCCACCGCCACCGGCGGCCGCCCGGACCTGGCGATCTGGGCCGGCCCGGTGGTCGAGGCCGGCCGGGTGGAGCTGCTCCCGTTCCTGCGCGAGCAGGCGGTCAGCATCACCGCCCACCGCTTCGGCAACCCGCTCCCGATGGCCGCCGAGGTCCTCTGACCTCACCGCTGGCCGCAAGCCGCGGTCCCCTGCTTGCGCTGAGCGCGGCGCCCGCCGCCGGTCACCGTCCCGGCCGCGGCGCGCGCTCCCCGGCTGGGCGTGAGGGGTGTCTCGAGTACCTCGAGACACCCCTCACGCCCAGCCCGCAACCGCGAGGCGCGTCACGGCCCGGACCACAGCGCGCCTCGCGGTGCGTCCGGCTGGGCGTCAGGGGTGTCTCGAGTACCTCGAGACACCCCTGACGCCCAGCTCGCGACGGGGTCAGCCGGGGAAGCCGTGCTCGGCGAGAGTGATCTCGATGCGGGCGCGGTGGGACTCCTCCCAGTCGTCGAGGGTCTCCGCGCTCTCCTTGGCGAGCTTCGCCTGGGCGGCGGCCAGCACCGACTCCTGCCGGTCGCCGGGGACGACGACCACGCCCTCCTCGTCGGCCACCACGATGTCGCCCGGGCGGACGGTGACGCCGCCGCAGGTGACCGGCTCGCCGATGCTGCCGAGTTTCGCCTTGGTGCCGGGGATCGGGATGACGCCCCGGGCGAAGACCGGGAAGCCGTCCTCGCGCACCTCGCCCAGATCGCGGATCAGGCCGTCCAGCACGAACGCGGCCACGCCCCGGCGGTGCGCGACCGCGCAGACGTTGCCGCCGGCCAGCGCGTAGTCCAGGTCGCCGGACTCGACCACGATCACCGAGCCGGGCTGGGCGCGGTAGATCGCGGCGTGCAGCATCAGGTTGTCGCCGGGGACGCAGCGGACCGTGAAGGCCGGCCCGGCCACCCGGGGCACCGGCATCCAGAGCGGGCGGATGCCGATGTCCATCACCCGGTCCCGGCCGAGCACGTCGGCGAGCGTGGTGGGCGGGATCTGCGAGAAGTCACCGGTCGTCATGCCGATGACCTTAACGAGCGTGCGGGTGGCATCGACGAGGAGGCGACGGGACGGCGGCGGCGCGACAACGAGGGCGGAAAAGAACAAGCTGACGGGCGGTCAGCGTTCCCACGGGGGCGGCACCCGTACGCAAGCCATCCCGGCCGCCTCGGCGGCCCGCACCCCCAGCTCGGTGTCCTCGAAGACCAGGCATCGCGCCGGGTCGGCGCCGAGCAGCCGGGCGGCCATCAGGTAGGGCTCCGGGTCCGGTTTCGGCCTCGCGTAGTCGCCGGCGCAGACCAGCACCGGGAAGTGCTCGAGCAGGCCGAGCGCGGTGAGCGAGTCGACCACCGACTCGCGGGTGCTGCCGGAGACCACCGCGAACGGCACCCGGCGGTGCGCCTCGTGGATGTGCGCCAGCACCCCGGGCACCGCCCGCATCGTGCCCAGCCCGGCCCGGAACAGCTCCTCCTGCCGGGCGGCCACCGCCGCCACCGGCATCGCCAGTCCCTGCCGCTGGTTCAGCTCGGCCACGATGTCCACCACCGGCCGGCCGCCCCACGCGTAGAACAGCTCCTCCGGGAACTCGCACCGCCACTCGGCCAGCGCGTCCTGCCAGGCCCGGTAGTGGACCGGCATGGAGTCGGTGATGGTGCCGTCGCAGTCGAACAGGTACGCGTCGAAGTCGCCGGGCGGGAGGGGTAGGAGCACCGCCGAAGGCTACCCGGTGATCTTGTAAGGCCGCGAGAATGGTGTTGTGGAGATCGCTTCGGAGAACGGCGGCTGGCTGCGGATGCGCCCGCTGCGCTACGAGTTCGACGCGGAACCGGCCGACCCGACCGAGGACTGGCTGGTGGTGTCGGTCGCGGCCGCCGACCGCAACGGGCACACCTGGCAGGCGGAGAGCCCGTGCCTGACCGTCGCCGAGACGATCGAGCTGGCCGACTGGCTGGACGGCCGGACCGAGGCCGCCGAGCTGGAGTTCATCGAGCCCAACGTGGCGTTCCGGCAGCTGCGGGAGGAGGCCGGCACGCACGTCCTGGAGGTGTCGTTCTCGCACGAGAACCTGCCGCCCTGGCTGCCCGGCACCGGTCTGGACCGGGTCCACCGGATCCAGCTGGAGGTCACCACCGAGGCGCTGCGCCGCGCGGCCGGCGCCTGGACCGCGGAGATCGCAGCCTTCCCGCCCCGCGCGGATCTGGCAGATTGGTGAGATGGATTTCCGCCGCACCTTCCGATCCGCCGCCATCGCGTACGCCGGACTGGTCGCGAGTCTCCCGCCGGAGCGCCTGGACCAGCCCGCCCTCGGCGAGTGGACGCTCCGCGAGCTGCTCGGGCACACGGTGAGCTCGGCGCTGCGCCAGGTTCCGGAGGTTCTCGCGACCCGGGCCCCGCACGTCGACGTGGAGACCGCCGAGGGTTACTTCGCCTTCGCCCGGTCCGCCCCGCCGGAGCTGCTGGCCGCCGCCAGCGCCGCCTCCTCGGACGACGCCCGGGCCACCGCCAAGAGCTTCGGCGAGGACCTGTCCGAGGAGGTCAACACGCTGATCGGCGGCGCCACCGAGGCGCTCTCCCGGGTCAACGACGACGACCTGATCATCACCCCGGTGGGCGGGATGCGGGTCCGCGACTGGATCGCGACCCGCACCTTCGAGCTGGTCGTGCACGGCCTGGACGCGGCCGCCGCGGCCGGCCGCCCGTTCGAGCCGCCGATCGAGGTGGTCGCCGAGGCGGTCACCCTGGCCACCCGCACCGCGCTCGGCGTCGGCGACAGCGTCCGCCTGCTGCGCGCCCTGACCGGCCGGGAGCCGCTCCCGGCCGGTTACTCGATCATCTGACCGCGTCGCGGGGTCACCAGCGGTTGCGGGCCTCCTCGGCCCAGCCGGTGAGGCCGTCCAGGTCGAGCTTGTGGCCGTCCGAGGTGCGGGCCCAGCCGGAGAACCGGCCGAAGCACTGGTGCGTCTCCGAGGCGAGCACGCCCAGGTTGGTACGGGCGACCCGCTCGTGGAACGGCTCGAAGGTGACGTCCACCCCGGACCCGGTGATCCGCCACGGCTTGAGCCAGTCGGCGCGGTCGTACTCCCAGCGGAGGTCGGCGCCGATCTTGTGCAGCCGGCCGTCCTCGAAGACCGCGTTCTCGGTGGTGCCGGTGCCGTCCGTCCACTTGCCGCCGAGCTGGATGGCCCGGTCCGCGTCGGCGCCGGCCGCCCAGTTCCAGGTCATCCGGTACGGCCACTTGCCCCGCCCGTGGTCCAGCGTCGCGTAGGAGCCGCGCGCCGGGACGACGTGCTCCACCCCGTCGACCGTGATCGTGCCGTGCACCGGGCGGCCGACGTCCTTGACCGTGTACTGGAAGCGCTTGCGGCTCCAGCCGACCACCACGCCCAGCGCGTCCCGGTCCTCGACGGCCGGCATGGTGAGGTCGACCTCGACGCGGCGGCTGTGGGCGCGGACCGTCGTACCGTCGAAGGTCTGATCGATCTCGATGCGCAGGCCGCGGCCGGAAGCGGCCACCCGCCCGGATCCGCTGCGGTCCGGGAGGACCGCCCCGCGGGCCAGCGGGACCGTCGCGTCCACCGCGATCTCCTTGCCGCTGACCCGGTCCAGCAGGTACAGACTGTGCACGCCGGCGTAGTCCAGGTCGGACGCGACCACCCCGAGGATGTGCGCCGGGGTGACCACGCCCCAGTACTCCCAGCGCTTGCGACGACCCCAGCCGCGCAGGTTCGCCCGGTGCAGCGGCTTGCGGCTCCAGCCCACGGCGGCCGGGTTGAGGCGGCCGTCCGGCAGGCACAGGTCGACCGGCTCGGTGATCTGGATCTCGTGCGTCACGCGCGCAGGTTACCGCCGGGTCAACCAGGCGTCTCGCGGTGGGTAGTCATCCGACAATGACCGCCCGAATTCTCCCGAGATATCGCATCCGGAGCCGGGCGACTTCGCGGAACCGCCCGTTCCCGCCGCGGGTGGACTACCGTCGGCTCCATCCCTCGTCGGCTCATCCCCAGCAGGAGGCGATCGTCGTGTTCCTCGACGAGAAGATCTGGACCGGCAACATCTTCCTCGGCGGCGGCTGGCGGCCCGGGCGCGCCGAGGCCTTCGACGTGATCGAGCCGGCCACCGGCGACGTGCTCGGCCGCAGCGGCCGGGCCAGTGCCGAGGACGTCGCCGAGGCCGCCGGGCTGGCCGCCGAGGCGCAACGCTCGTGGGCCACCACCCCGCACCCGCGCCGGGCCGCCGTGCTGCGCCGGGCCGCCGCGCTCTGGGCCGAGCACGCCGAGGAGATCTCCTGGTGGAACGTGCGCGAGGTGGGCGCGATCCCGCCGATGGCCGGGTTCGCGCTGCACGTCGCCGAGCAGGAGTGCTACGAGGCGGCCGCGCTGCCCAGCCTGCCGTACGGTGAGCTGCTGCCCAGCGAGGAGCCGCGCCTGTCGATGTCCCGCCGCGTCCCGGCCGGCGTGGTCGCGGTGATCGCCCCGTTCAACGTGCCGATCATCCTGGCCATCCGCTCGGTCGCCCCGGCCCTGGCGCTGGGCAACGCGGTGATCCTCAAGCCGGACCCGCGCACCGCGGTCACCGGCGGCGTCACGCTGGCCCGGGTCTTCGAGGAGGCCGGCCTGCCGGAGGGCCTGTTCCAGGTGCTGCCCGGCGGCCCGGACGTCGG
The DNA here is from genome assembly GCF_014205225.1 of Actinoplanes octamycinicus. NCBI lineage: Bacteria > Bacillati > Actinomycetota > Actinomycetes > Micromonosporales > Micromonosporaceae > Actinoplanes > Actinoplanes octamycinicus. The sequence continues at coordinate 9,039,829 of NZ_JACHNB010000001.1, forward strand.
CGAGGCGCTGGTCACCCACCCGCTGGTCCGGGTCATCTCGTTCACCGGCTCCACCCGGGCCGGCCGCCGGGTCGGCGCGCTCGCCGGCGAGCACCTGAAACGCGCCCACCTGGAGCTGGGCGGCAACTCCGCGATGATCGTCCTGGGCGACGCGGACGTGGACCAGGCGGTGGCCGCGGCGTCCTTCGGGTCGTACTTCCACCAGGGCCAGATCTGCATGACCACCGGGCGGCACCTGGTGCACGAGCGGCTCTACGACGACTTCGTCGAGCGGCTGGCGGCGAAGGCGGCCGCGCTGCCGGTCGGCGACCCGGCCCGCCAGCAGGTGGTGCTCGGCCCGATCATCGACGCCGGGCAGCGCGACAAGATCCACAGCTTGGTCACCGGGTCGGCGGCGGCCGGGGCGCGGGTCGCGGCCGGCGGCACCTACCAGGACCTGTTCTACTCGGCGACGGTGCTGGCCGATGTCGCGGACAGCACGCCGGCGTTCACCGAGGAGATCTTCGGGCCGGTCGCGCCGGTCCTGAGGTTCACCGACCCGGCCGACGCGGTCCGGCTCGCCACCGCCTCCGAATACGGTCTGTCGCTGGGCATCATCACCCGGGACGTGATGAAGGGCCTGGCCCTCGCCGACCGGATCCCGACCGGCATCGTGCACATCAACGACCAGACCGTCAGCGACGAGGCGAACAGCCCGTTCGGCGGGGTCGCGGCGTCCGGCACCGGCTCCCGGTTCGGCGGCGCCGGCGCCAACATCGAGGCGTTCACCGAGACCCGCTGGGTGACGGTCCGCGACCAGCCGCCGTCGTATCCGTTCTGAGAAAGCCGTTTCGGGCTCGTTACCATCCGGCGGGAAGCCTTGCTATCCATGCATCCTCATCAATAATGAGCGCCATGACAGGAGCCGACACAGGGGGCCGCGGCACGCATTCCCACCCCGCGGCCCAGCCCCGCCCACCCGACGACCCGGGCCCACCCACCAGGTCCGCAGCGGCGGCCGGCCGGGAGGCGCCATGACCCAGGTGGCCGACCCAGCCCGCACCCGCAGCACCCGGCCACCCGGCCGGAGGACCACGCGGTGGTCCCGCTCCGCCCGCTTGCCCCGCTCACACCCTTTCCGGTACGACCGGAGCCGCTCGCCGGCCATCCCGGCCCGCAGCCCGGTCGCCCCGCACGCCGCGCACCCCAGCCTCGCGGCCCGCGCCCAGTCCCGACCCGGGCCGGCACCCCTCGGCCCCGCCCGTTCGGCGGCTCCCGGCGATCCTGAGCCCGCCCGTTACGCGGCTCCCGGCCATCCCGAGCCCGCCCGTCGCGCGGCTGTCGGCCGTCCCGAGCCCGCCCGTCGCGCGGGTCCCGGCCATCCCGAGCCCGCCCGTTCAGCGGCTCCCGGCCATCCTGAGGCCGCCGCTTCGGTGGCTCACAGCGCCATGCAGGCCGGTTCCGCGGCTTCCGCCCACAAGGCCCCCGGTTCCGCGGCGCCCAACGCGATCGTCTCCGCCGCACTCCCGGCGTCGAGCGTTCCCAGCCGCAGCGGCCGTCCGCCGTCCGCCGGCTGGTCACCCACCACGGCCGTCGGCCACCCCGCGCGCCCACCACCAAGCCCCCGGCCATCCACAGCGCCATCCACGGCACGACTCAACCGGCGCGGGCGGCTGCCTCGGCCCCCTGGAGGCAGCCGTCCGCGCGTGCCGGCTGGGCGCGATCCGGGCGTACCGAAAATCGCGGCCTGAAATCGGACGCGGGCCCGCACCGACCCGCGGTCATCGCCGAATCAGGCGGGCCGGACGCAACGCGGACCCGGACGCAACGCGGACCCGGACGGAGCACGGACCCGATGCGGTCACGCGGCCTTGCTGGAGGGCGCGTCAGGCGCGGAAGTAGTCGCGGAGGTGGGCGATCCGGCCGTCGCGGATCCGGAAGATCTGCACCAGGGCCATCGGCACGCCACCGCTCACCGCGTCGATCTCGGCGATGAACACGTCCGGGTCGGCGGTCTCGTGCAGCACGTAGCCGGACCGTTCCGGGTCGACCGGCCCGGCATCGTCCCGCTGGAAGGCGCCGACCCCGGCCCGGATCGCCTCCCGGCCCGCCAGGCGGCGCGGCAGCGGCCCGTCCGAAGCGACGAGGGGCGCCTCGAAGACGCCGTCCTCGGTGAAGAGCTCAGCGACCGCGTCCGGATCGCGGGTGATCGCGCCGGCGTAGACGTACCGTTCGAAGAGTTCCCTGTGCGAATCGGTCATCCGGCGACTCTAGGCCGTCGTCCGGGATCCGGCCGACGGCGGAAACGCGGACGGGCCGCGCACCCCGAGGGATGCGCGGCCCGTCGAACGCCTGGTGCGGCGACCGTCAGATCAGGCTGCGGAGGATCGTGACGGCGAAGAACACGATGATGAACGCCAGGTCGATCGAGACGCCGCCGGCCCGCAGCGGCGGGATCAGCTTCCGCACCGGGGCCAGGATCGGCTCGGTCACCGCGAACACCCCGCCGGACACCCGGGAGCGCAACGAGCCGGGCATCGCCGGGCCGGCCAGCACCGCGCTCCAGTCCAGGACGGCGCGGGCGATCAGCAGGAACTGCACGATCAGCAGCGCCAGGCTGATGATGCCGAGAAGACCCATCACGTACCTCCGAGTCGGCGGAATGTGCGTCCCACTGTGACGCGTCCGGTTGTGAAGTTGCTGAGCAACCGCTGAGCACTACCCTGCGGTGGGTGACTGATCAATTGCTGCTGGTGGTCTGCGCGGCCACCCCGCTGCGCCGGATCGGCGAGCTGATCGACCTGCTCCAGGCGCGCCGCTGGCAGGTCACCGTGCTGGCCACGCCGTCCGCCGCGAGCTGGCCGTTCCTCGGCGACGTCGCCGAGCGCACCGGCCGGCCGCTGCTGCACCGCATGCCGCTCCCGGACGAACCCTGGCCCGCCCTCACCCCGGACGCGGTCCTGGTCGCCCCGGCCACCTTCAACACCCTGAACAAGTGGGCCACCGGCGTCAACGACAACCTGGCCGTCGGCCTGCTCAACGAGTACCTGAGCGGCGACCTCCCGATCGTCGCCGCCGTCCACGTGAAGCCCGAGCTGGCCGCCCACCCGGCCTTCGCCGGCAACCTCGCCGTGCTCCGCGCCGCCGGCGTCCGCCTGACCGCCCCGCACCCGTTCACCTGGCAGCCGGCCATCGACCTTCTTCCTTCCTCCGGTACGACGTGAGCCCCACCCCGACCGCACCAGCCCCGTCCCCACCGACCCGGTGAGCCCGGTAGCCGACCCGGGCGGCTGTTGGCGGCTGCCGCTCCCACCGAGCCGGTGAGCCCGGTAGCCGAACCAGGCGGCGGCTGCCGACTACCGTTCCCATCGACCCGCTGAGCTCGGCAGCCGAACCAGGCGGCGGCTGGCGGCTGCCGCTCCCACCGAGCCGGTGAGCCCGGTAGCCGAACCAGGCGGCGGCTGCCGACTACTGTTCCCACCGAACCGGTAAGCCCGGTAGCCGACCCCCGGCGGCTGCCGACTACCGCTCCCACCGAGCCGGTGAGCCCGGCAGCCGACCCCAGCGGCTGCTGCCGGCTCAACGGTGAGTTGTCCACATCAGCGCGTCGTCCACAGGCTCACCCCGCGAGGGCCCGCCGCCGCGCCACACTGTCTTCGGGGCGGCTCCCCCTGGGAGCGGTGGGGACTGACGTGTTGGCGGGGGAGGCTGACCGCGCTGTCCCGCGCGGGGCGGATCAGAGGAGGGCCGTGATGGAGTCGGCTCGGCTGCCGTCGAGGGGGGTGGTGACGTCGCAGAAGCGCCACTTCTTGTCGGCGCTGCGGACCAGGGTGATCCGGACCGTGGTGGACTTCAGCTCCGGGAGGTAGGCGAGGATCTGCGTCTGGTCGCCGGTCTTGCGCGGCGTGACCGCCTCGGCCGGGCGGCTCACCTGGATGTCCAGACTGGTCCGGTCGCCGAGCGGGATGGCGCTCGGGGACGGGGACGGCCAGCGGACCGCGGTCACCGTCGGGGTGCTGGTGGTCACGTAGGCGTTCTGGTCGATCAGGGACTGGGTCTCGGCGATCAGCTGGGTGGCCGCGCTGCAGCCAGGCGCCGCGATCATGACGGCTTTCGACGGGTCCGGGTTCGCGATCAGCCACTGGCCGTATTTGATCAGCGAGGCGACGACCGCGGGCAGGTTGGCGCCGGTGGTGGCCAGGTTCGGGGCGGACGTGTTCGGCACCGCGGGCGTCTGCAGGAACGTGCTGGTCGGGGCGGCCTGCAGGGTGGCTTCCGGGGTCGCGGTGGTGGTGGGGCTCGAGGCGAACGCGGCACAGCCGGTCAGCGCGCAGGCCGAGGCGAGCACGGCGGTCAGCCGCAGGGCACGACGGGGGGTCGGCTGCATCAGGGGTTCCTCCGGTATGACGTTTCGCGGCCAGTCACGTCGGTACCGGAGGGGTCGGGTTGAGGAATCGCGGCCAGGAACTCCGACCGCAACCCGTGGGAGATCTGGTCAGGTGGTGCGCGGCTCGGCGACGCCCAGGCCGCGGGTCAGCTGCCGGTTGAGCTCGGCCAGCTCGGCCCGGGCGGCGACCGCGCCGTCGCCGGTGAGCCGGTAGTACTTCCGGGCCGGGCGGCCGGCGGCGACCGGGTCGAGCGTCTCCCACCGGGCCTCGATCCAGCCCGCCTTCTCCAGGCGGGTCAGGATCGGGTAGAGCGTGCCGCTCGGGTAGCCGCTGTCGCGCATCAGGTCCAGGCCGTACCGATCGGCGGCCGGGTCCTGCAGGAACGCGGCCAGCACCTTGGCCACCGCGGTGGTCGCCCGGATCGGCTTGAGCATGCGACCCAACGTAGCAGCCCGTCAGTTTCGCTACATAGGGTCGCTCCGGGCCGGTGTCAGAGGACGTGTTTCGCGGCGAACTCCAGGGCTTTCACGTCGAAGAAGGTCCGCCCGCCGTCGTGCCCGTCCCACTCGTAGATCTCGATCTCCTTGGCCCCGGCGATCTCGTTGTACGCGGCGAAGACCGTCGACGGCGGGCACACCTCGTCCATCAGCGCGGCGGAGAACAGGGCCGGGGCGGTGACCCGGCGGGCCAGATTGACCACGTCGAAGTGGTCCAGGGTGGCGAAGGTCCGCTCGGCCTGGTCGGCGTTCACCCGGAGGAACTGGACGATCTCCTGGAACGGGAAGCTGTCGGTGATGGTCACCGCCCGGCGGATGTCGCAGAGGAACGGCACCCCGGCGATCACCGCGGAGACCCGGTCGGGGACCAGCCCGGCGGCCGCGATCGAGAGGGCCCCGCCCTGGCTCTTGCCGGTGGTGACCAGCCGGGACGCGTCGACGCCGGGCAGCTCGGCGGCGGTCTCCACGGCCCGCGCCGCGTCGGTGAACAGCCGCCGGTAGTAGTGCGTCTCCGGCGAGCGCACGCCCCGGGTCAGGTAGCCGGGGGAGGACGGTCCGGCGCCGTCCGGGTCGACGTCCGGGGTGGCGCCGCCCCGCCAGCCGCCGCCCTGCCCGCGGGTGTCCATCACCAGGTGCGCGTATCCGGCGGCGGACCAGACCAGCCAGTCGATCGGCAGGCCGCGGCCCCCGCCGTACCCGATGAACTCGACCGCGATCGGCAGCGGACCGGTTGCGCCGGCTGGAACGTTGAGCCACGCCCGGATCGGCTGGCCGGCGTAGCCGGTGAAGGTCACGTCGTAGGTGGTGAGGCCGCGCAGCGGGGTCGGCACCTCGGTGAGCTCGACCGGCTTGGCGGCGGCCCGCGCCTCGGCGAGCGTGCCGGACCAGAACTCGGCGAAGCCGGCCGGCTCCGGGGTGGCCGTGCGGTGGGTGCGGAGGTCGGCCAGCGAGAGATCAAAATGCGCCATGGAAGCAACCGTACGATGGTCGCCATGTCCGCCGCGGCACCGTCCTCCCGCCCGGCGCCGCACGTTCTGGAAGCGGTGCTGGAGCGGCTGACCTATGTGAACGAGGAGACCGGTTACACGGTCGCCCGGGTGGCCACCGCGAAGAGCGGCCCGGACCTGCTGACCGTGGTCGGCGCGCTGCTCGGCGCCCAGCCCGGGGAGAGCCTGCGGCTGTCCGGCTGGTGGTCGTCGCATCCGCAGTACGGCCGCCAGTTCGAGGTGGTCTCCTACACCACCGTGCTGCCGGCGACCATTCAGGGGATCCGCCGCTACCTGGGATCCGGCCTGGTCAAGGGCATCGGGCCGGTCTTCGCCGAGCGGATCGTCGACCATTTCGGACTGGACACCCTGCAGATCATCGAGGAGTCGCCGGACCGGCTGATCGAGGTGAACGGGCTCGGCCCGAAACGCACCAAGAAGATCACCGCGGCGTGGGCCGAGCAGAAGGCGATCAAGGAGGTGATGCTCTTCCTCCAGGGGGTCGGGGTGTCCACCTCGATCGCCGTCCGGATCTACAAGAAGTACGGCGACGCGTCCATCTCGGTGGTCAAGAACAGCCCCTACCAGCTGGCGTCGGATGTCTGGGGGATCGGTTTCAAGACCGCGGACACCATCGCGCAGGCGGTCGGGATCCCGCACGACAGCCCCGAACGGGTGAAGGCCGGCCTGCAGTACACGCTGTCCCAGGCGACCGACAACGGCCACTGCTTCCTGCCGGTCCTGCAGCTGACCGACGAGGCCGCCAAGATCCTCGAAGTGCCGCCGGGACTCATCCCGGCATGTCTCGATGACCTGGTCGCCGAGGAGGGCGTGGTTCGCGAGGGCGACCATGTCTACCTCGTGCCGTTCCATCGCGCGGAGATGTCCCTCGCGTCAACGCTCGTCGCCCTGTTGCGGGACAGGTCGGACAGGATGCCGGCCTTCCACGGCGTGGACTGGTCGAAAGCGCTGGCCTGGCTGCACCAGCGCACCGGCTCCACCCTGGCCCCCGAGCAGGAGGCGGCGGTCAAACTCGCGCTGACCGAGAAGGTCGCGGTCCTCACCGGCGGCCCGGGCTGCGGCAAGAGCTTCACCGTCCGCTCGATCGTCGAGCTGGCCGCCGCCAAGAAAGCCAAGATCCAGCTGGTCGCCCCGACCGGCCGCGCCGCGAAACGCCTGGCCGAGCTGACCGGCCACCCGGCCGCCACCGTGCACCGGCTGCTCAAGCTGCAGCCCGGCGGCGACGCCACCTTCGACCGGGACAACCCGCTCGACGCCGACCTGGTGGTCGTCGACGAGTCCTCGATGCTCGACCTGATCCTGGCGAACAAGCTGGTCAAGGCGATCCCGCCGGGCGCGCACCTGCTGCTGGTCGGCGACGTCGACCAGCTGCCCAGCGTCGGCGCCGGCGAGGTGCTGCGCGACCTGCTGGCCGCCGAGGTGATCCCCCGGGTCCGGCTCACCCAGATCTTCCGGCAGGCCGCGGAGAGCGGCGTGGTCACCAACGCGCACCGGGTCAACCAGGGCCGGCCGCCGCTGCTCGACGGGATGACCGACTTCTTCCTGTTCCCGTGCGACGACACCGAGGCGACCGCGGCGCTCACCGTGGACGTGGCGTGCACCCGGATCCCCCGCAAGTTCGGCCTCGACCCGCGCCGGGACGTGCAGATCCTCGCCCCGATGCACCGCGGCCCGGCCGGCGCGGGCGCGCTGAACACGCTGCTGCAGCAGCAGCTCACGCCGGGCCGCGAGGGGCTGCCGGAGCGCCGGGTCGGTGGCCGGGTGTTCCGGGTCGGCGACAAGGTCACCCAGATCCGGAACAACTACGACAAGGGGGTGGCGGGCGTCTTCAACGGCACGGTCGGCGTCGTGACCGGGCTGTCGCCCGAGGAGCAGACCCTGACGGTACGCACCGACGAGGACGAGCTGATCGAGTACGACTTCGACGAGCTGGACGAGCTGGCGCACGCGTACGCGATCACCATCCACCGCTCGCAGGGCTCGGAGTACCCGGCCGTGGTGATCCCGCTGACCACCAGCGCCTGGATGATGCTGCAGCGGAACCTGCTCTACACCGCGATCACCCGGGCCAAGAAGCTGGTGGTGCTGGTCGGGTCGCGCAAGGCCCTCGCCGCGGCGGTCCGCACGGTCGGCGCCGGCCGGCGGCACACCGCGCTGACCGAGCGCCTCAGCTCGTAGGCTCCGGCTGCCGCTCCGGGACCGGCGTGGCCGCCAGGGCCGCGCCGACCGTGTGCAGGCCGAGCAGCCGCCGCTCCAGCTCGGCCGCGTTCACCCCGGAGAGCTTGCTGGTCGGGTCCTCCCAGATCACCGCGCCGTCCGCGCTGAACTCGTCGGGGTGCCGCAGGTCGGCCAGCGCGCGCAGCCCGGGCCAGACCTCACGCCAGCCGGGCGCGGAGCCGGCGCCGAGCCGGTCGCTGACCGCCACGTCCTCGACCCGCAGCCGGGGCACCGCGCCGGGCAGCGCCATCGCCCACGCGTTGCGCCCGACCCCCTTGGCGGTCCGGTAGGTGAAGACCACGAACGGCAGGCCCTGGTAGGCGCCGAAGACCACGTACTCGGCGAACGGCTTGCCGGCCTTGAGCCCGGGCAGGTTCAGCCGGGCGACCAGGTCGTGGTCGAACCGGCGGTAGAGGAAGCCGCGGGACCGGGCCCACCGGCGCCGGCCGACCCGGGTCCGCCAGAAGTCCACCAGGCTGCCACAGCCGGCCAGCGCGAAGGCCAGGCAGACCACCATGCCGAGCCAGGCCACGATCGTCTCGTCCACGATCACGAAGGTGAGCCCGACGAACGAGCCGAGCGCCATGACCAGGATCAGGACCACCGTCCCGCCGACGCCCTCGGCCCGGGGCCGCTTGCCGATCGTCTCGCCGAGCGGGTGCAGCGGCGGGTGCGGCGGGACCGGGTGCAGCGGCGGGCCGGCCCGGAAGCCGGCGGCCGCCCGCTCCACGGCGGCCTCCCGGCGGGCGGTGCGCACCGCGCTGACCGGCACCCCGAGGATCAGCAGCACGCCCAGCCCGGCCGCGCCCCAGCCGACCTGGCGGACCAGGGCGTGGTGGTCGCGCCGGCCGTCGACCGAGTACTTCTCCCGGATCTCGGCCATCTCGTCGGCGTACCCCGCGGCTGCCGACCTCGCGGCCGTTGCTGTACGACACGCACTCGTCGCCGGCGTCCATCTCCTGGCCGCCGCACTCCACCTGCTGCGAATAGATCATGTGGGTCGAGTCGTCCTCGAGCTCCTCGGCGGTGAGCGTGTGCCGGTCCACCGTCCACAGCCCGCCGGCCACGATGCCCAGGCCGATCACCAGCTGGACGATCCACCCGAAGAGTCTTCTGCGCACGGCGACCTGTATAGCACCCGGGCCGGCCGACCGGCGGCCCGCCCATTAGCACCATTTCCTTCCGGCCGGGCCGGAATGCGGGAATCCCGGCCGAAAAGCCGCCGCCCGCAGACGCCCGGACAACGAATTCCACTGAACACGGCGAGGGCGAATCAAATCGCGCGGGGCATTCCGGAAATATCCTTCTCCCAACGCACCGAAACGATCCGATAAACGGGAGTTATTCATGTTCCGTCAACTGACCGCCGGCGCCGCGATGCTCGCTTCTCTCGCCGTCGCCGCACCGGCCCAGGCATCGCCGCTGCCCACCCCGGACGAGATGATGATCATCAACGTGGTGAACGCGAACGGGTCCGGCTGCCCGGACAAGTCCGCGAAGATCACGGTCTCGCCGGACAACACGGCGTTCACCGTGACCTACTCGGACTACACCGCACAGGTCGGCCCGGAATCCTCGCCACTCGATTTCCGGAAGAATTGCCAGATCGCGCTGGACATCAAGGTGCCGTCCGGATTCACGTTCGCGATCGCCGGCGCGGACTATCGCGGATACGCCAGCCTGGCGAAGGGCGCGTGGGCTCAGGAAGCCGCCAACTACTACTTCCAGGGCCATTCCCAGACCACCCGGATCGAGCACAACTTCAAGGGGCCGTTCGACGACAACTGGCAGCGCACCGACAAGGTGGGAATCGCCTCGCTGAGCTTCCTGTCCTGCGGCGAGCGGCGCTATCTGAACATCAACACCGACCTGCGGGTGAACCGCGGCTCGTCGGACGCCCGCAAGCACACCAGCTTCATCTCGATGGACTCCACCGACGCCTCGATCAACACGGTGTACCGGGTCGCCTGGAAGAAGTGCTTCTAATTGTCGAAGGCCGCCCACGGGCTCTCGGTGGGCGGGCGCGGGCCGGCCGTCGCCACGACGGCCGGCCCGGCCTTCCGAGCCACCGCGATCCGGTGCGCGATCAGCGCGGCCAGCGCCGTGGTGATCGGCACCGCGGCGATCAGGCCGATCGTGCCGACCGCGCTGCGCACCAGCTCCTGCGCGATCAGCTGACCGGTGAGCAGCTCGCTGACCGGGGTCCCGCCGGTCGCGAAGAGCAGCATCAGCGGCAGCGACGCACCGGCGTAGGCGAGCACGATCGTGTTGATCACCGAGGCGATGTGCGCCCGGCCGATCCGGGTGGCCGCGCCGTAGAGACTGCGGAAGCCGTACGCCGGATTGGCCAGGGCCAGCTCGGTGACCGTGGCCGACTGGGTGACGGTCACGTCGTCCAGCACGCCCAGCGAGCCGATCACGATGCTGGCCAGCAGCAGGCCCTGCATGTTGACCGAGCCCTGGGTGATCGACAGGAAGTTCGAGGTGTCGTCGGCGACGCCGGTCAGGTGCACCGCCGCGACGCTGATCTCGGCCAGCACGGTGGTGATGATCAGGCTGGTCAGGGTGCCGGCCACGGCGATCGTGGTGGTGATGGTCAGCCCGTGCGTCAGGTAGAGCACGGTCAGCATGATCGCGGCCGAGCCGACCACCGCGACCAGCATCGGCGACCGGCCGTCCAGGATCGCCGGGACGATGAAGAACAGCAGCACGCCGAACGTGACGGCGAGCCCGGCCAGCGCGGTCAGCCCGCGCCAGCGGCCGAAGGCGATCACCGCGAGGGCGAACGCCGCGCCGAGGATCCACAGCTCCCGGCCGCGCTGGTGGTCGGAGATGGTGTACGTGAGCCCGCCGCCCTCCTCCTCCAGGCCGAGCAGGACCACCCGGTCACCGGCCTCGATGGTGGGAGCGCCCGGCCCGTACGGCAGGTCGGTGCTGATCACCTCGCCGCTGGCCAGCTTCACCACCGCGGTGCCGCAGCCGGTGGGCTGCGTCTCGCCCTGCGGCACCGGCGCGCACTCGGCCGGGGTGACCGTCTGCACCACGCCGTTGACCTGCGTGGGCCCTTCCGCGGTGTCGGCCTTGGGGGCGTCCCGGGGCCAGAGCAGCAGCATGCCGAGCGCGGTCAGCAGCACCGCCGGGATCAGCAGCATCAGGGTCAGCTTGCGCGCCTGTGGCAGCGGGTCGTCCGGGGCAGCATGACTGTGGTGATGACCGGCCATGCTGACGAACCGTACCGGTCCTAGCGGGGGCGGGCGGCGGCGCGGTCCTTCGCGGAACGCCCGAAGACCAGCCAGAAGTCGGTGACCGCGAGGTTCAGCGCCGGCCGGCGTCCGGCCAGGTAGCCCAGGGGACCGTCCGGGTCGGGGCGCCACGCCGCGTTGCTCGTCCGCAAACCGGCGCGGCCTCGCACCGGGGTCCGCCGCACCTGGTCGCCGAGGGCCTGAGCCACCGTGAGACCCAGGGGGAAGCGGCCCGGCACCCGCCGTTTCAGCCGGACCAGAGCGGACCCGATCGGCGCCCCGCCGGGCGTCGCGGCGGTCGCGTCCACCAGGTCGTCGTCCGCCTCCAGGGTGAACTCGGCCAGCTCCTTGGGGATGCCCCAGAGCCGCCGGCCGCCGTCCCGGGACGCGACGCTGTCCACCCAGATGTCGGTGATGCTGACCCGGGGCCGGCCGCGCTCGTGGGTCAGCACCGCGCTGAGCAGCTCCCGGTAGTGCAGGACGCCGCCGGGCTGATAGTCCACCCAGGCGGCGCCGATCGCGGCCCGCCCGCCGAACGACAACGGCCGTGCCGCCGCACCCAGCACCTCGGGCAGCGGCGGCACGGCACGCATCGGGATCAGGAAGACCGACAGGTACATCTGTCCGCGCAGGTGCCAGGGCTCGGGCGGGTACATGCCCTTACATTGGCACCCATCTGTCAGTAACGGAAGCGGGACACCAGGCTCTGCAACTGCCCGGCGGTGACGGTCAGCTCGTCGGCGGCCCGGCGGGTGTCGCCCATCGTCTCGGTGGTCCGCTGGGTGGCCGCCGAGACGCCGGTGATGGTGGCCGCGATGTCGCCGGCGCCGCCGGCCGCCTCGGTCAGCGTCCGGTTCATCTCCTGCGTGGTCGCGGTCTGCTCCTCGACCGCCGAGGCGATGGTCAGCTGCAGGCCGTTGATCCGCTCGATGATCTCGCTGATCTCCTCGATCGCGCTGACCGCGCCGCTGGTGTCGGTCTGGATCGACTGCACCCGCCGGGAGATGTCCTCGGTCGCCTTGGCGGTCTCCTGGGCCAGGTCCTTGACCTCGCCGGCCACCACCGCGAAGCCCTTGCCCAGCTCACCGGCGCGGGCCGCCTCGATGGTGGCGTTCAGCGCGAGCAGGTTGGTCTGCTCGGCGATGCTGGTGATCACCTTGACCACGGTGGCGATCTCGGCGGACGACTCGCCGAGGCGGGCCACGATCTGGTTGGTCGCCGCGGCCGCCTGCACCGCCTGCACCACCACCTGGGTGGCCTCGGAGGTGGAGACGCTGATGTCGCGGATCGCCGAGCCCATCTCCTGGGCGCCGGCCGAGACGAACTGCAGGTTGTTGGAGACCGTCTCGGCGGCCGCGGAGACCGTGCCGGCCTGCGAGGACGCCTCGGTGGCGGCCGCGTCGACGGCGCCGGAGACGGCGGTCAGCTGACCGGCCGCGTGCTGCAGGGTGGACGCGCTGCCGGCCAGCTGGACCACGTCCTCGCGGAGCCGGGCGATGCCCTTGTCCAGCGCGGCGGCCATCTGGCCGACCTCGTCCTGGCCGGTCACCCCGGAGGTGCGGGTCAGGTCACCCTCGGCCAGGCCCTCGGCGAGCTGGGAGACGCGCTGGACGTCGGCCCGGACCCGGGCCGCGACCCGGAAACCGATCAGCAGGCTGAGCAGCACACCGGCCGCCAGCACACCGGCGATCGTCCAGGTGGCCCGGGACGCCGCGGAATCCGCGTCCTGGATCTGCTGCGCGGTCACATCGGAGGCCCGGGCCTGCAGCGCGTCGGCGTCGGCGCCCAGCGCGTCGTGCAGCTTGGTGTATTGGGCCAGGCCGGCGGCCAGCTCGGCCTTGGTCGGCTTGTGCGTGGTGGCCGGCGGCGTGGCGGAGAGGAACTCGAGGAACGCCTTCCAGTCCTTCTGGGTCCGCGCGACGGTGGGATCCCCGGGCAGGCTGCGGTTCAGCGTCTCCAGCGCGTCGGTGGCCGCCTTCTTGTTCTGCGCCGCGGCCGCGCCGATCTGCTGCGCGGCCGACGGGTACAGCTGGATCGCGGAGCCGTTGCCGACGAACGCCTCCAGGTTCTCGCTGAACGAGGCGACCGCCGACTGGATCCCGAACGACTTCTTCTGGGCTTCCTCGGCGTCCTGGTTGAGACCCCGTACCGTGCTGATCGACATGCCGCCCACGATCAGGCCACCGATGGTCGCGGTCAGGGCCGCCGCACCGATCTTCGCCCGCAAAGAGCGGTTGTCGAACGCCCCACTCAACCCCATCGCCGTGCCTTCCGTAGCAGTGTCTGACACCCGCTGAATCGGCACGGAACGCGCACAGTTAAGAAACGTCGGCCAGCGCCCGGAAGATCAGGCTCGTCGAGGTGGCTCCTGGGTCCTGGTGTCCGATACTGCGCTCCCCCAGGTACGACGCGCGGCCCTTGCGCGCCTGCAACGGCACGGTGGCCTCGGCGCCCGCCTCGGCCGCCCGGGCCGCCGCCCCGGCCGCCTCGGCCAGGCCGCCGCCCTGCGCCACCGCCTTGTCGAACGCCTCCAGGGCCGGGGTGAACGCGTCGACCAGCGTCTTGTCCCCGGGCGCGGCCCCGCCCAGCTTGCGCACCGCGGCCAGGCCGGCCTGCAGCGCCGCGCCCAGGTCGGCCGGCGCCACCTCGGCGGTGGCCGGCAACGCCTTGCCGGCCGAGCGCAGCGCGGTGCCGTAGAGCGGGCCGGACGCGCCGCCGACCCGGGACATCAGCGTGGCGCCGGCCTTGACCAGCACCTCCGACACGGTCTCCGGGGGCGATTTCTCCAAGGCGGCGACCACCGCGGTGAAGCCCCGGTTCAGGTTCACCCCGTGGTCGCCGTCGCCGATCGCGGAGTCGAGCTGGGTGAGCCGGTCGGCGTCGGCCGCGATCAGGTCGGCGGCGGCCCGCATCCAGTCCCGGGCGAGTGCGACATCCACGTCTCAGGCACCCCAGCGCAGTCCGGGGGTCCGCGCCGGCGCGTCCCAGAGTCGGATCATCTCGTCGGTGGCCTGGCACAGGGTGAGCGACATGCCGGCCATGTCCAGGCTGGTCACATAGTTGCCGACGAGCTGCCGGGCGATCCGCACGCCACGCTCCTCGAGGTGTCTCGCCACCTCACCGTAGATCAGGTACAGCTCGATCAGCGGGGTCCCGCCGAGCCCGTTGACCAGCACGATCACCGGTCCGGGGAACGGCTTGGCGTCCAGGATCGCGTCCAGCGCGGCGTGGGTCAGCTCCTTGGCCGGCCGCAGTTTCTCCCGCCGGCGGCCCGGCTCGCCGTGGATCCCGACGCCGGCCTCGATCTCGTCGGCCGGCAACTCGAACCCGGGACGGCCGGCGGCGGGCGTGGTGCCGGCCGTCAACGCGTACGCGAAGGATCCGGAATGGGTGTTGACCTCGCGGCCGATCGCGGCCACCTCGGCGAGCTTGCCGCCCTCCTCGGCCCGCGCCCCGGCGATCTTCTCGACCAGCAGGGTCGCGCCGGTGCCGCGCCGCCCGGCGGTCCAGGTCGAGTCCTCCACCGCGACGTCGTCGTCGACCAGCACCGTCTCGACGCTGATCCCCTCCTCGGTGGCGAGCTCCGCGGCCAGCTGGAAGTTCATCACGTCGCCGGTGTAGTTCTTGACGATGTGCACCACCCCGGCGCCGCCGTCGACGGCCTTGGTGGCGGCCAGGATCTGACCCGGCACCGGCGAGGTGAAGATCTCGCCGGGGCAGGCCGCGTCGAGCATGCCCGGGCCGACGAACCCGCCGTGCAGCGGCTCGTGCCCGGACCCACCGCCGGAGACCAGCCCGACCTTGCCCGGGCGTGGCGCGTCGGCCCGGACGATGTACTGCTCGTCGATCTCCACCCGCAGCTCCGGGTGGGCCGCGGCGACCCCGGCCAGCGCCTGCGCCACCACGTCCGCGGGATCGTTGATGAATTTCTTCACGACCGGCTCCCTTCCGTGATTACTCCATCACCTCCTGCATCCTCGCGCGGTCTAGAGTCGAGATCCATGGGGCTCGTGGGAATCGTGTTGGTATCGCACTCCGAGCAGTTGGCGTCAGGCCTGGCCGAGCTGCTCAGCCAGGTCGCCACCCCGGACGTGCACGTGGTGCCGGCCGGCGGCACCGACGACGGCGAGCTGGGCACCAGCCCGGAGCGGATCACCGCGGCGATCGAGCGGGCCGACGCCGGCGCCGGCGTGCTGATCCTGGCCGACCTGGGCAGCGCGGTGCTGACCACCCGCGCGGTGCTCGACGAGGCGCCGGGCCCGCTCCTGGTGGACGCGCCGTTCGTCGAGGGCGCGGTGGCCGCCGCGGTCACCGCCTCCACCGGCGCCGACCTGGCCACCGTCGCCGAGGCTGCCCGGGAGGCCCGCGATGTCGACAAGTTCTGAGATCCCGGTCGTGCTCCCGGCGGCCCTGCACGCCCGCCCGGCCGGCGAGGTGGTCCGGGCCGCCGCCCGCTTCCCGGACACCACCCTTTCGGTACGCCACGGCGCCCGTGAAGTCTCGGCTCGGAGCGCCCTCAAGCTGATGTCCCTCGGCGCGAACACCGGCGCCACCGTCACCGTGGTCGCCACCGGCGCCGACGCCCCCACCGCCGCCGAGGCGGTCGCCGAGGTCCTGCGCACCGCCGAGTGATCCGCGCTCCTCCGGCACGCCTTGCGAATGTCCCCACCAGCGATCCTCGTCCCTGCCGTGGCCGCCGCTCGCGGTCCGCGACGGGACGAGGTCCGCACCCCGAGCCACCGACCTGCCGACCCCCGGTTGCGGCCGCCACCCCTGTTCCCCGCGCGCCACGATCCGCACCCCAAGCCACCGACCTGCCAACCCCCGGTTGCGGCCGCCACTTCCGGCGGTCCGCCAGCCAACAGGAGCCACCCGCATGCCCGTCGCCTGCCGCGCGGAACCGGCTGGCTGTCAGGGGTGTTTCGAGGCGGTTGAGACACCCCTGGGCACCAGCCGAACGGTGCTGGCTGGGCGTCAGGGGTGCCTCAGGTGTTCGAGACACCCCTGACCACCAGCCAGGCGTCTCACCAAGTGGGCCAGGAACGGGGCAAGCCGGTCGAGACACCTCCAGCAGCCAGCCCGGCACTGCTCAGAAGAAATCCACACTGGCAGGTTGTCCACAGGGCAGGCTCCGCGATGGCGCGAATCCCCGCCACACTGTCTTCGGGCGGCTCCCCCTGGGAGGGCGGGGACTGGGGAAGTTGCGGATCGCTGCGGCTTCGCGCAGCTGTGGCCAGCAGGGTCAGCGCGGCCATCGTACCGTCAATCGGTTTTGATCTTTCGGAAGTTTCGAAGCCTGGGACCTGCGAAGTTTCGGACTGAACCGGTTGAGTTTTCCGAGAAGTGTCGGTAGCGTTCCGTGCGGTGTCGATAACTGTCGATGCCTCCAGATCCCCAACTGGAGCTCCCGATGAGACGAACCCCCGCCATCCTCACCGTCGTGACGGCCGGCGCCCTCGCCGCCGGCGCCTTCGTCACCCTCTCCCCCGCCGCGAACGCCGCGACCACGCTCGGCTCGGCCGCCTCCGCCAAGGGCAAGTACTTCGGCACCGCGGCCGCCGCCTACAAGTTCAGCGACTCGGTCTACACCCGGATCCTGGACAGCGAGTTCACCATGGTCACCCCGGAGAACGAGATGAAGTGGGACGCCACCGAGCCGTCCCAGAACTCGTTCAGTTACGCCGGCGCGGACACCATCGTGAACCGCGCCAAGGCCAACGGCCAGCGGGTCCGCGGGCACGCCCTGGCCTGGCACCAGCAACAGCCGGGCTGGACGTCGTCGCTGAGCGGCAGCGCGCTGCGCAACGCGATGGTCAACCACATCACCAACGTCGCCACCCACTACAAGGGCCAGCTCTACGCCTGGGACGTGGTGAACGAGGCGTTCTCCGACAACGGCGACGGCTCCCGCCGCAACTCGAACCTGCAGCAGACCGGCAACGACTGGATCGAGGTGGCGTTCCGGACCGCGCGGGCCGCCGACCCGGGCGTCAAGCTCTGCTACAACGACTACAACACCGACGGCGTCAACGCGAAGAGTACCGCGATATACACCATGGTCAAGGATTTCCTGGCCCGCGGCGTGCCGATCGACTGCGTCGGCTTCCAGTCGCACATCAACTCGGCCTCCCCGCTGCCCAGCGACTACCAGGCCAACCTGCAGCGGTTCGCCGACCTGGGCGTCGAGGTGCAGATCACCGAGCTGGACATCGCCGGTTCCGGCACCGCGCAGGCGAACTCCTACGCCAGCGTGGTGAAGGCCTGCCTGGCGATCACCAAGTGCACCGGCATCACCGTCTGGGGCATCCGCGACTCGGACTCGTGGCGGTCCGGTGACACCCCGCTGCTCTTCGACAACAGCGGCAACCCGAAGGCCGCCTACACCGCGGTGATCAACGCTTTCGGTGCCACCCCGACCAGCCCGTCCCCGTCGGCCTCGGCCAGCAGCAGCTCGCCCAACCCGGGCGGTGGCGCCTGCACCGCGACGTTCGCCAACAACGCCTGGACCGGCGGTTTCGTCACCACGGTCACGGTCACGGCCGGCTCCAGCGCGCTGACCGGCTGGAAGGTCTCGCTCACCCTGCCCTCCGGCGCCGCGGTCACGAACAGCTGGAGCACCACGGCCAGCGGCTCCAGTGGCGCGGTGACGTTCAGCAACGTCGGCTACAACGGCAGCGTCGCTGCCGGAGCCAGCACCAGTTTCGGTTTCCAGGGCACCGGATCCGCCCCTTCCGGTACGGCCACCTGCGCCGCTTCCTAGGCGAAGGTTGTCCGGGGCCGTCATGATCAGCACATGATCTGGCGGCCCCTTCCCCTGTTCGCGCTGCTCCTGGTGGCCGCCTGTGGCGATGCCGGCAATCCGGCGCCGCAGCCGGTCGCCTGCTCCCCGGGACAGGTCGCGTTCGGCACGGCGACCACCGGCGAGCTGCTCACCGGGGTGACCGAGGTGCTGGACGCCGAGGTCAAGGGGATGACCCTGAAGGACGACTACGTCGAGGTCGCCACCCGGACCGCCGGTGTGCGGGCCCCGGCGCCGGTGCCGGCCGAGGAGGTCTACCGGCAGCTGGCGGCCACCTACGCGGCGAAGGATCGGCCGCTGGTCGACTATGGCACCGTCCATCACCCGAACACCGGCGGGTCGTCGACGTTCGACGGGACCGGCCGGTTCGTCAGCTACGAGGCGATCAGCACGGTGGACGTGCCGTTCAGCTACGCCTGCGGCGGCACGACCAGCCGCGGCACGGTGGTCTCCTGGCTGGCCGCCGAGCAGGCCGGCCTGCTCGACTGCGACGAGCCGGAGGCGGCCCCGTCACCCGGCGACCCGGCGGCCGCGATCCCGGGGCAGGTCCGCGAGCTGCGCTGCGGCGCCCCGGCCGCCACCCCGGCGTCCTGCGCGGGCGGGCGGATCACCGTGCGCGGCGCGAAGGACCACGCGGTGCTCGGCGGGGTGTCGCCGCTGCACCACGTGACCGCGGCCGGGGGCGGGAAGCTCGACCAGCCGCTGGAGCAGGTCGCCGAGCGCCGGGCCGAGGTGCTGGCCGACGGCGCCGTGCCGCGCGAGCAGGTCTACCGGCAGTTCGCCGCGAAGGTGAACACCGAGGGCAAGGCCGCGGTGGCCGATCTCGGCGCGGTCTGGGAGCTGCGGACCGATTCCGGGGTCACCACCACCGGCCCGGGCGACGTCGCGGTGGCCCGCGGGATCAACGCGGTGGACGCGACCTTCACCTATGAGTGCGGCGGCGTCACGGTCCGCGGCACGGTCACCTCCTGGCGTCCCGGCGGCCAGACGGTGATCTTCAGCTGCTCGGACGACGCGGCCCCGCGCGACGGCGCCCTGGTGCGGCAGGCCAAGCAGCTGACCTGCCGCTGAGCTGGTTACCTCTGAAGGATCGCCACAACGCCCTGGCCGCCGGCCGCGCAGATGGAGATCAGGCCGCGGCCGGAGCCCTTCTGCGCGAGCATCTTGGCCAGCGTCGCGACGATCCGGCCGCCGGTCGCGGCGAACGGGTGACCGGCCGCCAGCGACGAGCCGTTGACATTGAGCTTGTCCCGGTCGATCGAGCCGAGCGGCGCGTCCAGGCCCAGTTTCTCCTTGCAGAACTCCGGCGACTCCCAGGCGGCCAGGGTGGCCAGCACCTGCGACGCGAACGCCTCGTGGATCTCGTAGTAGTCGAAGTCCTGCAGGGTCAGCCCGTTGCGCGCCAGCATCCGCGGCACCGCGTAGGCCGGGGCCATCAGCAGCCCCTCGTCGCCGTGCACGTAGTCGACCGCCGCCGACTCGGAGTCGGCGAAGTACGCCTGGACCGGCAGCGAGTGCGCGGCCGCCCACTCCTCCGAGGCGAGCAGCACGGTCGACGCGCCGTCGGTGAGCGGCGTCGAGTTGCCCGCCGTCATCGTCGCGCCCTCCTTGCCGTAGACCGGCTTGAGCTTCGCCAGCTTCTCCGGAGTGGAGTCGGCGCGCAGATTCTGATCCCGGGTCAGTCCCAGGTAGGGCGTCATCAGATCATCGAAGAAACCCCTGTCGTACGCCGCGGCGAGGTGCTGATGCGACGCCAGCGCCAGCTCGTCCTGCGCCTGCCGCTCGATGTGCCAGCGCAGCGCGGTGATCGCCGCGTGCTCCCCCATCGACAGGCCGGTCCGCGGCTCGGCGTTGCGCGGGATCTCCGGCTGCAGCGCGTGCTGCGGCCGCAGCTTGGCCACCGCCTTGAGCCGGGCGCCCAGCGTCCGGGCCCGGTTCAGCTCCAGCAGCGCCTGCCGCATGTCCTCGTTCACCTGCAGCGGCGCGTCCGAGGTGGTGTCCACGCCGCCGGCCACGCCGGCGTCGATCTGGCCCAGCGCGATCTTGTTGGCGACCAGGATCGCCGCCTCCAGGCCGGTGCCGCAGGCCTGCTGGATGTCGTACGCCGGGGTGTGCGGGTCGAGCCGGGAGCCGAGCACCACCTCGCGGGTCAGGTTGAAGTCGCGGGAGTGCTTGAGCACGGCGCCGGCGACCACCTCGCCGAGCCGCTCGCCGGCCAGGCCGAACCGGGCGATCAGCCCGTCCAGCGCGGCGGTGAGCATGTCCTGGTTCGAAGCGGCCGCATACCTACTGTTCGACCGGGCGAACGGGATACGGTTACCGCCCAGGACGGCGACACGGCGCACGGTCGGCACGGCGATCCTCCACACATCGAGATCTGACGTCATTCACAACCCTGAAGCTACTGACCGGTAGGGTACTCGCATGGCTGACAGGTACGCGAACTTCGCCAACTCCGGTCTCGGCCGGGCCGTGGTCAAGCGTCTCGGGCTGCCCGACCCGCCCCGTTTGCGACGCTACCGGGCGGGCGACCCGCTGGTGTCCGCTCCGGTGCTGCTCGGCGCGGCGCCCGGCGGCCGGCTCGCGGCACCGGTCGGCAAGCTGCTGGAGAGCGCCGGGGTCCAGGTCACCGAGGCCGGGGCGGATGGGGCGAGATACGCCGCGCTGATCTTCGACGCCACCGGGATCGGGGACTCCACGCAGCTCAAGGCGTTGTTCGAGTTCTTCCACCCGTACGCCAGGAGTCTCACCGGGAGCGGCCGGGTCATCGTGCTGGGCACCCCACCGGAAGCCACCGCGGGCCCGAAGGAGGCGACCGCGCAGCGGAGCCTGGAGGGTCTGACCCGCAGCATCGGCAAGGAGTTCGGCCGCGGCACCACCTGTCAGCTGGTCTACGTCGCGCCCGGCGGCGAGCACGCCGTCGAGTCGACGCTGCGGTTCCTGCTCAGCGGCCGGTCCGCCTACGTCTCCGGCCAGGTGATCCGGGTCGGCGCCGGCACCCCGAGCGCCCCGGCCGACTGGGACCGCCCGCTGGACGGCAAGCTCGCCCTGGTCACCGGCGCGGCCCGGGGCATCGGCGCGGCGATCGCGGCGACCCTGGCCCGGGACGGCGCCGAGGTGATCGCGCTGGACGTGCCCGGCGCCGGCGACGCCCTGGCCGACGTGGCGAACCGGGCCAAGGGCCGGGCGCTGCAGCTGGACCTGACCGCGGCGGACGCCCCGGCGCGGCTCGCCGGCTACCTGGAGGCGGGCCCGCACGGTGGCATCGACATCGTGGTGCACAACGCCGGGATCACCCGGGACAAGACCATCGCGCGGATGGACGAGAGCCGCTGGGACTCGGTGATCGGGGTCAACCTGACCGCCCCGGAGCGGGTCAACGACCTGCTGCTGGAGCGTGACCTGATCAAGCCGGGCGGCCGGATCGTCGGGGTCGCCTCGATCGCCGGGATCGCCGGCAACCGCGGCCAGACCAACTACGCCACCAGCAAGGCCGGCGTGATCGGCCTGGTCCAGTCGACCGCCCCGATCCTGGCCGGCAAGGACATCACGATCAACGCGGTGGCGCCCGGCTTCATCGAGACCGCGATGACCGCGAAGATGCCGCTCGGCCTGCGCGAGGCCGGCCGCCGGCTGAACAGCATGTCGCAGGG
Organism: Actinoplanes octamycinicus; assembly: GCF_014205225.1. Classification (NCBI taxonomy): domain Bacteria; kingdom Bacillati; phylum Actinomycetota; class Actinomycetes; order Micromonosporales; family Micromonosporaceae; genus Actinoplanes; species Actinoplanes octamycinicus. Next base: position 9,061,611 of record NZ_JACHNB010000001.1, read on the forward strand.
CGGGCTGCCGATCGACGTGGCCGAGACGATCGCCTGGTTCGCCTCCCCCGGCTCGGCGACCATCACCGGGAACGTGGTCCGAGTGTGCGGCCAGAGCCTGCTGGGAGCGTGACATGGTCGCGGTCGTCGAGCTGAGCGAGGGGCCGGGCACCGGCGCGGCCTACGCCCGGGCCGCCCTCGGCATGCTGCGCCGGGGCGGCTCCACCCTGCCGGACGTCGAGCTGGTGCACCGCGGGGTGGTGGTGGACCGCGAGCACCTGGCCCGCTACGACCGGGTGTGCGGGCTGCGGCTGACCGACACGCTGCCCGCGACGTATCCGCACATCCTGGCGTTCCCGCTGGCCATGCGGCTGATGTCGGCCGGGGACTTCCCGCTGCCGATGATCGGGCTGGTGCACGTGTCGAACCGGATCACCGTGCGGCGGGCGATCGACTCGGGGAGCCGGCTGGACCTGACGGTCCGGGCGGTGGACCTGCGGGCGCACCCGCGGGGACGGCAGTTCGACGTGGTCGCCACCGCCTCGGTGGACGGGGAGGAGGTGTGGCGCGGGGTGTCGACGTACCTCCGGAAGGAGGCTTCGCCTTCCGCGGCCCCTCCCTCCACTTCTTCTTCTGCCGCTCCGGCCGGGCCCACCGGGGGCGCCGTGTGGCGTCTGCCGGTCCGGACCGGCACCGACTACGCCGCCGTCTCCGGGGACCGGAACCCGATCCACACGTCCCGGGTCGGCGCGAAACTGTTCGGTTTCCCGCGGCAGATCGCGCACGGCATGTGGACCAAGGCGCGCTCCCTGGCCGCCCTGGAGGGCCGGCTGCCGGAGTCGTACACCGTCGAGGTCGCCTTCAAGCAGCCGATCCTGCTGCCGTCCACGGTCCGGTTCACCTCGGTGCCGACCGCCGCCGGCTGGGAGTTCGGCGTCCACTCGAAGCGCCCCCACCTCACCGGCCAGGTCCGCTGACCGCGCTGGTCCGGGAGCGGGCCGTCCCGCTCCCGGATCGTGGTGGCGGTCAGCGGCGCACCGGGCCGCCCTGGTAGCAGTACTCGTTGAAGCCGGACTGGAAGCCCGCCTCGTAGCCGGTGTTGTAGCCCTCGATCCACTCGGCGTTCTTGTCGGTGAGGTCGCCCTGCGCCGACGCACCCTGGGTGCAGTCCTCCTTCGCGGCCTTCCGGCCGTCGCTGAACCCCTGCCGGTAACCGACCCGGTAGTCGTCCGCCGGGGCGGCCTGCGCCGCCGCGGACCGGTCGCTGCCGGGTGCGGCCGCGGCGGGCGTCGCGGTGGCGGCCGGGACGAGGCTGATCGCGCCGAGGAGCAGGGCGGTCAGGTACTTCTTGGTGCTGTTCATGATTTCCCCCTGGTGGCATCGTTTGGCCTCCTAAATCGTGGCAAAAGGTGCCCTACGCTGCTATTAGCAGATTTACGTACGGGCGGGGACTGCGGATGGCGGGCGTGAGCGAGCGGGACTACCGCCGCATGCTCGCCGTGGCGACGGCGGCGCTCGGCGGGCTGGACACCGACGCGCCGTGGGACGGGGTGCGGGCAGCGCTCACCGACTGCTTCCGGGGCGCGGCCACCCTGCACCTGGAAGGGACGCCGGTCGTTGCGGGGCCGGCACCACTGTGGACGGCCGGGACGCACGAGGAGCTGCCGCGGGGCGCCTCGGTGCGGGTGGGGGTGGCCGGGGGCGCGCTGGCGCTCGGAGCGGTCAGCGGCGCGGCCGACTGGCACCGGACTCGCTGCGGCCCGCAGCCGTGTCACCTGCTCATCGAGCTGCCCGTCACCCGCGCGTCGCCGCAGCCGCCCGTTGCCTGCGCGGCGCCGCAGCCGCCCGGCGTCCCTTCGTCGCCGCAGCCGCCCGTTGCCCGCGCGTCGCTGCAGCCGCCCGTCATTCCCGCGTCGCCGCAGCCGCCCGGCGTCCCTTCGTCGCCGCGGCCTCCCGGTGCCCGCGCGTCGCTGCAGCTGCTCGGCGTCCTGGTCACGTGCCGGCCGGATCGGCCGTTCGACGCGGCCGACCGGGCCGTGGCACGGCGGTTGCAGCCCCTGCTCACCAGCGTGCAGCGGCATCTGGCGCGGCGGCCGCCCCGGCTGACCGAGCGCGAGCTGGCCGTGCTCGCCGCCACGGCGGACGGGCTCACCGCGGTGGCGGCCGGGCGGCGGCTGGGGATCTCGCCGCGCACCTTCGAGAAGCATCTGGAGCGGCTCTACCGCAAGTTCGCCACCCGGGACCGGGTGCACACCGTGCTGCTGGCCCAGGACCTCGGCCTGCTGCCCGGGCGCCGCTGACTGCCCCGACCGCTCCCGGGTCCGGGCCTCCAGCCTGGCCCTACTCAGCCCGGCCCTTCTTCAGCCCGGCCCTATGTAGCCCTTTTTGGCCCAGCTCTGTCTGGCCAAGCTCTGTCTGGCCCGGCCTTGTCTGGCCCGGCCCTGTCTGGCCCGGCCCTGTCTGGCCCGGCCTGGCCCGGCTCTGGCTTTCTCTCGCCGGCTCGGGTGTCGACGGTCGGCAGGATGCCCAGGCTGCGCAACAGCAGCACCGTCCCGAGGCGGTCTCTGGTCCCGCATTTGCGGTAGGCGTTCTCCAGATGCTTGTTCACCGTGTGACCGGAGATCATCAGCCGCACCGCCACGTCGGCGGTCGACCGACCCTCCGCGATCAGCGCGAGCACGGCCAGCTCCCGCGGCGTCAGGCCGAGATCGGCCGGGGCCACCTCGGCCGGCCCGGTCGCCTCACGCAGCCGCCGGGTGGTGGCCAGCTGCCGGGCCACGCCGATCAGCAGCGGCTGCACCTCGGTGGCCAGCGCCCGCTCCCGGTCGGTGAAGTCCCGCCCGGACCGGCACACGATGAACGCGGTCGCCACCCCGACCGGGGTGGGCAGCGGAATGGCCAGGTGCTTGGTACCGCCGTCCAGATCGTGATCGCAGGAGTCGTAGGTCTGGGTGGCCCGCCACGCCGACGCCGCCACCACGTCGCTGACCGTCAGCGGCCCGGGATGCCGGCGCTGCGCGAAGGCGTGCGCCAGCGGATGCTCTGCGCCGTAGACCCGGGCCCGCTCCGCCCACGGGATGGTGGCCACCTCCACCGGCGCGCAGGCCACCCCGGCGATCGTCCGCGCCGCCGGATCGAACCCGTTCATGAAGAGCGTCGCGTGCCCCCGCAGACACCCGTTCAGCTCGCCGGCGATCGTCGCCGGATACGAGTCCACCCCCAGCCCGTCCACCAGCGCCGCCGCAAGATCAAGAACCCGCCGATAGTCCCGCTCCACCATCCGAGCCACCAACTAATCGTACATTTCGGGCGCTCTTGGCAGTGCCGATGCCGGCTGATGGACGCGGACTCGGTCAGCGGGGTGTGGCCGGTGAGGTCGGGGTGGCGGGGGCGGGCTGCCACGCGCTGACGGCGAACCGGCCGGTGCTGCCGAAGTCCAGGGCGGCTTCCGGCTCGACGGTCTGGGGTAGGCGGCCGGCGACCGGCGCCACGCGCAGGTATGTGCCGTTGGCCGGGGGCCGGCGGGTGTCGTCGTAGGTGTTGCGCCAGGCGAGCGCGGCGCTGGCGCGCTGGCCGGGGCGGAGGGTCACCGGTTTCGGCGGGGTGTCCCACGGCATGCTGCCGAGGATCTCGGTGACCCCGGTGAGGACCTGGAGGTCGAGCACCTCCTGATCCTCGTCGAGCGCCTGGACCGCCGGGTAGCCGTTCACCTCGTAAGGCTTCGTGCCGCAGTTGACCAGGGTGATGGTGAGGACGCGCAGGCCCGACGCGGCGTCGCCGCCGCCCGCCTGCACGCGGACGCCCTCGGGCGGGCAGGCCGGCGCGGTCGGCTGCCCGGCACGGGACGGCGAGGCGGCCGGCGAGGACGTGGACGAGGGCAGCGCGGACGGGGTGGGGACCCAGGGCGCGACGCCGTCGGCCGTACCGATCGGGCGTGGTGCGCAGCCGGCGAGCAGAGCGACGACGGCGAGCGGGACGGCACGACGGTAAGCCCAAGATCCGGTCACCGGGCCATCCTGCCCGGCGGGGGCAAACCCGCCGGCGGCGGTGAGCCTGTGCGAGGGTGGTTCATGCCCTTGAGCGCGCATCACCTCAGGACCTCGGTGGCGGTGTCCGACATCCAGCGGGCGGTCGAGTTCTACGAAGGCCGGCTGGGCCTGCGGGCGCTGTGGTCGGGGCCGAGCGCCCGGATCGCCGACGGTGGCCGGGTCTACGAGTCCGGTGGCGGGCCGGCGCTGAACGTCTACCAGTCGGTCACCGCCGGGACCACCGCGGCGACCCTGGCCACCTGGTATGTCGACGACCTCGACGGGATCGTCGACGAGCTGACCGCGGCCGGGGTGGAGTTCGCCCGCTACGACGGGATCGAGCACGACCGGAAGGGGATCACCGACCGGGCCGGCGGCGGCCGGATCGCCTGGTTCCGCGACCCGGACGGCAACACGTTCGCGATCGAGGCCGACGCCTGACCGCCCGCGGCCGTCGCCCGGTTGACTTTCACCCCGGGTGAAGGTTGAGGCTGGGTCCGTGAGCGACCTTCTGCCGATCAGCGCGTTCTCCCGGGCGACGCTGCTCTCGGCCAACACGCTGCGGTCCTATCACGAGTCCGGCCTGCTGGAGCCGGCCGTGGTCGATCCGCGTACCGGGTATCGGAGTTATCGGGCGACCCAGCTGGGCGACGCCACGCTGATCAAGCAGCTGCGTGACCTGGACGTGCCGCTGGCCGACATCCGGGCGGTGCTGGCCGCCCGGGACCCGGCGGTGACCCGCCGGGTGCTGGCCACGCACCGGGAGCGGATCAGCGCCCAGCAGCAGCGGCTGGAGCAGATCCTGGACGCCACCGACGAGCTGCTGGCCGAGCCGGCCGCGGCCACCCCGCTCGCGGTCACCGAGCGGACGCTGCCGCCGGCCCGCGCGGTCACGCTGACCGCCGAGGTGCGCGAGGCCGACTTCGCCCCGTTCCTGCACGAGGCCTACGCCAAGCTGCGCGCGATGGCGCCGGTCGCGTCGGGTCCGCTCGGCGCGCTGTTCCCGGCGGAGTTCTCCGACGATCCCGCGCCGGTCACCGCGTTCGTCCCGGTCGACACCGGCGACGAGGTGCTGGCCGGTGGCCGGTTCGCGGTCGCCGAGTTCGTCGGGCCGTACCGCAGCATGTCCGCCGGGTACCGGGCGCTGGGCGCCTGGCTGGCCGGCGCCGGCTTCGGCATCGCCGGCCGGGTCCGGGAGTACTACGTGACCGGACCGGGCGACGGCGTGCCCGAGGAGGACTTCCGTACTGAGATCTGCTGGCCCATCGAGTCCCTGGAGAACTGATGATCACCCTTGCCAACATCACCTTCGACTGCGCGGACAGCGCGACGCTGGCCGCCTTCTGGTCGCAGGCCCTGCAGCGCCCGGTCGACGACGGGGCCAACGAGCACTTCGCCACGATCGGCGCCGACGAGCCCGGCCCGACCCTGATGTTCCTGAAGGTGCCCGAGGCGAAGGCGGCCAAGAACCGCTGCCACGTCGACCTGTCCGCGGACGACCGGGACGCCGAGGTCAAGCGGCTGCTCGGCCTCGGCGCCGCCTACCTCGCCGAGCACGACGAGTACGGCCACCAGTGGGTGGTGCTGCAGGACCCGTCCGGCAACGAGTTCTGCGTGGCGTGACGGTCAGCCGTCCCGCCACTCGTCCGACTTCAGGTGCGAGCCGGCCTGCGGCCCCATCAGCAGCATGCCGCCGTCCACCACCCAGGACGCGCCGGTGACGTAGGCGGCCTCCGGCGACGCCAGCATCGCGATCACCGCGGCCACCTCGTTGGCGTCGCCGGGGCGCCCGGCCGGGATCCCGGGGCGCTCGACGGTGCGCGGGTCGACGTCCTCGTTGCCGGTCATCGCGGTGGCGATCTCGCCGGGCGCCACCGCGTTCACGGTGATCCCGGACGCCGCCAGCTCCTGCGCCATCACCTTGGTGAGCAGGCCCAGCCCGCCCTTGGCGGCGCAGTACGCGCCGGAGCCGACCCGCGGGGCGTGCTCGTGCACGCTGGTCACGTTGATGATCCGGCCACCGCGGCCGGCGGCGAGCATCCGGCGAGCGGCGCGCTGCGCGCAGAGGAACGGGCCGTCCAGGTCGACGGCGAGCACCTCCCGCCAGTCGTCCCACCCGGTGTCGACCACCGGGGTCGCGATGCCGGTGCCGGCGCAGTTGACCAGCACGCCGAGCCCGCCGAGCAGGGTGGCCAGTTCGTCGATCACGTCGGCGGCCTCGGGGAGCCGGGTCAGGTCGAGGTGGCGTACCTCGCAGGTCCGGCCGGCGGCGCGGACCTTGTCCGCGGTGGCCGCGGCGCCGGCCTCGTCGGACCGGAACGTGACCCCGACGTCGAACCCGGCCTTGGCGAGGGCGACCGCGGTGGCCTCGCCGATGCCGGAGTCGGAGCCGGTGACGATCGCGACTTGGTCATATGTGGGCATGTCCGCCGCATACCCGGGGTAGGGAGGCACACACCTGGGATCGAAGGAGATGATCGGATGCTGTTCGCCGCGGGCCTGCTCACCTGGACGCTGCTGGCCGGGCCGGTGACCCTGACCGGCCATCCGTGGCTCTGCCTGGCGCTCGGCGTGCTGGCCGGGGCCGCCTCCCTCGTGGTCACGCACGGCCACGTGGTGCTCCACCGCCGTCAGCGGGCGCTGGTCACGACGGTGCCGCCGCGGGACGAGCTCACCGTGGCGCCGCGGGACGAGCTCGCGGTGGCGCCGGTCGACGGGCGTACCGGAGCCGCCGTGGCCTTCGGGGCGGCCGGCCTGTTCCTGTTCAGCCTGGTCTTCGGCGGCCTGGCGATCGGCCTGGGCGTGGCCGCGCTGCGCCGCGGCACGCCGGGCCGGTGGGGTCGCCCGCTGGCCCGCACCGCGATCCTGCTCGGCGTCGCCGACCTGGTCGTGCTGGCCGCGCTGCTGGTGACCGGCACCACCCTGCACGGCTAACTAGCGCCTGTTTCGCCAGGCCGAACCAGGCGCTAGCGGGGCAGCTCCCGCGCGACGACCTTGCCGGTGGCGTTGCGGGGCAGCTCGTCCAGGAAGACGACGTCGCGGGGCACGCTGAACCGGGCCCGGTGGTGCCGGACGTGCTCGCGGACCGCCTCCGGATCGAGGGTCTCGCCGTCGCGCAGCACCAGGTACGCCGCGAGGCGCTGCCCGTACTCGTCGTCCGGCACGCCGATCACCGCCACCTCGCGGACCTGCGGCAGGTCGGCGAGCAGGCCCTCGACCTCGGCCGGGTAGACGTTCTCCCCACCGGAGACGATCATGTCGTCCTCGCGGCCGTCGACGTAGACCCGGCCGTCGGCGTCCACGTGCCCGAGGTCGCCGGTGGCCAGCAGGCCGTCGTGCATGGTCCGGCCCGCGCCGTTGGTGTACCCCTCGAAGAGCATCTCGTTGCCGACGAAGAGCCGCCCGACCTCGCCGGGCGGGACCGGTGTGCCGGCGTCGTCGAGCACCGCGACCTTCGTACCGTAAGGGGGTCTGCCCGCGGTCCTGGGGTTGATCCGCAGATCTTGCGGGGTGGCGATGGACGCCCAGGACGCCTCGGTGGAGCCGTAGAGGTTGTAGAGGACGTCGCCGTAGCGGTCCATGAACCGGGTGGCCAGGCCGCCGGGCAGGGCCGAGCCGCTGACCGCGACCACCGACAACGCCGGCTTCACGGCCGGCGCCGGCAGCTCCATCAACTGCTGGATCATCACCGGGACCGCGATCATCCCGGTGCACTCGTGCCGGACCAGATCGTCGAGGACCGCGGCCGGGTCGAACTTCCGGCGGAGCACGATGGTGGCGCGCAGCGCGAGGGCGATCTGCAGGCCGGCGAAGCCCCAGGTGTGGAAGAGCGGCGCGGCGATCATCACCCGTTGCTCGGCCCGCAGCGGGATCCGGTCGATCACCGAGCAGAGCGGGCGGAAACCGCCCGGTGTCGGCCGGCGGGCCCCTTTCGGCACGCCGGTGGTCCCGGAGGTGAGCACGATGGTCCGGCCGGGGCGCTCCGGCGGCCGGCTGTCCCGGTGGCTCTCGGCGAGAGCCGTCCCCTCGGAGATCTTCTCGACGCCGTCGACGAGCGCCACCTTCGGCGCGAACTCGTCGTCGAAGATCAGCGCTCGCAGTCCCTGATCCTTGGCGACGGTGGCCAGCTGGTTCGCCGACAGGCCGGTGTTCATCAGCACCGGGTCGGCGCCCAGCGTGGTCACCCCGATCAGCGCCTCGATCATCCGGGCCGAGTTCCGGCACAGCAGCCCGACCCGCTCCCCCGGGACGACCGGCAGGCTGCGGGCCAGCCGCTCGGCGCGGTCGAGCAGCTGCGCGTAGGACAGGCTGCGCTGGTCGTCGATGACCGCGATCCGGTGCGGACTGCGGGCCGCGGCCTGCCGAAGCTCGCCGGCGAGCCCGAACCCCCACCGGCCGAGCGCCGCGAACTGCCGCACGATCCGGACCGGGTTGCCCGGGTGCAGCAGCCCGCGCCGCAGCATCGTGCCACCGACGAAGAGCGCGTCCATGTCAGCGGATCTGCATTCCGGAGATGGCGCGGGAGATGACCAGGCGCTGGATCTCCGAGGTGCCCTCGAAGATGGTGTAGATCTTGGCGTCCCGGAACATCCGCTCCACCGGGTGCTCGCGCAGGTAACCGGCGCCGCCGAGGATCTGCACCGCCTTCTCGGTCACCGCGACGGCCACCTCGCCGGCCTTCAGCTTGGACATCGAGCCCTCACCGGCGGTGAACGGCTTGTCGTTGCGCCCCATCCAGGCGGCCCGCCAGACCAGCAGCCGGGCGGCGTCGATCTCCATCTTCATGTCGGCGAGGGCGAAGGCGATCGCCTGGTTCTCGATGATCGGGCGGCCGAAGGCGACCCGGTTCTTCGCGTACTCCAGCGCGTACTCGTAGGCGGCCCGGGCGATGCCGAGCGCCTGCGCGCCGACCGCCGGGCGGGACAGCTCGAAGGTCCGCATCGCGGCCTGTCCGCTCCGTTTGGCGCCGGACCGCGCCTTGGCCAGCCGCTCGTCCAGCGCCTCCTTGCCGCCGAGCAAGCAGCTGCCGGGCAGCCGGACCTCGTCCAGGAAGACGTCCGCGGTGTGCGAGGCGCGCAGGCCGAGCTTCTTCAGCTTCTTCGTGCCGACCAGGCCGGCCGTGCCGGGCGGGACGATGAACGCGGCCTGCCCCCGCGAGCCGAGCGACGGGTCGACACTGGCGGTCACCACGTGCACGTTGGCGATGCCGCCGTTGGTGGCGTAGGCCTTCTGCCCGGTCAGCACCCACTCGTCGGTGGCCTCGTGGTAGACCGCGCGGGTCTTCATCGAGGCGACGTCCGACCCGGCCTCCGGCTCGGTCGAGCAGAACGCGGCCACCTTCGGCTCGTCGGCGTCGCCGAAGCACTGCGGCACCCACTCGACCAACTGCTCCGGCGTGCCCGAGCCGTAGATCGCGGCGACCGCGAGCGAGGTGCCGGAGATCGCCATGCCGATCCCGCCGTCACCCCAGAACAGCTCCTCGTTGGCGATCGGCAGGGACAGCCCGGTGTTGTCCGACCAGGTGTTGATCAGGAACTCGAACCCGTAGAGCCCGATCTTGGCGGCCTCCTGCAGGACCGGCCAGGGCGTCTCCTCGCGCTCGTCCCACTCGGCCGCGGCCGGCCGGATGACCTGCTCCGCGAAGCCGTGGACCCAGTCGCGCAGGTCCGATTGTTCCTCATTGAGATCGAGCCAGAACTCCACCGCGGGACCCTTCGAGCGTGACTGCAACTTAACTCGCCGGTAACTCTATGGGTCCCGTGACGGCACTCACAACCCCCCGAGGTTTTTATCAGATCCACAACCAGATTTCCGTACGACTCGGCGCCCCGTGGCTGGTCAGTGCGCAAGGCCGCGCTCCGTCCGGACCGCGGCGCGTCCCGCGGCTCCGGCTGTGCCCCACGGGTGTCTCGGGACCTCCGAGACACCCGTGGGGCACAGCCGGAGCCTGGCGGTCGGCGCGCTGCCGGGCCACAGCTCGACGGCGTCTTCCCCGGGCGCGGAGCTACCGTGATCCGGTGCGGACGGATGCCGAGCTGACCTATCGGGAGGTCGGGGCGACCCGGACCGACCCGCTGCCGGCCGGCTATCACCATGTCCGGCGCGACGTCGTGGTCGGGCACGGCGCGGCGGCTTTCGAGCGGGCCGCCGACGGGCTGCTCCACTGGCGGATGCACCGGCTCGCCGGGCTGGCGCCGGTCAGCTCCGCCGAGCCGGCCGCGCCCGGCACCGTGGTGGTGCTGCGGGCCGGGCTCGGGCCGGTGCGGGTCACCATCCCCTGCCGGGTGGTCTACACCGTGGCGGAGGCCGGGCGGCGCGGGTTCGCCTACGGCACGTTGCCGGGGCATCCGGAGCGGGGCGAGGAGGCCTTCCTGGTCGAGCTGGCCGCGGACGGGGCGGTGTGGGTGCGGATCCGGGCGTTCAGCCGGCCGGCGTCGCTGCTGGCGCGGGCCGGCGGGCCGCTGACCCGGCTGGCGCAGCGGTGGGCGACGGACCGGTATGTGGCCGCGGTCCGGCGGCTGGCCCGGCCCCGCGGGGAAAGCGATTGAGGGTGCGGCGCGTCGGTGGCAGCATCGCTGCCGTGCGGCCGCTGCGGATCATCAAAGGGGACGCGACGAGTCCGCAGGCCACGGGGCCGAAGATCGTCGCGCACATCTGCAACGACCTCGGCGGGTGGGGCAAGGGCTTCGTGCTGGCGGTCTCCCGGCGGTGGCCGGAGCCGGAGCGGGCCTACCGGAAGTGGCACCGGGAGCGCTCCGGGAACGACTTCGGGCTCGGCGCCACCCAGCTCATCCAGGTCCGGCCGGACCTCTGGGTGGCGAACATGGTCGCCCAGCGCGGCACCCGGCACGGCTCCGGCGGGCCGCCGATCCGCTACCCCGCCGTCGCCGCCTGCCTGGACACGGTCGCCGGGCACGCCGCGCGGCTGGCCGCCTCGGTGCACCTGCCGAGGATCGGCTGCGGCCTGGCCGGCGGCCGCTGGGAGCGGATCGAGCCGCTGATCGTCGCGGCGCTGTGCGAGCGGGACATCGCCACCACCGTCTACGACCACGACTGATCGGGCTTGACCTTGTCACTGTGACAACGTCTTGACTGGGTTCGGAGGTGGTTCCTGATGAACCCGGAAATCCGGCTGGCCGCGGGAGACCCGTCGGCGCGGCTGAAGGCGGCCCTGGCGATCGGCACCCGGCCCGGCCCCGGCGCGGTCGAGGCGCTGGTCGCCCGGTGCGCGGTCGAGCCCGACTTCTTCGTGCGCGACATGCTCACCTGGGCGCTGACCCGGCTGCCGCCGGAGCAGACCGTGCCCCGGCTGCGCGCCGAGCTGTCCTCGGCCAGCCCGCAGGCCCGCAGCCAGGCGTTGCACACGCTGTCCAAGATCGGGGACCGGAGCGCCTGGCCGGCGATCACCCGGTCGCTGCTGCACGACGCCGACGACCGGGTCGCCCGGACCGCGTGGCGGACCGCCGCCGTCCTGGCGCCCGACGACGAGCGGGCGGCGCTGGCGGCGGAGCTGGCCACCGAGTTCGGGCGCGGCGACCGGGAGGTGCGGTTGAGTCTGAGCCGGACGCTGGTCGCGCTCGGCGAGGCGGCCGAGCCGGTGGTCCGGGCGGCGATGACGCACGGCGACCCGGTGGTGCGGGCGCACGCCGGCGTCACCGAGCGGCTGCTGCGCGACCCGGAGGCCGGGTTCGACCTGTCCGTGCACGAGGCGACCCGGATCGTCGCGCTCGGACCGGACGGCGAGGGCCAGGATGGGGAGGAGCCGGCCGGGGACAGCCCGGATGGGCAGCACCCGGATGGAGAGAGGCCGGACGGCGAGCGTCCGGGTCGAGAGGAGCAGGCGGTTTGCTGATCGGTGAGGTGGCGCGCCGCTCGGGGGTGAGTGCCCGGATGCTCCGGCACTACGACACCCTCGGGCTGGTGCGCCCGACCGGCCGGACCACCGGCGGCTATCGGGAGTACACGCCCGAGGACGTGCAGCGGATCTTCCACGTCGAGGGGTTGCGGTCGCTGGGCCTGTCGCTGCGGCAGATCGCCCGGACCCTGGACGATCCCGGGTTCACCCCGGCGGCCCTGGTCGGCGACCTGATCCGGAAGACCGAGGAGCGGCTGGCCCGGGAGCACGAGCTGCTCGACCGGCTGCACGCGGTCGGCGCGGCCGAACCGGCCGGCTGGCAGGACGTCGCCCGGATGGTCGACCTGCTGCACGGGCTCGGTTCGCCGCACGCCGGCCGCCGCCAGCAGGCCGTGCTGGCCCCGGCCGAGCACGCGCCGGTCCCGGCCGAGCTGCTGGCCCGCGCGGTGCTCACCGAGGCCGACCCGAACGTGGCCGGGGCGCTGCGCTGGGCCCTGGCCCGGGCCGGCGACGACGGGGTGGCGAGCCTGGCCGCCGGCGCCGGCTCGGCCGACCCGGACGTCCGGCGGCGCGCCGTGGCGGCGCTCGCCGAGCTGCCCGGCGACGAGGCGACCGGGCTGCTCACCGGCGCCCTGGGCGACCCCGAACCGGTGATCCGCCGGCAGGCCGCGCTGGCCCTGGGCGCCCGGGGTGTGGCCGCGGCGGTGCCGACGCTGCTCGGCATGGTGGTCGACGGCCCGAACGACGTGGACGCGGCCGAGCTGCTCGGCGCGCTGGCCGGGGACCCGGAACACGCCGGGCGGATCCTCGGCGCGCTCACCGCCGAGCTGGACTCCCCCGCCACCGGCCCGGCCGCGCGGCTGCGGCTGGTCCAGGCCCTCGCCGAGTTGCCGGGCACCCTCGCGCTGGACGTGCTGCGCCGCCTGCTCGACGACGAGGACCGGCCGGTGGCCCTGCTCGCCGGCGCGCTCGTGCGAGCCCTCGAAGCGGACGCTTGAGATCGAGCCTCGAAGCGGACGCTTGAGATCGGGTCCTCGAAAGCGGACGCTTGAGATCGGGTCCTCGAAAGCGGACGCCGGAAACCGGGCCGTCGCAGCGGACGCCGGAAGCCCGAGTGCCGGACGGGAAGCGGACGCTCAGGCCTCGCGGCGCCGCAACCGCCGCCGCTCGCGGCCGGCCAGCAGGGCGAAGACGACGGTGACCGCGGCGAGGCCGAGCGCGATCAGCGACTCCAGGGATCCGCTGCCGTGGTCCGGGCCGACGCCGAGGAGCAGCTCGATCCAGTCCTTCCTGACGAGCGTCAGCACCAGCGCGATCAGGCTGATCGCGGCGAGCGCGGTCTCGGTCCAGAACAGCCAGGCGGCACGTCGTCGCATCGCCACCACCTCCGACCGAGCCAGTCAAGCACCCGGCCGCCGGCCCACACCATCGGCCGACAGGGGCGACTGCCGCCCGTACCGGAAAGCGGCGGCCGGCAACCGGAACGGACCGGAACCGGGCCGCGGTCCGCCCCGGGCGACAGCGGTCAGCGGGCGGTGGTCGCCTCCGTGGTGTCCAGGACCGTGGTGGCGGCGTCGTCCCGGTGCGGCAGCGACGCCGGATCGGGCAGGTCGAGCAGGTCGTTCTCGGGCGCGGCGATCAGGCCGTTGCGGTGCGCGATCAGGCGTTCCCCGGCGACCAGGTCGTCGAGCATCGCGGACAGCCGGGCGGTGCCGGCCTTGTTGGCGGTCCAGCCGAAGAGCCGGGCGGCGGCCGCGAGCAGGTCGTCGCTCTCCACCAGGCCGGCGTCCAGGACCAGGTACTCCAGGGCCAGCTGGAGCTCCGACTCGGCGACCTGGTCGGGCTTGCGGGTGACGCCGTCGCCGGGCACCCGGACCGCCGGGATCGGCGCGTCGGCCGCGGTGACGAAGGTGCCGTCGAAGGTGGCCCGGGACTGGCCCAGCGCGGCCTCGATGGCCTGGCGGATCGGCTGGGTGACCCGGGCGATCCCCCACGCGTCGCGGATCCGGCGGGTCAGCACCGCGATGTGCACCGGGCCCTCCACCTCGGCGATCGTCTCGACGGTACGGACCAGCAGGTCCCCGGCCACCCGATCGTTGGCCCGGGCGGACGCCGGCAGCGGCTCCAGCACGGCCCGCTGGTAGGGCAGCGCCCACTCGGGACGCTGGGCCGGCCGGGTGACCAGCTCCAGCTCCGGCTCGGCGAAGACGTCCGGCACCGCGAGGGCGTTCTCGATCGCGGCGCGCAGCCGGGCCTCCTCCTCGGCGCGGTCGTGGAACCAGGCCACCGACCAGATCCGGTGCAGGTGCCAGCCGAGCGTGTGCAGGACGTGCTCGCGGAGCCGGTCCCGGTCCCGGGTCACCGGCATCGCCGAATATGCCGGCCCGTCGCACTGGATACCGAGGGCGTAGGCGTCGAGCGTGGCGTGCCGCACCCCGACGTCGATCCGGCACCGCCCGGCCCCGACCTGGCGGGTCACGGCGAATCCCCAGCTCTCCACGGTGGCCGCGACCGCCTCCGCCAGGTCGGACAGCTCCGGTTCGGCGCTGACGGGCGAGGTGCCGGCGAGGTACGCCGCCAGCCGCCGCTCCCCCTCGTCCGCCGGCTCCTCCCGCCGCGACTCCGGGATCGCCGTGACCACCTCGACCCGCTGCCGCGCCCGGGTGATCGCCACGGTCAGCCGGCGCGCCCCGGTCGGCCCGCCGGCCGCGGCCAGGTCGGCCCCGGTGGACAGGATGATCACGTCCCGCTCGTCGCCCTGCACCGCGTCCGCGGACTTCACGAAGAAGCCGGTCAGCGGGTCGTCGGCGAGGAACCGCTCCAGGTCGGGCCGGGCGCCGAGGACGGTCTCCACCGCGTCGGCGACCGCGTCGGCCTGTCCGGCGGTCAGCGTGACCACGCCCAGCGACAGCGTCGGCCGGGTGGTGAAGTGGTACGCCACCCGCTCGGCGACCAGCGCGGCCTCGACCGGCGCGTCGACAGCCGGCAGCAGCTCCAGGCCGAGGTCCGGCCCCGCCGGGTGCGCGCTCGGGAAGGTGACCAGCCGGTCCTGGTAGAACGTGTGGTTGGCGAAGCTGATCAGCGACTCGTGCCGGCTGCGGTAGTGGCTGGTCAGGGCGAGCCGGGTGAAGGCGGCGCAGTCGTTGGCGACGACCAGCACGGACGGGTGGCCGCCGGCCGGGGGCAGCTGGCAGTCGTCGCCGATCACGATCAGCGACGCGCCGCGGTACGCGCAGGCCACCGCGGCGGCCGGCGTCATCCGGGACGCCTCGTCGATGATCACCACGTCGAAACGCTGGTCGGCGGGCAGGTAGCGGCTGACCGCGGCGGGCGGCATGACGAAGCACGGTTTGAGCGCGGCGGCGGTGTCCCAGGCGCGGGCGAGCAGGTCGCGTACCGGCAGGTGGCCGTCCTGTTTGAGGCCCTCGGCCCGGATCAGGGCCGGCGCGCCGTCCGCGGTGACCGCCGGACGCCGGGCGTTGACCGCCTCGATGATGGTACCGGCGGCGTCCTGCACCAGGGCGGCGTCCAGCCGGCGGAACTCCTCGACCAGCTCGTTGCGCTCCAGCGCGACGAGCGGCGCGAGGCGCTCGTCGTCGGCGATGACCGCGTCGGCCCACGCCCGGTAGACGGTCCGCTCGATCACCTCGATCAGCTTGCCGACCTCCAGGCCGTGGTCGGCGCAGTAGTCGACGGCGGCGTCCAGGCCGTACTCGGCGAGCACCTCCCGGGCGGCCAGGTAGTCGAACCACTCGCGCTGGCCGGTGTCGTCGTCGCGGAGGTCGCGCAGCAGGTCGCGGGCGGTCTCGTAGCGGTCCAGGGTGGTCGCCAGGCGGACCTGGCGAGCCGGCCCGAAGGCGTCGATGATCCGCTGCCGGGCCTCCTGCCACATCCCGATCAGGGCCGGCAGGTCGGCGTTCCGGCGGGCCTGCAGCGCCGCGGCCTGCTCCGCGGTCAGCGCCGCGTCCGCCCCGGTACGCAGGGTCCGGGCCTGCGCCGCCCACTCCAGAGCCTGGTCGAGCCCGCGCAGATCCGGGTAGGACGGCCCGAGCGTGGCCCGCAGCGCAGGCTCCGCCTCGGCCAGCGCCCGGGCCGACGACACCACCTGCTCCCGGACGGCGGCGATCTCGGCGGCCGCGGCCAGCGTCAGCTCCCGCCCGGCCATCTCGCCGAGCTGCCCGACCGCCTCGGCCGCCGCCCGCAACGGCCCGACCTGCGCCCGCAGCCAGCCGATCGCCGCCGCGATCGTCCCGTGCCCCAGCTCGGGCCGGGCCGCCGCCTCGGGCGCCGCCTGCAGCGTGGCCCGCCAGTGCCGGAACACGTCGCGCGCCTCGGTCACCACCCGGAGCAGCTCGGTGTCGCCGCCCCGGTGGGACACGTACTCGCTGATCCCGGCCAGCGCCTCGGGCGGCGTCACCCGGAGCACCTCGGCGACCGTGTCCAGCGCCCGGCCGATCGCCAGGAAGTCGGTGTCCAGGCGCTTCCAGTAGCGGCCCAGCAGCCCCGCGTGCTGCCGTTCGGCGGCGATCAGCCCCTCGTTGGCCCGCCGCCAGGCGACCGCCAGCGGTAGCTGGGCGACCGCCTCGTCGACGTTCACGCCGGGCTCGGCGAGCGCCGCCACGGTCTCCTTGTCCCAGCGGTGCCCGGCCAGCAGCTTGCGCATCCCGCGGTGCACGGTGGCGAACCGCTCGGCCAGGTCCTCGACCGGCTCGTGCAGCACCGCCTCGCCGAAGTACTGCCGGGCCTCCGCGCGGGCGGCCGCGACCGCCTCCACGTGCCGGCGCAGCTGCCCGGCGGCGGCGTGCACGCCGGCCTGCGCGCCCGGCCCGAACCAGGCCGGTTCCGGCTTGTCCGGCCGGTTGCCCAGCTCGGCGATCACGGTGACCAGCTCGACGTCGGAGAAGCTGATCACGTCGGGCAGGCCGAGCCGCCCGGTGACCCGGTCCAGGTTGCGCTGCTGGTGTTCCAGTTCGTCGGCGTCCGCGGCGAACCGGCCGGCCAGGGCCTTGGCGGCGGCCGCGGTGAGCGGCGCCAGGTCGACCGCGGGCGGGTCCAGCTCGGGCTGGCCGGGCAGCTCGGCGACGGTCTGCTCGGCGAGTTTCGCCGGGGCCAGGCCGGTGCGGGCGCGGGCCTGCTCCTCGGCGGCGCGCACCTCGCCGGCCAGCCGGGCCAGGGTCTCCGCGGCCTCCCGGACCGGGCGCAGGGTGGGCGCGGTCAGCCACGAGTCGGCGACCGCGGCGGGCCGGCGCGCGGCGTGCTCGACCAGCTCGGCCAGCACCGCGGCGTCGGCCGGCAGCCGCACGTGGAAGGCGGTCGCCAGCGGCGCGTAGGCGTCGGTCGCCTCGGTCAGCCCGTCCAGCGCGAGCTGGGCCTCCTCCAGCGCGGCGGCGAGCGGCGCCTTCTCCATCACCTCGCGCCAGCGGAATCCGCTGCGCTCGGTGGCCGGTCGCCACGCGCCGCGCAGCCGCTCGGCGGCGGCCCGGATCCGGTCCAGGTCGGCCTCGGTCAGGGTGAGCGGTTGCAGGCCGGGCGCCGGGCTTTCCGGCACGCCGGAAAGCCGCGCGTACCGGCCGATGATCTCATGCACGCTGCATCCGAGCGGTTCGCGCGGCTCGTTGACGGCTTTCGCGTACGCGGTCAGCGCCGCCCGCCGTTCGCGCAGCGTGTGCCGGTCCAGCTCGTCCATCCCGGGCGGCGGCAGCGGCACCGCTTCCAGGGCGGCGGCCAGCGACGCCGCGACCTGCTTGCGCCCGGCTCGCTGCCCGTGCAGGTCGAGCAGGTAGTTGCCGAGCCCGGCGGCGGCCAGCCGGTGCTGCACCACGTCGAGCGCGGACGCGGTCTCGGAGACGAACAGGACCCGCTTCCCGGCGTGCGCGAGCGCCCCGATCATGTTCGCCACGGTCTGCGACTTGCCGGTGCCGGGCGGGCCGTCGACCACGAAGCTGTGCCCGGCCAGCGCGGCCGCGACGCAGGCCCGCTGGTCGGCGTCGGCGTCCAGCAGCAGCGGCGGCTCCTCCTCGTCGAGCTGCCCGGCGTCGCCCGGCTCGAACTTCAGGTCGCCGTCCTCGGCGGCCAGCGCGCGGACCACCGGGTGGGCCAGGATCCGGTCCTGGTGCTCGGTCAGGTCCTGCCGGATCGCCTCGGCGGCCAGGTCGAACCGGGCCAGCACGACCGCGTCGTCGATCCGCCAGCCCGTCCGCCCGCGCAGCTGGTCGTAGTCCTCGGTGAGCTCGACGCCGAGCCCGCGGAGCCGGTGGGCGAGGGCCGGGTTGAGCACCGGGTCACCGGTCGCGGCGCGCAGCCGGGGCACCTCGCCGGGCCCGAGCGCGACCAGCTCGACCGGGGTGAGCAGCAGCGGGCTGGCGTGCCCGGCGCCGTCCTCGCCGGTCCAGTGCAGCACCCCGGTGGCCAGGTGCAGGGTGTCCTCGCCGCGATCCAGGCTCTCCTGGTGGGCGTGCCGGCGCAGGTGCCGCAGCAGGGTCTGCAGGGTGCCGGCGGGCAGCCCGGTCTCCAGCCGGTCCGCCGCGCCCGGCCCGAACGACCAGTCCCGGCCGCGACGCAACCGGTCCAGGACGGTCGCCGGGTCCGGGCCGGTGATCTCGATCAGGTCGGCGCCGGACCGCGGCAGATCGATCAGCCGGTCGGCGCCGCCGGGGTCGGCGATCCCGTCCCGCCAGGCGGCGAGGGCCGTGCGGGCGTCGTCGCCGGGCTCGGTCTGTCCTTCTGCATCATCCGGCCGCATGTGCCCATTGCAGCAAGGCAACCGATGCCTTGCTGGCGATTCGTCCGAAAGACACCCCGCATCGGTCAGGGTTTGCGCCGGGCGACCAGCACCGAGTCGTGGATGGTGACCTCCGGCTCGCCGGGCAGCGCCGCCTGCCGGGGGCGCTTCGCGACGGTCACGATCTCCCACCCGGCCGGGTCCAGGCCGGCGGCGACCTGCTCGGCGGTGAACATCATGTCCGGGAAGTGCATCCGGCGGGCGCTGGTGGCCAGATCGTCCGGGTGGTGGCCGACGATCAGCAGGGTGCCACCGGGCGCGACGGCGTCCGCGAGCCGGGCGTAGAGCTCCCGCCGGACGTCGCCGGGCAGGTGCATGAAGTGCGCCGAGACCAGGTCGTAGGAGCGTTCCGCGGGCGGCTCCTTGCGCAGGTCGGCCCGGATGAAGGTGACCCGGTCGGCGAGCCCGGCGGCGGCCGCGTGCCCGGCGGCCCGGCGCACCGCCTCGGCGGAGATGTCCACGCCGGTCACCTGCCAGCCGCGCTCGGCCAGCCAGGCGGCGTCGGCGCCCTCGCCGCAGCCGACGTCCAGGGCCCGTCCGGCGGGCAGCCCGGCGGTCTCGGCGACCAGCTGCGCGTTCGGCCTGCCGCTCCAGATCGCCGGCTTGACCCGGTAGCGCTCCTCCCACGCCTCGGCCTCGTGCATGGTCTCCTGCTGGTGGCGGTAGTCGTCGACCGCGGCCCGGGTCTCCTCGGCGATCAGGTCCATGTTGATCATCGAGGCGGTGGTCTGCCCGGCCGCCGCGGCGACCGCCACGGTGGCGGCCAGGTTGGTCACGTTGCCGGCCACCCAGACGCCGGGCACCGCGGTGGCGCCGGACTCCTCGGCCGGGATCCGGACGCCGACCACGTGCCCGTTCATCTCCATCGGGACCGGTCGCAGGCCGAGCGACTCGAGGACGGCCGAGCGGGCCACCAGGCGCGGGCCGGCCGCGATCGCCTCCAGCGCGATCACCCGGCCGCCGGCCAGCCGGACCCCGGTGATCCGGTCGTCGTCGACCAGCACCTCCTCGATCGGGTCGGCGACCACCGGGATGCGGCGCGCGGCGAGCTGCTCGGCCTGCTCCGCCGACGGCGCCGGGCCGCCGTCGAGCAGGTAGAGCACGTCGTCGCTGAGCTGCCGCCAGAGCTGCGCGCCGTGCATGCTGAGCGGGCCGCTGACCAGCACGCCGATCCGCTTGTCGCGCAGCTCGTAGCCGTGGCAGTACGGGCAGTGCGCCACGTCCCGGCCCCACCGCCCGGCCAGCCCCGGGATGTCCGGCAGCTCGTCGGCCAGCCCGGTGGTGACCAGCAGCCGCCGCCCGCGGACCCGGGCGCCGCCGGCCAGGGTGACCAGGAAGCCGTCGCCGTCCCGCTCGGCCCGCTCGGCGACGCCGTCCCGGACCTCGCCGCCATAGCCGGCCAGCTCGGCGCGACCGGCCGCGTACAGGTCGGCGGGCGGGACGCCCTCCCGGCCGAGCAGGTTGTGCACGCCGCCCGCCGGGGCGTTGCGCGGGTCGCCGCTGTCGATCACCAGCACGCTGCGGCGGGATCGGGCCAGGGTGACCGCCCCGCTCAGGCCGGCGGCGCCGCCACCGATCACCACCACGTCGTACGTCAGCTGCTCGGACATCGTGCTCCTCCATCCGTGAGTTCCGCGGCAACCGTGCCTCCCGGGCCGCGAAAGCGGCAAGTATCTTTGCCGTTATGGCAAAGGACCTGGCCGCCGTCGGCCCGCAACTGCGCAGCCTGCGCTTGAAACGGGACATCACGCTGACCCAGCTCGCCGAGACCACCGGGATCTCGGTCAGCACGCTGTCCCGGCTGGAGTCCGGCACCCGCAAGCCGACGCTGGAGCTGCTGCTGCCGCTCGCCGAGGCCTACCAGGTGACCCTGGACGAGCTGGTGGACGCGCCGGAGACCGGCGACCCGCGGATCCGGCAGCGGCCGATCGAGCGCAACGGGCACACCTACGTCCCGCTGACCCGGCGGCCCGGCGGGATGCAGGCGTTCAAGCAGATCATCCCGCCGGACGCGCCGGGCTGCGGCCGGGAGCTGCAGACCCACGAGGGCCACGAGTGGCTCTACGTGCTGAGCGGCCGGGTCCGCCTGCTGCTCGGCGAGCACGACCTGCTCCTCGAGCCGGGCGAGGCGGCCGAGTTCGACACCCGGGTGCCGCACGCGATCCGCAATCCCGGGCCGGAGCCGGCCGAGGTGCTCAACCTCTTCGGGCCGCAGGGGGAGCGGGTGCATCTGCGCGCTCGCCCGAAAGGTTAGATTCCTCCCGTGGATCTCTCTGTCAGCCTCCAGGACGGCGTCGCGCTGCTCGAGATGCGCCGGCCCCCGGCCAACCACTTCGACGAGGCGCTGATCGGGTGGATCGTCGACGCGGCCCGCGAGCTGGACGACGACCCGGCCTGCCGGGTGCTGCTGCTCGCCTCTGAGGGCAAGCACTTCTGCGCCGGGGCGGACTTCGGCGGCGGCGAGTTCGCCGCCGACCACGTGGCCGCCGCCGAGCTGCTCTACCGGCGCGCCGCCCAGCTCTTCGACCTGCGCACCCCGATCGTCGCGGCGGTGCAGGGCACCGCGGTCGGCGGCGGGCTCGGGCTGGCCTGCGCCGCCGACTTCCGGGTCGCCGAGGCGGCCACCCGCTTCCAGGCGAACTTCGGCCGGCTCGGCTTCCACGCCGGCTTCGGGCTCAGCGTGACGCTGCCCGAGCTGATCGGCCGGCAGAAGGCGACCGACATGATGCTCACCGCGCGCCGGGTCGGCGGCGAGGAGGCGCACCGGATCGGGCTGGCCGACCGGCTGGCCGAGCCGGGCCGGGTCCGGGAGACCGCCCGCGGGCTGGCCCTGGAGATCGCTGCGGCCGCGCCGCTCGCGGTCCGGTCGATGCGCGCCACACTCCGCGGGGAGCTGGCCGGGCGGGTGCGCGGGGCGCTCGACCACGAGCTGGCCGAGCAGAAGGTGCACTGGGCGACGAAGGACAGCGCCGAGGGCATCGCGGCCAGCCTGGCCCGCCGCCCACCGGTCTTCACCGGCGAGTGAGCCCCGCCCCGATCAAGAATGCGGCCAGACCTGGTTGCGCAGGGGCTCAGCGGCGACGAAGGCCGTCAGATTCTCCTCGATCAGCCCGGCGGCGCCGACCGGACGGCCACCGGCCGCGTGCGGCGTGATGATCACGTTCGGCTCGTCCCAGAGGCCGGAGTCGACCGGCAGCGGCTCGGTCGCGAAGACGTCCAGCGCCGCGCCGCCGAGCCGGCCGGCACGCAGCGCGGCCAGCAGGGCCGTCTCGTCCAGGGTGCTGCCCCGGCCGACGTTCACCACCCAGGCGTGCGGCGGCAGCAGGCCGAGGACCGTGGTGTCCAGCGCCCCGGCGGTCGCCGCGGTGGCCGGCAGGATCGAGATCAGCACGTCCGCGGTCGGCAGCAGCGCCGGGAAGTCGGCGGCGGTGACCACCGGGAAGCCGTGCCGCTCGCCGGCCGCCCGGGCCACCCCGGTGACCCGGGCGCCGAGCGCGGCCAGCAGCGGCGCCAGGGTGCCGGCGATCCCGCCGAAGCCCCAGATCACCACGTGCGCGTCGCGCAGCGTCCGGAACGCGCCCCGGTCCCGGACCGGCTGCCGGCCGCCCAGCTCGCCCGCCCAGCGGCGGCCGATCTGCGCCCGGACCAGCAGGTTGAGCCGGCGGGCGGCGGCCAGCACCAGGGCCAGGGTGTGCTCGGCGACGGTCTGATCGTGCAGCCCGAGCCCGGCGGTGACCACCACCCGCCGGTCGAAACCGGCCTGCAGCACCGCGTCCGGTCCGGCGGCCAGGGTCTGCACCCAGCGCAGCCGCTGGAGCCGCCGCGCCGCGTCGGCCAGCGGGGCCGGCGGGTTGCCCCAGACCACCAGCACCTCGGCGTCGGTGTGCTCGTCCGGGATCGGCTCCTCGACCCGGTAGACCACGCCGGTGACGCCGGCGGGCAGAGTGACGTCGAGTTCCACCGAGTCGGGCAGCAGCACCTTCATGAATCGACAGCCTGCCAGGTCAGCCCTCGCGGCGGTACAGCACCACGGTGGCGCGTTCCCCGCGCCGGCGACTCAACCCTTGCGGCGGTACAGCACCGCGGTGGCGTGTTTCTTGTGCCAGCGGCCGGCCTCGGTGTACTGCGTGGTGAGCAGCTGGCGCAGGCCGGGCCGGGCGCCGAGCGGGTCGGGCCGCTGGTCCGCGACGATCAGCCAGACCTCCGGGGCGCCGGCCACCCGGGCCGCGTCGTCGGTGAACTCGTCGGCGGTGAGCAGCCCGGTCTGCGCGGCCGGCGTCTTGAACAGCACGTCGGCCGGCCGGGCCGGCAGCCGGCTCAGGTAGTAGTCCATCCCGGCGCGCATCGCGCGGTTCTTCGGCGGATAGACGATCACGTCGCCGGGCTGCTGATACTCCCCGACCAGGCGGGCCAGGCCGCGGTAGTCCGGACCGTTCTTCGCGGTCGGGCGGCGGATGTCCTGCTGGGCCGGCAGGGCCACGAAGGCGAGCAGGAGCAGCACCGCGCCGATCCGGAAGAACCGGCCGCCGAGCAGCTCCCGGACGCTGCGCGGCTCCGGGGTGTCGGCGACCAGGGCGACCGCGGCCAGGATGGCGAGCGGGGTGAGCACCACCAGCATGTAGCGAGCCACCCACATCGGCGAGGCCAGCGCGGAGACCACCGCGACCACGGTGAACGGCGCGAGCGCGAGCACCGCGATCGGCGCGAGCCGCCGGGCCGGACGCCAGGCGGCCAGCACCGCCAGGCCGATCAGCAGCCAGACCAGCCGGCTCGACCCGACGATGTCGGTCGGCATCGCGCGCACCCCGGCCACGGTGATCGGCTTGACCCAGTGCAGCTGGGTGCCGTCCTGCTGGGTGCCGAACCGGACCAGCGGCAGCAGCGGCAGGATCGCCAGCGTGACGGTGAGCAGCCAGGTGCGGACCAGCCGCCGGTCGTGCCGGCGCCAGGCCGCGATGCCGACGACCACGGCGTGCGCCGCGAGGGTGGTCAGCGAGACCAGGTGGAAGCCGCCGAGCAGCAGGATGGTGACCGCGTAGGCCACCCAGAGAGAGATCCGCGGCTTGCCGGTCACCAGCTCGATCAGGACCAGCAGGGCGAGGACCGAGAAGAAGCAGACGAACGCGTACGGCCGGGCCTCGGCGGCGTACCGCGAGGTGTTCGGAATGATCACCAGGATCAGGCCGCTGACCAGGCCGATCAGCGGGCTGAACAGCCGGCGCCCGAGCTCGGCGGCGAGCCCGACCGCGCCGGCCATCGCCAGGATCGAGGGCAGCCGCAGCGACAGCTCGCCGTCACCGAAGATCGCGGTCCAGAAGTGCAGGAACCAGTAGTACGCCCCGAAGACCGCGTCGACGTGGTGGATCAGCGTCCAGATCTCGCCGACCGTCCGCTGGGACACCTCGGCCGAGGTCACCTCGTCCCAGCTGAGCCGCGGACGGGTGGCGTGGCGCAGCGCCACCGCGAGCATCAGCAGGCCGCAGAGCACGCCGGGGAGGACCGCCCGGACCCGGCCGGTCGTGGACGTCGTGGCCGCCGGCGGCGCGGCGGTCTGCAAGTCGATCACCAGTCTCCCCCGCCGGGGTGGCGACCCGGCCGTCCGGCGGCATTCCAGGGTTAGGAACCTAGCGCGCCCGGACCAGTTCCTCTCCGTGACCTATGTCATGTAACCACGCGGGCGGCCCGCTCCGTCCCGTCACTTTGCGTGAAAAAACGTACGGCCACGGCGCGGTGCGCCGTGGCCGTAGCGGACGGACGTCAGCTGCCGATCGGGCCGCCGTCCGGGCGCCAGGTGACGATCACGGCCGGCTTGGCGTACCCGCCGTCCGGCCAGACCGAGGCCGGCTTGTCGACGGTGGCGCCGGTGATCTCACCGGGGTGCTGGACCGCGACGAAGACCGACTTGTCGTCCCCGGTGATGAACGGGCCGCAGGTCTCGGCGCCGATCGGCACCGTGAGGAACTGCTTGAGGTGGCCCTTCTCCTTGCCCTCGACCGGCACCGCGAACAGGCCGTCGTTGGTCTTCAGCGTGCTCGGCGTGCCGTCGGTGGAGATCCACAGGTTGCCGGCGCTGTCGAAGGCGACGTTGTCCGGGCAGGAGATCGGGGAGACCGCCGACTTGTCGTAGCCACCGAAGTAGGTGTCGGCCGCGGCCGGGTCGCCGCAGACGATCGGCAGCTGCCAGCTGAACGACTCGCCGGTGTGGTCGCCGCCGTCCTCGGTGATCTCGAAGATGTGGCCGTGCTTGTTGGCGTTGCGCGGGTTCGCCTCGTCGGCCGGGGCGTTCGTACCGACACCGCGGTTGGTGTTGTTGGTCATCGCCGCGTAGATCTTGCCGGTCCGCAGGCTCGGCTGCACGTCCTCGGGGCGGTCCATCTTGGTCGCGCCGGCCGCGTCGCCCGCCTGGCGGGTGAAGGTCAGCACGTCCGCGGCGGTCATCCCCGGGACGAACGACCGGTTGCCGGCGACCAGCTTGATCCAGACGCCCTTGCCGTCGAACTTCTCGTCCAGCGGAAGCTTGCCGGAGCCGTCGATCTCGCTGGCCACGCTGTCGCCGATCACCTTGGCGACGTAGAGCGTGCCCGACTCGAGCAGGGTCAGGTTGTGCTTGCGGGCGAAGTGCGAGGTGCCCGGCATGAACTTCTTGTCGGAGACGAACTTGTACAGGTACTCGAACCGCTCGTCGTCACCCATGTACGCGACCACGTGGCCGTTCTTGGCGACGATGACGTTCGCACCCTCGTGCTTGAGCCGGCCCAGCGCGGTGTGCTTGCGCGGCGCCGAGTCGGGGTCGAACGGGTCCACCTCGACGACCCAGCCGAACCGGTTCGCCTCGTTCGGGTGCTTGGCCAGGTCGAACCGCTCCTGCGCGCGGTCCCACTTGCGCGAGCCGCTCGGGTAACGGGCGGTGGTGGTGATGCCGTACCGGTTGAGCCTGACCTTCTCGGCCTCGGAGACCGCGTCGCCGCCGACGAAGTACTGGTTGAAGTTCTCCTCGCCGGAGAGCACCGTGCCCCACGGGGTGACGCCGCCGGAGCAGTTGTTCAGCGTGCCGATCACCGTGTAGCCGCGCGGGTCGGCGGCGGTCCTGACGTGCGCCGAGCCGGCCGCCGGCCCGGTCAGCTCGAACTTGGTGGCCAGCGCGGTGATCCGGCGGTTGTAGGCCAGGCGGCGGCCGGTGACCGGCTTCCACTGCCCGCTCCGGCCGACCCGCTCGATCTCCACGACGGAGAGGCCGTGCGCGGCGATCGCGGTCTCCAACTGCCCGACGGAGAGCGCGTCCAGGCTGGTGAAGCCGGGGAACATCAGCTCCTCGTTGGTGTACTCGTGGTTGACCACGAGCAGCGCCCGGTCGTCCCGGCCGGGCACCGGCAGCACCCCGACGAAGTCGTTGTTGTAGCCGAACTGCAGCGACTGCCGGTCCGCGGACTGGTTGTTCAGGTCGAAGGCCGGGGCGCCGGCGACGACCGGGTCGCCCCAGCGGATCACCACGGAGGTCTGGTAGCCGGCCGGGATGGTGACCGCGTCCAGCGTGTTCGGCTTGACGGTCTCGAAGGTCAGCTTGCCGGCCTTGATCGGCTTGGTCTGGTGCCCGCCGTGCTGCACGGGCGCGTGCGTGGTGGCCGCGGCAGCCGGCCCGGCCGCCGCCAGGGCGCCACCGAAGCCCAGCACGAGACCGCCGGCCGCGCCGGCCCGCATCACGCCGCGGCGGCTCATCTCGGCGTTGACGACGTCGCCCAGGTAGCTGTTGGCGGACTCGTTGGGCGCGGGGTGGTCACACGCGTTACCGCACCGGTAGAGACAGGTCATCGCGTCCCGGTTACCGCCGCTGTGGCCGAGCAGCGGAAGAAGGCGGCGAATCGAGTCTGGCATCGTTATCCCCTCGTGGAACGACCGCGCTGATGGCGGGCTCCCGGGACGCTATGAGGGCAGCCCCACAGCGACCACCGGCTCCGGGTTAACGCCCGATGAACGTCTACCCGCCACCTGGTCAGATCGCCGTACGGCTCGCCGGGCCGCTCGTCGGCTCGCTCGCCGGCCCGTTCATCGTCCGCTCGTCGGCCCACTCGCCAGTCCCCGCCCGCCCAGGGGGGCCGCCCCGAAGACAGTGTGGCGGAGGGTTCGGGCGTCGGGCGGCAGCTCTGTGGACAACGCCGCGGTGTGGACAACGCGGAGCCCGGCCGGGTGCTGACCGCGTACCCGAATCCGGTCTTGATCGGGGTCTTGGAATTGATAGGAAGGCAGCCTGTTTTGCCGCGCTGCAAATGCGGACCAGGTGAACGTTAACAAGAGCTGCGCCAGCGGGCTAGAGCTGTTTTTCAGCAGGCAGAACATCGACACGGCCCTCTTGACAGAGGGATCGATGTTTGCGTACACATTGCAGAGCTTCCGACACCGAAACATCCCCGAAACATCTCGCGTTGCGTCTCCACCTCGCACCGGAGGACCCCTCATGCCCAAAAACAGAGCCCGTCTGATCGGCGCGGTCGCCGTGCTGGTCTCGCTGCCGCTGGCGGTCGCCCCGCCGGTCGCCGCGTCCGCGGTCGAGCCGGACTACACGATCAAGGTCAGTCCGGACGCCACCGGCGCGAAGATCTCCAAGTCGATGTACGGCGTCTTCTTCGAGGACATCAACTACGCGGCCGACGGCGGCCTCTACGCCGAGCTGGTCCGCAACCGCTCGTTCGAGTTCAACGCGACCGACGCCAGCGGCTTCACCGGCCTGACCGCCTGGACCGTCGACGGCTCGGCCACCGTGGTGAACGACGACCAGCGGCTCAACGAGCGCAACCGGAACTATCTGGCGCTGAACGGCAGCGTCACCAACGCCGGTTACAACAGCGGCATCGCCGTACAAAAATCGGATTTGTATGATTTTTCGGTGTGGGCCCGCGGCTCCGCGACGCTGAAGATCACCCTGACCGGCGCCGCGCCCCTCACGATCACGACGAGCGGTGACGCCTGGCGGAAGTACACCGGCACCCTGCGCGGGACGGCCACCACCGACCGCGGCCGGCTGAGCGTCGCCTCCAGCGCACCCGTCAAGATCGACGAGGTCTCGCTGTTCCCGCGGGACACCTACAAGGGCCGCCGGAACGGCCTGCGCGCCGACCTGGCCGAGAAGATCGCCGCGCTGCACCCGGGCTTCGTCCGGTTCCCCGGCGGCTGCCTGGTCAACACCGGCAGCATGTACCCCTACGACGCGGCCAACAACTACCCGCGGGCCCGGTCCTACCAGTGGAAGGACACCGTCGGCCCGGTCGAGACCCGCGCCACCAACAAGAACTTCTGGGGCTACAACGCCTCCTACGGCCTCGGCTACTACGAGTACTTCCAGTTCGCCGAGGACCTCGGCGCGATGCCGCTGCCGGTGCTGCCGGCCCTGGTCACCGGCTGCGGGCAGAACCGGGCCACGGTCGATGAGGCGCTGCTGCGGAAGTACATCCAGGACACCCTGGACTTGATCGAGTTCGCCAACGGGCCGGTCACCTCGACCTGGGGCAAGGTGCGCGCCGAGATGGGCCACCCGAAGCCGTTCGGCCTGACCACGGTCGCGATCGGCAACGAGGAGAACCTGCCCGAGGAGTACTTCGCGAACTTCGTCAAGTTCGAGGACGCGATCAAGGCGAAGTACCCGTCGATCACCGTGGTCAGCAACTCCGGTCCGGACGACCAGGGCGGCACCTTCGAGAACCTGTGGGCCAAGAACAAGGCCAACGGCTCCGACATGGTCGACGAGCACTACTACAACAGCCCGGCCTGGTTCCTGCAGAACAACGACCGGTACGACTCGTACGACCGCAACGGCCCCAAGGTCTTCCTCGGTGAGTACGCCTCGCTGGACGCCAAGTTCGCCAACTCGCTCGCCGAGGCGGCCTACATGACCGGCCTGGAGCGCAACGCCGACGTGGTGAAGATGGCGTCCTACGCGCCGCTGCTCGCCAACATCGACAACGTCCAGTGGAAGCCGGACATGATCTGGTTCGACAACGACGAGTCGTGGGGCTCGACCAGCTACCAGATGCAGAAGCTGTTCATGAACAACGTCGGTGACCAGGTGGTGCCGAGCACGGTCAGCGGCGGCGGCGTGATCACCCCGAAGCCGGTCACCGGCGCGATCGGCCTGTCCACCTGGCGGACCGCGGCCACCTACGACGACGTCAAGGTGACCCGGCCGGACGGCACGGTGCTGTTCAGCGACGACTTCAGTGACGGCAACGCGGACGGCTGGACCCCGGTGGCGAACCGCGGCACCTGGACCGTCGCCAACGGCGGCTACGCCCAGACCACCACCGACACCGAGGACACCATGGTGAAGGCGGCCACGATCACCGACACCGACTACGACTACACGCTCACCGCGACCAAGCAGGCCGGCGCCGAGGGCTTCCTGGTCGCCTTCGGCATCCAGCAGACCGGCAACTTCTACTGGTGGAACCTGGGCGGCTGGAACAACACCCAGGGCGCCGTCGAGAAGGGCATCACCTCGGCCAAGGAGCAGCTGCTCACCAAGCCCAACACGGTCACCACCGGGCAGACCTACCACCTCAAGATCCAGGTTCGCGGTACGAAGGTGACGCTCTTCCTGGACGGCGTGGAGTGGGGCAGCTTCGACGACAACGCGGTCACCGAACCGTTCGCCCAGGTGGTCACCACCGACGCGAAGACCGGTGAGCTGATCGTCAAGGTGGTGAACGCCCAGGACAAGGCAGCCGTCACCAAGATCGACCTCGGTGGCCGCAAGGTCGCCGGCAGCGCCAGGATGACCGTCCTGGCCGGCGACCCGGGTGAGCAGAACACCCGCACCGCCGAGCCGATCCAGCCGGTCACCAGCACGATCCGCGGCGTCTCGTCGAGCTTCACCCGCGAGTTCCCGGCGAACTCGGTCACCTTCCTGCGCATCCGGACCCGATGAGGAGCCCCGTCATGAATCGTCGGACCCTGCTGCTGGGCGGCGCCGCTGGTGCGCTCGCCACCGTCCTGCCCGCTTCTGTCGTTCTGTCCGCCGGCGCCGAGGGTGCGCCGCCGGCCGATCCGGTCCTCAGCGACGCCGAGATCTACGGCGTGCCGACCACGCAGCCGCTGGTCAGCCAGCGAGCCGACCCGTTCATCAGCCAGCGGATCAACGGGAAGTACTACTTCACCGGCTCGGTCCCGGAATACGACCGGATCGTGCTTCGTTCGTCGGCCACGATCGGTGGCCTGACCGACGCCGTCGAGACCACCATCTGGACCAGGCCTTCCTCCGGCAAAATGGGAGGATTCGTGTGGGCGCCGGAGCTGCACCGCATCGACGGCAAGTGGTACATCTACTTCACCAACAGCGACGCGAACGACATCTGGCGCATCCGCCCGTGGGTCCTGGAGTCGTCGCTGGCCGACCCGATGGACCCGGCCGGCTGGTCGGTGAAGGGCGAGATCGCCCTGGAGTGGGACAGCTTCGCGCTCGACGCGACCACGTTCAGCCACCGCGGCAAGCGGTACCTGCTGTGGGCGCAGAGCGAGCCGGAGATCGCGGCGAACTCCAGCGTCTACATCGCCGAGATGGCGAACCCGTGGACGCTGAAGTCGAAGCCGACCCGGCTCACCACCCCCACCAAGTCCTGGGAGATCCAGGGCTACAAGGTGAACGAGGGGCCGGCCGTGCTGGTCCGCAACGGGCGGGTCTTCCTGACCTTCTCGGCCAGCGCCACCGACGCGAACTACTGCATGGGGCTGCTCACCGCGTCCGCCTCGGCGGACCTGCTGGACCGGGACAGCTGGACCAAGAGCCCGGATCCGATTTTCGTGAGCAACGACGAGACGAAACGCTGGGGTCCCGGGCACAACTCGTTCACCGTGGCCGAGGACGGGAAGACCGACGTGCTGGTCTACCACGCCCGCGACTACAAGCAGATCACCGGCGATCCGCTCTACGACCCGAACCGGCACGCCCGGGTGCAGAAGCTCTTCTGGCACCCGGACGGGACGCCGCTCTTCGGGGTCCCGGTGGGCGACGGCGGGCCGATCGTCCGGCTCGGGCTGCGCGACTCGCGGGACACCTTCGTCCGGCACGCCGGGACGGCGGTCCAGGTCGCTCCGGCGCCGCGGGATCTGGGGGCCACCCAGTTCCGCTTCGTGGCGGCCGCGGACGGCAGCGAGACGATCCAGTCGGTCGACCAGCCGTCCCTCTTCGTCCGGATCGAGGGCACGTCGGTGACGCTCGCCGCGGCCGGCACCCCGGTCCGCCGGATCCCGTCCCGAGGCGGCGTCACCATCCGCACGGTCGCTGACCCGGCCCTCTACCTGCGGGTCACCGCGGGCGTGGTGTCCACCGCCAAGAGCGGCACGGTCTTCCGCCTGAGCTGACCCCTTCCCTTCCCTTTCCTTCCCTCTTCCCTTCCCGTCCTCTTCCTTCCCCGTCCCGCTTGCCTTCCCCGTCCCGTTTCCGTTCCCCGTCCCGCTTGCCTTCCCCGTCCCGTTTCCGTTCCCCGTCCCGCTTCCGTTTTCCTTCCCCTTCCCCTTCCCCTTTCCCGGCACCGGCAGCCCAGCCTGGGCTGCCGGTGTCCCTCATTCCGCCCACACCGCCACTCCGCCCATGCCCGACCACGCCCGCAAGTCGCGCCCGTCGACAGCGGCAACGCGAGCCGCGCGGATACGGCACCCAGGCCGTGCCGTCACCATCTCCCGGGCGGCCTCAGATCCAGCCTTGCTCCCAGGCGTGGTGCGCGGCGGCGTGCCGGGTGTCCGCACCGAGCTTGGTCATCACCACCGACAGGTAGTTGCGAACCGTGCCAGGCGCGAGATGCACCGCCGCGGCCACGTCGGCGATCGGGGCACCGGTCCGGACCACCGTCAGGATCTCCAGCTCGCGAGCGGACAGCGGACAGGTGTTCTCGGTCAGGGCGCTGGCCGCGATCTCCGGGTCGACATAACGGCGCCCGCCGTGCACCGCACGGATGATCTCGGCGAGCCGAGCCGCCGGCGTGGTCTTCGGAACGAACCCGCCGACCCCGGCCGCCAGCGCCCGGCGCAGCACAGCCGGCCGGGCGTGCCGAGTCACCAGCATCACCGGAATCCCCAGCCGCTGCCGGATCGCCGTCGCGGCCCGTAACCCGTCACCGGGCGGCATCTCCAGGTCGAGCACCGCGAGGTCCGGCTGCGTCCGAACCGCGACCTCGACCGCCGCCACACTGTCCGCGGCCTCCCCGACCACCGTCAGATCCGGCTCCAGGCCGAGCAGCGCGGCCAGCGCCCCGCGGATCAGGTCCTCGTCGTCAGCAAGCAACAACCGAATCATCAACCGCCTCGCTCCCGCAGACAGCCTCCAGCGCTCACCGAATCAGCCAACAGACTCCCCCTGTCCGGCGAACGGCGGCCAGCGCTCAGCGATCGCACCGCCGCACGTCCCTCCCGGCGGAGAGGCCTGCCCCAGTAACCGCAACGCTCTCCCCGCGACCGCACCACCGCACGCCCTCCCGGCCCTCGCAGATCCCAGCGGAGAAGCGCCCAGCCCCAGCAACCGCATGTCCCTCCGCGCAACCGCACGCCCCTCCCAGCCCTCGCGAATCCCAGCGGAGAAGCGCCCGGCACCCGGCGAGCACACCACCGGACGTCTGCCTCGGCGGATGTCCGCACGTAACTGTCCGGTCATCGGCCGGGCCTTTCCGGCAGGGCGGCGTCGACGACGAAACGGTCCGCGGTCCGGGTGGCGGTCAGGTGGCCGCCCGCGGCGGCGAGGCGCTCGCGCAGCCCGGCCAGGCCGCCCTCCGGGCCGGCCGAGGCGTCCAGCGGCGCGTCGTTGGCGAACCGCAGTGCCGCCTCGCCGCCCTCCACGGTCAGCTTGATCTCGCAGCGCCGCGCGCCGCTGTGTCGGAGCACATTCGTGGTGCACTCCCGGACCACCAGCCCGAGCAGGTTCTCGGTGGCCGGCGCCAGGCCGGGCAGCCCACCGGCCGGCTCGATCGACGCCGTGATGCCGGCCGCGTCGAGGACCCGGGCGGCGTTCGCGACCTCGGTGTCCAGCGACACCGCCCGATAGCCGCGGACCAGCTCCCGGGTGTCGCCGAGCGCCTGCCGGGCCAGCGCCTGCACGTCCCGCATCTCGGCCAGGGCACGGGTCGGATCGGTGTGCGCCAACCGCTCGGCGAGCTCGCTCTTGAGAGCGATGACCTGGAGGTGGTGGCCCTGGATGTCATGCAGCTCCGCCGCGAACCGCTGCCGCTCGCCGGTGACCGCCGCGCTCCGCTCCGCCCGCCGGGCGCGCTCGATGCGCTCGGCCACCGCGCACATCCACACCTGCGCATACAGCGCGGCGGCGCACAGCACGGTGATCCCGGCGTCGACCAGCGCGCTCCGCCACGCCGCGGGACGAAGGGAGCCGGAGCCGATGAGCGCCACGCCGAAGGCCAGAACCCCGCCGAGCGGCAGGACCATCCACCGTCTCGATCGTGTGCTGGCCAGCACCGCGGCGACCAAAGTGGCCAAGGGCAGCGCCCACGGGAACCCGCCGACACCGATGGCGTGGGCGCCGAGCAGGATGGCGGCTCCGCCGGCACCCGCGACGACGACCAGCCCGGTGTGCGGCAACGGCGTCCCCAGCACCGGCGCCGCGAAGAGCCCCGCGGACACCGCGCAGACCAGCAGCAGCACCACGAACGCCAGCCCGCGGGCGGTCCGCGCCGGTATCGCGGACAGGTCGACACCGAGGATCACCACCACCGCGACCAGGCAGCCGACCATGGTCCACCAGGTGAGCCGGCGGATCGCGGTCAGGCTTGCGGTGTGGTCGGTCAGTGCGGTCACGCCACCATGATGCAAGCCGAACCACGGCGCCGCGCCCCCCGGGCGGCATAGATGACATCTGTCATCGGATCCGGTGCACAGACGCCACTACGGCTGGACTGCGGCCTCGCCGAGACTCGATGGCATGAACCCGATCACCTGTGCCGGCGTGCACTTCGGCTACCGCCACGCTCCCGTGGTGCGGGGCGTCGACCTGGCGGTCCGTCCCGGCGAGCTGGTCGCGCTGCTCGGCACGAACGGCGCCGGCAAGACCACCACCATGGACCTGCTGCTCGGTCAGCGCCGCCCGGATGCCGGCACGATCCGGGTGCTGGGCCGCGACCCGTGCGCCGACCGCCGCCGGCTCACCGCCGAGGTGGGCGTGCTGCCGCAGGAGAGCGGCTGTGCACCCGGGCTGACCGTGGCCGAGACCGTCCGGCTGTGGCTGCGCCTGCACGGGCGCCGCGACGTCCACCGGGCGACGGCCGCCCTGCTCACCGAGGTGGAGCTGACGCACCGGGCCGATCTCCGGGCCGGCCGGCTGTCCGGCGGGGAGCGGCGCCGGCTCGACCTGGCCGTGGCTCTGACCGGCCGCCCCCGGCTGCTGTTGCTCGACGAGCCGACCACCGGCCTCGACCCGCAGTCCCGCGCGCACACCTGGGCGCTGCTGCGGGCACTGCGCGAGCAGGGCGTCACCATCCTGCTCACCACCCACTACCTGGAGGAGGCGGAGGCGTTGGCAGACCGGATCGCCATCATGGACGCCGGCCGGGTCGTCTTCACCGGCACGCTCGACGAGGCCGGCGGCCCGGGCTCGCTGGCCACCACCTTCCACCGCATCGCCGGGCAGCCACGATGACCGGCCACCGGGGACCCCTGGCCAGGCGGCCCTCCGACAAGCCGTCCCGGCCTGCCGCTCGCCGCCCCGCCGTTCTCCACGATCACGTTCTTCGCGGTGATCTCGGCGAACCGGCCATCGACCGCCATCAGACCCCCTCCTCAGGAGCACCACGATGAGCCGTCACTGGTTACTGATCGCCGGGTCCGAGTTCACGCTGCTCCGCCGCAGCCCTTTCACACTGGTGATGGGCGCGGTGTTGCCGGCCGCGCTGGGACTGATGATCCTCTGGGCGGAGGCGGACACCGGCCGGGCCGGTCCGGGCGCCACCGCCGGATTGTTGCTGGTCACGGTGATCGCCTTGACCAGTTATGTCTCGGGCACCACGACGCTGGCCGCCCGCCGCCGCCAGTCGGTCCTGCGCCGGCTGCGGGCCAGCGGCGCCTCGGACGCCGCGATCCTGGCCGGCGTGCTGGCACCGTCGGCAGCGCTCACCGCGGCACAGATCTTGCTGCTGTTCGGCATCGCCGCGGCCGGCGACGGTCTCGGCCCGGTCGCTGCCGGGCCGCTGCTGCTCGCTGTCGTGGCCGGCACCACGCTCGGCTGTGCGCTGGCAGCGCTGACCGCCGCGGTCACCTCCGCGCCGGAGCTGGCCCAGTTGACCACGTCGCCGATCGCGCTGGCCTGGCTGGGCGGCGCGCTGTGGACCGCCCGCACCGCGCCGGACGAGGTCTCCACGCTGATGCTCGCCCTGCCCGGCGCCGCGGTGACACAGCTGGCCCGGATCGCCTGGCACGTCCCCGGCGCCACCGGCCTGTTCCCGGCCGCCGTCTTCCTGGTCCTGCCGGCCTTGGTCGCCGTCCCGATGGCCGCCCGGCTCTTCCGATGGGATCCCCGGGACACCTCTTAACCCGGCAAGCCACCGCGACTCAGCTCCATCTCGGCCTGTCACGGCCGGCCGAGGCAGGTCGGTCCCCGCGGGTCGGCCGGCCTGTCGGGGCAGGCCGGTCGCGGCCAGCTGGGGCAAGTCGGCCGGGGCGAGCCGGCGGGGCGGTCAGGACAGGGTGGCCTGCTCTGGCCGGTCGCGGGCGATCGGTCAGGGCAGGCCAGGCACGGGCGATCGGCCAGGGCAAACCGGGCGGGACAGTCCGGGCGCGATAGGCCGGGCGGGACAGGCCGGGCCGGGCAGGCCGGGCGGGACAGGGCGGGCTGGACAGGCCGGGCGGGACAGGCCGGGCTGGACAGGCCGGGCGGGACAGGCGGGCGGGACAGGTCGGCAGCTGAGGGGAGGGGTCGAGGTGCGGGGCTCAGGGCAGGAAGTCGGTGCGGCGCAGGCGGGCGGTGCGGCGGCGGTACTCGGCGGCCATGCCGGGCCAGTTCGTGACCACTCGGCCGGACGCGGTGCGGTACCAGCTCTGGCACGACGTCCAGACGCTTCCCGCGAGGCGGGTCTGCAGCTCCTCGTCGTAGGTGGCGGCGACGTCCGGACGTACCTCAAGAAAGGTTTGATGATGATCGATGTGATTGACGGCCTGGGCGATCCAGCGGGCCTGGGCCTCGTGGAAGTAGACCACCGAGGTGTTCCCGGTGTTCGTGTTCGGGCCGTAGACCAGGAACATGTTCGGGAAACCGGGCACCGCCATGCCGAGGTAGGCGTGCGCCCCGTCCCGCCACACCTCGTCCAGGTCCGCGCCGTCGCGGCCGGTGATCCGGATCGGGACCAGGAACTCGGTCGCGGCGAAGCCGGTGCCGTAGATCAGCACGTCGGCCGGGTGTTCCACGCCGTCGGCGGTCCGCACGCCGCCGGGCGTCACCGCGATGATCTTTTCGGTGATCAGGTCGACGTCCGGGCGGGCCAGCGTGGGCAGCCAGTCGTTGGTGAACAGCACCCGCTTGCAGCCCATCGGCTCGTCCGGCGTGACCTTGCGGCGCAGTTCCGGGTCGCGCACCTGCCAGCGGCGCTGCGCCGCGGAGAGGCCGTGCAGCAGCGCGCCGGCGATCTTGTGGCCGGTCAGCGCACGGCCGGTGACCACGGTCATCAGCCAGGTGCCCGCCCGGGCCGGGCCCATCAGCGCCGGCAGCGACCGATAGAGCCCGCGCCGGATCCGGCCGTAACGACGGTTCGGCTTGGGCAGCGTCCACGGCGCGGTCCGCTGGAAGACGGTGACCTTCGCGGCCTGGCCGGCGATCACCGGGACCAGCTGGATCACGCTCGCGCCGGTGCCGACCACGGCGACCCGCTTGCCCTCGATGGCGACCCCCGGGTCCCACCGAGCGGTGTGCATGGCCGGCCCGGCGAAACTGCCGCTCAGCTGCGGCATCGCCGGCCGGGACAGCTGCCCCACCGCCGGGATCAGCACCTCCGCCTCGAAGACCTCACCGGTCGAGGTGGTCACCCGCCACACCCCGTCGCCCCAGGTCGCCCCGGTCACCTCGGTGCCGAGCCGCACCTTCCCGGCGAGGCCGAAATCGGTCACGCAGCGTTCCAGATAGGCCAGGATCTCCGGCTGTGGCGGGAAGCGGCGGCTCCAGGCGGGGTTCTGAGCGTACGAGTACGAGTAGAGCGGCGCCGGGATGTCGCACGCGCACCCGGGATACCGGTTGTCCCGCCACACGCCGCCGATCCGGTCCGCCTTCTCCACCATGGTGATCTCGGTGAAGCCGGCCTTGAGCAGCTCGTTCGCAACCGCCACCCCGCCGAATCCGGCTCCGATGATGAGGATGCGGGTCATCTCCGGATCTCCAGTCGCAGCGCCGCCGGAGCGTTCGCCGGGACCACCGGCTTGAGCGGCTCGACCGGGTTCAGCTCCACATATCCGGTGGCCGGTCGTGGGTCGCTCTCCCCCGCGTTCGGCCAGAGCGCCACCGCCCGCTCCGCCAGCGCGGTGATGGTCAGCGACGGGTTCACCCCGAGGTTGGCGGCCACCGTCGAGCCGTCGATCACGTGCAGCCCCGGATGCCCGAAAAGCCGATGATAGGGATCGACCACCCCACTCGCCGGGTCCGCGCCGATCGCGCACCCGCCGATGAAGTGCCCGGTCACCGGCTTGCCGACCAGCTCGGTGTAGGAGCCGAGCGGCACCCCGTCCACCTTCTCGGCGGTCCGCCGGGCCACGTCGTGCGCGGCCGGCACCCAGTCCGGATTCGGTTCGCCGATGCCGGGCCGGCTGGTCAGCCGCCCCCGCTTGCGGAACACCGTGATCGAGTTGTCCAGCGGCTGCATGGCCAGCAGCACCACGGTCTGCCGCGACCAGTCCCGTGGCGACAGGTAAAGCCGCAGGTCCCGCCCCGCCCTGGCCAGTTGTTTGAGGGCCGCCCACCAGCGGGGCCGCTTCCCGGCGTCGTCGACCATCACGGTGGACAGCAGGGCGAGCAGGTTGCTGCCCGGGCCGTAACGCACCGGCTCGACGTGGGTGACCGGGTCGGGGTGGATCGACGAGGTGATCGCCACGCCGTGGCTGAAGTCGCGGTCCCGGCGGCGGGTGCGGGCGCCCAGGATGGACTCCGAGTTCGTCCGGCTCAGCTCGCCGAGCCGCGGCGAAATGGCCGGCAGGCTGCCCCGGTCGCGCAGCCGGTGCAGCAGCCGCTGGGTGCCGAGCGCACCCGCCGCGAAGACGACCTGCTCCGCGGTGAAGGTGCGCTTCGCCAGTCCACCGGTGCGCCGGCTGGCGATCGCGTATCCGCCGCCCGGCAGCGGTCGCACGTCGCGCACCGTGGTCAGCTCGTGCACCTGCGCGCCGGCCCGTTCGGCCAGGTAGAGATAGTTCTTGACCAGGGTGTTCTTGGCGTTCCCCCGGCAGCCGGTCATGCACGATCCGCACAGCGTGCAGGCCCGGCGCTCCGGGCCCGCCCCACCGAAGAAGGGGTCCGCCGCCACGGCGCCGGGTTCGCTTCCGAAGAAGACTCCGACTGGCGTACGCCGATAGCTGCCCCCGACGCCCAAGTCCTCGGCGACCGCTCGCAGGGCCCGGTCAGACTCCGTCTCGACCAAGTTGACCGTCACCCCGAGCATTCGTTTGGCCTGGTCGTAGTAGGGGGCGAGGGCGGTCTTCCAGTCGGTGATCGCGGCCCACTGCGGGTCGGCGTAAAAGGCGTCCGGCGGCTCGTAAAGCGTGTTCGCGTAACCGAGCGAGCCGCCACCGACCCCGGCGCCCGACATGATCAGCACGTTCTTGAGCAGGGTCAGGCGGAGGATGCCGTAACAGCCGAGGGCCGGGGCGTAAACGTAATCGCGCAGCCGCCAGGACGTCTTGGCGAACTGCTCGTCGGTGAACCGGCGGCCGGCCTCGAGGACGCCGACGCGGTAGCCCTTCTCGGTCAGGCGCAGCGCGGTGACGCTGCCGCCGAACCCGGAGCCGATCACGAGGACGTCGTAGTCGTACGACATCGCCGTAGCATCACGCCCTTATTGGCAACATGTCAACAACGCGTTTCCCGGTCTTGCCCGCACCGCCAATCCACCCGTCCAGCGGTCCCGCCGCGCCCCCACAGACGGCATGGTGCTCGGATGACCCCACACCCGGTCCCCTCCCCACCGGTCACCACGCCACACCTCGCCACCCGCACAACGCCACACTCCCCGGGCTCCGGGACGCCGCACGGCCCGGCCCACACAACGCCACACAGCCGGGCCACGGCGGCCCCACACGGCCCGGCCCACACGACGCCACACGGCGCGGTCCACACGACACCACACGGCCCGGCCACTGCGGCCCCACACGGCCCGGCCACCGCGGCCCCACACGGCCCGGCCACCGCGGCCCCACACGGCCCGGCCCGCACGACGCCACACGGCTCGGTCCACGCGGGACTGGGCGGCTCGATCAGTGCCTCGACCCGCGGGATGGTTCGCTGATGACCGGGCTAGTTCACCACCGGGGTGGGTCCGGGGAGCCGCTTCTGCTGATCCACGGCATCGGCAGCCACTGGCAGGTGTGGAACCCGGTGCTTCTCCTGCTGGAACCGCACCGCGACGTCATCGCCGTCGACCTGCCCGGCTTCGGCGCCTCGCCGCTCTGGCCCGCGCCGCCACCCGGCGTCCGGCCCGGTTCGGTGCCGCACCTGGCCGACCTGGTGTCGTCGTTCCTCGACTCGCTCGATCTCGACGTGGTCGACGTGGCCGGCAGTTCGATGGGCGGCGGCGTCGCCCTGGAGCTGGGGCGTCGTGGCCGGGCCCGCGCGGTGACCGCCTTCTCGCCGGTCGGCTTCTGGCCACCCGGCGGCGCCCGCTGGTGCCGCTTCGTGGTGGGCGCGGCCCGGGCCGGCAGCGCCGCGCTCGACCCGCTGCTCCCCCGCCTGATGTCGTCCCGTGCGGGCCGGGCAGTGCTGTGCGCGCCGTTCTACGCCCACCCCGCCTTGCTGGCCCAGGACGATTGCGTCGCCGCGGCTCGCGCCCTGGCCGGCGCGCCGGGGTTCACCGCCTCGCGCACCGCCTTCCGCCACCTGACACCCTGGTCGCTGCAGGATCCCGGCGCCCTGACCCGCATCCCGGTCACCATCGCGTGGGGCACCCGGGACGCCGTCCTGCCCTACCGCAACCAGGCCCACCGCGCCCGGACCGCCCTGCCGTCCGCCCGCCACGTCCCGCTACCGGGTTGCGGCCACCTGCCGTTCCCCGACGCCCCAGCCCGCTGCGCCGACCTGGTCCTCCACCCCGCCCCGGTCTGACACCAACGCCGCCACACCCACCGCACCAAGCCCCACGCCGACCTCCACCCGACGCCGCATCCGCCAGAACGCGCCGGACCACCACACCACCCGACCACATCGCACTCCGCCCACCTCCACCCGGCGCCACACCCGCCGGAACGCGCCGGACCACCACACCACCCGACCACATCGCACCCCGCCCACCTCCACCCGACGCCACACCCGCCGGGCCCGATCCCAGCCCGAGCGCCTTCACCCCACCGCAATGCCGCCTCCAGCAGGCCGCATTCCGTCGGCACGAACTCGGCTGGCCACGTCCAGCTGCGCCAGCCAAGGCACCACCTCAGATGACGAGAGGGCAAAGGGCGAACAGGCGGGGAGGACCGAGGGGGACAGCGAGGTCCGCTCCACCGAACAGCGCGAGAGCCGGGGACGCGAGACCAGAGGTCTTCACTGCCAGAGGACGGCTACGAAGCGGGCGTCGACCGGATCGCCCGACGGTGCGCGGCAGCTGACGCGTACCTCAATTGCCTGATCTTGTGGGGTTGTCACGCAGGTGGCGGCCGTGTCGTAGCCGGTGATCTGGACGACCCCGACCCCCGCCGGCAGTCCGGGAAAGCTCACCCGATACTCCCCCGGCCCCGACCGCGTCACCGCATTCGCCCGCCCGGCGCCGTTGAACTGCGTGTCCCCGGTGGGCGTGTACTCCGGCTCTGCCGGATGATCCGCCCGCAGGTACCCCGCCGCACCGTGCCGCACCCCGCTGACCACGGCGAACTGCGAGTCCACCGCCTGCCCCGCCGAGTCCCGGCAGTGCACCCGGACGGCCAGTTCCGACCCGTCCAACGGCCCCGGCAGCCCCGGCGGCCCCACGTCACAGACCGCCGCGGCCGAGCCGACCGCCGTGACCGTCACCGCCCCACCGGACGGCTGCTGACCGAAAGAGACCAGATAAGAGCCGATGTCCTCCCGGTCCACCGAGTTCGTCCCGCCGGCCGAGTTGTAGCTGTACTCGTCGTCCAGCCCCGGATCGCCGAACCGCAGGTACGCCGCCGTCCGCTCATCGTCCCGCGGATGCCAGAACCGGGCCGCGAACCCGCTGTCCGCCGCCCGCCCGGCCCGGTCGAAGCAGGCCACCCGCACCAGCTCGTCGTCGCCGTCCGGTTGCCAGTCCGGCAGCGTGCAGATCCGGTCGTCCGCGGAGTACGGCGTCACCTCGGCCACCCCGCCCTCGGCCCCCAGGTCCTCGAAGCTGACCAGATAGACCCCGGTCCCGGTGCGCTCGACGGCGTTCTCCCCACCCGCCGAGTTGCACTGGCGACCGGGTCGATAACGGTCCTCCGCGGGCCGATCGGCCAGCACGTAGCCGGACCCCGCGCAGGACGGCAACGGCGCCGGTTCCGGCTTGCGCGCCCAGGTCACCGCCATGATCAGGATCGGCAGCACGCCGCCGACCAGGGCCACCAGCGCGACCAGGGCACTGATCCGCGGCTCGGAGGGCGCCGCCCGCGAGCCCGGCGAGATCCAGTCCCCGACCGTGGTCATCGCCCGCGAACCGAACCGGTCCAGGCGCTCCCGCCAGTCCGCGGTCCGGACCGGCGTCATCGGCACCGCACGACCCCGCAGGTCACGTCACCCGTGGATCCGTTCTCCGGTCGCGCCGCCGCCCCTTCCGCGGGCGTGGCCGGCGCGGCTCCCGGATCGGACGAACCCGGCGATGCCGGCTCGGTGACCGGCGCCGGATCGTGCGGCTTCTTCGTCTTCTTCACCCGCTTGGCCGGTTTGTCCGGTGCAGCCGGCTTGGCGGGCGAAGCCGGTTTGGCCGGTCTGGCCGACGGTTCCGAGCGGACATCTCCGGCCGAGGTGGTCGCCCGCGCCGTCGGCACCGGTGGAGCCGGTCGATCCGGCA
Organism: Actinoplanes octamycinicus; assembly: GCF_014205225.1. Taxonomy (NCBI): domain Bacteria; kingdom Bacillati; phylum Actinomycetota; class Actinomycetes; order Micromonosporales; family Micromonosporaceae; genus Actinoplanes; species Actinoplanes octamycinicus. The sequence goes on from NZ_JACHNB010000001.1 coordinate 9,103,413, forward strand.
TGACCCGCCGGGTCGAGGTGTCCGATCGGTCCTCCCGCGGCTCGGGCCACTGCCGCTCCCGACCGTCGCCCGCAGCACCCGGGGCCGGCGCCGGATCCCCGGGCAGCACCGTCCGGGCCGGCATCTCCGGAGCCAGCACGTCCCTCGACGGTGCCGCCGACGCCGCCGCCCCGGCCTGCCAGGACGCCCCCGGAGGCAGACTCTCGGAGACCGGCGTGAGCGTTCCGGGCCGGTCCGCCGCGGACCCGTCGCAGCCGGCCAGTGGCACCACGCCCAGCACCACCGCCAGCAGAAGCCGACGTCCTCGCCTCACCGAACCTCCACCACGACGCCCGTCTGTTGCTCAAACGACCCACCGCGGGAACGGTGATGCGGCCGGTCGCGGTCCGCTGCCACACTTTCCGGTACGCCGACCGGATGACCGGCACGCCGACCGGATGACCGGTGCGCCGACTGGATGAGGAGCCCCGCCCGATGGACCTGCACGACGCCGCGAAACTGCTCGGACAGGCCCGCCACGTGGTCGTCTTCACCGGAGCCGGGATCTCGGCGGAGAGCGGCGTGCCCACCTTCCGGGACGCCCTGACCGGACTCTGGTCCCGGTTCGACGCCCAGGCGCTGGCCACCCCGCAGGCCTTCGAGGAGGACCCGGCCCTGGTCTGGGGCTGGTACGAGTGGCGCCGCCAGCTCGCCCAGCGGGTCCGCCCCAATCACGGCCATCTCGCCGTCGCCCGGATGGCCGCGCACGCCCCGGAGCTCACCGTGCTCACCCAGAACGTCGACGACCTGCACGAACGCGCCGGCTCCAGCTCGGTGACCCACCTGCACGGCAGCCTGTTCGCCCCACGCTGCGCCACCTGCACCCGCGCGGCGGAGCTGCCGGACAGCGCCGAGGAGCAGCCGGACGACGGCCGCCGGGTGCCGCCCCCGCACTGCCGGTACTGCGACGGCCTGATCCGCCCGGGTGTCGTCTGGTTCGGCGAGGCGCTGCCGCAGGAGGCTCTGGAGGCCGCCGCGGTCGCCGCGTCCACCTGCGACGTGCTGCTCACCGTCGGCACGTCCGGCCTGGTCTACCCGGCCGCCGAGATCCCCCGCCTGGCCGCCCGGTACGGCGCCGCGGTGATCCAGGTGAACCCGCAGCCCACCCCGCTCGACCCGGTGGCCCGGGTGAACCTGCACGGCACCGCCGCCGAGGTGCTCCCGGCCCTGGTCAGCGCGGCGTGGTCAGACGCTGGGTGAGGGGCAGCGAGCGCACCGGCCCCGTCCGCACCCGGCGTACGAGATCCGCCGCCCCTCGAAGATCAGCGCGGTGCGCCGGGCGACATCGCCGCCCGGCGCGCCGGCCAGGAGCCCAGCCCTGCGTTGTGCGTGGACGGTCCTCAGGCGTACTGGCGGTAGACGGTCCGGGCGACGCAGGCCGGCTTGTCCTCGCCGTCGATCTGCACGGTGAAGTCGAACGTGCTCTGCGTCCCGCCGGGCACGTCCTCGACGCTGACCACGGTGGCCGCCAGCCGGATCTTCGAGCCCACTTTCACCGGGCTCGGGAACCGCACCTTCTCCAGCCCGTAGTTCACCCCCATCCGCACCCCCTCAACCTTGAGCAGGTTCTGGAAGAGCGGAATGACCAGGGACAACGTCAGGTAGCCGTGAGCGATCGGGGCGCCGAACGGCCCCGCCTCGGCCCGCTCCGGGTCGACGTGGATCCACTGGTGGTCGTCGGTCGCGTCGGCGAACGTGTTCACCCGCTCCTGGGTGATCTCCAGCCATTCGCTGACGCCGAGATCCTTGCCGACGAGCGCCTTGAGTTCGTCCAGGCCGTTCACGATCGTGGTCATTGCGGTTTCTCCTTAGAGGCCGGGTAAGCGACAGGATCCGGGTCGGCGACGGAAGCTGAGTTCGGGTTCCAGCGGACTTCTCAACCTCTCACGAGGGCTGGACTTGGGGAAAGTGGCGGTGCGCGGTCGGGCCCGGCGGCCCTCGACCCGCGCACTGGTCCGACCGCCGGACTCACCGCCACCCAGACAGTGAGTTTCGCCAGTGCCTGATCACCGCCTGGCCCTCCCTGACCTGACCCGCCCTCCGGACCGCGGCCCTGCCAAGATCCGTTGTGGTGCCGCCTCTCCTCTGGCTGCGGCCGCGCGCACCTCGGCAACCCGGTTCTCTCCGCACCGGTCCGTCCCGGCCGATAGGACCGGCATGCAGACCCGCGGCGCCCGCCACCTGTGGTGGATCTACCTGCTGGTCACCTCGGCGCTCGCGGCGATCTACCTGACCGTCCCGTTCAACGCCGGCACCCGGTGGATCTACGTGCTGGTGAACAGCACCGCGCCGGTCGCGGTCTGGCTGGGGCTGCGGCGGCACTCCCCGCAGCGCCGCACCGGCTGGCTGATGATCGGGGCCGGGCTGCTGTTCTCCGCGGCCGGCGACATCGTCTTCGCGACGCACACCGCGCTCGGCGGTGATCCGCCGTTCCCGTCCGGCGCGGACGTCCTCTACCTGGCCGGGCACCTGACCATCGCGGCCGGCGCCGCGGTGCTCGCCGCCCGGGCCGGCCGGACCGCGTTCGTCGACTCCGCGGTGATCCTCGCGCCGCTGGCCGGTATCGCCTGGATCCTGGTGGTGCAGCCGGCGATGACCGTGGGCGGCAGCCTGCCGGCCCGGTTCTTCGCGGTGGCGGCGCCGGTCAACACGCTGCTGGTGGTCTACTGCGCGCTGGCCCTCGCGCTCGGCGTCGAACTGCGCACGCCCGGGGTCCGCTGGCTGCTGACCGGCCTGCTCGCCTGGTTCGTCTCGGACGCGCTCTACACGCACGTGGGACTGACCGGGACGTACACCGAAGGCAGTTTGATCGATCTGGGCTGGATGGCCATGCCGATCCTGCTCGGCACGGCCGGCCTGCACCCGTCGATGGTGGCCACCACGCCACGGCGGTCCGCGCTGAACGTGCTGACCCTGCGCCGCGCCATGATCCTGCTCGGCGCCGCGCTGATCCTGCCCACCCTGCACCTGTTCTGGGACCCGGACCCGGACATCGCGCTGATCGTCGGGGCGGCGCTGTCGATGGGGCTGGTCGCGTTCCGGCTGACCGGTCCGATCCACGAGTTGGCCTGGCGGGCCGGGCACGACCCGCTGACCCGGCTGGTCAACCGCAGCCTGCTGATGGACCGGCTGGCGCTGGCGCTGAGCGCGCTGCCGGCCGACCGGTCGGCCCGGGTCGGCCTGCTCTTCTGCGACCTGGACCACTTCAAGGACGTCAACGACAGCCTCGGCCACGACGCCGGCGACCGGGTGCTGGTCGAGATCAGCACCCGGCTGCGGGCCGCGGTCGGGGACGGTGACGTGGTCTGCCGGCTCGGCGGCGACGAGTTCGTCATCCTGATGCCGGAGACCACCGACGAGCGGGCGGCGGCGATCGCCGAGCGGGTCGGCGAGAACCTGGGCCGGCCGATCCGGCTCGCCGACGGCACCGAGTTCTTCGCCTCGCTGTCGATCGGGCTGCGGACCACCGGCGACCCGGACGCCGACCCGGACACCCTGATGCAGGACGCGGACACCGCGATGTACCAGGCCAAGGCGGCCGGCCGGGGCCGGGTGGTGCGGTTCGACGCGGAGATCCGCTCGGAGGCGGCGCAGCGGTTGCGCTTGGACGCCGACCTGCGCCACGCGCTCACCCACCCGGGCGAGCTGTTCTGCCTCTACCAGCCGGTGTTCCGGGTCGGCGACGGCCGGTTGAGCTCGGTGGAGGCCCTGGTCCGGTGGCAGCACCCGGCCGACGGGGTGCTGCCACCGGCCCTGTTCGTGCCGATCGCCGAGGCGGCCGGCACCATCGCCCAGGTGTTCGCGCTGGTGCTCGAACAGACCCTGGCCGAGCAGCGCGGCTGGTACAACCGGACCGGCCGGTGGATCCCCGTCGCGGTCAACCTGTCCCCCCGACAGCTCGACGCGTCCACGGCCGACCTGGTGCTCACCACGCTGCGCCGGACCGGCACCCCACCGGACATGCTCACCCTGGAGCTGACCGAGACCGGGATGGCCGAGCCGGCCACGGTCGCGGCGGCGCTCGGACCGCTGCGCCGGGCCGGCGTCCGGATCGCGGTCGACGACTTCGGTACCGGCTACTCGTCGATGGCCCGGGTCGCCGACCACGGCTGGGACGTCGTGAAGATCGACCGGGCCTTCGTCGCCGGCATCCACCGCGACACCTCGCGCGCCGCGCTGGCCGACGCGATGGTGAAGATGGCGCACGCCCTCGGCATGCAGACCGTCGCCGAGGGCGTCGACAACGCCGCCGACCTGCAGATACTCGCCCGCCTGGGCTGCGAGTACGCCCAGGGATACCTGCTGTCCCACCCGGTCGACGCGGTCGGCATCCTGGAGCTGGCCGACACCGAGCCCCGGGTGTCGGTGGAGCTGGCGTCAGGCCCCGGCCGCGTCGAGCCGGGCGAGCTGGCCGGCGTCCAGCTTGACGTCGAGGGCCGGGAGCAGGTCGTCTAGCTGCTCCGGGGTCTTCGGGCCGATCAGCGGGATCACCGAGGGCCCGGTCCGCTGCAGCAGCCAGGCCAGCACGGTCCGGTTCGGGGTGGCGCCCACCTCGGCGGCCACCTCCTGGAGCACGGCCAGCCGGGCGTCCACGTCCGGGCCCGCGTAGTTCTCCATCATCCAGTGGCCGGACCGCTTGGCCGGGTCGTCGTAGATCCCCTTGAGGATCGGCGAGTAGGCCACCAGCTGCAGGTCCCGGTGCCGGTCGAGGTACTCCCACTGCTCCGGCCCGACGATCGAGGCGGACGCGTTGCCGGCCTTCGGGCGCAGGTAGGAGTGCTGCTGCTGGAGCGCCACCGGGGCGGCCCAGCCGTGCCGGTCGCACAGCTGCCGGATCGCCTCCAGCCGCCAGGTGCGCACGTTGGACCAGCCGAGATAGCGCACCTTGCCCGCGGTGACCAGCCCGTTCAGCGCCTCCAGGGTTTCCTCCAGCGGGGTCGCCAGGTCGTCCACGTGCACGTAGTAGAGGTCGACGTGGTCGGTGCCGAGCCGCTTCAGGCTGCCGTCCAGCGCGTGCCGCAGGGTGTCCGCCCCGGCGCCGGCGAAGGTGCGCCGGGCCAGCTCCCAGTTCGCCGTCCCGTCCGCATTCCACAGCTCGTCCGAGTAGGCCGGCACGGCGCTGCCCTTGGTCGCCAGGAAGACCCGGTCCCGGCGGTTCTTGAGCCAGCGGCCGAGCAGCTCCTCGCTCTCGCCGCCGCGGCTGCCCCGGTGCGCCCACCACTCGTAGCAGTCGGCGGTGTCCAGGAACGAGCCGCCGGCCTCGGTGTAGCGGTCCAGCATCCGGATCGAGTCCGCCTCGCTGGTGGCGCCGCCCATCTGCATGGCGCCGAGGGCGAGCTTGCTGACCTGCGTTCCGGTGCGTCCCAGTTCCGTCATCTCCATGGCCATGACGCTAGGAGCTGGAGCGCACTCCAGGTCAACACGTGACGCCCGACACTTTCGATACGAGAGCGTTCCGTTTTCTTATCGGGCAGGACTAGCGTGCTCATTGAGATACGAGACAGTTCCGTTTCGAAACCGGGGGGAAACACCGGATGAACGCGCAAGTGCACCAACCCCAGGCCGGGCATCCCCGACGCTGGGCCATCCTCGGCGTGCTGGTCATCAGCCTGCTGGTGGTGGTGCTCGACAACACCGTGCTGAACGTGGCCCTGCGGATCATCTCCGACCCGCAGCGCGGCCTCGGCGCCACGCAGAGCGAGCTCGAGTGGGCCATCAACTCCTACACGCTGGTCTTCGCCGGCCTGCTGTTCACCGCCGGCATCCTGGCCGACCGGCTGGGCCGCCGGATCACCCTGACCGTGGGCCTGGTGCTGTTCGGCATCGCCTCACTGATCTCGGCGTACGCCGGATCGCCCGACCAGCTGATCGCCGCCCGCGCGGTGATGGGCCTGGGCGCCGCCGCCGTCATGCCGGCCACCCTGTCGATCATCGCGAACGTCTTCGAGCCGAAGGAGCGCGGCCGCGCCATCGGCGTCTGGGCCGGCGCGGTCGGTCTCGCCGTCGCCCTCGGCCCGATCCTCGGCGGCTTCCTGCTGGAGCACTTCTGGTGGGGCTCGGTCTTCCTGATCAACGTGCCGATCGTGATCGTCGGCGTGGTCCTGGTCGCCGTCCTGGTGCCGGAGTCGCGCGACCCGAAGCCGGGCCGGATCGACGTGCTCGGCGTGCTCCTCTCCATCGTCGGCCTGACCCTGCTCACCTACGGCGTGATCAAGGGCGGCGAGGACGGCTTCGCCGACACCCTGGCCTGGGCCCCGCTCGCCTCCGGCATCCTGGTGCTGGCCGGCTTCGTGCTCTACCAGAGCCGCATCGAGTTCCCGTCGCTGGACGTCAAGCTGTTCCGCAACCGGCAGTTCTCCGCCTCCACTTCCATGATCGGCCTGGTCTTCTTCGCGGCCATGGGCGCGATGTTCTTCGGCGCGTTCTACCTGCAGCTGGTCCGTGGTTACGGCCCGCTCGCCTCCGGCGCGCTGTTCGTGCCGTTCGCGGTCGGCCAGATGGTCTTCGCCCCGATCAGCTCGACCATGGTGAAGCGGTTCGGCCCGAAGCTGGTCAGCACGGTGGGCCTGCTGCTGGTCGCGCTCGGCCTGGCGGCCTGGCTGCCGATCGGCGCGGACACCCCGATCGCGGTGGTCGCGCTGGCCTTCTTCGTCCAGGGCGTCGGCATGGCCAACGTGATGCCGCCGGCCACCGAGTCGATCATGTCGGCGCTCCCCCGGGAGAAGGCCGGCGTCGGCTCCGCGGTCAGCAACACCATCCGCCAGCTCGGCGGCGCCCTCGGCGTCGCGGTGCTGGGCGCGGTCCTCTCCTCGGTCTACCGGGACAACCTCGGCGCGGCCACCGACGGCCTGCCCGCCCCGGCCGCCGAGGCGGCCCGCGAGTCGATCTCCGGGGCGTACGCGGTGGCCGCCCAGGCCGGCCCGGCCGGTCCCGGCCTGATCCAGGGCGCCAACGAGGCGTTCGTCACCGCGATGCACTGGGCGACCGCCGGTGGCCTGGTCTTCGCGCTGCTCGGCGCGCTGGTCGCGGCGCTCTTCCTGCCCGGCAAGCGACCGGCCGGCCAGCACACCCCGGTGCTCGCCGAGGAGCAGGGCGTGGCCCTGGTCGAGGCATGACCCGCGGGTAACAATGAACACCATGACCAGCACCACCACGACCGGCCAGGAGCGTAAGGCTCCTGGCCGGCCCCGCAACGCCCAGGCCGACGAGGCGATCCTCGACGCGGTGCTCACGCTGATGGCCGAGGGCCAGAGCGCGGCGGCCGTCTCGATCGAGTCGGTCGCGGCCAAGGCGGGCGTCGGCAAGGCCACCATCTACCGCCGCTGGCCGAACAAAGAGGCGCTGCTGATCGACGCGGTGCGGAGCATGAAGGGGCCGATCCCGGAGCTGGCCGGTGTCTCGGCCCGGGCCGACCTGATCGCCATGGTCACCGCGAACCGGTCGTCCCGGGTCCAGGAGTTCGGCAAGGTGACCGCCTGCCTGCTGCCCGAGCTGATGAAGGACGAGCAGCTCCGGCAGATGCACCACGCGGTGATGGAGCCCCGCCGCGAGGTGATGCGGGAGATCCTGCGGCGCGGCATCGCCAGCGGCGAGCTGCGCGCCGACCTGAACATCGAGCTGACCCTGCTGATGCTCTCCGGCCCGTCGATGGCCCAGGGCCTGTTCGGCACCGAGACCGGCGTCCCGCTGGAGGAGTTCCCGGTCGTGCTGGTCGACGCCCTGCTACGCGGCGCCGCCGCCTAGCCCCGCCGCTCGACGGCCCGACCCGTCGAGCGGCCATCGTTCGCTTTCCACGCACCACCCCCTTGTCGCGCGTAACCTTACGCACGTACAGTTGTCGCATGCCATCTAGCGCCTCGGGAAGTACACGGGTAACGGAGGAACCGCGTTGAGGAGCAAGGGTATGAGATTCAACCTGGCAGAAACCGAAACTGGCCGTGAGATCGCCCAGGAGAATCAGGAACTGGGACGCGAACTGGGGCTGATCCGTTCGATGGAGCTCTTTCTCCAGACCCGCTTCGGCGACTTCCCCGACCAGTACGACCTGGCACGGAAGCTCGTGACCGAGGACCACGCGGCGAACGTGGCGCGGATCCTGGATGGCGCCTCGTTGGAAGAACTGCGGCGGTCCCGATGACTGAGCAGGTCAGCACATAGCGGCTACCGGCGCGCGGTCCGCGCGGCGCGCAGCACGCGCGGGCGGGCGTTCGGGGCTCGGTCGGCGGCGGGCGCCTCGATCGCGCCGGTCCGTCCGGGACGGGCTGCCGCGGCGCGTTCCAGCGCGGTTCGCAGCCGGGCCTCCTCGCCCGCCCGGTCGCGGTACCACGCGAGCGCCCACGCCCGGTGCAGCCGCCAGCCCAGGTCGGTCAGCACCTGGTCGGTGAGCCGGTCCCGGTCCCGGGCCGCCGGGCAGTCCCGGTATCCCGGCCCGTCGCACCGGATCCCGAGCAGGTAATCGCCGTCCGGGTCGTCCGGGTGCCGGATCGCGATGTCCACCCGGCCACCGGCGGTGCCCAGTCCGGTCCGGGCCGGATAGCCCCAGGACCGGACCGTCTCCAGGACCGAGTCGACGAACTCGCCGGTCCCGTCGGCCAGGTCGGACCGGGTGTCGCCGGCGCCGTGCTCGACGTAGTCCAGGTAGGCGGCGAGCTGCCGGACCCCCTCGTTCTCCGATTCCGGCACGTCCCGGGACAGGATCGAGGTGACCAGCTCCACCCGGTGCCGGGCGCGGGTGATCGCCACGTTCAGCCGGCGCCAGCCGTTCGGCCGGTTCAGCGCCCCGAAGTTCGCGCTGATCTTCCCGGACTCGTCGTAGCCGTACCCGATCGAGAAGATCATCACGTCCCGCTCGTCGCCCTGCACCGACTCCAGGCTCTTCACGAAGAAGCCGTGCAGCCGGTCGTCGGCGACCGCGCGTTCCAGGGCCGGATGCCCGGCCGCGACCTTCTCCAGGGCCCGCTCGATCGCCTCGGCCTGGGCCACCGAGAAGGTGACCACGCCCAGCGTGCGGTCCGGCCGGGTGGTGAAGTGATGCACGATCCGCTCGGCGACCCGTTCCGCCTCGACCGGGTTGTCCCGGCTGGTGGCCCGCCGGTAGACGCCGGCCACCGGGAACAGCTCGACGCCGGTGTCCGGCCCGCCGCTGCCCGGGGCCGGGAAGGTGCTCAGCCGGCCCTGGTAGAACGCGTCGTTGGCGAACGCCACCAGCGCCTGGTGCCGGCTGCGGTAGTGCCAGGTCAAACCCATCCCGGGGAACGCGCCGCAGGCCTTGGCCAGCTCCAGCACCGACTGGTAGTCGAGCACCTCGGTGTCCGGCACGGTGGTGAACGCCCGGTCGAAGAACGAGGTCGGCGGCAGCTGCCGGTCGTCGCCCGCGGTGATCAGGGACCGGCCGCGATAGATGCAGTTGATCGCGTCGGCCGGGGTGATCTGGGACGCCTCGTCGAAGATCACCACGTCGAAGCCGATGTCCGGGGGCAGCGACTGGCTCACGGTCAGCGGCGAGGCCAGCACGCAGGGCCGCAGGGCGAGCACCACATCCCGGGTACGGGCGATCAGGTCGCGTACCGGAGACTGGCGGTCCGCCTTCATCGCCTCCCGGCGCAGCAGGCCGGCGCCGGCGCTGTCGGCCGCCGGCCGGCGCGCCTCGATGGCGGTGACGATCTCCCGGGCCGCGACCGCGGCGAGCCGCTCGTCGGCCTGGCGGAACTCGGCGAGCAGCCGGTCCCGGTCCTCGGCCCGCCAGGGCAGCAGCCGGTCGTCGGCCCGGACCACCGCGTCCACCCAGCCGTGCAGCAGTGCACGTTCCAGCGCCGCCGGCACGTCGGCGCTGTCCAGGTGCTGGTCGGCGCAGTACTCGACGGCCGCGTCCAGGCCGTGGAAGGTGAGCACGTCGCGGGCGTCCAGGCAGGCGAACCACTCCTCCTGCCCGCTGCTGTCGTCCCGGATGTCGCGCAGGAAGGCCGCCGCCCGCTGGTAGTCGGCGAAACGGTCGCGCAGCTCGGCCTGCCGGGCCGGGCCGAAGCCGGCGAGCACCGCCCGGCTGGCCTCGGCCCACTCCTGGGCCCGCTCGGCCAGCCCGGTGATCGGGCGCAGGTCGCGCAGCGCGCCGGCCTGGGCCTCGGTGAGCGGGCCGCCGGCGAACTCGCGGGCGGCGGCCGCCCAGTCGACGCTCGCGCGGAGCGCGGCCGGGTCGGCGTCCGGCAGGTCCGCGGCCGGCCCGCCGAGCGCCGCCTCGGCCCGGGCGGCCGCCGCGCGCAGCTCGGCCAGCCGGACCGCCTCGGCGTAGTCCAGGGTCCGCCCGGTCGCGGCGTCGAACGCGCGCACCGTGTCGGCGGCCGCGTGCAGTGCCGTGACGTGCGCCTGCAGCCAGGCGATCGCGTCGTCGATCGGGCCGGCCACCAGTTCCGGGCGGGCCGCCGGGTAGGGCGCCGGGCGCAGCGTGGCCTGCCAGCGCAGCAGCGCCTCGCGGGCCTCGGTGACCAGGTGGATCGGCTCCGGGTCGGGGGCCGGGGCGCACACGTAGCCGAGCACCGCGTCCAGCCCGGCCTGCGGGGCCGAGGCGAGCGCCGCGGCGGCCACCGCGATCGCCTCGTCCAGCGCCGCGAAGTCGGTGCCCCGGCCCCGCCAGTACCGGCCGAGCGCGGTGGCGTACCGGTGCTCGGCCGCGGCCAGTTCCTGCAGCGCCCGTTTCCAGGCGACCGCGGTGCCGAGCCGGTCGATCGCGTCGCCGAGGTGCGCGGTCGGCAGCACGAACCCGGCCACCTGCCGCTTGTCCCGCCGGTACGCCGCCCGCAGCTTCCCGAACCCACGGTGCACCGTGGCGAACCGCTCGGCCAGCTCCTCCACCGGCTGGCTCAGCAGCCCCTCGGAGAAGTACGGCCGGGCCTGGATCTCCGCCCCGACCAGCACCTCCAGGGCCCGGCGCAGCGCACTGGCGCCGGCCTGCACCCCGGCCAGCGCGCCCGGCGAGAACCAGAACCGCTCCGGCTTGTGCGCCTTGACGCCCAGCTCGGCGACCGCGGCCACCCGGGAGATGTCCCGGATCGTGTGCGCCTGCGGCAGCCCCAGCTTGCTGGTCACCCGGTTGACTGCGCGGCGGTGCCGGTCCAGCTCGTCCGCGGCCCGCCCGAATGACCGGGCCAGCTCGTCGGCCTCGGCGGCGGTCAGCGTCTCCAGCGGGACCGGCGCGGTGAGCCCGTCCAGCGACGGCGGCATCGGCAGGTCGGCGGCGGACGGCAGCGCGGTCCACGGCACCCCGGCCCGCTGCCGCACCGCCTCGGCCGCGGCGGCCGCCGCGGCCAGTTCGTCGCTGCGCCGGTCCGCGGCCTGACGGACCGGCTCCAGGTCGGCGGCGGTGAGCCAGTCGTCGGCCACCCCGTCCGGGCGCCGGCCGGCGTGCTCGGCGAGCCGGGCCAGCACCGCCGCGTCGGCCGGCCGGCCCAGGCCGAACGCCCGGGCCGCCGGGTCGGCGATCCGGGCCGCCCGGGCCAGCGCGGCGAGCGCCTTCTCGGCCCGGCTCAGCGCCGGGTCGAGCGGCTCCCGGGTGATCACGTCGCGCCAGAGCAGGCCGTCGCCGTCGACCATCGCCCGCCAGGAGCGGGCCAGCTGGTTGGTGGCCTCGCGGACCCGGTGCATCACGTCCGGGGTGAGCGAGCCGGGGGTGATCGCCGGCACCGGGGCGGCCGGGGCCTCGGCGAGCGCGGCGCACCGGCCGATGATCTCGTGCAGGCTGGCGCCGAGCGGACGGCGGGTCTCGTTCATCGCGTACGCGAACGCGGTCAGCCGTTCCCGGCGCTCGCGCAGCGCGCCGCGGTCCACCACCGGTCCCTCGCCGGGCGTCTCCGGCGCCTCGTCGACCGCGGCGGCCAGCAGCGTGGCCACCTCCCGCCGGCCGGCCTGCTGCCCGTGCAGCTCCAGGATGTAGCGGTGCAGCCCGGCCTCGGCGAGCCGGTTGCGGACCACGTCCAGCGCGGCGACCTTCTCCGAGACGAACAGGACCCGCTTGCCGGCGTGCAGCAGGGCACCGATCATGTTGGCCACGGTCTGCGACTTGCCGGTGCCGGGCGGCCCGTCCATCACGAAGCTGTGCCCGGCCAGCGCGGCGGCCACGCAGGCGCGTTGCGAGGAGTCGGCGTCCAGCACCAGCGGCACGTCCTCGGGCGGGGCGAGCCGGTCCACCTCGTCCGGCCGGATCGGGGTGAACCGGAACTGGTCGGTCTGCCGCCGGTGGTCGGTGGTGGCCAGCGCCCGGATCACCGGGTGGGCCAGGATCCGCTCCTCGTTCTCCTGCAGGTCGCGGTAGATCGCCTCCTTGTGGAAGGTGAGGCAGGTCAGGATCACGGTCCGCTCGATGTGCCAGCCGTGCCGGCGGGCCACCGTGTCGGTGAAGTCCGTCCAGAACTTCGACACGTGCAGCTCGGCGCCCGGCTCCAGGGCCGGGACCGCGATGCCGGCCTGCCGCAGCCGCAGCGCGAGCGCCGGGTTGACCACCGGCTCCTCGTCGCGCAGCCGCAGCTCGGGGTGTTCACCCAGCTCGCCGGTGACCAGCTCGGCGGGGAGCAGCAGCAGCGGGCTGGCGTACCCGGCCGGTTCGGTCTCGTCGTCCTCGACCGGCGGCCGCCAGTGCAGCAGGCCGAGCGCCAGGTGCAGCACCGAGACCCCGCGGTCGAGGTACTCCTGCTGGTCGCGGCGCAGCATCCGGCGCAGCACCGGGCCCAGTGAGCGTTCGGTCAGCTCGGTCCGGAACACGTCGTCGGCCGGCCCGCCCGGCCCGGTCAGAGCCCGGGTGGCGCCCTGGGTCAGGGTGGCGACCACCTGGTCCGGCTCGGGCGCGGTGATCTCCACCAGGTCGGCGTTGCCGGCCGTGAAGTTGATCAGGCGGTTGTTGTCGCCGAGATCGATCAGGCTTTCCCGCCAGGCCCGCAGTGCCGCGTGCACGCCGGCCCGGGCCGGCCTCGGCTCGGACCGGTCGTCGTCACTCCGGCGTTCCATGTCCCGATTGCAGCAGCGGAAACGCTTTCGCGCTGGAGAATAGGATTCTTCGCCTTTGTCGGAATCAGCCCGGCGCTGCGTACAGCACCGGCAACGGAGCGGGCAGCACGCACTCCTCGGCCAGCCGGGCGATCACCACCGCGGTGTCCGTCCCGGCCGCGGGCGTCCGCAACTGGGCCGGATCCAGCGGCGGCACCTCGACGTGCGAGATCAGCGGGTGGATCGGCCGGCGGTCGACCTCGCCGGCGCCGAACAGCGTCTCGGCGAGCTTCTCCCCCGGACGCAGGCCGGTGTACTCGATCGCCACCGGCTTGCGGGCCAGCGCGACCATCTGCCGGGCCACCTCGGCGATCCGCACCGGCTCGCCCATGTCCAGCACCAGCGCCTCGCCGTCCTGCCCGATCGCGGCGGCCTGGATCACCAGGTGCACCGCCTCCTGGGTGGTCATGAAGTACCGGGTGACGTCCGGGTCGGTGACGGTGACCGGGCCACCCTCGGCGATCTGCGTGCTGAACGTGGTGAACACCGACCCCCGGCTGCCCAGCACGTTGCCGAACCGGACGCTCAGGAACGTCCCGCGGCGGCGGCGCGCGGTCCAGGCGGTGAGCCGCTCGGTGATCCGCTTCGAGTAGCCGAGCACGCTGATCGGATCGGCCGCCTTGTCGGTGGAGATGTTCACGAACCGCTCCACCGACTCAGCCGCCTCCAGCACGTTCAGCGTGCCCAGCACGTTGGTCTTGACCGCCTCGGCCGGGTGCCGCTGCAGCAGTGCCAGGTGCTTGAGCGCGGCGGCGTGGAAGACCACCTGCGGCCGGCGGGTCCGGAAGATCTCCCGGATCCGGCCGGCGTCGCGCAGGTCGGCCAGGATCACCCCGGGGTCGTCCAGCCGGGCCTGCGGGTCGATGGAGAGCTGCACGGCCAGCAGCGAGGTCTCGTCGCGGTCCAGCATCATCAGCTCGGCCGGCCGGAAGTGGTGGATCTGCCGGCAGAGCTCCGAGCCGATCGAGCCGCCGGCGCCGGTGACCAGCACCCGCTTGCCGGTCAGGTAGCCGCCGATGGTGCTCAGGTCGGTGTCCACCTGGTGCCGGCCGAGCAGGTCGGTGACCTGCACCTCGCGGATGTCGCCGACCTCCACCGAGCTGTCCATCAGCTCGCTGACCGAGGGCACCACCTTGAACGCGGCGCCGGCCGCCAGGGTGCGGTCCCGGATCTCCCGGACCAGCGCGGCGTCCGCGTTGGCGACCGCGAGGATCAGCAGCTCGGCGCCGGTGCGGGCGAGCACCGCGGGGATGTCGTCGCGCCCGCCGAGCACCGGGACGCCGAGGATCCGCAGCCGTCGCTTGCCCGGGTCGTCGTCGATCAGGGCGACCGGCAGGTAGCGGCCCTTCGGGTCGTGCAGCATCGAGGCGACCAGGTGGTCACCGGCGCTGCCGGCGCCGAACAGGATGACCGGGGCGGCGGTGCGCACGTCCGGGCGCAGCCGTCGGGACAGCTGGGTCCGCCGGACGTAGCGGACGCCGAGCATCAGGGTCAGCGCGGCGGCGCCGGCCAGGGCGGGCAGGCCGAGCGGGATCGGGTGCGGGGAGAGCAGCACGACCACCGCGGTCAGCGCGAAGGTGGCCGCGGCGGTGGTGGTGGCGACCGCGCGGAGCTCGTCGAAGCTGGCGAACCGGTACCGGCCGCGGTAGAGCTGCCGGGTGTGGCCGATCGCCGCCTGCAGGACGACGGCGAGGAGCATCGCGACCAGGGCGCCGGCCAGGGCCCGCCGGGTGGGGGCGAAGTCGTACCGGGCGAGGACGGCGGCGAGCAGGCCGGCTCCCCATGCGGCGCCGTCCACGAGCAGCGGAAGCAGGCGTGCGCCCCTCATGCGGGCAGCCTAGCAGCGCAAATACCCCTTAAAGCGGACTTTTTCGATACCGGTGAAGGGCCTTGAACATCGCCATAGGGTGACCTGTAGCCGCGGAACGGGAGGTCGGGGTGGGCCTGCGCGATTACCTCCGGGTCGCCCGAAGGCACTGGTTGTTGCTGCTGATCTCGGTGCTCACCGGGCTGAGCGTGGCCCTGATCGTCAACCTGACCACCACCCCGGTGTACGCGGCCCGGGTCACCTTCGTCTTCTCCACCCCGGTCACCGGGGCCTCCGACCTCTACCCGGCCAGCATGTTCAACACCAGCCGGCTCGCCACCTACACCCGGTTGCTGACCAGCGACGAGGTGGCCACCCCGCTGGCCGGCACGCCGGGCGTCGACCTGGACGTCCAGGAGGTGCGCGACGCGATCTTCGCGGAGACCATCGCCGACACGGTGATGATGCAGGTCAGCGTGGAGGACCGGGACCCGAACCGGGCGCTGCTGCTGCTCACCCGGCTGGCCAAGCGCTTCCAGGCCGCGGTGGAGTCCCTGGAGCAGCCGGCCCCGACCGAGCCGTCCGCGGTGAAGGTCACCGTGGTCTCCGGGCCGGCCCTGGAGGAGGACCCGGTCAAGCCGAACGCGCTGAACAACTTCGCCCTCGGCGCGGTCGTCGGGCTGGTCGCCGGGGCCGCCGGGTCGGTGGGCCGGGAGGTCGCCGACAACACGGTCCGCACCGCCGAGGCCCTGCAGGTGCTCGCGTCGGCGCCGGTGCTGGCCGCGGTGCCGATGGACGTGGGCAGCCCGTTCGTCTCGCCGAGCGCGTCACCGCGTACCGAGGCGCTGCGCGAGATCCGCGTCCAGGTGCAGTGCGCGGCCGCCACCAACTCGGTGAAGACGCTCGCGGTGACCAGCGCGGTGCCCGGCGAGGGCCGGTCGGCCACCGCGTGCGGGCTGGCGCTGCTGTTCGCCGAGGCCGGGCAGCGGGTGCTGATCGTCGACGCCGAGCTGCGCCACCCCCGGCTCGCCGCGCTGCTGGGCCGGGAGGGGTCGGCCGGGCTGAGCACGGTGCTGGACGGCACCGCGGTGCTGGAGCAGGTGCTGCAGCCGTGGGGGGCCGGCCTGTGGCTGCTGGCCAGCGGGCGCACCCCGCCGAACCCGAGCGAGTTGCTCAGTTCGCCGCGGATGACCGAGCTGGTGGACGACGTACGGAAGAGATTCGATGTGGTGATCTTCGATTGCCCGCCGATGCTGCCGGTCACCGACGCGGCGGTGGTCGCCGCCCGGGCGGACGGGACGCTGCTCGTGGTGCGCGCCCGGCGCACCACGTCGGCGCAGGTCACCGCGGCGGTCCGGGCGCTGCACGCGGTGAACGCCACGCTGCTCGGCTGCGTGCTGAACATGGTGGCGCGCTCCGGGCCGGACGCCCTGCCCCGCTACGACACGTACTTCCCGTCGCAGCCCCCGGCCCGCCGGGCCCGCTGGTGGCGGATGTCCCACGAGCCGCTGGGCGTGTCCGCGTGAGTCATGCCGCCCGGTGACAGTCTCCGGTCGCTGCTGCGGACCGTCCCGGTGGCCGTGCGCCGCGACTATGCCGCGAGCCTGCTGGTCCAGTGGTTCGTGCTGGGCACCGGGCTGGTGATGTTCCACCTGGTGGCGCGGCGCGGCAGCACCGGCGGGTTCGCCTATTACCAGATCGCCCGGGGCACGGTCAGCACGCTGCAGCCGGTCCTGATGCTCGGCCTCGGGCTGGGCCTGCAGCGTTACCTGCCGCACACCGAGCACACCACCCGCCGCCTCGCCCGGCGCGCGCTCTACCTCGAGATCGTCCTGGTCACCGCGGTCGGCCTGGCCGCGGTGGGCGCCGGGACCTGGCTCGCCGACGTGCTCGGCCTGCCGGGCGGGCGGTCCGCGGTGGCCGCCATCACGATCATGGTGGGCGGCACCTGCCTGTGCACCGTGGCGCTCGCCGCGCTGCGCGGCAACCACCAGGTGGTCGACGCCTATCTGACCTTCGGGCTGGGGCTCGGGCTGGTGCCGCTGATCGCCTTCGTCGCCGCCGACCGGATCGAGGACTTCCTGATCATCCAGGGCGTCGGCGCCGCCGCGATCGGCGTGTGGGGCACGCTGGTGGTCCGCCGGCCGGGCGTGCCGCAGGGCGACGGCTTCCTGGAACCCACGATCAAGACCCTGGTCGCGTACGGCATCCGTCGCATGCCCGGCGAGTTGGCCCTGCCGACCCTCTACACCTTCCCCACCTTCGCCATGGCGGTGACCATGCCAGGCAGCCCGCAAGCGGGGTACGTCGGCTTCACCACCTCCGCGGTCACCCTGATCTGCTCGCTGTTCGCCATGCTCACCCCGGTGCTGCTGCCCCGGCTCAGCCGGCTGTTCCACCGGGCCGGCGCGGACGCGGCGGTGCGCCGGCTGCTCACCGCGCTGCCGCTGGCCGCCGGGGTGCTGGCCGCCGTACCGACGCTGGTGATCGTGCTGTGCGCGCCGGTGCTGGTGCACGCGTTCCTCGGCGACGAGTTCGCCGGGGCGGTGCCGGTGCTGCGGCTCGGGGTGCTCGCCGCGATCCCCATGGCCATGTTCTACGCGGCCCGGCCGACCATGGAGACCCTGCTCGAGGCGACCTTCCTGAGCCGGCTGCTGCTCGCCTGCCTGCTGCTGGAGGTGGTGGCGACCTGGATCGCCACGGTGTTCGTGGCGCCGCCGCACGCCGCGGTGCTCGGCCTGATCGCCGCGGCCACCGCGCTCGGCTGCGACGCGGTCGGGCTGACCAACCGCGCCCTGCGCCAGCAGCGCCGATGAGCGCCGTCCCCGGCCGTCCCGGGCTGGTCGTCGTGGTCGCCTTCATCGTGACGCTGGCCGGCCGGTTCACCCTGACCCGGGCCGGCCTGGACCTGCCGGTGGTCAACGACGTCCGGGTCCCGCTCTTCTTCGTCCTGCTGCTGAGCCTGATCCTGGAGGCGCACCGGATCGGCCCCTACCCGGTCTCCGGTGGCACCGCCCTGCTCGGCGTCCTGATCCTGCTGCTCTACCAGGGCCTGTCCGCGCTGTGGACGCCGCCGGGCACCAACACCGGCCCGGCGATCGGCGACCTGTGCGCCGTCGCCGGCCTGCTGATCGTCTACTTCACCCTGGCCAACTGGGACCGGGACCGGGTCACCGCGACCACGCTGGTGCTGTTCCACGTGGCCGCCTGGGTCTACTTCCTGGCCGCCGCCTCCGGCCGGGGCCACGCCTCGGGCGGCCGGTGGGCGGCGCTCGGCGGCGGCCCGAACGTCTTCGTCCGGCTGATGATCCTCGGCGTGATCACCTCGATCTACCTCTACCTGCGCAGCGGCGAACGGCTGATCTGGCTGATCCCGATCCCGGCGTTCCTGTTCGGCGCGGTCGCCTCCGGTTCCCGCGGCGGCATCGTGGCGCTCGCCATGACGGCGGTGATCGCGCTGCTCGCCATCCGGCCCAAGCTCGACTTCGACCGGCTGGCCAAGCCGCTCGGCCTGCTGCTGGTGGTCGGCGCGGTGCTGGTGCTGGTCGCCGGCCCGTCGATCGCCGGGTTCGTCCAGTCCCGGTTCGTCGAGGCGACCATCGGGCAGGGCTACGCGTCGCAGCGTGACGTGCTGTTCCGGATGGCGTTGCGGATCTTCCTGCAGCGACCGATCCTGGGCACCGGGGTGGGCGGCTTCTCCGCGGTCACCGACCTCGGCCCCGGCGAGAAGTACGTGCACAACCTGCCGCTGTCGATCGCGGCCGAGGGCGGCTTCGCCGGGTTGACCCTGCTCGTGGTGGCCTGGCTGGGCCTCTGGCAGGCGTACTCCAGCGTGCCGAAGGCGGAACGCAGCCTGGAGTCCCGGACCGCCGTCTACTGCGGCATCTTCATCGGCTGCACCAGCCTGTTCTCCGGCGACTACTACGACGCGCGGCTGATGTGGATCCTGCTGTTAATCGCCGCGGTCCGGCCGGCGCGGGTCGCGGCCCCGCTCCTCCGGTGAGCCACCGGCCGCCTCGGTCAGCACCCGCTCGAAGTCCCGGAACACCAGATCCCGGTCGAAGCGCTCGCGGGCCAGGTCGCGCGCCGCGGCCCGGGCGGCCGCCCGGGCCGCCGGATCCCGCAGGAAGGCCGCGGTCACCGCGGCCGCCGCCACCGGATCGCCCGGCGGCAGCACCAGGCCGGCGCCGCTCGTGGTGATCAGCTCGGCCAGCCAGCCGCCGTGGTTCACCGCGACCGGCCGCCCGGCGGCGAAGCCGTCGAAGACCTTGTTCGCCGAGTTGCTGGCCAGCTCCGGCACGTCGACGGTCACCGAGACGGTCAGGTCGCAGGCGCCGAAGAACGCCACCACCTCGGTCTTGGCGACCGGCCCGAGCAGGAACAGGTTCCGGTCCAGCACGCCCAGCTCGGCGGCCAGCCCGCGGACCTGATCCCGCATCCGGCCCTCGCCGATGATCACCAGCCGTACCTCGGGGTCCGTCTCGGCCAGCCGGGCGGCCATCCGGACCAGATAGTCCACGCCGTTCACCAGCCCGAGCGTCCCGGCGTAGAGGACCAGCGGCCGGTCACCCAGCCACGGCCTGTCCCGGCGCAGCGCCACGCCGGCCCGGTCAGCGTCGGCGAACAGCTCCCGGTCGCAGCTGTTCGGCACCACGGTGACCGGGACGCCCGGGTTCCGGCGCCGGATGCTGTCGGCCATCCCCGGGGAGAGCGCGATGACCCGCGCCGCCCGGTGGTACGCCCACGCCTCCAGCCGCCGGGCCGCCCAGCGGCTGACCGGGGAACGCAGCGCGCCCAGCGCGATCGGCAGCTCCGGCCAGACGTCGCGGACCTCCAGCACCATCGGCACCCGGCGGCGCAGCGCCGCGTAGACGCCGGGGATCGCCACCGTCAGCGGGGTGCTGGTGACGAAGACCAGGTCGTGCCGCAGCCGCCCGGCCACCACCGCCGACCGGCCGACGAAGCCGAGGAACGCCCAGATCCGCCGCCGGTAGCTCATCGCGTTGCGGTAGGGCACCGGCAGCCAGTGCACCACGATGCCGGCCTCGGTGCTGATCCCGGCCCGGACCCCGTCCGGCGCACCGGTGATCATGTGCACCTCGTGGCCGCGCGCGACCAGCCGCCGGGCCAGCTCGTACGACCGGGTCCCGCCGGCCATGCCGGGCGTCTTGAAGTATTGGTGGATGTAGGTGATCCGCACTCAGTCGCCCTTCGCCCGCGGGGAGCCGGTGAACTGCGGCATCGTCGAGTCGCCCGGGGCCGTGATCCCGTGCCGGCGCAGCAGGATCAGCACGGTCCGCACGAAGATCCGGAGGTGCAGGCCGAGCGAGCGGTGGTCGACGTACCAGACGTCGAGCGCCAGCCGCTCCTCCCAGTCCACCGCGTTGCGCCCGCTCACCTGCGCGAGCCCGGTCACCCCGGGCCGGACCAGATGGCGGCGGGCCTGCTCCGGCGTGTAGAGGTCGAGGTAGTGCATCAGCAGCGGCCGCGGCCCGACCAGGCTCATCTCACCGCGCAGCACGTTCCACATGGTCGGCAGCTCGTCCAGGCTGGTCGCCCGGAGCAGCCGGCCGAGCCGGGTCAGCCGGTCGGCGTCGGAGACCAGGCCGCGCCGCTCGTCCACGTCCCGCATGGTGCGGAACTTGACCAGGGTGAACGGCCGCCCGTGCCGCCCCGGCCGCGCCTGGCGGAACAGCACCGGCCGGCCCAGCCCGGCCGCGACCAGCACCGCCACCACCGCCATCACCGGGGCCGCGACGACCAGGACGACGACGGCGACGACGATGTCGAGCGCGCGCTGCACGACGTCGGTGACCCGGGTGGACAGGCTCACCGGCGGCCGTCCAGGAACTCGGCGACGCCGTCCAGCACCCAGCGCACCTGCTCCCCGGTCAGCGCCGAGCCGCTGGGCAGCGCCAGGCCGTGGCGGAACAGGTGCTCGGCGGCGCCGCTCAGGACCGCCCGGGCGCCGGCGAAGAGCGGCTGCAGATGCATCGGCTTGAAGATCGGCCGGGTCTCCACCCGCCGCGCCGCCAGGTGCGCGGCCAGCTCGGCGACCGGCCAGCCGGTCCGCTCCGGATCGACGACGGCGCAGCTCAGCCAGCAGTTCGCCGCCGGGTCCGCGTCGCCCAGCAGGCGCACCCCATCAACACCGGAGAAGATTTTCGCGTACGCGTCGTGCACCGCGCGACGGCGTTCGATCATCTCGTCCAGGCGGCGCAGCTGCGCCCGGCCCAGCGCGGCCAGCAGGTTGCTCAGCCGGTAGTTGTAGCCCACCTCGGCGTGCTCGTAGTGCTCGGCGGGCAACCGCGCCTGCCCGGCCAGGTGCCGCGCCCGACCGGCCAGCCCGGCGTCCGCGGTGAGCAGCATGCCGCCGCCGGAGGTGGTGATGATCTTGTTGCCGTTGAAGGAGAGCGCCGCGGCCCGGCCGAACGACCCGGCCGCCCGGCCCCGGCAGGTCGCGCCGAGCGCCTCGGCGGCGTCCTCGACCAGCGGGACGCCGTAGCGCTCACAGATCGGGAGGAGGCGCTCGTAGTCGGCGCAGCAGCCGTAGAGGTCGACGGTGAGCACCGCGCGGACCGGGGTGCCGGCCGCGGTCAGCTCGGCGAGCAGCTCGGCCAGCAGGTCCGGGTCGAGATTGCCGGTGACCGGGTCACAGTCGGCGAAGACCGGCGTGGCGCCGGTGTAGACCACCGCGTTCGCCGTGGCCACGAAGGTCAGGGTGGGCACCACGACGACGTCGCCCGGGCCGGCGCCGAGTCCCAGCAGGGCCAGGTGCAGTGCGGCGGTGCCCGAACTCAGGCCGACCGCGTGCGGCACGCCGACCCGCTCGGCGATCTCCCGCTCGAACGCGTCCAGGTCCGGGCCGACCGGCGCGACCCAGCCGGACCGCAGGGCGGCCAGGACGAACTCCTGCTCCAGGTCGCCGACGTCGGGACCGGACAGCAGAACGGTCTGACTCTTCCCGCTCATCCCCCACCATCCATGGCCGGACCGGGGGATCTTTCATGCTAACCGGACCGGGTTGCCGGCGACGGAACTCCGCCGCCGGCAACCCGGGACGGATCAGGCGGTGTAGCGGGTGCCGCGGCGCTTCGCCGCCAGCAACGCGATCACACCGGCCGCGAGCAGCACCAGGCCCGCACCGGCCACCCAGGCCACGTTCGCCCCGGTGATCGGCAGGCTCGGTTCGTCGCTGTCGCCGCCGCCGGTGCCACCGGCGGCCTCGTCGCCGTCCCCGGCGGCGTCGCCGTTGTCACCGGCGGTGGCCGGGTTCAGCAGCAGCTTGCCGGTGTTGTTCGCGGCGTTCGCCTCCGGGGCGAAGGTGGTCGTGGTGCCGACCACCTCGATCCGGGCGGTGATCGCGCCGGTGCTCGGCGCCGCGTTGGTGATCTTCAGGGACAGCTCCCAGGTCGCCGACGCGCCGACGGCCAGCTCGCCGGTCAGGCACCGGAACGTCCCGGCCTTGCCCTCCACCGGCCCGCAGTTCCGGTCGGCGGTGACCAGCGTGGTCCCGGCCGGGATGGTCACCAGCACGCTCGGGAAGTGGTTCCAGGCGTCGATCCGGGCCGGTCCGAGGTTCTTCACGCCGAACTTCGCCTTGACCGTGTCACCCACCTTGCCCCGCACGGTGCCGCCGACCACGGTGAGGTCGGGCAGGTTCTTGCCGGTCACCGCGGTCACCACGTGGCTGAAGTTGTCGATCGCCGTGACGTCGGTCTGCGGGCCGGACCGCACCGCCGCCTTCTCCACCAGGCGCAGCTCCGGGCCGGTGCCCGGCTTGGCGCCGTGGTCCCGGATCGAGGCGACCCAGTCCTTCGCGTCGTCCGGGGTCTCCCACTCCGCGTAGGTGTCGAACTCGGACGGCGCGGGGGCGTCCTTGCTGATCGCGATGTCGATCGGCGCGGACAGGCCGTACTGCCGGCCGGGCGCCAGGTCCTGGTCGAACGTGCAGTAGAACTGCACGTCGGTGTAGAAGCAGTTCTTGTACCGCGCCACGTAGGCGGCGCTGCTCGAACCGGTGCTCGACGACAGCACCGCGCCGTGCACCGTGGCGCCGCCCGCGTTGCGGACCGTCGGCGACAGGCCCACGGTGGCGCCGGGCTTGCCGGACAGCTTGATCTCCGGGCCGGCGATCAGGTTGACCGCCTCGGCCACGGTCACCGCGCCGGTCGCCTCGCTCACCGGCAGGTCGTCGGCCTGGGCGGTGACCCGGTAGGTGCCCTTCGCGCCGGCCGCGACGCCCTTGTCCGCCTTGAACGAGGCGTGCAGCGGGTACGCGTCGATGATCGAGACGTCGAGCGTCTCGTAGCTGCAGGTGGTCACGGTGCCCGCGGTGGCGCAGTCGCCGCCGGTGGCCGGCCACAGGTCCGCCACCGTCGCCACGCCGGCCAGGCCGGCCGCGTCCAGGGTGACCTTCACGTTGTGCAGCAGCACGCCCTCGTCACCCGGGTTGGCCAGGGTGACCGTGACGCTGGCCGCGGCGTTGCCGACCGGGATCAGCACATCTTCCGCCTCGACCCGGATCGGCCCGGCCTCGGCCGCGTGGGCCGTGCCCGGCGCCGCGAGCGCGAGGGCGGCGAGCGCGCCGGCCAGAGCCAGTCCACGCTTCGTTCTCATCGCATTCCTCCCCGTTGATGATCGCGAGGGATGTTAGCGAGTCGATGTCTTCCGCGTCGCCCCGGACGGCGGCCTGCACCAAACCTCCGCCATTTGTTCACCGTTCCCGCAGTCGCGCCCCGCCCCGGCCATGCCGGTCCACGGTCGCTCAGCCCGGCCCGCAGTCACTCATCCCGGCCTCTCCCACCACTCGGCCCGGCGCTGGCCGTGCACGCCCCGGCCCGCTCCCCGGCCGGGTCGGAGGTCAGCTGGTCACCCAGGACGGGACATAGCCGGTCATCACCGCGACCGCCGCGGCGACCAGCGCCACCCCGAGGCCGACCAGCATGCCGATGCCGATCGGCTTGAACCGCGGGTTGTTCACCGCGATCGCCCCGACCGAGGCGGTGATCGGCGCGATGCAGCAGCCACCGGTGCCGTAGAAATAGATCCACTGGTTCGGGTCGTCGGTCTCGGTCCACAACCAGTTCGCGGCGAACAGGCCGAGGCCGACGTGCAGCGCGAGCACTAGAAGGGCGACCAGCACCGCCATTGATCCCTTAGCCACACGGGAACGTTAGCCGCACCGGTCCCACCAGACACGCGCGTAGCGCTATCAGTTTCCCGCCAAACTCGTGGCCAATCCCACATGCCGGTCATTCGTAGCGTCCAGCGACCAAACCGTCACCCACCGCTCCCGCCCGCCGAACCACCGCGAGGCGCGCTTCAGTCCGGGCCGAAGCGCGACCCACGGCCGTTCAGCTGGCTCCCACGGGTCCCTCCCCACCCCCGAAACACCCCTCACCACCAGCCGAACCACCGCGAGGCGCCCAGCGGTCCGGACCCAAGCGCGCCCCACGGCCGTTCAGCTGGCTCCCACGGGTCCCTCACCACCCCCGAGACACCCCTCACCACCAGCCGGACCACCGCGACGCGCGCAACGGTCCGGACCCAAGCGCGCCCCGCGGCCCTTCGGCTGGCTCCCACGGGTCCCTCCCCACCCCCGAGACACCCATCACCACCAGCCGGACCACCGCGACGCGCGCAACGATCCGGACAGAAGCGCGCCCCGCGGCCGTTCGGCTGGCTCCCACGGGTGCCTCACCACCCGCGAGACACCCGTCACCACCAGCCGGACCACCCGGGTCAGGGGGGCGAGGGCTGGGCGGCGGGGGGTGGGGCATGGAGCGGGGGCTCCGGGCGTACCGGAAAGGGTCAGGGATGGACAGCGGCCTCGCGCCGATCGGCGGGGTTGCGGCCGGCGAGCGACGCCGCGGACATCGCGCCCACCGCGAGCAGCCCGGCCAGCGGAGCGAAGGCGAAGCCGGCGCGGACGCCTTCGCCGACCAACGGCCCGGTGATCGCCGCACCCGCCGCGCTGCCCACGGTGAACGCCGTGATGATCCACGCGAACGCCTCCACCGCGGTGCCCGCCGGCGTCAACCGGTCGGCGGTGAGGAAGACCGCGGTCAGCACCGGCGGCAGCGACAACCCGGCGACGGCGAGCAGCAACGCCATCGGCCACGGCCCGGGCATCGCCAGCAACGGGACGAAACCGAGCGCAAGCCCCGCGGTGACCAGCGGAAGACGACCCGGACCGCCGGGCCGCGCCCGCATGTAGAGCAGTCCGCCGACCAGCGCGCCGGTCGCCTGGGCGGCCAGCAGCCAGCCGCTGAGGGAACGGTTCCCGGCCGCCTCGGCATACCCGGTGACGGCGACCGGCAGACTTCCGATGGCGGCGCCGGCGCAGGTCACGCCGAGCAGGATGACGACGAACCGGGCCACCCGCAGCGGACCGGCCCAGTGCCGGGCCGCGGCCACCCCGCGCCAGGTGCGGACCAGCGGGGTGCGGGCGAAGATCGCCACGCCGGCCAGCTGCAGCACCGCGGCGACGAGCAGACCGGCCGGCGGCCCGGCGACACCGACCGCGGCGAGAGTGACCAGCGGACCGGTCACGTAGATCACCTCTTGCACCGCGATGTCCAGCGAATAGGCCGCGGCGACCGCGTCCGCCTCGACCAGATCCGGCCAGAGCGCGCGCAGGCAGGCCTCCAGCGGCGGGGTGCCGAGCCCGGCCAGCACCGCACCGGTCAGCGTCGCCGGCAGGGCATGACCACCGGCCGCGACCAGGACGAACCCGAGGCCGGACAGCACCGCGGAACCCCACAGCACGGGCGGCTGGCGCCAGCGGTCGACGATCCGGGCGAGCACCGGCGCGCTGACCGCCATGCCCGCGGTGTAGGCGCCGACGACCAGGCCGGCCACGGCGAGGCTGTGCGCCTCGCGGGCGAAGAGCAGGAGGGCGAGGGGCGCGGACGCCATCGGCAGGCGTCCGGTCTGGCTCGCGATCAAAAGCCGTTTGACGTACGGGGTACCGAGCAGTTTCGTGAGGGCGGACATGCGTCGCTCTTTCGTTCCGAGGTGGGGGCGCTCTTGTTCCGGGTGCGTGGACCCGGCCCGCAGGCGCGGACGGGTCGTGCGGTGCGGTGGAAGAGCGAACCTCAGGGCGCGAAATCAGCCCGATCGTGATCGAGCCCGTAGAGCGGCAGATCCGGAGTGACCCAGCCGGCATAGGCGGCGGCGATGGCGTCGATCGGGGTCACACCGCGCACCCTACCGAATCCGGCCGCCCCCGTCCCAGCCGCCGCCGCGGCCCTCCCAGCGACCCGGCCCCGTCCCGGCCGCCGTCACCCGCGGCCCGCCTCCGTTTGGCGTCGTCACTCTCCTCAGCGACCCGACCCTGTCCTGGCCGCCGCCGCCACCGTCGCAGCGGCCCGCCTCCGTTTCGCCCGCCGTCACCCTCCCGGCGGCGCGGCCCTGTCCTGGCCGCTGCCACCCTCGCGGCGGCCCGCCTCCGTTTTGGCCGCCGTCACCCTCTCGGCGGCTCGGCCCTGTCCTGGCCGCCGGCGCCTCCGGACCAGCGCTCCCGGCCCGCGGACTTCGCACACCCACCCACCAGGACGCGCGGCCAGCCCACAGCGCCCCCGGGCGGCCCTCGGCGCCTGGAAGCAGTGGGGCGGCGCACTGGCCGTCAGAGGCGGCGGATGACCGACACCACCTTGCCCAGGATCACCGCGTCGTCGCCGGGAATCACCGCATAGCTCGCATTCTGCGGCACCAGCTCGACGTGCCCGTCCCGGCGCTGGAAGGTCTTGACCGTCGCCTCGCCGTCGATCATGGCGGCGACGATCTCGCCGTTCTCCGCGACCGGCTGCTGCCGGACCACGACCACGTCCCCGTCGCAGATGGCCGCGTCGATCATCGAGTCACCTTTGACGTTCAGCGCGAACAGCGTCCCGTGCCCGACCATCCCGGCCGAGACCACCAGCTGATCCGTCACATGCTCCTCGGCCAGGATCGGCGCGCCGGCCGCGATGTCACCGAGCACCGGAACCGCCCGCACCTGATCAGCCCGGATCAGCTCCCGAACCTCAGCCAGGCCGCCCGCACCCGCCACCGAAGAAGCCGCGTTCTCGGCCGCGCCCGCCACCGAAGAAGCCGCGCCGCCGACTGCACCCCCCGCCGAAGAAGCCGTGCCGCCGGTCACACCCGAGGGGATCGCGTGGGGCTCCCGCACGTCCACCGCGCGCGAGCCATGCGGCTGCCGGCGCAGCAGCCCGTGCCGCTCCAGCACCTTGAGGTGGTGCGCCACCGACGACGGCGACACCAGCCCGACCGCCGCCCCGATCTCCCGCACGGTCGGCGGGAATCCCCGCTCCCGCACCGAGTCGCGGATGACCGCGAGAATGCGCTCCTGCTTGGCGGTTATTCGCGGTCGCGGCTCGTCACCGGCATCGACGCTCATGTCCGGCACCTTACCGCATGATTAGATCAAATGTACGAACCGTGACCGGAACAGCACGTTCGGACGACCATCCCGCAACCCCGCCGCCAGTCACCGCGGAGCCCACCCGCACCGCGACCTCTCGCCGCTCGGCCAACCAGCGGCACCGGCACGTCATGTCCCCAGCCTGGACGGATCCACCTCCACTTCGACCCGCACCACGTCGCCGTGGTCCTTCCCGGCCCGGATCCGCTTCGGCACCGCGAGCAGCCAGCCCGCCTCCTTGTCGCGCCACACGCTGGTCGCCCACCTCGTCCCGTCCACGGTCGCCGTCACCGGCACCCGCCCGAACGCCCCGGCCCGCTCCGGGGCGTGCTCCGCCGGCACCGGCGCGAAAACCCACGCGCTCTCCCCCGGCCATCGCACCAAGTCCGCCTCGAACACCGCACCTCCCACCGCAGCACAGGCCGATGCCCGCCCGTCCCGGCGCGACCGAACACCCGGCCACCGCCACAACATGCCACGACCCACCGACAAAACTGGCGCTCAGCGGACGAAGAGCAGGAAGAGCCCCGCCCAGGTACATCCGATCATGAAGAGGACCAGCGGAAACTCCTCAGCAAGAGTGGCCAGCATCGGCCGCTCCGCCCGACCGGAGCCTTCAAGATCAGCCTTGGCGGCGCCCCGGCCGGAGTCCCGGAGATCAGCGTCCGCAGCGGCCAAGGCCTCGTCGTCGAGACCGACCCCGGCAGTCCCGCGCTCAGCCGCCCGCGCGACCCCTGCCACAGCCTGCTTCGCCGGGGCGCGCACCCCGGCCTCCAATGCGGCGTCGTGCGCCACGATCACCCCGGCCACGTGTCCCGCAAGGATCAGGCCCACCTGGACCCCGGCGATCACCGCCGGGATCGGCACGACGTCCCACCGCGCCTCGGACGCCAGCCCCCACTGCTGCACCAGCAGCAGCACCCCGCGCGGCCCTTCGACGATCAGCAGCGACAGGTAGTGCGCCAGCGTGTACCCCACCGCGATCGGAATCAGCGAGGCGGTCACGTCCAGCCCCCCTGCGGTCTTCCGCACGGCGACCAGCACCCCGAGGCAGATCAGCACCAGCGCACCCGTCGCCCACCAAGCCGGATGCCCCGCCCGTTGAACGAACCCCGCCCACCACGGCGACCCGAAGGCGCTGTCGACAACCGTGGAGCCCCACCAGACAGCCACCAAGGCTGCCAATCCGACTGCCGACACAGAGGAGGCGGTCGAGGACAACGGCACAGCGAGCCCTCTCAACAGCCCCCGCCACCGGACCGGGCTGAGCCGCCCCGCCAACTCGGAGTAGACCTCGAAGCAGTCCCCCCGAGCGAACCACTCCTCCCCCCGCAGAGCAGCCATCCCGAGCTGCACCACCCCGTAGCTGATCAGGCCCCACCCGATCAGCCGAGGATCCGCCCGCCCCGGCGCCACCAGCTCGAACCACACGAACAGAAGCAGCCACGCCGCCGCCGGCCACACCCCGGCCCCACCCCCGGGCCGCAACCCGGAGGCGGGCAGCCGCAGCACCCGGAACAACGTCCGCAGCGGGTTGACCGCCCGCCACACCGGCCCGAACACCGCGCTGACCGGCACCAGCCCGACCCACAGCCAGACGAACACCGCGTGCGCCGCCGGGTTCGTCTCGCCGGCCGGGCCGAGCAGCGCGTTCCCCACCAGGTAGACCGTCAGCGCCAGGACCAGCCAGCGCAGCACCGGCAGCCATCCCGCGGTCCGCGCCGTCCGCGGCACGCCACCGGCCAGCCGCGGCTTCCGCCACCAGAGCGCCGAGATCAGGAACGACACCACCACGGTCGCCGCCCCGGCCTGCAGCACCAAGTCGAGCGGGAGGGGCAGGTCCGACGAGCTCCCGACCCCGTGGGCCAGAGCTGTCACTTCACCTCGAGCTGCAGCAGCAGCGTCTCCGGGTGCGCCTCGACGTCGAACAGCCCGGCCCGCGAGGCCACGAACACGATGCAGGCCGGCTGCCCGGGCTGCACCGGGTATTCCAGGTCGTAGCCGTGCACGTGGATGTCCGAGGCGACGTCGGCGGAGACCCCGAGCCGCACCTGGCTGCCGAGCGGCACGCTGACCCGGTGCGGCGCCGGCGACGCCTTCCCGTCCTGCAGCGCCGCGGTCGCCACCACCTGGTCCGGCGTCGGCGTCCCGCACGCGGCCGGGGTGGCCGCCTGGGCGGCCGGGGCGCTGGTGCACCCGGGCAGCAGGGCCAGCGCGGCCATCAGGAACGGCACGGTCCGCAGCGCCCGCCGCCCACCGCCGGACGGCGCGCCGGAGGACGGCGCCGTGGCCGGCATCACCGGCCCGCCGAACGCCACCGGCTCCCGCCGGATCAGCGCGAGCACCCCGAGCTGCGCGAAGATCGCGATCGACGCCGAGGAGACCACCAGCACGAACGCCGCGAACAGCGAGGAGAAGGTGAGCAGGCTGGTGGCGGTCATCAGCACGGTGAGGCCGAAGAACGCCGGCACGGTCAGCACCACCGACGACACCAGCAGGAGCAGCCCGGTCCACGCTCTCATGCCCGCACCTCCGAAGCCGATGGCGAGGCCGCCCGCTGCGCGAGCCGGCGCAGCACCGACGCCCCGGCCACCGCGACCCCGGCGCCGACGCCGAGCGCCAGCACCACGAGCACCCGCTCGACCGCCGGCGGCCCGGCGAACGGCAGCACCGCCCGGTGGAACGAGGTCACGTCGGGCAGCACGAACACCGCGGTCAGCGCGGCGCCGGCGCAGACCGCGAGCAGCCCGGCGGGCCGGCCGCGGAGCGCCACGATCGCGCCGCCGAGCAGCAGCGGCCAGGCCAGCAGGTTGATCCCGGCGGCGCTGAGGAAGGTGCCGGCCGGCGGCGCCGACTCGACCGCCAGGGTGGAGCCGAGGACGTGGGTGACCGACGCCGCCATCGCGATCGCGCCGGCCGCGGCGAGCAGCAGGTCGGCGCGGTGCAGGCGGCGGGCGATCACGGGTACGGCCACGGCCGACACGATAGCCAGCGCCCACCAGGGCAGCGGGTTCGGCGGCTGCTCCCCGGTGAGCACGCCGGCGACCGTGACGGCGGTGCCACCGGCGTCCAGCGGGACCGTCCAGGTGGCCGTACGGAAAGCTGGAAGGTCTTTGCCCTCCGGCGCGAACCGCGAGTCTGCCCAGGTCAGCGAGTCGCCGGGGGCGACGGTCCGATTGATGCCGGAGACCGTGACCGGGCCGCCGGTGTGGTTGGTCAGGCGCAGCTTGGCGCCGTCCTCGATGGCGACCACGGTGAGGCCCGGGAGCTGCGGTGTGACGGTCACCACCTCGCTGCGCGCGTTGGTCGCCACCAGGCCGCCGGCGTGCGCCGACGCCGGCCCGGCCGTGCCGAGCACGACCCCGGCGACCAGGGCCAGCAACACCAGGAGGCGACGCACCGGGATCACTCCGGTTGCAGGCGCTGGATGCTGCGGACCACCAGCACGGTCCCGGCGCCGGTCAGCGCGGTGAGCGTCAGCAGGCCGCTGACGATGTGGATGTTCCACCCCACGGTGCCGGTCTCGATCTTGCCGACCAGCAGCACGGCGCCCCACACGATCGGCGGCGCGAGGAGGCCGAGGGTGATCCACCGCGCCGTCACCGGCAGGGTGACCAGCGTGTTCCCCACGCGGAGCAGCAGCTCGACGGCGGGCGCGGCGATCGCCACGGTCAGGTGCGGCCACCACGGACCCTGGGAGGCGAACATCAGGTGCATGAGCAGCGCGGGGATCGAGACCAGGGCGGTCGGCAGCCCGATCGGCAGCCGCCAGCGCCGGCCGATCATCAGGATCGGGACGAGCAGCAGGACCGTGCTGAACAGGTAGCCGTGCATCAGCTGGCCGTCGGTGGAGAAGACGTTGGGCTCGGCCCGGCCGGTGCCCAGGTGGTAGAAGCCGAGCGCGGTGGCGTGCAGCGAGTAGATGTGCAGCGGCAGCACCGCGAAGAGCGCGGAGATGGCGACCAGGAAGGCGCCGCCGACGCTGAGCACGCGGCCGGGGAGGGTGGCGGTCATCAGCGCCGGGCCCATCGCGACCAGCACCATACCCAGGATGATCAGCTCGTGGCTGGGGCTGACGAAGATCTCCAGGTTCTTCTCGATCCCGAAGATGTTGTGCCACAGCGTGTCCATCCCGCCGCCGACCAGCAGCGACGCCATGCCGGCCAGGGGGATGCGCAAAGCGTTCGGCAGGGCCAGCAGGCTCTGGTACGTCGGGATCGCCGGCAGCCGCGACTTCATGATCCAGAGCAGCGTGAACCCGGACGCGGCGATCCCCGAGTAGAGCACGCCGTGCCACGGGGTCCAGAACGTCTCCAGCTCCGGCGTGGTCGCGTGCGCGTAGGCGTCGAGCTGCAGCCCGATCACCAGCCAGGCGCTCGCGACCAGCAGCACCCATCGCTCCCGTGCGGTGAACGCCGGGCTGGTGCTCGCGTCGTCGACCACCTGTGGCCGCTCCACGGACGTTGTCACGTTTCCCCCTCCGATCGATCCGGGCGAAGGTAACCTACATCGCCCGTGTTACATCAATCGATCAGATACGACCCTGGAAAAACCCCGATTTCGGTACGCGACGAAGCCGCGTTCCCTCCTCGACCTCGGCTCCCGGCGTAACCCGGGCAGCGCCGGCCACTCCTCGATCCGGTGCGCCCACGTCTCGTCGCTGCAGAGCGCCCCGAACCGCTCCGGCGGCGGGCCGCGCATTCCCGGTACCGGTCTTCGTACCGGTTTCCGGCTTCCTTGCCTGAAGGGACCGCAATGACCTCGAGCGTCGTCGTGGTGGGTGGGGGCATCGGCGGCCTCGCCACCGCCCTGTCGCTGACCCGCGCCGGGCAGCGCGTCACCGTGCTGGAGCAGGCGTCGTCCTTCGGCGAGGTGGGCGCCGGCATGCAGATCGCCCCGAACTGCACCCGCATCCTGCACGAGTGGGGCCTGCTCGACGAGGTCACGTCGCTGGGCGTGCTGCCCGAACGCATCGTCATGAAGGACGCGGTCGACGGCCGGCTGCTGAGCGCACTGGACCTGCACGACGTGGAACGCCGTTACGGCTTCCCCTACCTGGTGATCCACCGCAGCGACCTGCACGGCGTGCTGCTGCGAGCCTGCCGGAGCGCCGGCGTCGACCTGGTCACCGACGTCACGGTGACCGGTTACACGTCCTCGCCGACCGGCGCGACCGCGATCCACGACGGCGGCACCGTCCCGGCCGACGTGGTGATCGCCGCGGACGGCCTTCACTCGGTGGCCCGCCGGGTCTTCAGCGACGACGAGCCGGTGAGTTCCGCCTACGTCGCCTATCGCGGGGCCGTTCCGATCGACAAGGTCGCCGAACTGGACGTCCACCTCAAGGACGTGGTCGTCTACGTCGGCCCGCGCTGCCACCTGGTCCAATACCCGCTGCGCGGCGGCGAGATGTTCAACCAGGTAGCCGTCTTCGAGTCCCCGAAAGCCAAGCTCGGCCTGGCCGACTGGGGCACCCCGGACGAGCTGGACGCCGCTTTCGCGGGCAGCTGCCCTCAGGTCCGGGCCGGCCTGCACCTGATGTGGCGCGACCGCTGGTGGCGCATGTTCGACCGCGAGCCCCTCGACACCTGGGTCACCGGCCGCCTGGCCCTGACCGGCGACGCCGCTCATCCACCCCTCCAATACTTGGCCCAGGGCGCAGTAATGGCCATCGAAGACGCGTGGGTCCTCGGCACTCACGCCGCCCCAAGCCCTCGGCCCGCCCCGGACGAACTCGGCCCGCGCCCCGCCTCACCCAAGCTCGAACCCCACGCCGTCCAGCCCGCCCCCGACTGGGACGCGGTTCTTGCCGCCTACAACGCCGTCCGCCCCGAGCACTGCCGCCGAGTCCTCACCACCGCCCGCTCGTGGGGCGAGTTCTGGCACCACGACGGCCCCGAACGCGCATGGCGCAACGAAGTCCTACGCAACCGCAACCTCTACGACTACTCCTATGTCGACTGGCTTTTCGGCCCCACAGCCCTGACCCCCGACCAGGAGCCGGAGATGTTCCCGAGCGGCACCTCGGTCTGATCGACCCGCTCGCCTGCCACAGCAGTCCAGAGCGCGACTCGGCTCCGCGGACCAGTTGGCTGTTGCGCCCCCATCGGTGTGGACGCACAGCCGGTCTCCCTCTTCCAGCCGGCGGCCCGGAGCAGGGCATCACCAACCCGGCTCAGCAGGTCGAATGAAATAGTCCACCGACTGCCACAGTGCCCGCCAACCCGTTGTAGATCCGCACCGCCTCGGTCGTCTCCGCCACGTGCACCTCGACGCCCCGCTCGCGCAGCAGCTCCAGCGTGGCCGGGTCGACCTGCAGCACCAGGTCCATCCCCCGGGAGAGCACCAGCACGGTGGCCCCGTTGTCCAGCAGCTCCGCGACATCGGCCGGCTGGACACCGGGCTCGTGCCGGGTCCCGGTCTCATTCCAGTCCCAGGGCCGCCCACCGCCCGGCCAGAGCTTGAAGTCCTTGCCCTCCGGCAGCCCCTCGACCGCCATCTTTCCCCACGACACCGCGAGGATCTTCGGCGAATCCGCCATCCTTACCCCTCCCGTTCCGAGACCTCAACGGTCGCCGCACCTTGAAGCGCCTCCGCCAGCCGCGCCGCCGCCGGCGACAGCGGATCGTGCACCCAGGCCAACGTCATCCGTCGCCCTTCCTCCGGACCACCGCGAACCGGCAGCACCCGCACCCCCTCCGGCACCGCGCCGGCCAGCAGCGGTGGAATCGTGGTCAGCCCGCACCCGGCCGCGACCAGGTGCAACTTGGCCAGCCAGTCCCGGGCCACGTGCGCGATCACCGGCCGCTCATCAAGCCCCGGCCACACGCCCATCAGCCGCTCGTTTCCCGAACTCTGCCCAGCGATCCACTCCTGTCCCCGCAGGTCTGCCACGTCCACGAACGCGCCCCCGGCCAGCGGATGCGTCGCCGGCACCGCAACCATCAGGCTGCGATCGGTCAGCACCCGCGTCCGCAACGGCGGCGCCTCGGTATCCGGCGGCCGATGCGGCGGCTCCGTCGCGATCACGGCCAGGTCCAGGCTGCCCGCACGCAGGGCACGGATCAACGCTGGCGTGGACGCTTCGCGGCTGGTGACCGTCACCCCGGGATGCGCACGCCGCAACTCACTCAGCGCACGCGGCACCAAACCGGCCCCGGCACTGGTGAACCACCCGAGCCGCACCCGGCCGCCGGCGCCCGGCAACCCAGCCAGCTCACGCGCCGCCGCGTCGACCTGCTCGGCCACCGCGACCGCACGGCGCAGCACGATCCGCCCCGCGGAAGTAAGCCTCACCCCCTCATGACGCCGCTCCAGAAGATCCGCCCCCACGGCTCGCTCCAGAGCCGCGATCTGCCGGGAGACGGCCGACTGCGTATATCCCAACGCGGTCGCCGCGGCGGTGAAGGTGCCTCGCTCCGCCACCTCCCGGAACACGCGCAACGCTACCAACGACGCATCCGTGATCGCCATGACGATTACTCATACCAGCTATGAGTGAATCTCGTTGGCCGCATCGCCGCGACCGACCTAGCTTGGGCGCATGACTTCACGGATCGCCCTGGTCACCGGGGCTACTCAGGGGCTCGGCACGGCGCTGGTGGCCGGCCTCGCCCAGCGCATGGACGCCACCGACACCGTCTATCTGACCGGCCGCGACGCGGCCCGGGTGGGCGCGGCCGTCGCTTCCCTCCCCGCCTCCCCCGGTGAGGTCCGCGGCGAGGTCCTCGACGTCGCCGACCCGGAGTCGGTCACCCGGCTCGCCACCGAGCTGGAGCGCCGTCACGGCGGGGTCGACATCGTCGTCAACAACGCGGTGATGCGCGTCGGGCCGGATGACGATCCTCGCGCGATCATCGATGACTACGCCCAGGTCAACAACTTCGGGACCACCCGGGTGTTGCGCGCCTTCGCTCCCCTGCTGCGCGACGGCGGCCGGCTGATCGTGGTGGCCAGTTCCCTCGGCACGCTGAGATTCCTGGCTCCGGCACTCCATGACCGGTTCGATGGGCTGTCCTCGCTGGACGCCGTGGACGCCGCCACCGGCGACTGGTGCGATCAGGTCCGCGACGGCCGCGCCCGCGCCGGAGCCTGGCCCGGCTTCGTCAACATCCCGTCCAAGATCGCTCAGGTCGCCGCTGTCCGCGCGCTCGCCGACCAGCGCCGGCAGTCCGACGCTGACCGCGGCATTCTCGTAGCCGCTGTCTGCCCCGGCATGATGAACACTCCGACGTCAGCCCTGTGGTGGGACGTCAGCGACGCCCCTACCCCGGCCCAGGCCGCCGGCCCGTTGCTCTCCTTGGCGTTGGATCCGATCAAGCCTGACCACTACGGCGAGCTGATCCGCGACGGCGCCGTCCTCCCTTGGCGTCCAGCCGCCTGACCAGCATCGCGGCCGCGGTTCGCCACTGCCGTTATCGGCATGTCAGGGCCAGATGCGCGGGGCTGCGAGCTGGTGGTTCCCATATGACAAAGGCAGATGCGCGGGCTGCGAGCGGAGGGTTCCGAGTGACAAGGCGAGATGCGCGGGCTGCCAGCGGGGTTCCGAGCGACAAGGCGAGATGCGGGGCCTGCGAGCGTGGCTATGGGTTCGAGGTCTCCGAGTCGGGGACGTCGAAGCCGAGGGCACGCAGGCGTGCCGAGTCGAGGCCGAGCCCGCGGAGGCGGGTGACGTCCAGGCCCGCCCCCTCCAGGTCCGAGGTGTCGGGACCGGCGACCGCAGGCGCCGCAGCTTCAAGGCATGTGCCGTCGGCCGAGGAGCGTGAGTCGAATGCGAGGGGAGCGCGGTCGAGCGAGGAACGGGAGTCGACACCGACGGAAGTTCCGTCGGCGGGGAGGTGTGACGCAATGCCGAGGAGGTTGAGCACGTGGAGAGCGCGGTGGACGGATCGGTCGGTGGCTTCCGGGGTGATCCAGTCCTGGTGGGTCTCGACGGTGAACAGCTCGTCGCCGACGACGGTCCAGGTGGGGAGTTCGTCGCGGAGTGCGGCCCAGCGCAGTTCGGGGCGGTCGAGGCGGGGCGAGTCACCGACGAAGCGGTACATGCTGCGCAGCGCCATCGCCGGTTCCGGCTGCGGCAGGCGCACCACGACGACGAGGCCATGCGCTTCGCGCTCCCGGACCAGCCCGGCGAAAGCGTTGCCGGTCCAGCGGACCCGTCCCACGATGACCGGAAAGCCGGCCACCTCCCGCGTCCACACCGTCTCGACCGTCACGGCGCCCTGCCGCAGTTGCCCGTCCCACGGCCACTGCCGCCCCTGCGCATCGATCGGGTCCCACCCGGCGGCCTGCACCTCACGCACCATCCGGCGGCGACGACGACGGCGGGCGAGCGACACGCCTGCCGTGGTCGCCACGATCACGACTGCACTCCCGCCCAGGAAGAACGCGGGGTGAAAGGCCGCGATCCAACTCAGCGCCCACCGGATGGCGAACAGAATGGCGAACCCCACGGCGAGCAACACCGTCGGGACCAGACGCGGGATCTTTGCCATCGAAGCCCAGGTTAGAGGGCCACGGCGAGCCGTCCGGGCCGTGGCATCCGGTGAGAATGCGCACGTGAGTGGTCATTTTCACGGCATACGGGTATGCGGAAATGCGCTGTACTAAGCGGATCGACTGGGACGGGAGCAGGCAATGACTCAGGCAAGTCACCGCCAACGCGTGGTCGTGGTGGGGGCCGGTTTCGGTGGGCTCTTCGCGATCAAGGCGCTGCGCAAGGCTCCGGTGGACATCACCCTCATCAACGGTACGGCGTACCACCTCTTCCAGCCGCTGCTCTACCAGGTGGCGACCGGGATCCTGTCCGAGGGCGAGGTCGCTCCGCCGATCCGTGAGGTGCTGCGGCGGCAGAAGAATGTGGACGTTCGCCTGGGCTGGGTGACGGACGTCGACGTCGAGAACAAGGTCGTCTCGGTGAGCGGTCCGGGCATCGACTACACCGTGGAGTACGACACGCTGATCGTGGCGGCCGGTGCCTCGCAGTCGTACTTCGGCAACGACCAGTTCGCCGATCACGCACCCGGCATGAAGAGCATCGACGACGCGCTCGAGCTGCGCGCGCGGATCTTCGGGGCGTTCGAGGTGGCTGACCTGCAGACCGACGCGGAGGCAGCGCAGCGCTGGCTGACCTTCGTGGTGGTCGGCGCCGGGCCGACCGGGACCGAGCTGGCCGGCCAGATCGCCGAGCTGGCCCACCGCAACCTGACGGGGCAGTACAAGCACATCGACCCGAGCAAGGCCCGGATCATCCTGGTCGACGCGATCGGGGCGGTGCTGAACACGTTCGGCGATCACCTCTCCGCGGGTGCGCAGCGCGAGCTGGAGAAACTCGGCGTCGAGGTGAAGCTGAACACCAAGGTGGTCGGCGTGGACTCGACCGGCATCGAGGTGGAGGACGCGAACGGCCGGCACCGCATCCCGTCGGTGACCAAGGTGTGGGCGGCCGGGGTGTCCGCGCCGCCGCTGGCCGCGAAACTGGCCGAGGCGACCGGGGCGAAGACCGACCGGGCCGGACGGGTGTTCGTGGAGCAGGACACCACGCTGCCCGGACACCCGGAGATCTTCGTGCTCGGCGACATGATGAACCTGGCCGGCGACGACGGGAAACCGCTGCCCGGGGTGGCACAGGTGGCCATTCAGAGCGGCCGGCACGCGGCCGACCAGATCAAGCGGCGGCTCGGCGGGAAGGAGACAGGGCAGCCGTTCAAGTACTTCGACAAGGGCAGCCTGGCGACGATCTCCCGGTTCTCCGCGGTGGCCAGCATCGGCAAGCTGCGCCTGTCCGGCTTCCCGGCCTGGGTGGTGTGGGTCGCGGTGCACCTTTTCTACCTGGTTGGCTTCAAGAACCGGGTGACCGCGGTGCTGCACTGGGCGGTGAGCTTCATCGGGCGCGGCCGCTCGGAGCGGGTGGCGACGCAGCAGCAGGCGTTCGCCCGCCGGGCGATCCGGGCCTACGGCGACCCGTTCGCCCGGGAGCGCGCCGAGTCCGGTGACCACGCGGCTCTCGCCGCGGCGGACGCTGGGGCGGCCAGGCCGGCGACGTCGACGACCGCTGCGGAGCAGAAGCAGACCGGCACCGAGCCGCTGGCCCGATCCACCGAGCCCGGGGCCGGCAGCGCGGACGGTTCGGCGACGGCAGCGGCACGGGAGCGGTTGAGCGTGCGGGAGTAACGATGGCCGGCCGAGCAGCGTCGGCGCATGGAAGCGGGCCGCTTGGGCAGGACCGCACATGCGTCGACCTGACGGTCGCCTGATCGTGACGAGGACCACGCCGAACGGCAGGGTCCGCGTGGTTCCGCGCGGGCGAGTCACGGCGCTGGAGCGGCGCGGGCTGGAGCGGTCGCAGCGCGAGGCGGGGCTGCTGCGGCGCGGAACTGGAACGGTCGCGGCGCGGGGTGGGGTTGCTTGGGCTCGGGCTGGGCTGCCTCGGCGCGAGATTGGAACGGTCGCTACGCGGGGCGGTCGCTACGCGGGGCGGTCTCAGCGCGGGGCGGTCTCAGCGCGGGGCGGGGCTGCGTCGACGCGTGGTTTGGGGCGGTCGCGGCGCAGGGAGGGGGCGGTCGCGGCGCACGGCGGGGACGGTCGCAGCGCACGGCGGGAGCGGTCGCAGCGCACGGCGGGAGCGGTCGCAGCGCACGGCGGGAGCGGTCGCAGCGCACGGCGGGAGCGGTCGCAGCGCACGGCGGGAGCGGTCGCAGCGCGGGGCGGGGGCTGGATCGGGTGAGGGGGCTTGGCGGGACGTGGAGGGGTGGGCGATGCGGTGGGTTTGAGCTGGCGGGAGGTTGGGGGCTGTCGGCCGGTTGGATGACGGGGAGGGCCGTTGTGATGGGGATTGTTCGTCGGGTGTCTTGAAGCTGACCGTCGACCGGCGGTAACCCGGGGTTCGATCACCAGGTAGCGTGTACCGGCCCCGCCCCGACGGAGTGATGGCGCTGATCGGCGCTGGTTCTGTGGGGCGACGGCGGAAATGCCTGATGAAACGCCCAGGAGAAGAGGCCCCGATTGATGCCGGTCACCGCCGCGACCGTTCTTGCTTCTCGGCAGCCGGCGTTGGCTCCGGTCTTCGGGACCTTGACCCTGTTCACCGGGCGGATGGGGTCGGGCAAGAGCACGCTGGCGCTGCAGAACGCGTTCAACCGGCGGCAGGCCGGGCGGCCGGGCGTGCTGCTGACCAGTCAGGACCGGGCCGGTGAGGGGATCATGTCGTCCCGGCTCGGGGTGACCGCGGACGCCGTCGAGGTGCACGCGGAGATGGACCTGGCGTCGCTGGTGACCGAGACCGTGCCGGCCGGCGGGTTCGTGATCGTGGACGAGGCGCAGTTCCTCAGTCCGGCTCAGGTGGAGCAGCTGGCCTGGGCGGCAGACGAGCTCGGCGTGGACATCGACTGTTATGCGATCACCACGGATTTCCTGTCCCGGCTGTTCCCGGGGGCGCAGCGGCTGGTCGAGCTGTCCGACGTGATCGTCCCGTTGCAGGTCGAGGTGACCTGCTGGTGCGGGCGCCCGGGGCGGCAGAACGCTCGGATCGTGGACGGCCAGGTCGCCCGGATCGGCGAACAGGTCGCGGTCGGCGACACCACCCAGACGTCCGCGGTCTCCTACCGCGTCCTGTGCCGCCGCCACTGGCGCAACGGCGAACCCGGCCCCGCCTGACAATTCGGATATGTCCGCCACGGCAGAGCCAGTGGCCGCTTGACCGGAGACGCATACCCGGAAGACACGAACCCGAGAAGCGCGAATCGGGAAGGGCCGGACCCGGCGGACGCGACCCGGGAAAGGCCAGACCCGGCGGACGCGACCCGGGAAGAACCGGACCCGGCGGACGCGACCCGGGAAAAGCCAGACCCGGGGAACGCGACCCGGGAAAAGCCAGACCCGGGGAACGCGCGCCCGGGAGACGCAAACCCGGAGAGGGCGGACCCGGGAGTTGCTAGCGGAGCGTTTCGGGGGTCAGCATTTTCCGGTGCCCCACCAGCGGCAAGCTACCGTCCACATGTCCGAGGTCTGCAGGCGCACCTCGCCGCCTCGGTCGTCGAGGACGGCGCGGCCGCCGGCGAACGGCACCGTCATCGACTCGCCCGGCGCCAGCACCGTGCTCTCCTCGAACCGGTGCTGGTAGCGGCTCACCACCGCGTGCCCCTGCAGGTCGACCGGCCGGTCGCTGACGTTGACGACCTCGATCCGTTCCACGCCGCCGTACTTCACCTTCAGCGACACCTTGCCGGCCAGCGGGCTGCCGCAGCCGACCCGGCACGGGTAGACGAACGACTGCCGCAGATCGCCCTGCGGGTCGAACAGGTAGGCGCCGTCCCCGACCGAGTGCCCGAGCGGATCCACGTTCGTGAAGATCGGCGCGGTCAGCCCCCAGTACCGGTCCGTGGCGGTGTCCACCCCCTTGCCCACATGCACGTACACCGCGCCGCCGGCCGGCACCACGGTCCCCGCCGCGAACGTGTACCGCCGCAGCCCCGAGTCGCGCACCCACCAGCCGCCGATGCCGACCGGTGACGACCCGCCGTTGCCGATCCGGATCCACTCGCCGTTCAGGTTGGTGCCGTCGTCGCCGTCCGCGTCGCTGTTCGCCCAGACGGTCAGGCGCGCGCCGGCGGCCGGCCCGGCCCCGCAGTAGTCCTCGTCCCACATCAGGTTCTTCTCGCCGGACGCCTGCGCCTCGGCCAGCTCGTAGGCCGAGTCCCAGGCCCACTCCCCGGCGAACGGCAGCCACAGCGCGTAGCCGTGACGGATCAGGTCGACGCCGATGTCCCGCCACTTCCCATTGATCTTGACCGAGAGGGATCGCAACGGACGGTTACGACTCTGGCTGCCCGGCCGCTGCGCGGTCATCCGCACCACACCCTTGCCCGCCTTGACCAGCTGCTCGACCCGCGCGGTCGCCTCCAGGGCGTGGCAGTCGCCGCGCCGCTTGGCCGGTTGCGGCGAGTAGGCGTGCTGCTCCATCGCCTGCACCCCGATCAGCCGGATCGACCGCGGCGTCGGCGTGCCGTCCCCGTTGACGTCCACCAGCAGCGTGTCCCCGTCGGCCACCCAGGCCACCTTGCCGGTCCAGACGGTGCAGCGCGGACTGCCGGCGACCGGGCGGCAGGCGGCCGACGCGGCAACCGCCGGGGCGGGCAGACCGGCCACGGTCAGGGCGGCGGCAGCGGTCACGGAGGTGGCCAGCGAGGCGAGTCGGCGCAGCATGCCCCCACGATCGGGGCGAGTCGGTTGCGGTTCGAGTCTTCCCCGGCTGCGGCCCGGTTGCGGTCCGCGTGAGGGGCACGGTGTGCGGCAGGCCACACCCCGATTCGGGTACGCCGGGCGCGCTTCCGCCGTACCCAAAACCGCTCTGACCCGGACCAATCGCCTCCCGCAACAAAGCGTTTAAACCTATAAACCCGATAGGCAATGTATATTCATCTCGCCTGTCATCCCGTGGACACGCATCGTCACCCCCGCCGGGATTCGCAAAGGGAAGAGCACATGACAAGTCCGATCCTGAACCGCCGCACGCTGCTCGGAGGACTCCTCGGAGTGACCGCGCTCGGCCTGACCGGATGTGCCGGCGACGATGCCGCCTCCGCTAGCCTGTCCGCCGCCGACCCGCTGCCCACCACGGTCGACCCGGCCACCCAGCTGATCATCTCGATCCACACCTCGCAGGTCGGG
Source organism: Actinoplanes octamycinicus (assembly GCF_014205225.1). Taxonomy (NCBI): domain Bacteria; kingdom Bacillati; phylum Actinomycetota; class Actinomycetes; order Micromonosporales; family Micromonosporaceae; genus Actinoplanes; species Actinoplanes octamycinicus. The sequence goes on from NZ_JACHNB010000001.1 coordinate 9,145,385, forward strand.
CTGACCGCGTCCGGTGAGATCGCCAAGCTTCCGTTCAAGGTCAAGGACTGGCCGAACATCTCGGCCGGTCCGGATGTCATCCAGGGCTTCCGCGCCAAGGCGATCGACCTGGCGAACAACGCCGGCATCCCGCCGATCCAGGCCGCCGCGATCAATGTGGACGCGAAGATCGTGGCGGTGCAGACCGTGCACAAGCCGCAGTACACCTTCGTCACGTCGCCGGGCAACCCGGTCAAGGGCATCACCGACCTGCGCGGCAAGAAGATCGCCTTCTCCCAGGGCCAGGCGCAGGGGCTGGTGGTCCTGCGCACGCTCAAGGAGCAGGGACTGTCCCCCAAGGACGTGCAGCTGATCGCGCTGCCGAGCACCAAGTTCCTGGTCGCCCTGCAGAGCAAGCAGGTCGACATCGCGCCGCTCTACGAACCGGCCATCACCAAGTACCTCGCCGAGTACGGCAAGGACGGCGCCACCCAGTTCCCGATGACCGCGGTCGACTACCTGAGCGTGCTGTGGGCGCCGTCCGAGGTGCTGGCCGACTCCGCCAAGGTCGCCGCGATCCGCTCGTTCATCCCGTTCTGGGCCAAGGACCAGATCTGGCGCTGGGAGAACCCGGACAAGTGGCTGGACGCCTACTACGTCAAGGACCAGCAGGTGTCCGCCGCGGACGCCAAGCGGATCGGCACCACCCTGCAGCAGCCGTACTTCCCGAAGAGCTGGGACAAGGCGCTGGCCTGGGAGAAGGAGTCCGCCGACCTGCTCGTCGAGGGCGGCTTCATCAAGAAGATCGACCCAGAGAAGCTGTTCGACCGGCGCTTCGAGGGCATCGCCTCCGCCGCCGTTCCCGCCAAGTACCAGGAGTGACCATGGCTACCGAGACCCTCTCCGTCGCCACCCGCCCCCGCGTCACCGCGACCCAGCCGCGCCGCAAGCGGCGCCGGGTGGGACCGGGCAAGCCCATTCCGTACGGTCGCGCGCTCGGCCCGGTGCTGCTCCTGGCGCTCTGGGCGCTCGCCTCGGCGACCGGTGTGCTGGACCCACGCAAGCTCTCCGCGCCGTGGACGGTGGCCAGCACCACGATCGACCTGATCCAGGCCGGCACGCTGCAGGACCACATCCTGGCCTCGCTGCAGCGCGCGGTCTTCGGCTTCGCGATCGGCGCCGTCGCCGGCCTGGCCCTGGCCCTGCTGGCCGGGACCAGCCGGATCGGCGAGGCGCTGATCGACGGTCCGATGCGGATCAAGCTGGCGATCCCCACGATCGGTCTGATCCCGCTGCTCATCCTCTGGCTGGGGATCAACGAGGGCTTCAAGATCACCATCATCGCGGTGGCCGTCGCGGTCTACATGTACGTGCAGGTCCACGCCGGACTCACCGGCATCGACCAGCGGTACGTCGAGCTGGCCCAGGTGCAGAACTACTCCCGCTGGGAGTTCGTCCGGCACGTGGTCTTCCCCGGCGCGCTGCCCGGCGTCTTCGTCGGCCTGCGCCTGTCGGTGACCGCCTCCTGGCTGATCCTGATCACCGTCGAGCAGATCAACGCGCTCTCCGGCATCGGCTACATGATGACCCAGGCCCAGGAGTACGCGCAGACCGACATCATCATCGTCGGCCTGGTGATCTACGGCATCTTCGGGTTCGCCTCGGACGCCCTGGTCCGCATCGCTGAACGGAGGGTGCTGGGATGGCGCCGCACGTTGACCAACTGACCCACGGCGTCCGGATCTCCGGACTGACCCGCCGCTTCGGCGAGAAAACCGTACTCGACGGCATCGACCTGGACATCGCTCCGGGCGAGTTCGTCGCGCTGCTCGGACGCAGCGGCTCCGGGAAGAGCACCCTGCTCCGGGCGCTGGCCGGCCTGGACCACGATGTGGCCGGGACCGGCGACCTGGAGATCCCGGACCGGGTCTCGGTGGTCTTCCAGGACTCCCGGCTGCTGCCCTGGCGCCGGGTGCTGGACAACGTGATCCTGGCGCTGCGGGTGCCGGACGCCCGGCAGAAGGGCGTCGACGCGCTCGCCGAGGTCGGCCTGGCCGGCCGGGAGAAGGCCTGGCCGAACCAGCTCTCCGGCGGCGAGCAGCAGCGGGTGGCGCTGGCCCGGTCGCTGGTCGGCGAGCCGGAGCTGCTGCTGGCCGACGAACCGTTCGGCGCGCTGGACGCGCTGACCCGGATCAAGATGCACGGCCTGCTGCGCGCGCTGTGCAAGCGCCACCAGCCGGCGGTGCTGCTGGTCACCCACGACGTGGACGAGGCCGTGCAGCTCGCCGACCGGATCGTGGTGCTGGACAAGGGCCACATCGCGGTGGACATCCGGCCCGGCCTGCCGGAGACCCGCAAGGCGAGCGACCCCGGATTCCAGGAGGTCCGCGAGTTGCTGCTCCGCGCGCTGGGGGTGGTCGAGGCATGACCGCCTGCACCGAGCGGCAGCCACCGCAAGCTGCCCGGCAACGTCGCAGGCGAGGGCCAGAAGGGCATGCCAAGGAGGGCACAGCATGAGCCGGCAGCTGCATTTGAACGCGTTTCTGATGACGGTCGGGCACCACGAGGCGGCCTGGCGGCTCCCGGAGAGCGACCCGTTCGCGCACCTGAGCATCAAGCACTACATCCGGCTGGCCCAGATCGCCGAGCGGGGCAGACTCGACTCGCTGTTCCTGGCCGACAGCCCGGTGCTGTGGAGCAACATCGGTCGCCGCCCGTCCGGCGGCCTGGAGCCGACCGTGCTGCTCACCGCGCTGGCCACCGCCACCGAGCACATCGGCCTGATCGCCACCGCGTCGACCAGCTACAACGAGCCGTACAACCTGGCCCGCCGGTTCGCCTCGCTGGACCACGTGAGCGAGGGCCGGGCCGGGTGGAACGTGGTCACCACCGCCGGTCCGGACGCGGCCCGCAACTTCAACCTGGACGACCAGCCGGCGCACGCCGACCGGTACCGGCGGGCGGCCGAGTTCATCGAGGTGTCCCGCAAGCTCTGGGACAGCTGGGAGGACGACGCCGCGCTCGGCGACAAGGCGACCGGCGTCTGGGGCGACGACGCGAAGATCCACCCGGCCGGGCACGCCGGCGAGTTCTTCCAGGTGGCCGGCGCGCTGAACGTGCCACGCCCGCCGCAGGGTCATCCGCTGCTGGTGCAGGCCGGCTCCTCGGAGGACGGCAAGGAGCTGGCCGCGAAGTACGCCGACGCGGTCTTCACCGCCCAGCAGACCCTCGAGGACGCGCAGGCGTTCTACGGCGACCTCAAGCGCCGCACGCTGGCCGAGGGCCGCGACCCGGACACCATCAAGATCCTGCCCGGGATCGTACCGGCGATCGGTTCCACCGAGGCCGAGGCGCTGGCTCTGGAGGAGGAGCTGGACCGGCTGATCAAGCCGGAGTACGCGCTCAAGCAGCTCGCCACCACGCTCCACCTGGACCCGTCCGACCTGCACCTGGACCGGCAGCTGCCGGACGACCTGCCGGACGAGGACCAGATCGAGGCGGCGAAGAGCCGGTACACGCTGATCGTCGAGCTGGCCCGGCGGGAGAAGCTCACCGTGCGGCAGCTGATCGGCCGGCTCGGCGGCGGGCGCGGGCACCGCACCTTCGCCGGGACGCCGGAGCAGGTGGCCGACGCCATCCAGCACTGGTTCGACAACGGCGCCGCCGACGGCTTCAACATCATGGCGCCGGTGCTGCCGTCCGGGCTGGAGCTCTTCGTCGAGCACGTGGTGCCGATCCTGCAGCGGCGCGGCCTGTTCCGCACCGAGTACACCACCCGCACCCTGCGGGAGCACTACGGCCTGCCACGTCCCGCGGTGACGCTGGCCCAGGCCTGAGAGCGAAAACCCCGGTCCTCCCCGGCCGGGGTTTTTCTCCGCCCAGATCGTTAGCTAGGCTAAGCACCACCAGCCGTAAGGAGCGCCGCTTGCCGTCCTCCCCCCGCCGCGCACCCCGGGCCGGCATCGACCCGGACCCCACCAAGACCTGGTTGCGCCGCGCCTGGCCGCTGCTCCGAGCGCATCGCGCCATGCTGATCGTCTCGTTGGCGCTCTCCTTCGCCGGCCTGATCGTCCAGGTGCAGATCCCCGACCTGGTCCGGATCGGCATCGACAACGCCCTGGTCGAGCGCACCGCGAGCCTGACCCGGTACGTCCTGCTGATCGCCGTCCTGGCCCTGGTCCAGGGCGTGATCAACTATCTGGCCCGGCTCTACCTGCTGCGCACCGCCTACGAGCTGGAGTACGACCTGCGCACCGTGGTCTTCGGCCACCTGATGCGGATGTCCTACGACTTCTACGACCGGGTCCAGTCCGGTGAGCTGATGTCCCGGGCCACCTCGGACATCCGGGCCGTGCAGATGTACCTGACCTTCGGCCCGTCGATCCTGGTCCAGTGCACCATCGCCGGGATCGCGTTCGCGTTGATGGTCTCGGTCAACCCGGTCCTGGCCGTGGTGGCGATGCTGACCATGCCGGCCATCGCGGTGCTCGGCGTCCGGATGCGCAAGGCGATCTTCCCGGTCTCCTGGCTGATCCAGGCCCGGCTGGCCGGGGTGGCGACCGTGGTCGACGAGAACATCCAGGGTGTCCGGATCGTCAAGGCGTTCGCGGCCGAGCAGCGGCAGATCGACACCCTGGCCGGCGCGGCGGATCGGGTGCGGTGGGCGTACACCACCGACGCGCGGCTGCGCAGCCGGTGGATCCCGGTGATGGACAACCTGCCCCGGCTCGGGCTGGCGCTGGTGCTGCTGGTCGGCGGGCTGATGGTGCTCGACGGGCGAGCCACGGTGGGGACGGTGGTGGCGTTCAACTCGTACGTGCTGATGCTGCAGCCACCGTTCCGGATGCTCGGGATGATCATCATGATGGGTCAGCGGGCGGCGGCATCCGCGCAACGCATCTACGACATCCTCGATACAAAAACCGAAATAACCGACAAGGAGGAAACTGCGACTCCGGCCTCGCGCGGCGAGTTGGAGCTGCGCGATGTCCGCTTCGACTACCCCGACGGTACGACCGCGCTCGACGGCCTCGACCTGCACATCCGCCCCGGCGAGACGGTGGCCCTGGTCGGCGCCACCGGCTCCGGCAAGTCCACCATCGGCCGGCTGGCCGCCCGCTTCTACGACGTCACCGGCGGCCAGGTGCTGCTCGACGGCGTCGACGTCCGCGACTACCCGCTGGCGACCCTGCGCGACCGGGTCGGCATCGTCCCCGACGAGCCGTTCCTGTTCTCCGTCTCGCTGCACGACAACATCGCCTTCGGCCGCCCGGCCGCCAGCCGCGAGCAGGTGGTCGCCGCGGCGGTCGCGGCCGGCGCCGACGGGTTCATCCGGGAGCTGCCGAACGGCTACGACACGGTCGTCGGCGAGCGCGGGTACACCCTCTCCGGCGGTCAGCGGCAGCGCGTCGCGATCGCCCGGGCGCTGCTGGTCAACCCGCCGGTGCTGATCCTGGACGACGCGACCAGCGCGGTCGACGTCCGGGTCGAGCACGAGATCCACGAGTCGCTGCGCGGCCTGATGACCGGCCGTACCACGATCATGGTGGCGCACCGGCTGGCCACCATCGGCCTCGCCGACCGGGTGGTGCTGATCGACGGCGGCCGGGTGGTCGCCGACGGCACGCACGCCGGTCTGCTGGCCACCGAACCCCGTTACGCCCGGGTGCTGGCGAAGGAGCCCGTCGCATGAGCATGTTCGGAGGTGGCTTCGGTGGGCCGGGTGGCGCGATGCCCGGCGGGTTCAGCGGCGCGAGCCGGCGCGACCGGCAGAGCGGCACCCCGTTCGCCGGCATCCCCGCCGAGCTGGCCGCCGGCGTGGCCCGCCTGGAGTCCGCCGAGCCGCCGCACGACCCCCCGCACGAGCCGTTCCACCAGCAGCCCGAGGACCGGCGGCTCACCCTCTGGTCGCTGCTGATCAACCGGCCCGGCGTGCTGGCGGCCGCGGCGGTCGCGGTCCTCGCCGAGGCGCTGCTGCTGCAGGCCGGGCCGCTGCTCGTGCAGATCGGCATCGACCACGGCATCGTCGCCCGGGACGTCGCGGTGCTGGTCACCGCCGCGGTCGCCTTCCTGGCCGCGGTCGGCCTCACCGCGGTCGCCTCCGGGGTGCGGATCCGGCAGAGCGGCCGGCTGGCCGCCTACGTCACCCGGGACCTGCGGGTCCGGGTCTTCAGCCACCTGCAACGGCTCAGCCTGGACTTCTACACCCGGGAGAAGGCCGGGGTCACGATGACCCGGATGACCTCCGACGTGGAGGCGCTGCAGCAGCTGCTGCAGGAGGGCTTCGCCCAGTTCCTGATCCAGGGGCTGACCATGGTGGTGGTCACCGCGGTGCTGGTGCACTACGACGCGGAGCTGGCCGCGATCACGTTGCTGCTGGTGGTGCCGGCCCTGGCGGCGCTGTCGATCTGGTTCCGGCGGGCCGCCGACCACGGCTACCACCGGCAGCGGGACGCCATCGCCGCGCTCTTCTCGCACCTCTCCGAGAGCCTCTACGGCGTCCGCGTGATCACCGCGCACAACCAGCAGCGGCGCAGCGTGACCGACCATCGCGAGGTGGTCGGCCGGTACCGCGACGCGAACGACCACACCGGACGGATCAACGCGATCTACGGCCCGGGCAGCTCGGTGATCGGCCTGCTCGGGCTGGCCGCGCTGCTGCTGATCGGCGGCCGGATGGTGCTGCGCGGCGAGCTGACCATCGGCGAGCTGACCGCCTTCGTGCTCTACCTGAACGCGTTCTTCCAGCCGGTCCAGCAGCTGGTCCAGCTCTACACCAACTACCAGCAGGCCCGGGCGGCGCTCGGCAAACTGCGCGGGCTGCTCGGGACGGCTCCCGGCGTACCGGAAAGGGTTGATGCCGCCATCCTGCCGCTGGCCAGCGGCGGCATCGAGTTGCGCGAGGTCTCCTTCGGGTACGACCCGGAACGCCCGGTGCTGCGCGACGTCACGCTGCGCATCGAGCCCGGCGAGACCGTCGCGTGCGTGGGACCGACCGGCGCCGGCAAGTCGACGCTGGCCAAGCTGGTCGCCCGGCTCTACGACCCGGACCGGGGCGCGGTCCTGATCGACGGGCACGACCTGCGCGACGTGACGCTGGACTCGCTGCACCGCCAGGTGGGCGTGGTCCCGCAGGAGCCGTTCCTGTTCGCCGGGACGCTGCGCGACAACATCGCCTTCGCCCGCCCGGACGCGTCCCCGGCGGAGATCGACGCCGCGGTGGACGCGGTCGGCCTGCGCGATCTGGTCGACCGCTCCCCCGACGGCCTGGACACCATCCTGCACGAGCGCGGCCAGTCGGTCTCCTCCGGCGAACGCCAGCTGATCGCGCTGGCCCGGGTCTTCGTCGCGGCCCCGCGCGTGGTCGTTCTGGACGAGGCCACGTCCAGCCTGGACCTGCGCTCCGAGCTGCGCGTGGAGGCCGCCGTCCAGCGTCTGCTGGAGGGCCGCACCGCGATCCTGGTCGCGCACCGGCTCTCCACCGCGCGCCGCGCCGACCGGGTGATCGTGGTCGGCGACGGCGGCATCCTGGAGTCCGGCACCCACGACGAGCTGGTCGCGGCCGGCGGCCGCTACGCGAGCATGTATGCCACCTGGGAATCACACGCGGCGCGCGGTTAGCTCAACCCCGGTTTGCGGTACGCCCGACGCCCGGTCCCGTGGCGGTCAGGCGACTCTCGGGTGCACCCGGCAATTGGTGTGCAGGTAGCGGGAGTGGTCGTAGACGGCGACCGTCTGCGGGTCCTCCAGCGGGGTGGCCGGGGGCATCAGGAAGTGGGTCCTGCTGATCGGGAGCAGGTCGTAGGTGACCCGGTCGGGACGGCCGAGGATCCGCGCCTGCATCGGGTCGACGGCCTGGATCACCTGGAGGCGGTCGCCGGTGGCGACCACCTCGTAGCTGATTCCGGGGCGGGCGAAGACGCCGACGTAATCGGCGGGGTCCAGGGCGAGAGTGGGGTCGGGTTCCGGCAGTTCCGGGATGGTGGGCCGGTCGAGGCGGGTGAGGATCTCGTTGAAGACTCGCTTGTAGAACGACTCGCGCGGGCCGCCGTTGGTGAGCATCGCGATGGCCAGATCCGCCTCCGGCAGCAGTCGCAGGCGGGCGTTCTGGCCGATCGTGCTGCCGTCGCTGGCATAGACGGTCTCGCCGTGCCAGTCGCAGACGATCAGGCCGAGCGCCCAGGCCGGGCCGAACAGGTAGGGGTCCGGCACCGGCACCCGCGACCGGCCCATCCGGTGGACCGGCCCGTCGAGCAGGAAGCGCGCCGTCGTCAGCACGTCGCCGATGGTCGAGCTGATGCCGCCGCCGGGGCCGTAGCACCGGGGCAGCCGGTCCACCGGCGTGCGGACCGGGCCCGGCAGGTGACCTTTCGCGATCGGCCCGCGGCCGGCGTCGGCCGGGCGGCTGGTGGTGGCGGTCAGCCCGAGCGGGCCGAGGAGCCGGTCGGCCAGGACGTCGTCCCAGCGCTTGCCGTCGAGCACCTCCAGGATCCGGGCGAGGATCGCGTAGCCGAGCGCGGCGCTGTACCCGTGCGTGTGGCCGAGCGGATGCACCTGGCGGGCGCCGGCGATCCCGGCCACCATCCGCTCGTGGACGTCGTCGCCCTCGCCCGGGTCGCCGAAGTCCTCCTCGATGCCGCTGGTGTGCTGCAGCAGGTGACGCGGCGTGACCCGGGCGCTCACCTCCGGGTCGGCGACCCGGAACCCGGGCAGCCAGGTGCGCACCGGCTCGTCCAGCGAGGCCCGGCCCTCGTCGACCGACTGCAGGAAGGCCAGCGCGGTCCAGGTCTTGGTCATCGAACCGACCTGGTAGACGGTGCTCGTGGTGGCCGGTTCGCCGGTCGCGACGTCGGTGACGCCGACGGCGACCGTGGCGGTCTCGCCGCCCCGGAGGACGCCGAGCACCGCGCTCGGGATCCGGTACTCGGCGAGCAACTCGCCGACCCGCTCCGGGACGCCGGTCAGATCGATCGCCACCGGCGTCAGCCGGCCAGGCCGACCGCGTTGGCGGTGTCGGCCTCGTAGAACTCGGTGGTGGCGAACGGGCCGGTGTACTCGGAGAAGAACGCCCGGGCCGCGTCGATCGAGTCGTGGCTGATGATGTTCACCGCCTTGGCGCCGTCGGTGCTGGCCACCGCCAGCGTCCAGCGGCTGTCGTGCGGGAGCCGGCCGTGCGCCCGCTTGAGCCCGGCCCAGAACGCCCGCTCGTCGGTGATCGTGGAAACCGCCATCACGTAGGTCTTGTCCATAGCCGGAAACTATGTTGCATTCAGAATATCGTCAATAATGGCTAGGCACATTGACGTGCTGAAACGGCAATCGTTGCAATGGGAATGCCGGTTAATGCAAAGGAGCCGCCGATGCCGGGCAGCAGACTCACGCGCGACGACCGGGAGCGGATCGCGGCCTGGCTGGCCGACGGGCTCGGCTACGCCGAGATCGCCCGGCTGCTGGGCCGGCCGACCTCCACGATCAGCCGGGAGGTGGCGCGCAACGGGATCCCCGGCGACTACCTGCCCGGCCTGGCGCACGAGTCCGCGGTGCGCCGGGCGCCGCGCCGCCGGCCGGGCGCGGTCCGGCGGGCGGCGCCCGAGCCGCCGGCGTTCCGGGAGGAGTTCGCGGCGCTGCTGGCCGGGACCGGGATGCCGCGGATGTGCGCGCGGGTCTTCGTCTGCCTGCTGCTCCGCGAGTCCGGCGGGATGACCTCCGCCGAGCTGGCCGGCGACCTCGCGGTCAGCCCGGCCTCGGTGTCCAAGGCGGTCGGCTACCTGGCCGCGATGGACCTCATCGTCCGACGGACCGAGCCGGGCCGCCGCCGGGAGCGCTACCTGGTGGCCGACGACGTCTGGTCGCGGGCCTGGCGCACCGACGCCACCGCGCACGCCGACCTCGCGGACGCCGCCCGGCGCGGCGCCGACCTGGTCGGGGCCGGGACGGCGGCCGGGGCCCGGCTGACCGCGATGAGCCGGTTCTTCGGCTGGCTCAACGGGCAGATGCGGGACAGCCGCGTCCCGGACGGCGATCCGCTGACCGTGCTGGCCGCCCTGGTCCACGCCGGGACGCCGCGCACCACCGAGCAGCTCGCCGCCGCACTCGGCTGGCCGGCACAGCGGGTCGCCGGCGGGCTGGCGGTGCTGGCCGGCGAGCCGGGCATCGCCGATCCGCTGGCGCTGCGGAGCACCGAGGCCGGTTACACCGCCGAGGTCCGGGCGGACCGGCTCGGCCCGGCCCAGCGGGCGGCGCTCACAGCCGGTCCAGGACCAGCTCGTGCATCGCGGTGAGCACGTCCGTGTCGTGCTCACAGTGGGCGGTCACGGTGAGCACCGCCCGCTTCTGCGGGGCGATCACCGCGTACTGGCCGTAGGCCCCGTCCATCCGGTAGGTGCCGTTGCCGCTGAGCCACACCCCGAGGCCGTAGCCGTGGGTGAACTGCTCGCCGTGCTCGGCCGAGTCGGTGGTGTCGACGCTCTCGGCGGGCATCCGGCGGACGTACTCGGCCGGGATCACCCGGCGGCCCGCCCACTCGCCCTCCTGCAGCAGCAGCCGGGCGAACCGGGCCAGCTCCTCGGTGCGCAGGAAGAGGTCGCTCTCCGCGAACGGGTAACCGAGCGGGCAGGTGTGCCAGGCCGGGTTGTGCAGGTCGAGCGGGCGGAACAGGCGGGGCATCAGGTAGTCGCGGACGTTCGCGCCGGTGGCCCGGGCCAGCACCCGGCCGATCGCGTACGGCCCGGAGCCGGTGTAGGAGAACCGCTTCCCCGGCTCCGCCTCGAGCGGCGCCGCCACGAACTCGTGCAGCAGGTCGACCGCGTCGATCCGCAGGTGCGCGAACCACTTGTGGCTGCTGCCGCTGGTCATCGTGATCAGGTGCCGGAGGGTGACCCGCTCGAACCCGTCGGCGGCGATCGGGCGCAGCTCCGGGAAGTGGTCGAGGAACAGGTCGTCCAGGCCGAGCCGGCCCTCCGCCTCGGCCAGCCCGGCGGCGACCGAGGTGAAGGTCTTCGCCACCGAGTACAGGTTGACCCGGTCGTCGGAGCGGAACCGGTGGGTCAGCGGCTCGTGCCCGTCCCGGTGCACGTGGATGCCGTAGAGGCCGAGGTCCCGCTCCCGGTCGGCGCGCACGAAGTCGGCGAGGAGGTCAACAGTCACGTCCGGACAATAGCCGGATGCGGTCGTTCACTGTGGTCTCGTTGAACGTGGGCCTGGGCGTGCGGAACGGGATGCCGCCGTTGCGGGAGCGGGCCGCCGGACTCGCGGCCGAGGTCGAGGCGTCCGGGGCGGACGCGGTGCTGCTGCAGGAGATGTGGACTCCGGGGGCGATGCGGGTGATGCGGGCGCGGCTCACGGCGTACCCGCACTGGGTCGCGCGGAACGGTCTGGCGATCGGCGCACGGCGACCGGTCGGCGCACCGCGATTCCGGCGGTTCGCCGGCGTCCGCGCCGGGCATCGCAGCCAGGTGCTGCGGGCCGGGCTGGGGCGGTGGTTCCGGGGTCTGCTGACGGCGCGCACCGAGGACGGCATCCTGCTGGGCACCACCCAGCTGACGTCGAACCGGGACGGGGACTGGTCGGCGGCGAACCGGCATTTCCGGATGCAGCGCGGGCAGCTCGCCGCCGTGCACGAGGCGATGCGCGAGGCCGGGCCGGCGGCGTTGCGGGTGCTCGGCGGGGATTTCAACCTCGCCAGCGACGGGGTGCTCTATCCACGGATCGTCGACGGCGGGGCGTGGACGGATCCGTTCGCCGGGGATGAGCGGCCGACCTTCCGGGTGGATCGGCTGGCACCCGGCAGCGTCGCGCACCGGATCGACTATCTGCTGCTGCAGGGCGATTTCCGGGTCACCGACCGGCGGTTGTTGTGCAGCGCGGAGCGGCCTCTCCTGACCGACCATCTGGCGCCGCTGGTCAGCGTTGCCCGGCGGGGGTGAGGAAGGCGAAGACGCGGACGCCGACCGGGCCGGACGGCAGCGGGGCGGGGGCCGAGGCGGTCACTTTCATGCCGGTCTCCCACGGCTCGCCGTCCAGGAACACCTCGTTGGTGAGCAGCTGCCCGTCCTGGTACGCGGTGAAGAACCGCAGCGCGTGCACCGCGCGGCTCAGCGGGACATCCTTGAGCGCGGTCAGCAGCTGGTCGAGCAGCGGCTCGGCGGACGGCACCGGGTCGGTCGCGAACAGGTCCACCTGCGCGCCGAGCAACAGCTCGAACTCGCCGCCCGGGTGCGGATAACGCTCCACCAGCACGTGGTCGCCGGCGGCCCGGCGGTCGAGCAGCGCGGCGATCATCGGGTAGGCCACCGCCCGCTCGAACATCGCCAGGCTCTGGAAGATCGCCTCCTTCCAGGTGCCGGCCACGCCGACGCAGCTCTCCACCATCCACGGGCGGGCCAGCGCCGGATGGTTGACCGCGAAGTTCACCTGGGCGACGACCAGCCCGGGCGCGGGGCGCGGGTGCGGGGTCAGGGTGGCCCGGAACTCGGCGTCGCCGACCCGGAGATCCTCGCCGACCGGGACGCCGTAGGCGGCCATCCAGTGCGCGAACACCGTGGACGGCGCCGGCACCCCACCGCTGCCGGGGCGCAGCTCGGGCAGCGGCTCGTCCAGGGTGATCGGCCCGAGCGTCATCTCCTCGACCTTGGCCCCGCCCTGCAGGGCCTGACCGACCGCGGCGACCTCGTGGCTGTAGCCGGCGATCCGGGCGGTCTCCGCCTGCCCGGCCAGCTGCGCGACCCGCGCGGCGGCCACGAAGACCGGGTCGCCGGCCAGCGGGCGGGTGACGCCGCCGTCGACGAAGGTGTCGTCGACGGTGACGCCGCCGAGCATCCGGCGGCCGAAGGCGATCGGCAGGAAGACCATCAGCCGGTCCGCCAGCCACGGCTCCAGACCGCCGCTGAGCAGGCCCTCCCGGATCTCCTCACCGGGCGGAGGCTGCGCGCCCGCACAGAACGCCGTGACCCCGACCAGTACCGCCTCGTCGAACATCGCGTGAGCGTACCGCCCAGTAGCTCGATGGCAAGAACCGCTGAGCCCCCGGCCGATGCTGGTGAAAGCGGATCGGCGATGCACAATCTCTCATGACCGCTTCCGCGCTTCGCGCACTTCTCACCCTCGACCGGGTCACCCACGTGCCCGGCGTCTGGGATCCGGTGACCGCCGCGCTCGCGGTGGCCGCCGGGCACCGCGCCGTGCACCTGTCCGGCGCCGCCGTCTCGGCCACCATGCTGGGCCGCCCCGACCTCGGCTTCGTGCACGCCACGCAGATCGCCGACCGGGCCACCACGCTGGTCCCGGCGTTGCGGGGCACACCGCTGCTGGCCGACGCGGACATCGGCTACGGCAACCCGGCGCACGCGGTCTGGACCGGGCTGGCCTACAGCCGGGCCGGGATCTCCGGGCTGCACCTGGAGGACCGGGTGCGCCCGGGACGCGGCGGTCACCCGGCCGGCAAGGAGGTGATCGAGATCGGACTGGCGGCCGCCAAGGTCAAGGCGCTGGCCGAGCAGGTGCCGGAGATCGCGGTGATCGCCCGGACGGACGCGTACGCGGTGAAGGGGCTCGGCGAGACCATCGTGCGCTGCGGCGCCTACGCCGAGGCGGGGGCCGACGCGGTGTTCCCGGAGGGCGTCCGGGACCTCGACGACCTCGCCGCCATCCACGCGGCGCTGCCGGGCGTACCGATGGTGGTCGATCGCAGTGAAGCCACGCCGGACCACCCCGCCTGGACCGACGCGGAGCTGCTCGCCGTGGGCGTGCGGCTGGTCCTGCACCCGGTCGCCGCCCTGCTCGCCGCGATGCGGGCCGCCTCGGTCACCTACCGCGCGATCGGCGAGAGCGGCGCCGCGGACGCCGTCGAGCGGATGCCGTGGGCCGCCTTCACCGCCCTGGTCGGGCAGGACGAGGCGCTCGACCCGGACGCCGGTTACGTCCCCGGGACACTGCAGACGTGAGGCCGGTCCGGATCGCCGGCGCCGGCCGGCGGCCGGTTCGCCCGTCCGGCCGGCTGATCCGCGTCCCGGCGCGAGGTCAGTCCTCGCAGAGCCACGGGGTCCAGGTGCACACGTCGAGCGGGTTCTTCACCTTGCTCGGCTTGCCGGGTTTCGGCTCCTCCGGGTCGGGCTTGGGTTCCGGTTTCGGCGCGGGTTTGTCGTCCCGGCTCACATAGAGCACCCAGAGCTCGTTGCCGGCCGCGTCGTCGCTGGCCCGGCACTTGAACGAGTCCCAGTCGTCGTTGTCCTTGCCGAGCTTGCCGGCGTCCACGCACTCCTGCTTGCTCCAGAACGACTGCAGCTTGTCGTCCGCGGGCGCCTGGCCGCCGCCCGGGGCGGCGTGCGCCGGGGTGGTCGCGAGGGACGCGCCGAGAGCCAGCCCGACGGCGGCCGCGATGATAGTCGCACGAGTCTTCATGGTCAGACCTTTCCGGTAGAAATCGCCTTCCGGATGAGCTGACCACGTCCCTCCGGACGGGTCCGGCAGAAGCGGTCCGGCCTGGCCCTTCGGCCACTATCCCGGGCTCAACGGCCGGGTTTCGGCGAGGCGGCCCCCGATCGCGGCGATCTTGTGCTGCCGGGGCGGGCCGGGCAGGTCGTAGACGGTCGTGCGGACGCCCCCGGCACACAGCGTCGCGCGGATCAGCGGCTCCACCTCGCCCCAGGTGCCGCCGGCCACCCCGCAGCCGATCCGTGGCATGTGCACCGAGGCGCCGAGCGCGCTCGCGTGCGCGGTCAGCGTGGTGAGGCACTCGCGGATCGCCGGATAGCGGACCGGTGGGCCGGCCGCCCGGTCATAGCCGGCATCGGTGCGCAGGCCCCGCTTCGTCATGATGCCGTGCTGGCCCACCATGTTCGCCACCCAGAGGTCCGGGGCGACCGGCACCAGCTGCACCTCCCCCAGCCGGAACGGCGGCTCGGGCCGGACCGCGGGGACGGACTGCCCGGCACCCGGCCGGAGCGGCGAGTCGCGGGCGGGTGGAGCGTCGGCCCGGGTGGCATGCCAGCGGCGGAACTCGTGCTCCGGCTCCGGCCACCGGCGGGAGACGGCCCGCACGAAGCCGAGGCCCCAGGCGCCGATGTCGTTGCAGACATGGGCGATGATCCGCGGGCCGTCGCCGCGGGGCGTGGTGGCGTCGCCTTCGGCGAAGCTCAACGTCCGCATGCCCGCGATGCTAGGGAGACCCCCTGACAGAACCCCCGGGGAGGGCCGGCGCCGTTGCCAAGTCGAGATTCGGCAGGGGTAACTGTTGATCTTGGTTGTTGTTAACGTCCCAGGGTGAGCGATCAGCAGTCACCCACGCCGGGCCCGGAGAGCGACCCGACCCGGCAGTCGTACTCGCCCGAGGCGGCCCCGGCCGACCCGACGCTGCCGGCCTTCCCCGGGTCGCACGAGGCGACGACGGTCAACCCGGCGACCGGCGACCAGCCGGCCACCGCCACCCCGGCGGCCGCGGAGCCGCCGACCGCGCCCTACCCGCCGGCCGCTTATCAGCCGCCCGCTCCGACGACGCCGTTCCTGGCAGCCGGTTCGACGACGCCTTTCCCGGCGGCGCCCGGCTCGACGACACCCTTCCCGGCCGCGCCCGGCTCGACGACACCCTTCCCGGCCGCGCCCGGCTCGACAACGCCCTTCCCGGCCGGTCTGCCGGCCGCTTACGAGCCTGGCCAGCCGACCTCCGGCCCGCCCGTGCAGCCGCGGCCGGCCTATCCCACACCCGACTACTCCGGGCCGGCCTACCCGGCGCCCAGCCCGAGCCCGGGATACCCGATGCCCGGTCCGACCCCGGGATACCCCGCACCCGGCCAGGCCGCTCCCGGTCACCCGGCGCCCGGCTATCCCCCGGCCGCGTATTCCGGCCAGCCCGCCCCGGCCTACCCGCCGCCCGGTTACGACCCGGCCGGTGGCTACCCGCCGCCCGGTTACGCGCCGCCCGGTTACGACCCGGCCGGTCCCTACGCCCCGCCGGGCTACGACCCGGCCGGTGGCTATCCGCCGGTCCCCTACGGTCCCCCGCCGGGCCTGCCGTCCCCGTACTACCCGGCCGTTCGCCCGGCCCCGGTCGGCGAGACCAACCGCTACGCCACGCTGTCCCTGGTGACCGGCATCATCGGGCTCTTCCCGCTCGGCCTGATCTTCGGCTTCATGGCGGTCACCCAGATCAACCGGACCAACCAGCCCGGCCGGGGCCAGGCGGTCGCCGGCATCCTCACCTCCGGCGCGTGGATGTATGTCTTCTACATCCTGGTCACCTTCTGGTTCGGCCTGGAGGACACGGCGTTCTGACCGAGGACGGAGGCGGCCGGCTGCCGGGCCGCTTCTGATCATTTTCGGTACGACTTCCCGCCCCGTGGCGGTCGGCCCGCGAGGCCCGGCCCGCACCGGACCGCGCCGCGGGTCGTGCGGGCCCGCGGGTGCTTCCGGCGCGCGCCGTACCGGACCCCGAGCGGACCCGCACGACCCGCGTGGCGGTCCGGAGTGGCCGCGGCCTCGCGGGCCGGCCGCCACGGGGCTCCGAGTCGTACCGGAAAATGAATCAAGCGGTCGTGACGCGCGCGTCCTCCTCGGCCATCGCCTCCTGGCGGCCCGGCTCCTCGCGGAGGATCGCGGCGTTGAGCCACTCGTCCGGGATGGCGAAGGCGTCGACGAGCGTCGCCATGTGCGGGCGCAGCTCGCGCAGCAGGTCGTTGATCACCGCGGTGACCGCCTTGGAGCGAGCCGGGGTGAGCCGGCCGTGCTCCAGGAACCAGCCCTTGTCCGCCTCGATGGTGACCAGCGCGTAGAGGTCGCAGACCCGGTCCAGCAGGGCCCGCGCCGCAGGGTCGGTGGCCCGCTCGATCCCGGCGACGAACGCCTCCAGGGTGATCCGGTCGATGTGCGCGGTCGCCGTCTTCAGCACGTGGTCCTGCACGTCGTTGAAGATCTCGAACGGCCGGTCCTTCTTGGTGGCGGCCCCGTTGCGCAGGCGGCGGATGGCGCCCTCCAGGACGTGCTTCTCCCGGTCCTCGAACATCGTCAGGTGCCAGCCGCGGTCGGTCACCGCGACCTCCTCGTCGCGGCCCGGCACCGCGCTGACCAGACGCTGGATCAGGCCGCGGGCGGCGGTCCGCTCCAGCACCATCTCGCGCACCTGCTCGGCCACGAAGGTGGCCCGGCCCCAGCCGTCCAGCGAGCCGAAGGCGTCCCGGTACCCGGTCAGCAGACCCTTCGCCACCAGCTGCAACAGCACCGTGTTGTCGCCCTCGAAGGTGGTGAAGACGTCGGTGTCGGCCTTGAGCGCGGGCAGCCGGTTCTCCGACAGGTAGCCGGCGCCGCCGCACGCCTCCCGGCACATCTGGATGGTGTGCGTGGCGTGCCAGGTCTGCATCGCCTTCAGCCCGGCGGCCCGGGACTCCAGCTCCCGCTGCCGGTGCTCGTCGACCGGGCCGGGGCCGGCCTGCACGTCGGCCAGGGTGCCGACCAGCTCCTCCTGGGCGAACGCGTAGGCATAGCTGGTGGCCAGCGCGGGCAGGAGTTTGCGCTGGTGGGCCAGGTAGTCGTTGAGCGCCACCTCGCGCTCCTCGCCGGGCACCCCGAACTGGCGGCGACTGTCGCCGTAGCGGACCGCGATGGTCAGCGCCGCCCGGGTCGCCGCCGACGCCGCGCCGCCGACCGTGACCCGGCCGCGGACCAGGGTGCCGAGCATGGTGAAGAAGCGGCGGGTGTCGTTCTCGATCGGGCTGCTGTAGGCGCCGTCCGGGGCGACCTGTCCGTACCGGTCCAGCAGCATGTCGCGCGGCACGGTGACGTGGTCGAAGCTGATCCGGCCGTTGTCCACGCCGAGCAGGCCGGCCTTGTGCCCGGCGTCGCTCAGCGTCACCCCCGGCATCGGGTTGCCGTCGGCGTCCCGGATCGGCACCAGCCAGGCGTGCACGCCCCGGTTCTGCCCCTGGGTGATCAGCTGGGCGAAGACGACCGCCATCCGGCCGTCCCGGGCGGCGTTGCCGATGTAGTCCTTGCGGGCCGCCTGGTGCGGCGTGTGCAGGTCGAAGGTCTCGGTCACCGGATCGTAGACGCAGGTGGTGCGCAATTTCTGCACGTCCGAGCCGTGACCGGTCTCGGTCATCGCGAAACAGCCCATGATCTCGGTGTCGATGATCCCGCGCAGGTACGCCTCGTGGTGCCGCTCGGTGCCCAGCGCCACCACCGCGCCGCCGAACAGCCCCCACTGCACGCCGGCCTTCACCATCAGCGACAGGTCGGCGTAGGCGAGCATCTCGGCCGCCACCACCGAGCCGCCCGGGTCGTCCGACCCGCCGTAGGCCTTGGGGAACGCCGAGGCCACCCCGACGTCGGTCGGGATCTGCCGGATCAGCGCGCTGATCCGGTCCCGCGCCTCGTCCCCGGTCTCCCCGTGCACCGCGGCGAACCCGGCCTTGCCGAGCCCGTCCCGCACCGCTTGCCGGATCCCTGCCCACCGCCCGTCCAGAACTTCCTGCAGGCGTGCCACGTCGATGGAGTCGCCGATCATGCAGAAAGCTAAGCACGCGTTCAGGAACTCCGCCCCTCAGCGGGGGCCGCTTGTGGCAAAGACCGCGCCGGCCGTCACTCCTCGCCGGCGCCGAGGTGCCAGGGGACGACCAGCGGGTGCCGCTCCTCGTCGCGGGCGGCGAGGCCCTCCATCGATCGCAGGTACTGACGGCGGGTGATGTCGCCGTCCAGCAGCTGGCCGCAGAGGACGCCCTCCAGACTCTGCGGGGCGAAGAAGGACTCCGGCACGACCAGCGGATCCGCCGCCGCCCGCGCCTCGGCCCGCACGCCGCGCACCGCCAGCACGCAGGCTCCGGCCAGGACCAGGATGAGCAGGAAGAGAACTAGCATCGGCACCGCCCTGTCGGTTCCCGGACGGGTCACGTTCGCCCGCCTCATCCAAGCAAACGGATCACCGGGCGTATTGGTTCGACGGTTTCAGGTTTTGGCCCGGGCAGCCGGCCGGCCGCGCCGCATCCGGGCGACCCCGCCGGCCTGCAGGCGGCCGTCGGCGACGCGGGCTAGAACCGTCGCCGGGCGGCCCAGCGCGTCGCCCATGTCGGCGGCGAGCTCCGCCACGCCCAGTGCGGCGAGCAGGCAGGAGGTGCTGTTCGCGTTGGCGATGTCCTCCGGGACGCCGATCGACGGCGCGAACATCCGGGCCGCCAGCCGCCCGTCCGGACCGGGCGGGGTGTGCACGTAACAACCCAGCAGGTCCAAGGCGTCGCAGGCCCGGCGCAGCGCCGCGAGGTCCGGGCGGAGGGCGGCCGGGGCGGCGACCGGGATCAGCAGCCGCCACCGGCCGGTCGACGCGGCCCGCACGCCGGGGGTGGCCGGGTCCAGCCCGAGCGCGGCGAGCACCGGCGCCACCGGGCCCGGGTCGTCGCGCACGGTCACCGGGGCCTGCTCGAACCAGGCCCGGTCACCCTCGGCCCAGCCGCGGAACGTCCGGCCGCCGGCCCGCAGCGGGAACTCGCCGTCCCGCCCGAGCCGGTCGGCGAGCCAGATCAGCGCGGCGACCGTCCCGTGGCCGCAGGCGGGCAACTCCCCCGTCGAGGTGAAGAACCGTACGTCGGCCACGCCGTCACCCACGGTCACGAAGGCTCCGTGCGAGGCGCCGCTGCGGGCCACCGCGAGCGCTCGCTCCGCGTCCGGCATCGGCGTGTCGTCGCGGACCAGGGTCGGGCTGCCGCCCCGGCCGTCGCGCAGGCATGCGTCCACGATCACCGGTCCAGCTTCCACGATCGGGTAGCGGGGATGTCCAGCCCCACCCTCCGCTGACTACTGTCCAGTTGTGCCCGGAAAATCCGGTTCATCTATGAAAAAGCATGAAATACGGGTGTGCGGAACCGGGCCGTCTGTCCACATTGCTCAGGGAGCAGGATGCCCTACGACTACGACAGCTTCAGCCGCCTGGCCGGTCCCCCCGATCCGGCCCCGACGGGCGACTACCGGGTCCGCCTGCGGCCGCTGACCCGGAACCGCCCGATCCGCAGCCTCCTGATCACGACCCTCGCGTTCGCCCTGGAGGCCACCTTCTTCGGCTGGCTGCTCACCTCGGCCGACCTGTCCGGCGGCGGCGTCGCCACCGTGATGGTCGGCGCGATCGCCCTGATCGAGCTGTTCCGCCTGGTCAACGTGGTCACCCTGTGCCTGGCCACGCTGCGCGCCCGGGATCCGGTGCCGGTCCCGCCGGAGCCCGGCCTGCGGGTCGCCTTCCTCACCACGATCGTCCCCGGCAAGGAGCCGATCGAGATGGTCGAGCAGACCCTCCGGGCGGCCGTCCGGATCCGCGGCGACCACGACGTCTGGCTGCTCGACGAGGGCGACGACGACGAGGTCAAGAAGATGTGCGCGAGCGTCGGCGTCCGGCACTTCAGCCGGAAGGGCGTGGCCCGGTGGAACACCGCGGCCGGCGGGTTCAAGGCGCGGACCAAGCACGGCAACTACAACGCCTGGATGGACGCGCACGGCGACGACTACGACGTGTTCGTCTCGGTCGACCCGGATCACGTGCCGCTGCCGTCGTTCGGCGAGCGGCTGCTCGGCTACTTCCGGGACCCGGACGTGGCGTTCGTGGTCGGCCCGCAGATCTACGGCAACTACGACAACCTGGTCACCCGCTGGGCCGAGTCGCAGCAGTACCTGTTCCACTCCCTGCTGCAGCGGGCCGGCAACAAGCTGGGCGCGCCGATGCTGGTCGGGACCAACAACGCGGTCCGGATCGCGGCGCTGCGCGGCATCGGCGGCCTGCAGGACTCGATCACCGAGGACATGGCGACCAGCCTGGCCCTGCACGCCGCCCGGAACCCGGCGACGAACCGCCGCTGGCGCTCGGTCTACACCCCGGACGTGCTCGCGGTCGGCGAGGGACCGTCCGCCTGGACCGACTACTTCAGTCAGCAGCACCGCTGGTCGCGGGGCACCGACGAGGTCTGCGTCGCCGGGTTCCTGCCCCGGGTCAGAGGGCTCGGGGTACGCCGGACGCTGCACTACGCGCTGCTCATGGCGTACTACCCGATGACCGCGGTGGCCTGGCTGCTCGGCACCGGCACCGCGGTCGCGCACATCGTGCTCGGGGTCCGTGGCGTGCAGGTGCCGCAGCAGGTCTGGTCGATGCTCTACGTGGACGCGGCGATCTTCCAGGTCGGGCTCTACCTGTGGAACCGGCGGCACAACGTGAGCCCGCACGAGGAGGCCGGGTCGTCCGGGCTGACCGGGATGCTGCTCTCCACGCTCTGCGCACCGGTCTACGTGGCGTCGTTCCGGCAGACGCTGCTGCGCCGGCGGGCCGGGTTTGTGGTCACGCCCAAGGGCGACTCGGCCAGCCCGGATCGGGTCGGTACCTTCCGGACCCATCTGAGCTGGGCGGCCTTCTTCGCGGGGCTGCTCGTGGTGGCGGTGGTGACCGGGCGGACGCACGGGCTGATGTGGCTCTGGCCGGCGCTGAACCTGGCGCTCTGCCTGGCGCCGCCGGCGCTCTGGGCGGCCACCCGGCGACCAGCCGGCAAGCCCGTGACAATCCCGGCCCAACGGACCGACGAAGCGGTGAGGACGTACGCATGATCCCCCAGCCATCGCTGACCCGCCGCCTGCTCCGCGGCCTGGTCGCCCTGCCCGCCCTCGCCGCGGTCCTGGCCGCGAACCGCCCGATCGTGGTCTTCGCGGCGGACCGCTACCACGAGTTCCACATCAGCCGCGCGAGCTACAAGGCGGCCTACGGCCAGTGGTCGACGCTGCCGGTCCCGGACGGCTTCAAGGTCAACGCGATTCACGCCGCCCTGCTCAGCACCGGCAAGGTGCTGATCATCGCGGGCTCCGGGAACAACCGGAAGAACTTCGAGGCGGGCTCCTTCCGGACCATCCTCTGGGACCCGGCCGGGGACCGGTTCTCGCTGGTGCCGACGCCGACCGACATGTTCTGCGCCGGGCACACCTTCCTGGCCGACGGGAAGCTGCTGGTGGCCGGCGGGACGAAGTCCTACGAGGTGCTGCCGGAGAACATCAGACACGCCGCCGGCGTCATGAAGATCAAGAATGAGTCGCCGGACGACGGTGCCCGGAACATCGCGAAAAATACGGTCCTGGTCGCGCCGGACGGCCGGCGGTACGCCACCCGGGCGGACGTGACCGTCCCGGCCGCCACGAAGATGCTGCACGGCGGCCGCACCATGGTGCACGCCGGGGAGGTCGAGGTGTGGGTGGACGCCCTGCAGCCCGGCGACGCCGGCGTCATCAGCCGCCCGGCGCAATACCGCTTCGCCGGACTCAGTGGCATGGCGGCGCGGAACGTCTACGGCGTCGCCGACAAGATCACCCGCGAGAAGCAGGAGTACGGCGGCGACAACACCTCGTACGAGTTCGACCCCCGGACCGAACGCTATGTCCGCACCGGCGACCTCACCGACCACCGCTGGTACCCCACCCTGGCCCCGCTCGCCGGCGGCAACGTCCTCGCCGTCTCCGGCCTCGACCAGTTCGGCCGGATGCTGCCCGGCCGCAACGAGGTCTACCTCGCCCGGGACCGCCGCTGGGCCGCCGCCCCCAGGCTGACCCGGACCTTCCCCACCTATCCCGCGCTGTTCCTGACCCGCGACGAGCGTCTCTTCTTCTCCGGCTCGAACGCCGGGTACGGCTCGGCCACCGAGGGCCGCACCCCCGGCCTGTGGAACGTGCGGACCAACGACTTCCGCCCGGTCCCCGGCCTGCGCGACGCCACGATGACCGAGACCAGCGCCTCGGTCCTGCTCCCGCCGGCCCAGCGGCAGCGGGTGATGATCCTGGGCGGCGGCGCGGTCGGCGACTCGCCGCGATCCACCGCCCGGACCGCGATCGCCGACCTCAGCCGGCCGGCCCCGGTCTACCTGCCCGGCCCGGACCTGCCGCACCCGACCCGCTATCTGAGCACCGTCGTGCTCCCCGACGACACCGTGCTGACCAGCGGCGGCTCGGCCGGTTACCGGGGCGGGCCGTACCGGGGCAGGAACCGCAGCGACCTGCTCACCGCACAGATCTACGACCCGTACCGCAATGTCTTCCGGACCGCGGCCGCACCGACCGTCGGCCGTGACTACCACTCCGAGGCGCTGCTGCTGCCGGACGGCCGGGTGGTCACCCTGGGCAGCGATCCGATCTACGACCGCTCCGGCAAGAACCCGGGCGTCTTCGAGCAGCGCGTCGAGATCTACAGCCCGCCCTACCTGTTCCGCGGCGCCCGCCCGGCGATCGTCGGCGGACCGGACGAGGTGGCCCGCGGCCACACCGTCTCCTTCGGCACCTGGGACGCCGACCGGATCCGCACCGCCCGCCTGGTCCGCCCCGGCGCGGTCACCCACGGCACCGACGTCGACCAGCGCTCGGTCGCCCTGCCGATCCGCCGCGCCCCGGGCGGCATCATGGTCCAGATCCCCCGCGAGCGCGGCCTGGTGCCCTCCGGCTGGTACATGCTCTTCGTCACCGACACCCGCGGCATCCCGTCCCCCGCCACCTGGGTGCACGTCTCCTGACTCGCGGCAGGACCCATGTCCGGTACGACGGGGAGCCCCGCTCACGGTCCCCCGGCTGGGCGTCAGGGGTGTCTCGGAGTGCTCGAGACACCCCTGACGCCCAGCCCCGTCCGCCCGCCGGCCCGCCGCGAACCCCCGGCCACGACGACCCGTCCAGCGGGCCGATCTCCAGGGCGGTCGTGAGGGGCAGGGTGGCCCGCAGCGGATGGCTCTGCCGGGCGTGCTGGATGGCCCGGACAGCGTGGGCCGACGGGCGATCGGCGACACCGGGATCTCGTCGAGGGACCGCGGGACCGCCGGCCGGGCACGGTGCGGAAGCCGGCCACCGAGGCCCACTCCGGGGACAGCCTCAGTTGGTGGCCAGCGCCAGCGCGTACTCCGGCCACCACTGGCCGGCCGGCGGGGCACCGGAGCCGCACTCCCCGTCGGACTCGCCCGGGCGTTTCACCCACAGGTAGGCGTCGACCCGGTCGTGCCCGGTCTGGGTGGTCGGGGCCGGGCCGAGCGCCCGTCCCGGCGGATTGCACCAGTGCCCGTCCCCGGAGCCGGCGGTGGCGGCCGGCCCGTTCCCGTTCCGGCTGGTGTCGATCACGAAGTGCGCGCCGCCGAGCCGGTCGGAGATCGCCGTCCCGTAACCGATGTTGGCGTCGGTGGTCTCGAAGTTCGCCACGTTCAGGCTGAACCCGTCGGCCTCGGCCACCCCGGCCCGGCGCAGCGCGTCCACCACCCGGTCCACGTCCTTGACCCAGCCCGGGTTCCCGCCGTCCAGGTAGACCCGCACCCCGGGATCCGCCTTGAACGCCCGGATCGCCTCGCCGAGCAGCCCGAACCGCTCGCCGGCCGCCTGTTCGCCGAGGCAGCCCTGCAGCACGTGGGTGACCGCGTCCGGCTCCAGCACGACCAGCGCCGGCGACCCGTGCACCGCGGCGGCCAGCCGCCCGATCCAGTCCCGGTAGGCGGCCGCGTCCGGCGCGCCGCCGCCGGAGTGCCCGCCGCAGTCGCGCTGCGGAACCCAGTAGGCGACCAGCACCGGCGTCCGCCCGGCCGCGGCGGCCGAGGTGACCAACTCCCGGGCGCGGTCGGCGAAGCCGGGATCGGCGTCCGCGAACCACACCGCGGTGGGCTCGTCGGCGATCCGGCGCACCGCCGCCGCGTCCGCCGCCCGGCCGGCCGCGTCCCAGCTGCGCACCTGGGCGGCGGCCGCGCCGGCCGGCTCCACGTAGAACTTCTCGACCGGCGGCGCGGGCACCGGCTCGGGCCGCGACCCGGCCTCGACCGTGCAGGCCGCCAGGCCCGCGCACGCGACAACGGCCAGGACCGCGGAACGAACTCTCATATCCCCTTACCGTCTCAGCGCACCGACCGGGCCACCTCGCTCGCCTCCTCGAGGGTGGCAAGTCCTTCCAGCCGATAGGTGACGCTCCCGGTGCTCCAGATCAGCGACGGACCGGCGAGGCGGGCGGTCTCGTCCCGGCTCACGCCGTCGCGGTCGACGTACGTGATCGGATGCGGCGCGGCCAGCCACACCGCGACCTCCCCGACGCCCTCCACCCACTGTCCGTCCGGCGCCGTCTTCAGGAATACCGGGTCCACTCTCCCGTCGAACTGGTCAAAACGCACCGTACCGCCCCGGAAGATCTGGGTGACCACCCGCGGTGCGCCGTTTTTGTCCGGATCGGCGAGAAGCACCCGGTCGGGCGACCCCAGCTTCTCCGGCACCACGACCGGGAACAGCGCCTTCGCCCGGGCGTCGGCCAGCTCGGCGGTCGCCTGGGCCGGCAGCGGGCTGGGCGACGCCGGCAGCGCCCGCTCCGGTTGCTCCGCCGACGGATCGCGCAACTCGATGCCGGCCACCCGGAGCAGCCCGCCGACCGCGTCCAGCACGGCCGCCCGGGCCGGCGAGATCGCCGCCACCGCGAGGACCAGCGCCGCCACCACCGCGGACAGATAGAAACGGGCGCGATGCCGGCGCGGCGCGGGGCGGGCCAGGCGCGCCCGGACCGCTTGCCGCTGATCACGGGCCTCCGGTACGGCGTACGCCCGCCCGAGGTCCCGCAGCTCCCCGATCAGTTCCTCGAAGTCCCGCTCAGGCACCGGGCACCTCCTCCACCGGCATCCGGTCGCGCAGCTTGCCGAGCGCCCGCGCGGTCCGCGACTTGACCGTCCCGCGCGGCAGCCCCAGCGTCACCGCGGTCTCCACCTCGGACAGCTCCAGCAGATAGCGGCAGACCAGCACGTCCCGGTCCCGGGCGTCGAGGGCGCGCAACTGGTCGAGCAGCAGCCGGCGGCGCTCGCCGGCCACCGCCGTCTCGGCCGGGTCGGGCTCCACCGGGTCCGGTCCGGCCCGCACCCCGACGCGTTGCAACAACCCGTCCCGCCGGCGCCGGGACCGGACCAGGTTGCGGGTCTCGTTCGCCACGATGGCCAGCAGCCACGCCTTGAACCCGGCCTCGCCCCGGTACCGTCCCAGCTGCCGGTACGCCTTCACGAACGCCTCCTGCACCACGTCGTCCGCGTCCGCCCCGGCCCCGAGCAGCACGGCCGCCCGGTGCGCGGGCGCGGTGCAGTGCCCGACCAGGGTCTCGTACGCGTCCAGGTCCCCCGCGCGCGCCCGTGCCACCACGGCCGCCTCATCCACCACCACGTCACTAGGACACCACCGATCGGGAACCGGTTCCCGATCGGTGGTGTCACCGGTACATGACGACTCGCCGCTCCTTCCTTCTGCTCGCCGGGACCTCGATCGCGCTCGGCGCGGCCGGCTGCCGGGACACCGCCACGCCGCCGGCCGCCGCCACCGCGCCGGACGTGCTGATCGCCGAGACCGGGCAGGGGCTGGTACGGCTGACCCCGCAGGGCGTGCAGGCGTACGGGCCCGCGTCGGTGCTCAGCAATGGTGGGACGCGGCTGGCCGTCGTACGGGAGAAGGTGTTGTCGCAGATCGTGACCGGGACCGGGGAGACCACCCGGACCGCCGCCCTCCCGGACGGCTGGCTGCCGCGGGCGGTCTCGCCGGACGGGCGGGCCTGCGCGCTGAGCCGGACCCCGGCGAGCGTCGTGCCGCGCGGACGCGAGCGGACCCCGCTGCTGGTCGTGGTCGACGGGCGGCAGCGGGAGTTCGACCTGCCCGGGGTGATCGAGCCGGACGCCTTCAGCAGCGACGCGAGCGCCCTGTTCGTGCTGGACTGGCAGCCGGCCGGGAACCCGGACCACTACCGGGTGCGGGTGCTGGACCTGGCCACCGGGCGGATGGAGCCGCTCAACACCCGGGCCAAGACGGCGGTGCCGGCCGGCGCCGAGGAGCAGATGCGCGGCGAGGGACGCCAGGCGGTGCCGGCCGGCAACCTGCTGCTCACCCTCTACACGCACCAGCCCGGCCACCAGCACACCCGGGACCTGCTGTCCGGGCGGCCGGGCAACGCGCACGCGTTCGTGCACGTGCTGCACCTGACCGACCGCTGGGCCTACTGCCTGGACCTGCCGCACCCGTTCGGCGAGGGGCCGCCGGCCGCCCACGCGCTCGCCGCGGACGCCGAGGGTCTCGTCGTGCTGGACAGCACGAGCGGGCAGCTGGCCTACGCGGACCTGGAGACGCTGACCATCCAGCGGACCGGTCCGGCGCGGGTACCGGCGGGGACCGCGGCGGCCCTCGCGCTGACCGCCGACCGGCGCGTCCTGGCCGGGGCGAAGGACCAGGTCAGCGTGCTGGACCGGGGGTCCGGGACGGTCACCGGCGGCTGGCACGTGCCGGATCCGCTGCTCGGGATCGGGCTGAGCCGGGACGGGTCCCGGGTGTACGCCGGGACCACCGGTGCGGTGCACTGGCTGGACGCGAGAACCGGGGAGGCGCTCGGCCGGGTGCCGGTCGACGGGCTGACCGGACTGCGGCACGTCGGCTGAATCCTCAACTGGGCGGCGGGGCGGCCGATCGGTTGGTTCGTGCTGCTCCGTTGCTACGCCGTCATCTCCACCGTGCTGGTGGCGACGTACCTGGTGTGGCCTTACGAACTGCGGTCCTGGCCGTTCCTGGCGGTCACGCTCACCGCGGTGCTGACCGTGGTCATCGCACTGCGCCGGGCGCCGCGCGGCAGCCGGGCGCCGTGGTGGCTGATGCTCGTCGCGATGGTGCTCTACAACGTCGGCAACATCATCTGGATCTGGCTGACCGTGGTCGCCGGGCGCCCCACCGGTGACGGCAGCGTCGCCGACGTCCTGTTCACCGCGGCCGGGGCATTTTTGCTGGCCGGGGCGCTCGTGCTGATCCGGCGGCGGGCTCGCGGTGACATCGGCGGGGTGATCGACTCGGTGATCACCGCGGTGGCCCTCGGCGGCGTGCTGTGGGACGCGGTGATCCTGCCGGCCAACGCCGCGCACCACCTGCCGCCCGTGCAGCAGATCGCCGCCTTCGTGGATCTCCTCGCGGTCAGCGGCACGCTGGGCGCGATGCTCCGGGTCTCCCGGGGATCGGCGGCGCACCGGAACGCACCATGGCGCCTCCGGCTCCTGGTGAGTGGCCGGTCGGCGTCGGTCCGGCTGCTCGCCGCGGGCATCGCGCTCACCCTGGCCGCCAAGGTGATCTCACCGCTGGTGACCGGCGCCGACGGGATCCGGCCGGACTGGACGAACGTCTTCTACCTGGCCGCCTACGCCGCGCTCGGCTGCGCGGCGCTGCATCCGTCCGTGGGGATCGTGCTGACCAGCACGCGAGCGCCGGACGACGACCTGTCCCGGGGCCGGCTCACCTTCCTCGGGGCGATGCTGGCGATCACCCCGCTGATCGGCGGCGGGCGCGCGATGATCGGCCTGCCGGTCGACGGGGTACTGATCGCGTTGTCGTCAGCGGCGCTGGTTCCGCTGGTCATGGTCCGGATCGCCCGGCTCGCCGCGCAGCGGCGCGCCGCCGAGCAGGCCCTGCACCACCTGGCCACCCGGGACGCCCTGACCGGCCTCCCGAACCGGGCCGCCTGCCTGACCGCCCTGGCCACCGCCCTGCCCACCCCCGCGCCGCTCCCCGTTTCCCCGGCCTCGCCCTCGCCCTCGCCCTCGCCCTCGCCCTCGCCCGCCGGAGTCTCCTCTGCCGCTCTCGCGGTCGTCTCCTCGACGGCCGGCGGCGATCAGCTCGCGGTGCTGTTCTGCGATCTGGACGGGTTCAAGCCGGTCAACGACCGCCTCGGGCACGCGGCCGGCGACGAGCTGCTGGTCGCCGTGGCGGCCCGGCTGCGCGGCTGCGTCCGCGAGGGCGATCTGGTGAGCCGCTTCGGCGGGGACGAGTTCGTACTGGTCTGTCACGGTCCGGGCGCGGTCGCCGCGGTCAGCGACCGGATCGCCGCGATGACCACCGAGCCGTTCACCGCCGGCGGTGAACAGGTCCGGATCGGGATCAGCGTCGGCGCCGCCGAGGCCCGCACGCCGGACACCGTCGACGACCTGGTCCGCCGGGCCGACCTGGCCATGTACGAGGCCAAGAAGTCCAAGCAGGTCGGCAAACTCTCCCTGGTCCTGGCCGCCTGAGACGCGCGGTGGTCGGCTGTGCCTGAGGGGTGTCTCAAGGGTCTTGAGACACCCCTCAGGCACAGCCCGCCCCCGCAAGCCGCGCTGCGGTCCGCACCCCGACGCACGTCGCGGTGCGGGCTGGGTCTCAGGGGTGTCTCAAGGGTCTTGAGACACCCCTGAGACCCAGCCGACGACCGTGGGGCGCGGCAGGGCCTCGGGCGGAGCGGGCTCAGCGCGTACCGGGCAGGGTCTTGCGGAAGACGTCGCAGACGAACCATTCGTCCTCGTGGTGGATGACCCGGTCGAGGGACGGCAGGGCGGCGAGCCGGGCGTGCACGTTGAAGCCGTCGTAGTTGCCCGGGTTGTCGCGGTCGCGGAAGTGCACCGAGAGCAGGTCGCCGCCCGGCTCCAGGCGGGCCAGCATGCCGTCGATCATCAGCTGGAGGTCGTCGGCGGACAGGTAGTAGAGCAGGTCACCGACGACGATCAGGTCGAACGTGCCGTCCGGCAGCTCGGCCGGGAGCAGCGCGCGGGCGACCTCGACGTGCGGCAGGCCGGCGGTGGCGGCGCGGGCCTGGACCACCGCCTCCTCGACGCAGTCGACCGCGAGCACCTCGCCGCACCGGTCGGCGAGCATCACGCTCAGCACGCCCACCGCGCAGCCCGGCTCGTAGCAGCGGCGGTACCGCTCGCGCGGCAGGCTGGCCATCGCGACCGCGTACTTACGCTGGTCGCTCCACTTGGTGGCGTTGTCCCAGGGGTCGTCCTTGGCCTCGTAGAGACCGATGAAGTGGTCGAGGGAGTAGGACGCCTCCGGCGGCACGGCGTCACCCTGGGTACGTGTCACCCCGCGATTCTGCCTGACCTCACCGGGCCTGGACGGTGAGGGATCCCACCCCGTTCCGCGAGTCGAGCCGGATGCCGTCGTCCCCGCGACCGCTTCTGATCACGCGACCCCGGGCCACCCCGTTGTCCTTGAAGCCGTACACGGTGACCGAGCCGGCCCCGTCCCGGAACAGCGCCCGGACCGGCACCTGGCCGCCGGTGACGATCTGCCAGGCGCCCACGCCACCGTGCTCCACGATCGGGATCGCGTCGCGCTGGCC
This sequence comes from Actinoplanes octamycinicus, assembly GCF_014205225.1. NCBI lineage: Bacteria > Bacillati > Actinomycetota > Actinomycetes > Micromonosporales > Micromonosporaceae > Actinoplanes > Actinoplanes octamycinicus. Next base: position 9,175,458 of record NZ_JACHNB010000001.1, read on the forward strand.
GGGTAGCACCAGTCTCATGGCGCCGGCGCCGCCGATCAGCTCGATCCCGCCGACCTTGCCGCCGGACAGGTCGATGCCGGCCGTCCGCACGCCGCCGCGCATCCGGAACGACCAGCGGACCCGGTCGCTGAGCCGGATCTGCAGGAGGCCCGAGCCGGTGCTCCGGCCGCTCGGCTCGACCGAGACGGTGACCCGGTCGTCGTCCACCTTCGCGCGCGCCTTGATGGTGCTGTCCTCGCCGACGTCGACCTGCACGATGCCGTCGCCGACGTCGCCGACCTCGACCCGCAACTGGGCGACTCCGTCGGCGAGTTCCAGAACGGCGGCCTCCGGGACGGCCGGCGGGACGGCCGGCGGCGGGGTGGTCCTCGCGGCGCCGTCCGGGGCGGCCGCCGAGGTGGGCGGGGCGGTCCGGCTGGGCGGCGGCGAGGTGCCGATCGACACGGGCGGGCGGGACGGTTCGGTGATCGCGGAGGGCACCGGCAGGGGCGGCGCCGGCAGGCTCTCGATCGGGTCGCCGACCGGATTGCGCACGTAGGACACCGCGGCGAAGACGCCGCCGCCGACCAGCAGGACCGCGGCGAGCAGGACCAGGACCGGTTTCAGGTCCGGGTGGGTACGGTCGTCCGCCGCGAGCGGGGCGTCGATACGAGCCGGCGGCCGGGGCGGCGGCGCGGGAGCCGTGCGGGTCGGGTCGGCTCCGGGCAGCTCGTAGTGGTCGGCCGGCGGCCCGATCCGGTGCGGCGCGTCCGGCCAGTAGTCGGAGATCCGGGGCAGCGGCGGGGGAAGTCTGGACGGGTCGTCGCCGGTCTCCGGCACAGCTGGACTCTCCACGCGGTTCTCCTCGATGCGGTCACCCGGCACCCCATGTAGCCGGATGGTCCCTGGAGGTATACGCAGCGATCCGGGCTTCGGTTCGGTCCGGCGCGAAGATTTGTGCCCGTCTCGGAAAATTGATTGATCAACCTCTTGATATCCGTCAGCCGCCCCGGAAGGATTCGTTTGTCCAAGTTCAGCAGGAAGCGAATTAGATGTCGGAAGACGACCCCCGCCCAGGGTTGCGGGTCGGCCGCTGGGTTCCGCCGTATTCCCCCGATGGACGACCCCGGGAAACACCGATCCGGCCCACCACTCCCCCGTCATTCCCACCGCCGGAGATTCCCGGCTTTCCGGCCTGGCCCCGGAGCGCCGGCACCGCCCGGCGGCGCGCCGCACTGACCGCCGTCGCGGTGGGCACGCTGGGCATGGCCGCGGTCTCCTTCCTGGCTCTCCGGGGTGGCGACCCGACCGCCGAGCCGGAGTTCCTGACCGGCACGGTGCCGCCGGCGCCGCCGCCCGCACAGACCGTGATCATCGAGCCGACTGCCAGCTCAAGCCCCGCTTACAGCTTCTCTCCATTTGGGAACGCTCCCACTTCGCGGGTGCGCCACCGATCGAAGCCGATCACCACCTCACCCACTCCCCGACGGAGCCCGGCGGTCACGCTGACCGTCGGCTCCACGGTCGCGCTGACCGTCGCCGACCGCCCCGGCTATCGAGTCCGGCATCGTGACTTCCTCGGCCGCGTCGACCCGATCGGACCGAGTCGCGACGACCCCGGCCGACCCGACTCCAGCTTCACCGCGCGTACCGGAATAGCAAATTCCGGATGCGTATCCCTGGAATCTGTAAACTATCCTGGCTATTTCTTGCGACACCAGAACTTCGAAATCAAACTCCAGCAACGGGACCGGTCGGATCTGTTCGCGCAGGACGCCACTTTCTGCCCGATCGTCATTCGTTCCGGAGCCGCACTCACGTTACGGTCCATCAATTATCCGGACCTGTTCGTGGCCGAGGCGGGCGATCGCCTGTTCCTCCGCGAGGACGGGGCACTGGCCCTGGTGCCGCGCGCCGTCTGAGCACCCGGGTGCGGGGTGCTGCTCCAAGGCCCCCGAAGCAACACCCCGCACCCGCCCTCGCGTCTAGCGGATCAGCACACCCCGGGGTTCGAGGATGCCGTCCGGGCCCAGGTCGACCGGCTCCGCGGTCCGGTTGATCAGGAACCGGTGCTCACCGCGCCGGGCCAGCTCGACCCGGCCGCGCAGCTCCGGCGGCAGTTCGCTGGTCACCCCCGCGCCGTCCAGCAGCGCCGGCAGCACCGTGGCCAGGCCGTCCGGGCCCAGCCGGGTGGAGACGTACGCCGCGGATCCGGCGCCCACCGCGCGCCGGGTGATCGCCGCACGTTCCGCCTGCTCACCGGTCTTGTACCGGGCCAGGATCTCGACCGCCGGATCGGTCACGTCGATCCGGTCGGTCCACAGCGTGCCGGTCGTCCCGTTGTCCAGCTCGGCGGTCTCGCCGTCGAGCAGCGGGGCGAACTCCTCGATCCGGATGCCGAGCAGGTCACGCAGCGCTCCGGGGTAGCCGCCCAGCCAGATCTGGTCGTTCTCGTCAACGATCCCGGAGAAGTAGGTGGTGACCAGATGACCGCCATTCCCGACATATCGCTTCAAGTCGCTGGCCAGCTCCTCCGGCACGACATGCAGGATCGGCGCTATCACCAGCCGGTGGTCCGTCGTCAACGCCGGCACGACGTCCGCGCGGATGCCCAGGTCGAGCAGCGCGGTGTACCAGTCCAGCGCCTCCTGCTTGTAGCGCAGCCGGTCGGTGGGGTGCGAGTCGTGCTCGGACACCCACCAGGACTCCCAGTCGAACAGGATCGCCACGTCGGCCGGCGCCCGGCGAGTCCCGGCGACCGCGCTCAGCGAGGCAAGCCGCCGGCCGAGTGCGGAGACCGTACGGAAGATCGCACTGTCCTCGCCCGCGTGCGGAACCATCGCCGAGTGGTACTTCTCCGCGCCGGCCTTGGACTGCCGCCACTGGAAGAAGCAGACCGCGTCCGCCCCGTGCGCCACGTGGGTGAGCGCGTCCCGGTGCATCTCCCCCGGCTTCTTCGCCACGTTGACCGGCTGCCAGTTCACCGCGCTGGTCGAGTGCTCCATCAGGAACCAGGGCCGGCCGCCGGCGAGGTTCCCGGTCAGGTTCGCCGAGAAGGACAGCTCGTCGCGGGCCTGCGGGCCGGGCAGCACGTAGTGGTCGTTGGCGACGAAGTCCACCTCGGCCGCCCAGTCCGCGTAGTTCATCGGGCTCATCTCCCCCATCACCATGAAGTTCGTGGTGACCGGCAGATCCGGGGTGAGCTCGTGGAGCAGGTCCCGCTCGGCGATCAGATGCTCCTTGAGCGCGTCCGAGGAGAACCGCTTGAAGTCCAGCCGCTGGGTCGGATTGGGGTGGGTGGTGGCCTGGCGGGGCGGGATGATCTGGTCCCAGTCGGAGTAGCGCTGCGACCAGAAGTCGGTACCCCAGGCCGCGTTCAAGCCGTCCAGTGTCCGGTAACGATCGCGCAGCCAGGCGCGGAACGCCACCGCCGCGTCGTCCGAGTAGTCGTAGACGTTGTGGCAGCCCAACTCGTTGTTGACGTGCCAGGCGACCACGGCCGGGTGCTTGCCGTACCGGGTCGCCAGGGCCCGGACCAGGCGCAGCGCGTGCGCCCGGAAGACCGGCGAGGTGGGCCGCCAGTGCTGGCGGCCGCCCGGCCACACGGTGTTGCCCCGCTTGTCGACCGGCAGGATCTCCGGGTGCCGGGCGATCAGCCACGGCGGCGGGGAGGCGGTGGCGGTGGCCAGGTCGACCGCGATGCCACCGGCGTGCAGCAGGTCGATGATCTCGTCGAGCCAGGCGAAGTCGTACACCTCGGGCCGCGGCTGGATCCGGGCCCAGGAGAAGATCGCCAGCGAGACGACGGTGACGCCGGCCGCGCGCATCGCCCGGACGTCGTCGGGCCAGACCTCGCGCGGCCACTGCTCGGGGTTGTAGTCGGCGCCGTACTCAAGGCGGGGCGCCCCGGCGCGGCGCAGCCAGCGCCGGGGCGTCGTGTCGTCCGTTGTCATCGGATGGTGAAGCCCTGTTCCTGGCCGTACTTGGTGGAAGACTCCTGCCAGGCCTTCAGCCCGTCCTGCAGGGTGGATCCGCCGGTGTAGGCCTTGCCGACGGAGTCGTTGTAGACGCTGTTCGCGTAGACCTGGAACGGCAGGTACGACCAACCGGTCGCGACCTGGGCCGCGGCCTCGGCGAGCACCTCGTTGGCCTTCTGGCCGCCGAGGTAGGGGAACTCCTTGCTCTTGAAGGCGTCCGCGTTGATCTGCTTGGTGGTCGCCGGGAACGCGCCCTCATCGGTGCGGCTCTGCGCGCCGTCGCCGACCGTGGCGTACTTCATGAAGCCGTAGGCGAGGGTCTTGTTCTGGCTGGCCTCGGTGACGGCGAGCGAGCTGCCGCCGTTCTCCGAGGTGACCTTCTCGCCGGAGGCCCACTGCGGCATCGGGGCGACCCGCCACTTGCCGGACGCGGCCTTCACGCCGGACTCCAGGTTCGGCGGCATCCAGGCGCCGATCACCAGGCTGGCGATGGTGCCGTCACCGAGACCCTTGTACCAGGCGTCGCTCCAGCCGGGGACCGGCGCGAGCAGCTTCTTGTCGATCAGGCCCTGCCAGAGGCCGGTCCACTTCTTGGTGCCCGCGTCGTCGAAGTTGATCGAGACGTTCGTGCCGTCCACCCGGTACGGCCGCCCGCCGGCCTGCCAGATCATGCTGGTGGTGAAGCCGGCGTCGCCGCTGTCGCTGGTGATCCAGGACTTCGGGTTCGCCTTGTGCAGCTTCTCGGCCGCCGCGGCGTACTCCTCCCAGGTGGCCGGGACCTGGATGCCGTACTTGTCGAAGACCTCCTTGTTGTAGAACAGCGCCATCGGGCCGGAGTCCATCGGCAGGCCGTAGATCTTGTCGCCGGCGTGCACCGAGGTCCACGGGCCGGGGGTGAACGTGCCGTCCAGCGACTTGGCGCCGAACGTGTTCAGGTCGGCGACCGCCTTGGAGAGCGCGAACTGCGGCAGCGCGAAGTACTCGATCTGGGCGAGGTCCGGCACCCCGGTGCCCGCCTTGATCGCGTTCTGCAGCGCGGTGTACTGGTCGTTGCCACTGCCGTTCTTGATCAGGTTGACCTTGACCTTCGGGTACTTGACCTGGAAGTCGGCGACGACCTTGGTCAGCGTGGGCTCCCAGGCCCACACCGTCAGGTTGCCGCCGGCCTGCAGCGCCGCCTCGACATCGGCATCCGTCACGGTGGTTTTCGCCGGGGCGTCGTCCGTGCTGTCGTCGGACGAGCCGCAGCCGGATGCCAGAAGGGTTATGGACAAGGCGGCGCCGAGAAGCGCGCGCCGGCGGGTCATTCTCATGCGGTTCCCTTTCATTGTTTGACGCTGCCGACAGCCAGACCGGACTGCCAGTAGCGCTGGAGCAGCAGAAACGCGGCGATGAGCGGGACGATGGCCAGCAGCGAGCCGGTGATCACCAGGTGGAAGACGACGTCGCCGCCGACCGTCTGGGACTGCTGGTTCCAGGTGTAGATGCCCATCGTGATCGGGTAGAGGTTCCGGTCCTTCAGCATGATCAGCGGAAGGAAGAGGTTGTTCCAGGTCACCACCACGTTGAAGAGCAGCGCGGTGACCAGGCCCGGGGAGAGCAGCGGCACGGCGAGCCTGAAGAAGATCCGGAACTCGCCGGCACCGTCCACCCGGGCCGACTCGAGGATCTCGTCCGGCACCGTGTCGGTGGCGAACACCCACATCAGGTAGAGGCTGAACGGGATCATCAGGGACGGGATGATCACCGCCCAGACCGTGTCGGTGATCCCCATCTTCGCGAACAGCAGGAAGGTCGGCACGGCCAGCGCGGTGGGCGGCACCGCGACCGCGCCGAGGATCACCGCGAAGACCGCCTTGCGGCCGGGGAACGGGAACTTCGCCAGGCCGTACCCGGCGAGCGCGCTGAGCAGGGTGGCCCCGCCGGCGCCGAGCACCACGTAGAACACCGTGTTGCCGAGCCACCGCAGGTAGATGCCGCCCTGGTAGGTGAAGACCTCGCCGATGTTGTGGAACAGCGCGAAGTCCCCGCCGAACCAGAGCCCGAACGTACTGAGCAGCCCCTCCTGGGTCTTGCTGGCGCTGATCACCAGCCAGGCCAGCGGCAGCAGCGTGTAGAGCAGCATCACCGTGGTGAGCGCGGTCAGCGTCCAGCTCTTCGGCTTGCGGATGCGGACCGCTGCCGGTCGCGGTTGCCGGCGCGCCGCCGGGCGGATCGTGGGTGCGGCGACCATCACCCCGCCTTTCGTACGGCACGCGCCTGCACGACGTAGGCGACGAGCATGGTGAGCAGGCCCATCACCACGGCGACCGTGGCCGAGTAGTTGAACTGCTGGCCGCCGACGGAGAGCTGCCAGGCGTAGTAGTTCGGGGTGAAGTAGGTGAGGATCGCGTTCGGGGCGATGGTCCGCAGCACCACCGGCTCGGTGAAGAGCTGGAAGGTGCCGATGATCGAGAACATCGTGGTGATCAGCAGCGGGCCGCGCAGGGCGGGCAGCTTGATCGCCCGGATGATCCGGAGCTGGCCGGCGCCGTCGATCGCCGCCGCCTCGTAGAGCGAGGGGTCGACCACGCGCAGCGCGGCGTACAGGATGATCATGTTGTAGCCGACGAACTCCCAGGTGGTGATGTTGCCGATGGCGGCCAGCACCAGGTCCGGGGCGAGCGGGTCGGGCAACGTCGTACCGAACCAGTCGTTGACGTAGCGGATCAGGCCGAACTGGGTGCCGTACATGAAGCCCCACATCAGCGTGGCCACCACGGCCGGCACCGCGTAGGGCAGGAAGATCGCGATGCGGAAGAAGGACGCCCCGTAGAGCCGCCCGCTGTCGATCGCGAGCGCCACCAGCAGCGCCAGGACCAGCATGATCGGGACCTGGACCACCAGGAACAGGCTGACCCGGCCGACCGCCGACCAGAACTGCGGATCCTCGAAGGCCTTGGTGTAGTTCTCCAGCCCGACGAAGCCGGTGCCGCCGATCAGCTTGGTGCGGTAGAGGCTGAGATGGATCGAATAGGCGATCGGCGCGAGGAAGACCAGCGCGAACACCGCCAGGAACGGGGCAACGAACTGCCAGCCGATCCAGGACCGCCGGGTCACCGTGCCTCCTTACGTTGATTCGTGATGTCTATGTTTACGTAAACATGTTCGACCACGAGAGGAAATGTTTGCGTAAACATGTGTGCCGTATAGTGGCACGCGTCACCAGGGCGGTCAAGGAGTAACGACATCGAAGCGCAGCGTCTCCGCGGTGGATCCGACGTGCCCGGCGGGCGCCGCAAACAACGGGTGTCGATGGCCGACGTGGCCAAACTGGCCGGCGTCTCCTCGCAGACCGTCTCCCGGGTGGCGAACGGGCAGTCCGGCGTCGTCGAGGCCACCCGCGAGCAGGTGCTGGCCGCCATGCGCGAACTGGGTTACCGGCCGAACAGCGCGGCCCGCTCGCTGCGGTACGGGCGCTTCAACACGCTCGGGGTGATCCTCTTCGGACTCTCGTCGACCGGCAACAGCCGCACCGTCGAGGCGATCGCCACCCAGGCCGCCGCCGAGGGCTACGCGATCACGCTGATCCCGGTCGGGGTGCCCACCCAGGACAACGTGCTGGGCGCCTTCACCAGGATGGGCGAACTCGCCGTCGACGGCGTCATCGTCATCCTCGAGGTGCACCTGCTGGACGTGGCCACCGTCGCCCTGCCACCCGGCGTGCACGTGGTGGTCGTCGACTCGGATGCGGGAGAGCGTTATCCCGTCGTCGACACCGACCAGGCCGACGGCACCCGGCAAGCCGTCCGGCACCTGCTCGACCTGGGCCACCCCACCGTCTGGCACATCGCCGGGCCGGCCGAGTCGTACTCCGCGCAACGCCGCGCCCAGGCCTGGCGCCGGGTGCTGGAGGAGGCCGGCCGCCCGGTCCCGGAGATCGGCCGGGGCGACTGGTCGGCGGAGAGCGGCTACCAGGCGGGCCTGGCCCTGCCGGCCGAGTGCAGCGCGGTCTTCGTGGCCAACGACCAGATGGCGCTCGGGGTGCTCCGGGCGCTGACCGAGCGCGGACGGCGGGTGCCGGAAGAGGTCAGCGTGGTCGGCTTCGACGACATCGCGGACGCGTCGTCGTACCTGCCGCCGCTGACCACGGTGCACCAGGACTTCGCCGAGGTGGGACGGCGGTGCGTGCAGGCGCTGCTGGCCCAGATCGGCACCGGCTCGGCGGCGCCGGGCACCGACCTGGTGCCGACGCATCTGGTGGTGCGGGGTAGCACCGGGCCCTATCAGCGGGGATAGCGGGCGGACGCGGTCTCGGGGTTTTCCACACCGCGTGGCTGTCCACAACCCGCCGGCCGCCCGAGGCCCCAGCCCGGCACACTGGCAGCGGGGGCAACCCCCTGGGGAGGGCGGGACTGCGTGTGGCGGCTCGATGATCGATGGGCGCGGATGGCCGGCCTGTCTGTTTTCTGACCTCGCGGGTGGCGGGCGGGCGTGCCAGGCTGGCCGGAGGCGATCAGGAAGCGAGGCGAGCACTATGGACGGCGCGACTCTGCTGGACAAGGCCCGTGCGGCGACGGACGGTGCGATGGTGAGCCGGGTCTTCGGGGAGCCGGTGGAGCGGGACGGCATCGTCCTGCTGCCGGTCGCCCGGGTGAGTGCGGGTGGTGGTGGCGGGGCCGGCAGCGGCGGCACCACGGAGTCCGAGGCGGTCAGCGCACCGGCGCAGGGCGAGGGCAGCGGCGGGGGTTACGGGTTGACCGCCAAGCCGGCCGGGGTCTTCATCATCAAGAACGGCGACGTCTGCTGGAAACCGGCGGTCGACGTCAACAAGATCGTGCTGGGTGGGCAGGCGGTCGCGATCGTCGCGCTGCTGGTGGTGCGTTCGGTGCTCCGCCGCCACATGAAGCGGCGCCGCTGACCGGCCCGGGCCGTTCCGCGGGGTGTCTCGGCCGGACCGAGACACCGCTGCCGGTCAGCCCAGCATGCGGAACCCCGGCTGGCGTGCACGGGTCACTCGACGCGCCTGAGACACCCTCCGGGACCAGCCCGACACCCGCAACCCCGGCCCGCCAGCCCGACTCGCGGAACCGGGCTGGCGCCCAGGGGGCACTCGGTGGGTCGGGTCATTGCTGCCTGGCGGCTGGGTCAGGGCACCGCTGAGGGTTCGTGGTGCGGTTCGGTCGGCTCGGGGTAGCGGGCCACGCGGAGGCGGTAGGCGAAGATGGCCAGGGTGCCGGCGGTGCAGATCAGCCAGTACAGGGCGAAGTGGCCGAGTCCCTGCCAGAGGTAGCTGAGGCCGGCGTTGTCGACGGCGTAGGTGCCGATCTGGCGGACCGACCAGAACGGCATCAGTTTGGCGGCCAGGCCGTCCGGGTCGGCGAGCATCTGTACGGCGCACACGCTGAGCAGGGCCAGGGCACCCTCCAGCTCGCGGGGCAGCAGCGCGCCGACCAGGCTGCCGAACGGGGCCGCGACCAGGGCGGCGAGCAGCATGATCAGGCCGGTCGCGAACGGGTGCGGCACGGTCTGGTCCAGGCTGACCAGGGCCCAGTAGCCGAGCGCCAGCAGGGTGCCGGCGCCGCTCATCGCCAGGAGCCGGCCACCGACCAGACCCAGCACCGAGGCGCCGGAGAGCCGGAGCCGGGGGTCGACGCCACGGGAGGCGTTCACCACGAAGAGGGTGAGCGTGGAGATCGACCAGGCGATGCCGAGCGCCAGCATCCGGATCGACTGGCCGGTCAGGTCGCGCCGGACCAGGTAGAACCAGAGCGGCAGGGCGATCACCAGCAGCACCGCGGCCCGTCGCCGCCCCACCTCCCGGGCCGACAGCCCGGCCACCACCAACGCGGTCCCCGCATGCATGTTCATCGTTCCCCCAGGTCCAGGACGTGGTCGACGTTGCCCAGGTCGTGCAGCAGGTGGGTGACCACCACGACGGCGCGGCCGGCGTCGCGCCAGGCGTGCACCTGGCGCCAGAAGTCCAGGTAGGTGCCCTGGTCGAAACCCTGGTAGGGCTCGTCGAGCAGGAGCAGGTCGGGGCCGTGCAGCTCGCCGAGCACCAGGTTCAGCTTCTGCCGGGTGCCGCCGGAGAGCTGCTGGGCGCGCTGCCCCGGATCCGGGCGCCAGGCCAGCTTGGCGGCCAGGTGGGCGCCGGTCGAGCGGGCGCGGCGCGGGACCACGCCGGCCGCCGCGCCGAACAGGGCGAAGTGCTCGTCGGCGGTCAGCCAGCCGGCGGTGCCGCCGTCCTGCGGGACGTAACCGACCCGGCGGGTGCGGTGCACCGTGCCCGCGTCGGGACGGGTCAGGCCGGCGCAGATCCGGAGCAGCGTGGACTTGCCGCAGCCGTTGGCGCCGACGATGGCGGCGACCTGCCCACCGCGTACCGTCAGATCGACGTCCTGGAAGACGGTCCGGCGGCGATATCGCTTCCCCACCCCGGCCAGCCGCAGCAGGACCGGGCCGGCCGTCGCGAAGCGGGGCGGCTCCGGCCCGACCGGGGCGGACAGCTCGGCGACCAGGTGGCGGGCATAGAGGTGCGCGGGGCCGAAGAGGCCGGCCGGGTCGGCGGCGTGCTCGGCGGCCTGGGCGGCGGTGTCCTCGGTAAGGCGGCGGGCGCGCGGTTCCGGCACACCGAGGCGCACCAGCTCGGCCTCGAAACGGGTGGGCCAGCTCTCATACGTACTCAACGTGTCTCCTCCGGCGGAGCCGGCAGCGGATCCGGAGCCGCGCCGGCGACCGCGACCGAAGCGGGCTGTGCCGCCGCGAGCAGGATGTCGACGCCGTCCCGGAATCCGGCCCACTGACGCGCCTGAGCGGCCAGGACGTCGGCGCCGGCCGGGGTGATCTCGTAGTACTTCCGGCGCGGGCCGGACTCGGACGGCGCCCACCGGGGAACCGCGAGTCCCTGCTCCTCGAGCCGCAGAAGCGCAGGATAGAGGGTGCCGCCGGGCACGTCGGCGACCCCGGCTGCGGCCAGGCGCTGCGCCAGGCCGTAACCGTAGTCGGCGCGCTCGCGCAGCATGGCGAGCAGGCACAGGTCGAGGAAGCCGTGCAGCCACGGCTTGGGCATCATGTAGTCAGGCTAACTGCTTAGCAGTCCGCCTACCTAGTAGGGTTCCGGAAAAAGATCGGACCGGCAGTGCACAGAAAGCGGGCGGGAGGCGTCGAAGTGGATGTGACCTTCGAGCAATTCGCGATGGCCCGACTGCCCAGCCTGCTGCGCTACGCGGTCGTCCTCACCGGCGACCGGCACTTGGCGCAGGATGTCGTGCAGGAGGTGCTGGCCCGGGCCCATGTCCGGTGGCGGCGGATCAGTGAGGCGGACTCTCCGGAGGCGTACGTCCGGCGGATGGTGCTCAACGAGTACCTCTCCTGGCGGCGCTCCTGGTCGGTGCGCAACCTGCATCTCGCCGGCGAGCGCCTGGTCGAGATCGACGATGCCCGCGGCGGGGTGCACGACCACGCCGACCGGATCGCCGAGACCGACGCGCTGTGGCACCGCCTGGCAACACTCGGGCGCAAGCAACGAGCCGTGCTCGTACTCCGCTACTACGAGCAACTCGACGACGAATCCATCGCGGACCTGCTCAACTGCTCCCCGGCGACGGTGCGCAGCCAGGCCTCGAAGGCACTGAAAACGCTCCGGCTCGAGTCGGAGCGAGAGATCCTGATCCCCGTCGAGGAGAAGTCGTGACCTACCAGGGTGACCGGCTCAGGGAAACCTTCGAGAGCCACGAGTCACACATCGCAGACCCGGCCGAGGTGTACGCCCGGGTCGTCGAACTGTCCCGCAAGCACAAGCGGCGCCGGCTGGGCGCCTCGGTGGCCGGCGGCACCGCGCTGGGCGCCGGCCTGATCGCCGCGGTGGTCAACCTGCCGGCCGTCCTGCCCGGCGGCCCGGGCTCGTCGGACGGGACCGCGCCGATCGTGGCCGCCGCGCCGGCCAGCCCCTCCGCCGGCCCGTCCGCGAGCGTGTTCACCGAGCCCGACCAGAAGGAGTTCGACGCCTACTTCGGCGCCGGCTACGACTACGACGACGCGGTCGCGCTGGCCAAGCTGTGGAATCGGTCGACCGACGACATCGGCTCGGTCAAGGCCGAGGCCGGGCGCCTGCTGCTGGCCGGGCAGACGCTGCCGATCAAGCCCGGTTCCGCGGAGCCGGCCGAGCCGGGCGAGGGCAGCGGAGTCCCGGACACGGTGGTGAAGTTCTTCAGCGCCGGTTACGACTACGACGACGCGGTCAAGCTGGCCAAGATCTGGAAGCTGAAGACCGCGTGGGACGCGAAGGTCGAGGGCGGTCGGCGGCTCCTCGCCGGCCAGAGCCTGCCGTCGAGCGTCAAGCCCAACGCGGCGTCCGCCGAGGCGTACATGGAGGAAGTGCGGGCCAACGCGTTCTTCGAGGCCGGGTACGACGTCGACGACGCGGTGAAGCTGGCCAAACTGTGGAAGCTGAAGACCGCGTGGGACGCGAAGGTCGCGGGCGGCAAGAGGCTGCTGGCCGGACAGACGCTGCCGATCAAGCCGTGACCAGGTTGCGCCGGCGGACCGGCTTCGAGATCGAGTTGATGGCCCCTCCCGGAGCCAGCCGGCGCAGCCTCGCCATGGACCTGGCCGGACGCTGCGGGGGCAGCGTCCGGCCGGTGTGGCACTCCGACAGTGAACCGTCCCTGGTCCCCGGGCTGGGGCGGTTCCTGCACCTGACGCAGGGTTTCGAGGTGCGCCGCCCGGATGGCGCGCTGCTCTGCACCCTGGTCGACGACATCACCCTGCTCGCCGGCCTGGACCCGAAAGCGCCGCCGCTGCCCGGCTGGTTCCGCGTGCTGACCGACGACGCGCGGCTGCTGCGCCTGCTCTCCCGGCACAGCGACCCGGCCGGCACGATCGACGCCGCGCTCAAGCCGGCCGCCGAGCTCTGGGGCAGCCGGGTCCAGCGGATCGGCGACGTCTACCGGCTGGACGACGCGGCGAACGTCACGATCGCGCTGGCCGCCCCGCTCGGCGGGGAGCGGGAACGGCCGTGCGAGATCATCACGCCGCCGCTGACCGGCGACATCGAGGGATCGCTTGACGAACTGCTCACCCCGGCGCGCGAGCTCGGGTTCACCGTCCCTTACGAGGCCGCGGTGCACCTCCATGTGGACGGTGCGCCCTTCCGGGCGCCGCACGCCCTGGCCAACCTGGTCCGGCTCTTCGCGCACTGGCGCGAGCCGCTGCGGGAGGTGCTGCGCACCAACCCGGCCTGCCGCAGGTTGGCGCCGCTGCCCGGACCGCTGGTGGACGCGGTGGCCGAGGATCCGACGTACGACGATCTGCGCGCCGCCGCGACCGCGGGTGAGCTGACGAAGTACTTCGACGTGAACCTGACCCAGCTGCTCACCGACACCCCGATCCGGGACACCGTGGAGATCCGCATCCTCCCCGGCGCCATCGAGGCCGGCCCGATCGTCGACCGGGCGGCTCTGGTCGAGCTGCTGCTGGAGCGCTGCCTGGACCCCCACCCGATCCCTCCCGGCGGTGACGTGGACATGTTGCTGGAGCTGGCAGCGGAGGCGCTGGCCGGCCGCGACTGACATCGGTGGGCCGCCGGCGGAGCGCACGTCGGGCATGGCGGACGCCGGTGAGTCGCCCTCGGTACACCGGGCGGTCGCGGCTGACGCCGGGCGACGGTGTACCGGATCGGGTGAAAACGGGATTACTGACCGTTCGGCCCACTGTGGAGGCGCGGGGCGGCGGCTGTGATGGGGAAGGCGGGCCACGGTGACCGGGGTCCGGCGGCCGGCATCGGACCGACCCTGTGGAGTGACATGTCGTATCCACCGCAGCAGCCGTCCACCCCACCGCCCTTTCCATCGCAGCAGCCGCCCTCGTCGGCACCCTTTCCACCGCAGCAGCCGCCCTCCGCACCGCCCTTTCCACCGCGGCAGCCGCTCTCTTCGGCACCCTTTCCACCACGGCAGCAGTCCTCCGCACCGCCCTTTCTGCCGCCACAGGATCCTTATGCCGATTATCCGCCGACCCGGGCGCTCACCGATCCGTACAGCCAAGCGGGTCTGATCCCGAGCCATCCGCTGCCGCAACCGGCCGGCCCACCGCGCGGCCCGCTCTGGCCGTGGCTCGCCGCCGTGGCGGCGCTGTCGCTGCTCTTGCTCGCCGGTGGCGGCTGGCTGCTTTACGACCGCGTGCTGCGCGAGGACTCCGGGGTGGCCGCCTGCCGCGCCCTGGCCGGGCAGGAGAAGAGCAGCTCCGGCACCGCCGACGACAAGCTCACCAAGGAGGAATACCTGTCGATGCGGCAGGTGTTCGCCGACTCCCGTTACGCCGACCTGCGCGAGCACGGCACCAAACTGATGGACGTGCTCTGGCAGGTGTCCCAGCTGGGTGCGGACAACGAGATGGCGCTCACCTATCTGCAGCCGCTGACCGAGCACATCAGCGGCCTCCAGTCCGCCTGCGCCGACCACGGCGTGGTGATCGACCTCAAGCTGTCCGACTAGCGAGCACGGACAGCGGGCTCGCTCATCGCGGCGCATGGGAACTCCTGAGGTCATACAGCTCGGTGAGGGCAGCGGCGGTTACCTCGTCCTCCGGGAGAAAGGCCTCCAGATGCAGCTCGGCGAGGGTGACGTCGGTGGCGGTGCCGAAATGGGTCAGCGTCGTGATCAGGCGCAAATCGCGGTCGCCGAGTCGCAGCCGGAGCGGGACGGCCAGACCCAGATAGCTCGGCGAGAGCTCGTCCGGCATCGGCGGGGCCAGGTCGACGAGCTCCAGGGAGAGCTGGACGAGCCGGTCGGTCGGGTTGCGCATGCAATCGGCCTGGACCCGGTCGATCACGTGCCAGGCCCACTCGTCCAGGTTGACGATGCGCGGGGCGAGGCCCTCGGGGTGGAGCAGGAGCCGCGGCACGTTGACCGGCGGGGTGAGCAGGTGCTCGGCGACTCCCTCCATGATCAGGTCGAAGCCGGCGTTGGCGGAGAGCAGGTCGCCGCTGCGGTCGACGATCACCGCGGGATAAGGCAGGTGGCCGTGCAGGATGCGCTCCAGGGCGACCCGCACCGGAGCGAGCCGGGACGAGGCCGGATCGCTCTCCGGATAGGCAGGGGCGAAGCCGGCCGCCAGCAGCAGGTCATTTCGCTCCCGGATCGGCACCTCGAGCGACTCGGCCAGCCTAATGATCATCGAGCGGCCGGGGAGGGAGCGGCCGCTCTCGATGAAGCTGAGGTAGCGCTGCGTGGTGCCGGCCCGGGCGGCCAGCTCCAGCTGGCTCACCCGGCGCCTGGTCCGCCAGGTCCGCAGCGCGTCATTCACCGTTTGCACCGCTCCTGTGTACCGGTTCCGGTGCGGCCCGGCGATTCCCTGCCGGGAATTGCCGGGCCTCCGCGAGCGGCGCAAAGTCGTCGCCATGAGCGATGCGCAGGAAGCCACGAGCAGACTCGTCGACCGTTATGTGGCGCTGTGGGGTGAGCCCGACCCCGAGCGCCGCCGCGCCGCCGTCCAGGGGCTCTGGACCGACGACGCGGTGCACGTGCTGAAGCCGCCGGAGGAGATGCGCGCAGCCTCCGCCGCGCTGGGCTTCGACGATCAGGTTCTGGAGGCTCGCGGGCACGCCGCGCTGGAGGTCCGGGTGGCGCGCGCTCACCAGGAGTTCGTCGCCCCCGGCGCCTTCGAGTTCCGAGCGCTGGGTGACGCCGACCGGCTGGCCGACGTGGTGAAGTTCCGCTGGCAGATGGTGCCTCGAGGCGGTGGTGACGCGGCCGGCACCGGGCTGGAGGTGCTGCTCCTGGCTCCGGACGGCCGCATCGTCCGCGACTACCAGTTCATCGAGTGATCTGACCTCAATAGACGGTCGGCCAGCCCGAGGAACTCCAGGACAGCAGATTGATACCGAGCTTCGCATCGCCCGCGGAGGTGTAGTAGTGGTAGACGAGCACATCCGCGTCGCTGTCGGTGAAGACCGCCGGGTGGCCGGGGCCGTAGATGCCGTCGTGCGACGCCAGGATCTCGGTGCCGCCGCCGGCCGTGGTCAGGGTGCCGGCCCGGTCCTTGTAGGGACCGGTGATCGACGTCGACCGGGCCACCATCGTGCGGTATGTGCTGGACGCGCCCTTGCAGCACAGGTCGAAGGCCATGAAGAGGTAGTAGTACCCGTTGCGGTAGAAGATGTGCGGCGCCTCGACCGACTTGCTGTTCACGAACCGCTCGGCGATGTTGCGGATGGTGCTGTCGGCCCGCTTGCCGGTCGACGGGTTGAGCTTGACCATCTTGATCCCGGACCAGAAGGAGCCGAAGGTCAGCCACCACTCCCCCGACGGCGTGACGGTCAGGTTCGGGTCGATCGCGTTCCAGCCGCTGGTGGCCGTCGACTCGATCACCTTGCCGCGATCGGTCCAGGTGCCGGCCGCGCCGGTGGTGCTCGTCGCCATGAAGATCGCCGACTTGCTGGAGCCGAAGGCGGACGCGGCGTAATACATGACGTATCTCCCGCCACGGTGCGAGATGTCCGGCGCCCACAGCGTGGCGCTGCCGCCGGTGTAGGCGTTGGCCCACGGGGTGCCGTTCGGGAAGGCCTTGCCGGCGTCGGCGAACCGCGTCCGGTCGGTCGAGGTCTTCAGCGTGATGCCGTCGCCGGTGGCGGCCAGGAGGTAGCCGCCACCGGGCTTCTTCACGATCGTCGGGTCGTGCGCCGCGGTCGAGCCGGTGACCACGCCCGGGTGGGGATAGGTCGCGGCGTCGGCCGTGGTCAGGCCGTAAACGCTGGCTGCGACCGCGACGACGCCGGTGACACCGGCGAGCAGCAGCTTGCGCACGCGGGATCTCATCAAGGGTTCACCTTCCGGGGATGGGGATGGGGTGTGCCCGGAAGGTGTGCCGACGAGCCGGAAAGGTTGCCCGCCGGCCTGGACAAGATCAGGTCAGATCAGGTCGGCCAGCCAGTCCCGGCTCGCGGTCGCGATCCGCGGCGGGACACCCAGCTCGCCGAGCAGCTCGGCGGCCGCGGCCATCTCCTCGCGGCGGCGCACCGCGTGCTTCGTGGAGCCGTCGACCAGCCGATCGAGGGTGGCTGCGTCCGCCTTGATCAGCTCGGCGGCGATGGTGCCGCGCAGCCACTCCTCCAGGCCGGCCGCCCGCGCCGCGGTCAGCGCCTCCACCACGGCCGCGGCCATTCCTTTGTAGAAGACGCTGCGCAGCAGCTTGCGGGTGGCAGCGGTGCCGACCGGGCCGTCCAGCACCACCACGTCAGCGCCCAGGCCACCGAAGACGGTGGCGAGCCGGTGGGCCGCGGGGCCGGACATCGTCATCGGGGTGCGGAGACCGTTGCCGGGCACCGGGGACATCAGCGCGACGTCGACGACCTCCACGGCGCCGGCCGCTTCCACGCACAGGAGCTCTTTGAGTCCGGGGGCGGCCGTGGTGAGATCCGCCCAGATGGTCCCGGGGGCGCAGGCCGCCAGCGAGGCACGCAACGCGTCGACGGCGTCGGCCGCGCTGGTCACGCTGAGCACGATGTCCGCGCCGGCGCAGGCCTCCGCATCGCCGCCGGCGACGATCACGCCGGGCGGTGGCGCCACTCGCGGGTCGAACCCGCGGACCGTGGCCCCGGCCGCCACCAGGTCGGCGGCGATCAGGCTGCCCGCCTCGCCCAGCCCCAGTACCGCGAAGATCATGGCGAGGCCTCCAGATGCTCGGTCGTCACGGGCGACGGGTCGCCGCTGGACCCGGCGGGCCTGCGGTGTGCGAGCAAGTGGATGCATCGGTCGCCATCGCTCCATCTCCCGGGCCGGAAACGAGTGTTCCCGCATGCCAACAAGATTGTCAACAATTGTCTCGGCCTGGGGTTTGCCCTAGCTTGAACCGCGTGGCGACCGACCGCGTGCCGATTGTCAACAATGCGATTCGCAGAAGGAGGGTAGGCGCAATGACGGCATCCACCCTGGTGCTCACCGCTCATGTCGGTGACTTCGTCTGGCGCGCGGCAGGTGCGATCGCGCTGGCCCATTCGCGCGGCGAGCGCGTGGTGATCGGCTGCCTGAGCTTCGGCGAGCGGGGCGAGTCCGCCTCGCTGTGGCGCAAGGGATACTCCCTCGATCAGGTCAAGGCGGTCCGCCGGCAGGAGGCCGAGGAGGCCGCCAAGGCGCTCGGCGCGGAGATCCGGTTCTTCGACGCGAACGACTACCCGCTGGTCGAGACGCCGGAGCTGCTGCAGGGCCTGATCGACCTGTACCGCGAGGTGCAGCCGTCGGTGGTGCTGACGCACGCGCCGGCCGATCCGTACAACGGCGACCACGCGTTCGCGCACCAGATCGCGCTCAAGGCCCGGGTGCTCGCCCAGGCGCCCGGCGTGGCGGGACCGGGCGAGGTGATCGGCGCGCCACCGGTGTTCTGCTTCGAGCCACACCAGCCGGAGCAGTGCGGCTTCCTGCCGAACGTGCTGCTCGACGTCACCGACGTGTGGGAGCGCAAACGCGAGGCGATGCAGGTGCTCGCCGCGCAGAAGCACCTGCACGCCTACTACACCGAGCTGGGCGCCCGGCGCGGCCTGCAGGCGGCCCGCAACTCCGGTCCCAACCTCGGCCTGCCCAACGACACCCGGGCCGAGGCCTACATGCGCATCTACCCGCAGGTCACCCGGGAGCTGTCGTGAGCCGCCACGTCGTCGTCCGGACCTTCGAGCGGATCGATCCCGAGGTGGCGAAAGGACTCGCCGAGCAGGGCGCGTCCACCGTGCACGAGGCCGACGGGCGGCGCGGCGCCTTCCGGCCCGAGCTGCACCCGCTCCAGCGGGGCGTGCGGATCGCCGGTGCCGCGGTGACCGTCTCCTGCCACCCCGGCGACAACCTGATGATCCACGCGGCGGTGGAGACGGTCCGGCCCGGCGACGTCGTGGTCGTCACCACGACCTCGCCGTCCACCGACGGCATGCTCGGCGACCTGCTCGCCACGTCGCTGCGGGCGCACGGCGCGGTCGGCGTGGTCATGGACGCCGGCGTGAGGGACGCGGCGGAGCTGCGCGCGATGGGCTTCCCGGTGTGGACCCGGGCGATCAGCCCGCAGGGGACGGTCAAGGCCAGCCCGGGCTCGGTGAACGTGCCGGTCACCATCTGTGGCCAGGTGGTCGGGCCG
This sequence comes from Actinoplanes octamycinicus, assembly GCF_014205225.1. Lineage (NCBI taxonomy): Bacteria > Bacillati > Actinomycetota > Actinomycetes > Micromonosporales > Micromonosporaceae > Actinoplanes > Actinoplanes octamycinicus. The sequence goes on from NZ_JACHNB010000001.1 coordinate 9,194,513, forward strand.
GGCGACGCGGTGATCGCCGACGACGACGGCATCGTGGTCGTCCCCCGCGACCGGGCCGCCGGCGTGCTCGTCGCGGCGCGGCAGCGCACCGCGAACGAGGAGTCGAAACGGGCCAGGCTGGCCGCCGGTGAGCTGGGCGTGGACCTGTACCGGCTGCGGCCGCTGCTCGACCGGCTCGGGGTGGAGTACCGATGAGCGCCCCGGTCCCGGTTCTGATGATGCGCGGCGGGACGTCCAAGGGGGCGTACTTCCGTGCCGAGGACCTGCCGGCCGACCCGGCCGAGCGTGACCGGCTACTGCTGGCGATCATGGGCTCACCGGATCCGCGGCAGATCGACGGGATCGGCGGCGGCCACCCGCTGACCAGCAAGGTCGCCGTGATCAGCCGTTCCGGGCACCCGGCGGCCGACGTCGACTACCTGTTCCTGCAGGTCCAGGTGGACAAGCCGGTGGTCAGCGCGGAACAGCCGTGCGGCAACATCCTGGCCGGTGTCGGGCCGTTCGCGATCGAGCGCGGCCTGGTCGGCGTCCAGGGCCGGCAGACCCCGGTCCGGGTCCGCATGGTGAACACCGGAGCGCTGGCCGTCGTCACCGTGCCCACGCCGGACGGCCGCGTCGAGTACGCCGGGGACACCGCCCTCAGCGGCGTCCCCGGCACCGCCGCCCGGATCGAGGTGGAGTTCCGGGACACCGCCGGCTCGGTCGCCCCGGGCCTGCTGCCCACCGGCCGGGTCCGCGACGACCTGGACGGCGTCCCGGCCACGCTGATCGACAACGGCATGCCGGTCGTCCTGCTCAACGCCGACGACCTGGGTGTCTCCGGCTACGAGACGCCGGCCCAGCTGGAGGCGCACGCCGCCCTGTGCCGCCGGGTGGAGGGGCTGCGGCTGATCGCCGGCAAGCTGATGGGCCTGGGCGACGTCTCGGCCACCACGGTGCCGAAGATGTGCCTGATCGCGCCGGCAGCGCACGGCGGCACGCTGAGCACCCGGATGTTCATCCCGCACCGGGTGCACGCCTCGATCGGCGTGCTCGCGGCGGTCAGCGTCGGGACCGCCGCCGCCGTCCCGGGCAGCATCGCCTTCCTGCCGGAGCGGCCGGAGACCATCCGGCTGGAACACCCGACCGGCTTCTCCGACGTGGTCGTCGACGTCGCAGCGGCCGGCGACGAGATCACGGTCGGCCGGTCGGCCATCGTGAGCACCGCCCGCCTGCTCCTGGAGGGGCAGGTCCACCCCCCGCGAGGAAAGCCATGGCTGAACGCACCCGCGACATCGCCCACGTCTCCGCCGTCGAGCTCTTCACCCCGGTGCTGGACGACACCGTGCGGTTCTTCACCGACCAGATGGCGATGGAGGCGGTCGACCGTCGCGGCCACAGCGTCTACCTGCACACCTGGGACGACTACGAGCGGTTCTCGCTCAAGGTGACCGCCGCGCCGGCCTCCGGCATCGGGCGCAGCTGGCTGCGCGCCCGGAGCCCGGAGGCGCTGGAGCGCCGGGTCGCCGCGATCGAGAAAGCCGGCTTCGGCGAGGGGTGGAACACCGACGAGCCCGGCTACGGCCCGGTCTTCCACTTCACCGATCCGGACGGGCACCGGTTCGGGCTCTACTGGGAGACCCACCGCTACGTCGCCTCGGACGAGACCCGGCCCTCGTTGAAGAACCAGGCCGCGAGGTTCCCGGGCCGCGGCTCGAACGTGCGCCGCCTGGACCACATCAACTTCCTGGCCCGGGACGTGCCGGAGAACGAGACGTTCGTCAACGAGGCGCTCACCGGCCGGCCCAGCGAGCAGATCGTGCTGGACGACGGCACCAAGGCCGCGGTCTGGTACACGTTCAGCGACAAGTCGTACGACGTGGTCTACACCCGGGACTGGACCGGCTCGACCGGGCGGCTGCACCACATCGCGTTCGCCACCGACACCCGCGAGGACATCCTGCGGGCCGCGGACGTGTTCCTGGAGGCCGGCGTGCACATCGAGACCGGCCCGCACAAGCACGCCATCCAGCAGACCTTCTTCCTGTACGTCTACGAGCCGGGCGGCAACCGGATCGAGCTGTGCAACGCCGGCGCCCGGCTGCTGCTCGCCCCGGACCACGAGGTGGTCACCTGGACCGAGGCGGAGCGCGCCAAGGGCCAGGCCTGGGGCCTCAAGACCATCGAGACGTTCCACACCCACGGGACGCCTCCGGTGGCCGAGTCGGAGTGGGCCTGACCCACGGCATGCCTCCGGTGGCCGAGTCGGAGTGGGCCTGACCCACGGGACGATCACGGCCGGCGATCCGGGCGGATGCGACCGGGCAGGCGGCAGGACAGCCCGGTCGACCTGCTCAACCTGAACCTGGTCACACCCGGGAGCTGAGCCGCTCGGCGGACCGGTCCAGCATGGTGCCGACCACGCTGGCCAGCATCCGCCGGCTGACCAGGCGACCGGCGCCGGTCATCACCTTGTTGAGCGCGCCGGTGACCACGCTGGGCGGTGGGTTGCGCCGGTCCAGGGCGCGCAGCGCGGCGTCGACGACCTGGTCGGCTCGCATCCGGCGGGTGCCGCCGTCGGCGCCCTGACCGGCGACCTCGAAGAACTCGGTCTCGGTGGCGCCCGGGGAGACGGCGAGCACGCGCAGGCCGGTGCCGCGGGACTCGTACCAGAGCGCCTCGCTGAAGCTGAGCACGAACGCCTTGGTCGCGCCGTAGACGGCCATCCGCGGATTCGGCTGGTAGGCGGCGACGCTGGCCAGGTTGATCAGGAAGCCGTGGCCGGCGCGCAGCTCGTCGATGAATGCCCGGGTGATGCCGACCAGGCTGGTCACGTTGAGGGTGATCTCGTCGGTGACCCGGCCCGGATCCTCCTCGTGGAACGGCCGGTTGGTGCCGAACCCGGCGTTGTTGATCATGCTGGTGACCGGCGTGCCGGCGAGGGCCGCGTGGAGGCGCTCGCCGGCGTCCGGGACGGCCAGGTCCATCGCGATCGTGGTGACCGTGCCGCCGGCGGCCGTCAGCTCCGCCTGAAGCTCGGCGAGACGGTCGGCGCGGCGGGCGACCAGCACCAGGCCGGCCCCACGGGCGGCGAGCTTGCGGGCGAACTCGGCGCCCAGCCCGGCGCTGGCGCCGGTGATCAGGACGGTCTGTGCTCGGTAATCGACTGCGCTCATGGTGTGCATGCTATGCCTACTTGGCACTTGGTGCCAAGCAGTCATCGCCTGTTAAAGTGGCGGCATGCCCGAGCAGACCCTCTGGAACCGGACCCGCCAGGCGGTCTACGACGAGATCGCCCGGACCGCGATGGAGCTGTTCCTGACGCGTGGGTTCGAGGCGACCACGATCGACGACATCGCCAAGGCGGCCGGCATCTCCCGGCGCTCCTTCTTCCGCTATTTCGGGACCAAGGAGGACATCGTGCTCGGCGATCTGGCCGCGCAGGGCGAGCTGGCGGCCCGGGCCCTCGCCGAGCGGCCGCAGAGCGAGGACCCGTGGACCGCGCTGCGGAGCGCGTTCCACGCGATCAAGGACGTCACCTACGACGCGGACACCATGCTCAAGGTGTCCAAGATGATGTACGAGACGCCGTCACTGCGCGCCCGGCACATCGAGAAACATCTCCGGTGGCAGGAGTCCCTGGTCCCGGAGCTGCGGCGGCGGCTGCGGGCCGATCCGGACGACCCGCTGGACGTCCGGGCGGAGGCGCTCGTCGCCTGTGCCATCACCTGCCTGGACGTGGCCGGCGAGGCGTGGACGCGGGCGAACGGCGCGGTCCCCCTCGAAGACCTGTTCGACTCGGCGGCCGCCGCCCTCCGCCCCTGACCCGGCCCACGCCGCGCACCGGCGTGCCGGGCGGAGCCGGTCGACGCGGCGGAACCGGAGCCGGCCGTCCCGATGCTGGCCGGAAGCGCCGCCGGCCGGTGACGGCGCGCGGCTACTCCTCGTCCTTGTCGTCACGGCGGTCACGGACTTTCCGGACCACCGTGACGGCGGCGCCGGCCAGGGTGAGCAGGGCGATGCCGAACTGCACCCAGGCGGTGGCGTCGGAAAGCCAGGCAGAGGCGGCGGGAACCATGACGCGAACGCTCCTCGGGTATCGATCGAACTGACTCACCTCAGCGTGATCGATACGGAGCCGGTCGTCGCCGGAACAAAACAGAACGGAACGGTGGAGCGCTCCGGGCATCACCGGAGTTCAATTCCCCTTATGACGGAACGCCGGAATCCACCGCGAGACACCGCGCAGCAAGCGTACGCCCGGGAACTGCGCGCCCTCGTCATCGACAGTGGAGATTCCACCTACCGGGGGATCCAGCGAAAGATCAAGGAGTTCGACTACCCGGCCTCGGTGAGCACCGTCTACGAGAAACTGAACGGCAACCGTGAGCTGGACCTGCCGTTCGTCGAGGCGGTCGTCCGGGCTCATCACGCCCTCGCGAAACGGCCCGGGCAGCCTGATCTGGGCCGGTGGCGACGTCGGCACCGACGGGCACAGCAGGAGCAGGCCCTGGAGGTGGAGCCGTCGGCGTGGCTCGGGCCGGCGCCCGACCTCGCGCCCGCCTTCCAGGAGCGCCCGGCGAGCGCGGTCCTGGACACCCTGGTCGCCGACCACGGCCAGGTGGTGCTGACCGGGCCGAGCGGCACCGGCAAGACCCAGCTGGCCCGGTCGGCGATGGCCCGGGCGTGGCGGAAAGGGCTGGTGAACCTCGCCGTCTGGGTGCCCGGGCACACGCACGAGGCGATCGTCGACGGATTCGTGGACGCCTCCCGGGCTCTCGGCCTGCCGGACGGCCATGACCGCGAGGCCACCGCCCGCCGGTTCCGGAACTGGCTGGCCGGCCGGCATGGCTACCGCTGGGTGCTGGCCATCGACGACCTGCAGGACCCCGTACACCTGGCGGACCTGTGGCCGCCCGCCGACGCCGGGTCCACCATCGTCACCACCCAGCGCCGGGACTCCTCGCTCGGAGCGGGCCAGCGGAAGGTCGTCGAGATCGGGGCGTTCGAGCCGGACGAGGCGCTGACGTTCCTGAGTGACCAGCTCGGCGACGAGCCGGGACAGCTGGCGGGCGCCGGGGAACTCGCCGCCGCGCTGGAGAACCATCCCTACTCGCTGGCCCGGGCCGTCACCTTCATCGCCGACTACCGGACCGATTGCTCGGGCTATCTCCGGCAGTTCCGTTCCCGGTCGCTGACCGAGCTCGGCGCCTACAGCGGCGGCGCGTTCACCACCGCGCGCCTGCTCATCGAGCCGGCCGACCGGCTGGCACCGGCCCGGGTGGCGGCGCCGCTGCTGCGCCTGGCCGCCGTGCTCGACCCGCACGGCATCCCGGTGCCGCTCTTCGCGACCGCACCGATCGTGCGTCTCGTCGAGGCGGACCGGGGCGCGCCCACCACCGCGGCGGACACCCTGGACGGGCTGTCCTGCCTGCGGCGGGTGAGCCTCGCCGAGTTCGTCGACGGCGGGCAGCGACTCCGGGTCCACGCGCTGACCCAGCGCGCGGTCCGCGAGGCATCCGCCGAGCGCCTCGGCGACCTGGTGCGCTGCGCCGCGGACGCGCTGGTGGAGTGGTACCGGGCGTGCCCGGCCGAGACCGCGGCGCTGCGCGGCAACGTCACCGCCCTGCTCCGGGTCGCGGCGGTAGCGCTGTGCGGCCCGGACCGCCTGCACTCCGCCGTCTTCGAGGCCGGCAACAGCCTCACCGACGACGGTCTCTACCGGACCGCCCGCGCCTACTGGGAGTTCTTGCTTCCGCTCGCCGTCGAACACCTCGGCGCGGAGCATCAGGACACGCTCACGATCCGCCACAACCTCGCCTGGACGCACGGGCGGCTCGGTGACGCCTCCGGGGCCCGGAAGGAGTTGAGCGCCCTGCTACCCGTCCGGGTCCGGGTTCTCGGCGCCGACCACCCGAACGTGCTCGCCACCCGGGAGGGCATCGCGATCTGGGCCGCGCGCGACGGCGACCATGAGACGGCCGCGGCGCAGCTCACCGTGCTGGTCGCCGACTACCTCCGGACGCTCGGGCCGCATGCCCGGGACACCCTGAACACCCGGGTCGAGCTGGCCGACCAGCGCGGTGAGGCGGAGTCCGCCCAGGTCGCGGCAGACCTGCTCGGCCCACTGCTGGACGAGCTGCGCACGGCGCTCCCGGCGGCGGCCCCGGAGATCCGGCACGCGCACCGGCTGCTGGTGCTCTGGCTGGCCCGGGCCGACCGGGTCATCGAAGCGCTGGACCGGATGAACAACCTGGTCACCGAGTGCCAGGAGCAACTGGGACGGGACCACCTGGACACACTGTGGAACCGCTACCTCGCCGCTGAGCTGCTCCGCGGCGCGGGCCGGACGGAGCGGGCCGACGCCGAGGTCACGGCGCTGACGGCGGACGTGCAGCGGCTGCTCCAGGACGGGCACACCGAGCTGACGGAGATCAGCGACATGCTCGACGCGTGGTGGGTGAGTGGCGTGGGTTGAGGTGGCGGGTGCGGTGTGCGCAAGGTGGAGGCATGCGGACTTCGGTGCGGGTCGCGGCGTACGTCGTGGGGGTGATCGTGCTCGTCGGGGTTGCCCTCGGGGCCAACCGGCTCCTCGGGGCGGACCGGGAGCGGGCGGCGGCGCGGGAGAGCAGCGCGGCCGCCGGCGGGCATGCCGGGCACGACGCGGCCGGCGACCCGCTGCCCGGCGGCCTGCAGATCGTCCAGGGTGGCTATGCGCTGAGCCCGGTCACCACGACGCTCACCCCGGGACGGCGGCAGACCCTCGCGTTCCGGATCGTCGGGCCGGACGACAAGCCGGTCACCCAGTTCACCGGCGACCTGCACCTCATCGTGGTGCGTCGCGACCTCACCGGCTATCAGCACCCGATGCCCGTGATGGCCGCCGACGGCACCTGGTCCGCCACCTTCGTGCCGGGCGCGCCGGGGCAGTACCGGATGGTCGCCGACTTCACCCCGCGGGCCCGCAGCGACAACGTCGTGCTCGGCGCCGACCTGCCCGCGCCGGGCGACTACCAGCCCCGGGAGCTGCCGGCCGCCGCCTGGGAGACGACCGTGGACGGCTACACGGTGACCCGGGCCGGCGATCCCCGGGCCGGCGCCGAGTCGTGGATGACCGTCTCGGTCAGCAAGGCCGGGCAGCCGGTCATCCTGGAGCCCTACCTCGGCGCCTACGGCCACCTGGTCGCGCTGCGCCGGGGCGACCTCGCCTACGTGCACCTGCACCCGCAGGAGGGCGCCGTCGCCGGGCCGGACGTCACGTTCGACGCGCGGGTCCCGTCCGCCGGGGTCTACCGGCTCTTCCTCGGGTTCAAGCACGACGGGACGGTGCACCTCGCCGAGTTCACCGCGACCACCTCGTCCGCGCACGGGCACAACTAGCCGCTGCGATCACCTCGTCGGGATGATGCCCGCCGGCCCGGCCGGACCGATGCTCAGGGGATGACAGCGGGCGGGAACGCGGAATTCGGCAGCCGGGAGCGGCGGCTGGGGATCCTCCTGGCCATGGCGATGTTCGTGCTGGTGGTGGACACCTCGCTGATGAACGTCTCGATCGCCGCGGTGGTCCGCGACCTGGACACCACCACCAGCGGCGTGCAGAGCGCGATCGCCCTGGAGGCGCTGGTCTCGGCCGCCTTCATCCTGATCGGCGGCAAGGTCGGCGACCTGATCGGCCGCAAGCGCGCCTACGTCCTCGGTCTGCTCGGGTACGCCGTCGGCGCGCTGGCGATGACGGTGGCGCAGAACCTGACCGCGATCATCGTCTTCTGGGCGATCATCGGCGGGATCGGCGCATCGCTGCTGCTGCCGGCGATGCAGTCGCTGATCCACGGGAACTTCCAGGGTCCGGCGCAGCGCAAGGTCTACGCCCTGGTCGGGGCGGCCGCCGCGATCGCCGCCGCGGTTGGGCCGCTGCTCGGCGGGTTCATCACCACGTACCTGTCCTGGCGGGTCGGGTTCGGGTTGGAAGTCGTGATCATCGCGGGGGTGCTGTCCGGGATCGGGCTGGTGCGCAACGTGCCGTACACCGGGCCGCGCAGCGTCGACCTGGTCGGTTCAGCGCTGTCCGTGGTCGGCATGGGCGGCATCGTGCTCAGCATCCTGGTCTGGCAGGAGGGCGGCGAGGCGGTGCTCGCGCTGATGGTGCTCGGCGTCGCCGGGCTGGCCGGCCTGGCCTTCTGGCTGGTGCGCCGGGCCCGGGCCGGCAAGCCGCACCTGCTGGATCCGGCGCTGTTCAGGTCGGCGATGTTCAAGGTGGGCATCTCCCAGCAGCTGCTGCAGCAGATCGCCCTGGGCGGCCTGATGATCTCGCTGCCGATCTACCTGCAGATGGTGCTGGAGTACAGCGCCATGGCGGCCGGCCTGTCGCTCGCCCCACTGTCGCTGAGCATGTTCGCGGTGGCCCTGTTCGCCGGGCAGAAGGCCGGCCGGCGGCGCCCGGCGAACATCGTCAGCCTCGGCTTCCTGCTGCTCACCGTCGGGGTGCTGATCCTGATCCCGATCGTGCCGCGGGCCGACTCCGGGTGGACGCTGCTGGTCCCGCTCGCCATCGCCGGCGCCGGCCTCGGCCTGCTGGTGTCGCAGCTCAACGACTACACGCTCGCGCCGATCTCGGAGGAACGGGTGAGCGAGGCCGCCGCGGTGAACTCGGCCGGCGGCTCGTTCGGGTTGTCCTTCGGGCTGGCCTTCGCCGGCGCGGTCATGCTGGCCACGCTCGCCGCCTCGTTCACCGCGGAGGCCGACGCCAGCACCGTCCTTTCCCCCGCCGAGCAGACCCGGGTGGCCCAGGTGCTGGACGAGAACGCCCAGGTGATGACCAACACCCACCTCGCCGAGCTGCTGGTCGGGCAGCCACCCGAGGTGCAGGCCGAGATCCTCCGGATCAACACCACGGCCCGGCCGGTATCGCTGCAGATCGCCCTGCTCATCCCGCTGCTCGCCGCGGTGCTGGGGCTGGTGAACTCGATCCGGATGCGGCGCCTGCCCGACCCCGCGCCGTCCACCTCGGACGGCAGCGTCCTCGGTTGACGGCGGCGGGGCCGGTTCGGTCAGCTCAGTCCAGCACCTCGGTGACGGTGCCGGCGGCGACCGTGCGGTTGCCCTCCCGGACCGCGAAGCCCAGACCCGGCTCCAGAGCCACCGGCTTGCCCAGGTGCACGGTCACCACGTCCAGGGTGTCGCCGGGCATCACCAGGTCCCGGCCGCCCAGGTCCATCCCGCCGGACACGTCGGTGGTGTGGAAGTAGAACTGCGGCCGGTAGTCCGCGGCGAACGGCGTGTGCCGGCCACCCTCGGCCGCGGTCAGCGCGTACATCCGGGCCCGGAACACCCGGTGCGGCCGCACCGACCCGGGCGCCGCCAGCACCTGGCCGCGCTGGACCTGCTCCCGCTTCACGCCGCGGAGCAGCACCGCGGCGTTGTCACCGGCCTGCGCCGGGTCCAGCAGCTTGCCGAACATCTCCAGCCCGGTGGCGACGCTGGACACCGTCGGTCCGAGCCCGACCAGCTCGACCGGCTCGCCGGCGCGCAGCTCGCCGCGCTCCACCTTCCCGGTCACCACGGTGCCCCGGCCGCTGATCGTCAGCACGTTCTCGATCGGCATCAGGAACGGCACGTCCAGCTCGCGCGGCGGCACCGGCACGTAGTCGTCGACCGCGTCGAGCAGCTCGACGATCGAGCCTGCCCAGCGCGGGTCGCCCTGCAGCGCCCGGAGCGCGCTGACCCGCACCACCGGCACCCGGTCGCCCGGGAAGCCGTACTCCGACAGCAGCTCCCGGACCTCCAGCTCGACCAGGTCGAGCAGCTCCGGGTCGTCGACCATGTCGCTCTTGTTCAGCGCGACGACCAGGTACGGCACCCCGACCCGCTGGGCGAGCAGCACGTGCTCGCGGGTCTGCGGCATCGACCCGTCCTGCGCCGACACCACCAGGATCGCCCCGTCCACCTGCGCCGCCCCGGTGATCATGTTCTTCACGTAGTCGGCGTGCCCGGGCATGTCGACGTGCGCGTAGTGGCGGGACTCGGTCTCGTACTCGACGTGCGCGATGGTGATGGTGATGCCGCGGGCCGCCTCCTCCGGCGCCCGGTCGATCCCCTCGAACGCGACATACCGGTTGGAGGCCGGGTCGCGGTCGGCGAGAACCTTGGTGATCGCGGCGGTCAGGGTCGTCTTGCCGTGGTCGACGTGACCCATCGTGCCGATGTTGACGTGCGGCTTCGTACGAAGGAACTGGCTCTTGGCCATGATCTGATCAATCCTCACTGGATGCGAGGCATGGGGTGGAACGCGCGCCGATGCCAGTGGCGCGCGCCAGAACCGCGCACGACGAACCCACCCTTCCCCGGGTTCTGCCACTGCTGGGGAAGGGTCAGATTCGGGTATCCAGGAACGCGCGCACGGGAGCGCCCACCGGGGTGGGGAGCTGACGACCGTACGCGACCATGGGGGAAACCTAGCCCGAAGCGGACCGTGACACGACCGAATAACGACGAGGGCGGCGCTTTCGCGCCGCCCTCGTCCGGGAAAGGGGAACTCAGCCGCCCATGGCCTGCAGGGCCGACTTCGGCATCTCGACGGTCTGCTTCGCCGGCGGCTTGGTGACGGTGACCGGGGTGCCCATGTCCGAGTACGTCGCGACGGTCTCGCCGGCGCCGATCTCGCTCAGGTCGACCGCCATCTTGGTCAGGTAACCGTCGGCGTTGACCTCGGCGGTGAACGGCATCTGCGTGTTCTTGCCGTCCAGCAGCTTGAGCAGCTGCGGGGTGGCGGACGGCGACTTCGCGATGTCCAGGGTGCCCTCGAACTTGCCCTGGCCGGCCTGCTTCACCTCGGTGGCCGACTCCAGCATCTTGGCCGAGTTGCGCGGGTCGTTCTTCTCCAGGCTGAGCGCGCTGTCGGCGGGCATCTTGCTGGCGTCGATGTGCATCCACTTGCCGTTCGCGAAGTTCTTCGCGGCGGCGCCACCGTAGCGGAAGTACAGCTCGGTGCCGACCTGGCGCATGCTGACGTCGCCCAGGCTGCCCATGTCGAGCTTGAGGTCGACCAGCTTCTTCGACGCGTCGAACGAGCCGTCGCCGACGATGCCGCCGAACGACGTCATGTGAATCTTGGCACTGGAGCTGGTCAGCTTGGTCACGCCGGCGAGCAGCGCGGCCTTGGCGTCAGCCGAGTCCGCGGCCGGGGCGGTGGTGGCGGCCGCCGCGGCGCCGGTCGTCCCGCCGCCGGTGGCCGGGGCCGGCTTCTTGTCCCCACAGGCGCCCATCCCGGCGAGGGCCACCAGGGCCACACCCGTGACGGCCAGACGTCGCATCTTCATCGTTCGGTGTCTCCCCGTCGCTAGGCTCGGCCGCCCACCCTAGACGAGTCCGTCAATGCGGTCATCGCCGGGACGGGCGACAACCCACCCCGATCGTCGTCCATGTCCGCCTGCCCGACCCGCCTCCAGGGGCCCACCAACACCGGACCCCGCTTTCGGTACGCCCGCAGCACCCGCCCCGCACCTCCCGCGCAAGGCCCAGCCCGGTCCAGGTCCGCAGCGCGCCACCGCCCCCCGGCTGGCTCCCACGGGTCCCTCCGACGAGCTGAGGGACCCGTGGGAGCCAGCCGGAACCGGCACCGGCACGCCTCTCGCACCCGGCTGGTTCTCCGGGGCCGATCGGGCGCGGTGCGGCGCCGCGGGACTACGAGCGCAGCGTCCGCAAGCGGCGGGCCTCCGCCGGGTCGACGGCCAGCACCGCGGCGAGCAGCTCCTTGGTGTAGGCGTGCCGCGGCTGCTCGTAGACCTCGGCGGTCGGCCCGATCTCGACCACCGTGCCGTCCTTGAGCACCGCGACCCGGTCGGCGATCTGGCGCAGCACGGCCAGGTCGTGCGAGACGAAGACCAGCGACAGCCCCAGCTCCTCGCGCAGCTCCTCGAGCAGGGCGAGCACCTGCGCCTGGGTGGTGACGTCCAGCGACGACACCGGTTCGTCGCAGACGATCAGGCGCGGTGCCGGGGCGATCGCCCGGGCGATGCCGACCCGCTGGCGCATGCCGCCGGAGAGCTGGTGCGGGTACCGGTCGTACTCGCTCGCCGACAGCCCGACCCGGTCCAGCAGGCCCTCGACGCGGGCGCGCGGATCGCGGACCCCGGCAAGCCGTAACGGGTCGGCGATGCTCTCGCCGACCGTGCGGCGCGGGTTGAGCGACGACAGCGGGTCCTGGAAGACCATCTGCACCGACCGCCCCTGCCGCCGCCGGATGTCCGTCCCGTCGAAGGTGATCCGCCCGGAGCTGGGCGCGGTCAGCCCGACCATCATCCGGGCCAGGGTGGTCTTGCCGGTGCCGGACTCCCCGACGATGCCGAGCGTCTCGCCGGCGTGCACGTCCAGGCTCACCCCGTCGACCGCGCGGATCGGCGGCGGCTTGCGGAAGGCGCCACGCCGCGGCTGCGGGAAGTGCTTGCGGACGTCCTGAACGCGCAACAACGGCTCGCCGGGGGTGAAGAGCCGCGACGTGGGCCTGGGCACCGCGTCCAGCAGCGCTCGCGTGTACGGGGCCTCCGGAGCGGACAGCACCGCGGCGGTGCGGCCCTGCTCGACCGCCTTCCCGTGCCGCATCACCACCACCTGCTCGGTCGAGCCGGCCACCACCCCGAGGTCGTGGCTGATCAGCAGCAGCGCCGCGCCGGTGGTGGCCCGCACCTCGTCGAGCAGGTCGAGGATCTGCGCCTGCACGGTCACGTCGAGCGCGGTGGTCGGCTCGTCGGCGACGATCAGCCGGGGCCGGCAGGCGATCGCCATCGCGATCAGCGCCCGCTGCCGCATCCCGCCGGAGAACTGGTGCGGGTACGCCGCCGCCCGCCGGGCCGGGTCGGCGATGTGCACCTGCCCGAGCACCTCGACCGCCCGGTCCCTTGCGGCCTTCCGGGACGCCCCGGTGTGCAGCCGGTACACCTCGGCGATCTGGTCGCCGACGGTGTGGAACGGGCTGAGCGCGGTGAGCGGGTCCTGGAACACCATGGTGATCTGCGAACCGCGGACCGTGGCGGGATCCACCCCGTCGAAATCGATCGTGCCGGACACCGTGCCGCCGCTCAGTCCGAGCAGCGCCAGGGCGGCCGTGCTCTTTCCGGAGCCGGACTCGCCGACGATGCCCAGCGAGCCGCCGGCCGCCAAGGCGAACGACAGCCCGTCGACCGCCCGCTTGTCGCCGAAGGAGATCCGCAGATCCTCCACTGTCAACAGTGTCATCCCTGAGCCTCCGTCGCGATGCCGTTGCGGCCCTCGCCTGCGAGGTCGTTGTCCGGTTCCACCGGCTGCCGTTCGGTGCCGCCGGTCATCGCAGCTGCACCCGGGGGTCGACGGCGGCGTAGAGCAGGTCGGCCGCCGCGTTGGCGACCACGATGATCAGGCCGGTGAGCAGGGTGACCCCGACGACCACCGGCAGGTCGATCTGGTTGACCGCGCCGACCAGCAGCTGACCGATGCCGGGCAGGCCGAACATGGTCTCGGTGAGCACCGCGCTGGTCACGATCGCGGCGACGTCCACCGCGGTCAGCGTGACCAGCGGCAGCAGTGCCCCGCGCAGGGCCCGGCGCCAGAGGATCCGGCGTTCCGGGATCCCGTACGCCCGGGCGGTGCGGATGTGGTCCTCGGCCAGGCTCTCCTGCAGCCCGGCCCGGGTCAGCCGGGCGTACGCCGCGGACTGGATCACCGCGAGCGCGATCCACGGCAGCAGCAGGTTCTGCGCCCAGAGCAGCGGATCGGTGGTGAACGGGACGTAGCTGGGGAACGGCAGCCACTGCAGGTGCACGCAGAAGAGCAGGAGCAGCAGCAGCCCGACCAGGAAGACCGGGACCGCGTAGCCGGCCAGCACCAGGCCGTTGACGATCCGGTCGAGCCAGCGGAACCGGCGGGCGCCGGAGAGCAGGCCGGCGCCGATGCCGACCGCCAGCGACAGGATCTCGGCGCCCAGGGCCAGCGAGAAGGAGACCGGGAGCCGGTCCATCAGCAGCGCGGTGACCGGCTGCGAGGTCTCGAAGGAGTAGCCGAGGCAGGGGGCCGGGCAGTGCCGGACGTCCGGGCCGAGCGAGTAGTCCCGGCCGGCGACGATGCCCTGCAGGTAGTGCCAGTACTGGGTGGCGACCGGGTCGGCCAGGCCCATCGCCTCGCGCACGTCGGCGAGGCGTTCCGGGGTGCAGCCCTTGCCGCAGGCCAGCACGGCCGGGTCGGACGGCGCCAGGTAGAACAGCGCGTAGATCAGGGCGGAGAGGGTGAGCAGGACGAGCACGCCGCCGGCGATCCGCCGCCCGAGGTAGCCGATCATCGCAGCACCTCGCGCTGCCGCGGGTCGAGCACCCGGCGCAGGCCGTTGGCGACCAGCACGAAGGAGAGCAGGGTGAGGAACAGGAGGAGCCCCGGGAGGAAGACGTACATCGGGTCGGCCCGGAACCAGGTGGTCGCGCTGGACAGCATCTGGCCCCAGGACGGGGTGGGCGGGCGCACGCCGACGCCGAGGAAGGAGAGCCCGGCCTCGACCACCATGTTGGTGGGCAGCAGCAGGGCGGCGTAGGTGAGGATCGGGGCGGTCAGGCCGGGCAGGATCTCCCGCCGGGCGACCCGCCACCAGGGCGCGCCGGCCACCTGGGCGGCCGCCACGTAGTCGCGGGTGCGCAGGGTGAGGGTCTCGCCGCGGCTGATCCGGGCGGTGCCGCCCCAGCCGAGCACCGCGATCACCACGGCCAGCAGCAGCGGCCGGGGCCAGTCCTGCGGCACGATGGCGAGCAGCGCGATCGCCATCACCAGCACCGGCACCGACAGCACCAGGTCGATCAGCCGGCTCAGCCCGGCGTCCGCCCAGCGGCCGCCGAGCCCGGCCGCCACCCCGACGGTCACGCCGAGCAGCACCTCGAGGAAGGTGGCGGCGACCGCGACGCCGACCGACACCTGCGCGCCGTGCACCAGCCGGGCGAACAGGTCCCGGCCGGTCCCGGGCTCGACGCCGAGCCAGTGCTCGCCGCTGATCCCGCCGAACGACCCGATCGGCACGCCGCCGCGCGCCGAGTCGAGCAGCGTGTCGTGGTACGTCGTGTAGTCCTGCCCGGCGAGCCCGGCCAGGAGCGGCGCGGTGACCGCGACCAGCACCATGCCGGCCGCGATCACCGCCCCCACGACGAAGCCGCGGTCCCTGCGGAGCTCACGGATCACTTGACCGAGATCCGGGCGATGTCGAGCTGCCCGCGCCAGCCGTCGGCGTACGCGTTCTTGACGTTCTTGCCGTAGAGGTAGACGTCCTTCTCGTAGGTCAGCGGGATGACCAGCGCCAGCTTGCCGATCTTGGCGTCCAGGGCGCCCCAGCGCGCGGCCGCCGCGGCCGGGTCGGTGAGCGCGTTGATCGCGTCGATCTCGGCGTTCACCGCGGGGTCGTTGTACTGCGCCAGGTTGAAGTTGCCGCCCGCGGTGATGATCTGCCGGCCGTCGAAGATCGGGATCAGGAACGGGCCGCCGGACGGCCAGTCCGCGCCCCAGGTGGTGAGCACCAGGCCGGGCTGGGTGGCCGGCTTGCCGATCACGTCCCGGTAGGTCGCGGCGTCGATCGCGTTCAGCTTGACCGTGACGCCGGCCTGCTTGAACGCCTCCTGCACGGCGGCCGCCACCTTCGGGCCGATGCCCTCGCTGTCGTCGTTCTCGTGGGTGACCTCGACGGTCAGATCGGTCAGGCCGGCCTCGGCGAGGACCTGCTTGGCCTTGGCCGGGTCACCGCTCGCGCCGGCCGGGAAGTAGTCGTAGGGCTGCTGACCGAGCGCCTTCTGCGGGGGCAGGAAGGTGGTCGAGGCGCCCTGCACCGCGGAACCGCCGAGCGCGTTGACCACGGAGGTGCGGTTGATCGCGTACGACAGCGCCTCCCGCACCTTGGGGTTGTCGAACGGCGCCTTCTTGGTGTTGAACGCCAGGTAGAGCGTCGACGGGAACTCGCCGCGGGTGACCCGCTTGTCCAGCTCGGAGCCGGTGCCCAGCTGGGCGAGCTGCTCCGGGCCGACGACCGCGTCGGTGGTGACCGCGTTGGCGTCCTGGCCGGCGCCGGTGACCAGGCGCTGGTTGATCACCGCGGCGTCCAGCCCGGAGGTCACCTCGATCCGGTCCGGGCAGGCGTACCGAAGCTCGTCGATCTTGGTCGACCAGTGCTTGTTGCGCACCAGGACCAGCGACTTCTTCGGCTCGTAGGACTCCACCTGGTAGGGGCCGGAGGAGATCGGGTGCTTCTCGTAGTCGACGCCGGAGTCCTTGGCCTTGGGGACCGGCGCGAACTGGGTGGCGGTGGCCAGGAACGGGAAGTCGCCCTCCGGCTTGCGCAGCTTGAAGATGATCGTCTTGTCGTCCGGCGTCTCGATCGACTTGATGCCGTCCGGCTGCTTGTACGGCCCCTGGTAGTCGGCCGCCCCGTCCAGCCAGTCGCGCAGGTAGGGCGCGCCGCCGGGCAGCTCGGGGGCGAACGAGCGCTCGATGCCGTACTTCACGTCCTTCGCGGTGATCGGCGTGCCGTCCTCGAAGAAGATGTCGTCGCGCAGGTGGTAGGTCCAGATCTTGGCGCCGTCGGACGGGGTGCCCAGGTCGGTCGCCAGGTCCGGGGCGGCCTTGGCGCCGGCCTCGCCGGGCTGCCGGTTGCGGGTGGTCAGCGTGCGGAAGAGCAGCGACGGCAGGTTGCCGCCGCCGGAGGTGTAGAGCCGGGCGGGGTCGAGGTGGTTGATGCCACCCTGGTTGAGCACCGTCAGCGTGCCACCCTGGCAGGTCGCCGGGTCGAAGGCCGCGGTGGAGGTGGTGGTGGATCCGTCACCACCACCTCCCTGGCAGCCGGCGAGGAGCACGGTCACGGACAGGACGGCAGGAACCAACTTACGCATGCCCGGTAACCTACCTCACCGATAGGCTTTAAGCACTATCGGTCCGGACATGGTCGAACGACGCGGTCGCCCCGGTCGCGTTCATCGACACCAGCCCGATCCGGTACGGCCCGGTGTGCGGTTGCGTCCACACCCCGGCCCAGGTCCAGGTCACTCCGTCGACACTGGACGCCGCGCGTACCTCGTCCTCGTTGTTCACCTGGTCGAAGTGGTAGCGCAGCCGCAGCCAGGTGGTCCCGGCCGCCGGCCCGCCGAACATCGGCGCGTTGGCCACCGCGGTCCCCCGCTGCCCCTCCTTGCCGAACTCCACCTGGTGGGTCACCTCGCTGGTCCCGGCCAGCGGCAGCACCGAGTGCGCGAGCTTGAAGTACTTGTCGTCGTTCTGGTAGAGCAGCAGCCCGGCCTGCTGGTTGCCGCGCGTCCCGTCGAAGGTCAGCTTGGTCTCCACCGTGAAGTCCCCGGCCGGGGCGTCGCGGAGCAGCACCGACGCGGTGTTGGTCCCGGTGTACAGCTCGGTCGCCTGGGTCGGCCAGACCAGCGCGTCCCCGGTCAGCGTGGTGTCGTTCCGGCCGCGCAGCCAGCTCCACGCCGGGTCGCTCCCGGTGAACTCGTCGGAGTAGGCCGGCAGTTGCGCGCCCGGCTGCGGGTCGGCGAGCCGCTGGGTGACCGGGCGGTAGAGCGGGGTCGCGCCGAGGTTGTCCGCGCCGGCGCCGGCCGCGGTTGCCGCCGCGCCGATCCGGCCGGAGGTCGGGACCGCGCTGGGCAGGGTCAGCGCGACGGTGGCGACCGCGTCCCGCAGCCGGTCCGCGGAGACTTCCACGGTCAGCTTCCGGCCGCGCCGCTCGGCGGCCACGGTGTGCCAGGTGCCGTAGGAGAAGCCGGCCGGCAGGGCCGCGGTCGTGTCAGTGCGCTTCCCCTGGACGGTCACCGCCACGTCCAGCCGCCGCGTCGCCTGGTCCAGCCACGCGACCACGTGGTTTCGCGGGTCGGTGTAGGAGATGACCAGCCCGGCCCCGGAGCGGACGTCACCCTCCACCCGTACGTCGCCGGAAGCGGCCTTGGTGCTCAGCGAGAAGGACGCCTTCGGCGCGGACAGATACTCGCCGGAGTCCGGATCGGTGGCGACCGGCCAGGTCTTGTCCCAGCCGGTGCCCCGGTGCACGGTTGGCGTGCTGACCGGCGCGGGTTGCGCCGTGTCGGACGCCCCGGCGCCGGCCCGGACCACCGGCCAGCCGCCGATCCAGTCCAGGCGGTCGATCATCAGCGGCCGCCGGGTGAGGTTCAGGGTGGCCCCGTTCGCGCCGGTGACCGGCGGGAAGTCCGGGTCGCCGGCCGGGATCGCGTGGTAGACCAGCCAGTCCTGCCCGGCCAGGTCGGTGGCGAGCGCGTTGTGCCCGGGCCCGATCCAGCGGTTCCCGCTGGCCGCCAGCACGATGCCGTCCTTGCTGGTCAGCGCCATCAGGTCGAGGCCGCTCGGGGTGACGAACGGTCCGCGCGGGCTGGTCGACCGGCCCACCTTGACGGTGTAGCCGCTGAACGCCCCGTCGCAGCAGCCGGCGTCGGAGAAGAACAGGTAGTACCAGCCGTCGCGGCGCACCACGAACGACCCCTCGGCCCGCCGGCCCCGGCCCACCTGGGTGACCGCGCCGACCCGGCCCAGGCCGTCCGCGGTCAGCTGCTGCACGCAGAGCGTGTCGTAGCTGCCCCAGTACAGGTAGTGGGTCCCGTCGGTGTCGGTGAACAGCGCCTGGTCGATGGTGCCGGTCGGGCAGCCGCTGTCGGACGGCCGGACCAGCAGCCCGCGGTCGGTCCACGGCCCCACCGGGGTCGCGCCGGTGAGCAGCGCGATGCCGCCGTTGGAGAGCGCATAGGTCAGGTGGTAGCGGCCATCCAGGTAGCGGATGTCCGGCGCCCAGGCCCGCGTGCTCGCCGCCCAGTAGGCGGGTGTGACGGTGATCGCGTCCGCCGCATACGTCCAGTGGACGAGATCGGGCGACGACAGGATCGGCAGGATGTGCTCGCCGGTCTCGCCCCGGCTGTGGAAGATCGGGTTGGTGGTGCCGTAGGCGTACCAGGTCCCGTCCTTGCCGCGGATCACCGCCGGATCCGGGAAGGTGTCCACGGTCCCGGCGCTGACCGGGTTGGTGTAGGTGGCGGGGGCGGCGGCGGCCCGCGCTCGGGCAGGCGTCGTCAGCCCGGCCAGCAGCGTCACCGCGACCGCCAGGCAAGCGCGTAATTTCATACCGGGAAGCTAGGACTGGGGCAATTTTTCCAGCAACAACCCGGCATATTCACATCCGTTACACCTGATCCGGGGCGGTCATCGGCTGCGAGACGTCCCAGTGCTCGACGATCAGGTCGTCCGCGAAGCGCCACACGTCGACCACCGCCTCGCCGAGACCGCCCTCCGGCGGGATCAGCTGGTAGTGGGCCACCACGAAGATGTCGTCGGCGATCACCCGCTTGAGGTCGATCGTGGAGTTGACCAGCGGGCCGCTCTTGGTGAACTCGATCCACGCGTCCTTGTCCCGCGGGCTCGACGGGTCGTGGTTGACGAAGTCCGCGCCGATCACCTCGTTCAGCACGTCGAGGTCACCGGCGGCGAACCGGCCGAACGCGTCCAGGAAGATGTCCTTGATGCTCATGCCGGAACCATGGCATCGCCGCGGCCGGCCCGTCGATTACCCCAGCGGTAACCACCGCCCATAGCACCGGGCCCGGACCGCGCGCGGCAGAATCGGACATTTCTGCCCGGAAAGCCGGTCCGGTGATGCGCTGATCGGACAAATGGCGGGTACCCGTGAGCGGGTCGAGTGCCGATATCACGGAATCCGGACCTGCCGAAACGTACGTTTCCTCTCGGCGCCCGGCCATTTTCCGGGCGCCTTTCCCATTCACTTTCCGCTGTCGGAGGACATCGATGCTGAGCACGATCACCGCGGGCGCCCTGCTGCTCTCCACACTGGGCGGGACGCCCGCCCCGCCACCGCTGGACAAGATGGTCATCGACGTGGTCGCGACGAACGGCTCCGGCTGTCCGGACAAGACCGCCAAGGTGCAGGTGTCGCCGGACAACACCGCGTTCACCGTGACGTACAGCGACTTCGTCGCCCAGGTCGGCCCGGACGCCGGGCCCACCGACTTCCGGAAGAACTGCCAGATGGCCCTCAACGTGCACGTGCCGCAGGGATACACCTACGCGGTGGCCGGCGCCGACTACCGCGGCTTCGGTCATCTGGAGGCCGGCGCGACCGGCTCGGAGACCGCGTTCTACTACTTCCAGGGCGAGTCGCACACCACCCGGATCCGGCACGACTTCAAGGGCTGGATGGACACCGACTGGCAGCACACCGACCGCGTCGAGGTCGGCTCGCTCTCCTTCCTCCCCTGCGGCGAGCAGCGCTACCTGAACGTCAACACCGAGCTGCGGGTGAACGCCGGCACCTCGTCCCGCAAGACCACCAGCTTCCTCACCATGGACTCCACCGACGCCAGCCTGCAGACCGTCTACCACGTCTCCTGGCTCAAGTGCTGACCCCCGCACCGAGCAACCCATAACCTTCACGATCAAAACCGGGATCTCGTACGACTTGTCGTTCCCGGCCTGGACAGCACGCAAGGCCGCACCACCCCGGACCGCCACGCGTGTCATGCGGATCCGCCGCTGCCCACGGTCGCCGCGGAGGTCCCGCCGCCCGGCCCGCGGCGCGAGGTCCGCCGTGCCACCGGACCGCGACGCGCCTCGCGGCCGCTCGGCTGGGCGTCAGGGGTGTCTCGGGGTACCCGAGACACCCCTGACTACCAGCCGGACCACCGCAAGACGCGCCACGGGCCGGGCCGACCGCTAACAGACGGCGACCAGTACTTGACATTCACTAGTACTGGGTCAAGCATAGAAGTGTGACCGAGAGCCATGACCCGCAACTCCTCAAGGGCGTGCTGTCGCTCCTGCTGCTGCACCTGCTCGCCGAGCGGGAGTCGTATGGCTACGAGGTGGTGCAGCGCCTGCAGGCGGCCGGGTTCACGGACGTGCTGGAGGGCAGCGTCTATCCGGCGCTGAACCGGTTGCAGCGCGACGGCCTGCTCGGCACCCGGCTGGTGCCGTCGCCGAACGGGCCGGCCCGCAAGTACTACCGGCTGTCCGAGCCGGGCCGGCGGGCGCTCGCCGAGTCCACCGCCGCCTGGGCCCGGCACGTCGCCGGCGTCGAGGCGGTGCTTTCCCGGCCGCTCAGCGAGGCCGCCGGCCACGAGGGAGGACACTGACCGTGACGATCGGATGGTTCGACCGGCTGCGCATCGAGCGCCTGGTCTGGATGCTCGACCAGCAGCTCTACGACCTGCCCCGCGCCCAGCGGATCGCCACCCGGCGGGAGGTCCGGGCCAACCTCGTCGAGGCGAGCGCGGACGTCGGCACGACGGAGGCGTTGCGCCGGATCGGTGGCAGCCGCGGGCTCGCCGAGCAGTATCTGCGGGCCGAGTTCGGCGACCGTCCCCGGCACTCGTGGATCGGCGCGGTGTTCGCCGCCGGGCTCCTTCCGCTGCTGCTGAACTTCGTGCTCAGCGAGGCGGCACGGGCCTTCCAGGACGGGGTCGTCGCCGCGCACGGCGCCGGCACGTTCACCTGGTCCGGGGTGGCCGGGCTGCAGACCGCGCTGACCGTCACGGTCACCGGCGACGGCCTGGTGAGCCGCTCCGGCGGCGGGTGGACCCCGCTCGCCTACGTGCTGTGGGCCCTGGCGGTGATCGCTTTCGGGCGTCTCTGGCGACTGCGGTTCCGTTCTTCTCATGTCGCCGCGACCTCGACCGACAAGTGACCCCGAGCGATTCTCCGGGCCGTGGCGGCGGTCCGGAGAGCAGCTGACCAGCGTCCCCACGACGGACCCCGGCGGCCCGGAGAGCAGCCTGACCAGCGTCCCCACGACGGACCCCGGCGGCCCGGCGAACAGCAACCGGCGAGCACCTTTCCGGGCACCGCCGTGACAACTCCGTCCCTGGAATCTCTTACCCATGCCCGGCGGGCAACACCGCTGGACAACTCGGGGGAGATTCCACGTGATGCGCTCGACGCTGCGCAAGACCGTTCTGACGCTGACCGCTCTCGCTGCCGGCCTCGGCATCGCGACGGCCGCGCCGGCTTCGGCCCAGGCCGCGCCGACCACCGCCGGTGCCACCGGCAAGACCTGCGTGACCGGCGCCAAGCTGGTCCCGTCCTGCGGCGTGCTGTGGGGCGCCGCGGCCGGCGGCTTCACCGGCAAGCCGCGCGACGCGGAGCACAAGGCCTGGGAGAAGCTCTCCGGCCGGACCGCGACGATCTTCCACACGTACCACAAGGGTGACGAGAAGTTCCCGACCGACGCCGAGATCGCGATGGCCCGGGACAAGGCGCACCCCCGGGTGCTGCTCCTGAACTGGCGCGTCGAGTACGGCTCGACCTGGGCGAACGTCGCCGCCGGCAAGATGGACAAGCGGATCGACGCGTTCGCCGACCGGCTGAAGAGCAAGTTCACCGACAAGTTCTTCCTGGTGCTCAACCACGAGCCGGAGGACGACGTCCGCACCGACGCGAAGCTGGGCATGACCGCGAAGGACTTCGCCGCGTCGTACCGGCACGTGATCCAGCGGCTGCGCAGCAAGGGCGTGACCAACGCGGTCAGCGTGATCGCCTACATGGGCAACGAGAAGTGGATGGGTCAGTCCTGGTGGAAGGACCTGTACCCGGGCAACGACGTGGTCGACTGGATCGGCCTGGACTCCTACGTCAGCGCCGAGAAGAACTACTACCACGCGGGGGTCTTCAAGGACCTGCTGGACCGTAAGGCCAAGGGCGGCGTCGGCTTCTACGACTGGGCGGTCAAGAACCACCCGGCCAAGCCGATCATGGTCGCCGAGTGGGGCGCCTACCACCGGGTCGGCACGGTCGTCGACAAGGCCGCGCAGTTCACCAGCGTCCTGCCGGAGCTGGCCAAGCGCCCGGCGATCAAGGCGATCGTCTACTTCGACACCAAGAAGGACCTGTTCGGCGACCGCGACATCAGCATCGACAGCACGCCGGCCAGCCTCGCGGCGTTCCGCAAGCTGGCCGCGAACCCGCTGTTCAACGTCACGGTCCGCTGATCCACCGAGCCGCCCGGCATGCTGCCGGGCGGCTCGTTCGCTTCCTAGCTCGACGCGGACGGCGCCGGGGTCGCGGCGGACGGCGCGGTTCCGGGCACGCCGCCCCGATCTCCGGTACGCCCATCGCCTCGCCGTCCGTCGCGTCCGAAGCCGCCCCGCTCGGTGCCGAACCGGTTCCCGGCCGGCCCGACCTGGTCGTGGTGCCCGCCGCCGCGGTGATGCCCGGCCACCGCCGCGCCGATCGCGGTCACGCCCGCGCCCAGCACGCAGCCGAGCAGCAGCGCCGCGACGGTGGCCAGCAGCGGGACGCGCCGGCCGCGCCACGAACCGGCCGGGCGGGCGGGGCCGCCCGGCGGGCCGACCGGGACGTAGGCCAGGCCGGGCGGGGGCGGCGGCAGGTGGCTGCTCGCGCCGGCGGCCGAGACGTAGGCCCAGCCGGGCGGGGGCGGCGGCACGGCCGGGGTCTCACCGGCGACCGCCGAGACGTGCTCGGTCGCGGGTGCTTCGGCCGGGGTGGCCGCGGTGGGTGCTTCCGAGGGTGGTGGGGTGTCGCTCATCAGGGACTCCGTAGTTCCGCGCATTCGGGGGGCCTGACCAGAGTGCCCGCGAACGGCTAAGAGGCGCAGCTCACGGCGGGTAAGAAACGGCTAAGAGCGCTCCGGCCGTACCGCCAACCGGTTTTGATCTTGAAGTCGCTGGAACCGGACGGCACCGTGGGCCGACTAACCGGCAACCCGGAGAGAGAGATCTACTGACGCCATGACGAAACGCCTCCTGCTCGCCCTCGCCGCCGTGCTGACCCTGCTGCTCCCGGCCGCGCCGGCGTGGGCGCACAACTCGCTGGTCGAGGCGACGCCGGCCAAGAACGCGACCCTGAAGAAAGCGCCGGCGGCGGTGAAGCTGCGGTTCCTGGACACCCTGGCGGACTCCACCAAGCTGGCGGTGACCGCGGCGGACGGGTCGACGCCGGCGCAGTCGCCGGCCACGGTGAGCGGCAAGACGATCTCGCTGACCTTCACCGAGCCGCTGCCGAACGGCGTCTACACGGTCGCTTACCAGGTGGCCGCCGGCGACGGGCACGTGACCGAGAGCAGCTACAAGTTCACCGTGGCCGCGCCGGTCGCGGCGACCTCGGCGCCGGCCGGCGCCCCGGCCGGCGTCCCATCCAGCGCCGCTCCGGCCGCCACCTCGCCCTCGGCGGCCCCGGCGGCCGAGCCGGTCGCCGACGACAGCGACGGACCGTGGCTGGGCCTGGCCGCCGGGCTCGGCATCCTGGTCCTGGCCGGCGCCGCGGGTTTCGTCTTCCTCCGGCGGCGCTCGGCTCGCTAGGTCTTTCTTCCGGCGGCCCACTGAGGCAATTGGTCCGAACCTGTTACCGAAGTGCCCGCCGGACGGGCACTTCCCGTTCACGCTGATTGATTTCGATGCGTTGCAGGCGAACTCCCCCGCACTGGAGGAACGAATGCAACGAACCATCGGACGGCTCGGTCTGGCCGCCGCCCTGCTCGCCGGGATGGCGGTCAGCGGCCCGGCCACCGCCGCCGCCCCGGTCAAGAAACTGCTGGTCGTCGGCATGGACGGGCTCAACTGGGACAACGTGGTCGCGGCCGCCGCGCCGAACCTGGACGCGCTCGCCGCGCAGGGTCTGCTCGCAACTGGTACTGGGTGATCGACGACCTGACGGTCGGCTGACCCGGTCCGCCTATCATCGGGCCGGTGACGGTCGAAGCGGTTCGTGGGGGCGTCCCCGAGCACGGTCGGGTCCCCAAGTACTACGTGGTCAAGAGTCAGCTGCTCAACCTGCTGGCCGAGCTCGGCGAGGGGGCGCTGCTCCCCGCCGAGCGGGACCTGGCGGCGGCGTACGGGGTGGCCCGCTCCACGCTCCGCCAGGCGATCAGCGAGCTGACCATGGAGGGCCGGCTGCGCGCCCACCGGGGCCGCGGCACCTTCGTGGCCGCGCCGAAACTGGTCCAGCCGCTGGCCCTGCGCAGTTACACCGAGGCGCTGCGCGAGATGGGTCGCCGCCCGAGCCGCCGGGTCGTCACGGTGGAGACCGTCCCGGCCGGCCCGCTCGGCGCCGACCTGGGCATCGCCGCCACCGACCAGGTGCTGCACCTGGAGCGGGTGCTGCTGGCCGACGACGAGCCGCTCGGCCTGGAGAGCACCTACCTCCCGGTGGCCCGTTTCCCCGGCGTGATGGACGGCTACGACGGCACCGGCTCGCTCTACCAGCACATGATCGACCGGTACGCCCTGACCTACGCCGCCGCCGTGGAACGCATCGAGACGGTCCTGGCCAGCCCCCGTGAGGCCATGCTGCTGGACACCAACCCGGCCCAGCCGATGCTCCTCATGCAGCGGACCTCCTCGGACGCCGACGGCCACCCGATCGAGCGGGTCCGCTCCCTGTACCGAGGCGACCGCATCGGCTTCGAGACCCACCTGCACCCCTAGCGCCCGCCCGCCGCGTCGCGGACGTCCGTTCCCCGCTCGGCGAACGCCTTGAAGTCCTGCATGTGCAGCAGCGACTGCCGCCGGAAGGCACCGGGCATCACCCGCGCCATCAGCCGCATCGGCAGGCTGCCGAACCGGTACTCGTTCTCGCTCTCCCAGAGCGTCGCGCCCGGGCCGGCCTCGGTCAGCCGCTCACGCGCGGCGTTCCACATGCCCTTGGTGACGATCTCCCGCTCGTAGTACACGACGCTGTCGCTCGGGATGCCGTGCAGGTCGGCCGGTTCCAGGCGAGTGATGGTCTCGGTGGCCTCGATCCGCTGTCGTCCCATCTGGAGCACGACGCGCGACGTGGTACCGACCTGTCCGTGCTTGCCGTCCAGCGGCTCGTGCAGCACCAGGCCGCGCAGCCACATCGGCAGGTGTGCCGGGTCGGCAAGCAGCCGCACCACCCTCTCCCGGGGCACGGCGATCTCGATCGAGACGGTGTACTTCATGCGGAGCACTCCAGAGTCCGTAGTGGAGGTCAGGCACTCACCAACAGTCTCGGCCTCTCCGCCCGTCTTCGGTATCCGGTCCGGTGGACCACCAGCCCTTCCGCACCGAAGGTTAAAGGTTCGAACCTTTCGGGTTCGTTCACCTTCGGGACACCGGCTGGGCATGTCCGGGCAAGCGCTGTTCCCCAAGCTCATCGGCGAGTGAGGGAGAAGCCTCGACGAGCTGCGGCGCGGGCAACCGCAGCCGCCGGTCGCCGCCGAGCACGCCATGCAGCTGCTGATGGTGCAGCGCCTGGACGGCGGGCTGACCGTCGGCGACACCCACGCGTACGCCGAGCCGTTCCCGGTCACCGTGTTCACCCTGACCGACCGCGGCCAGACCTTCGACGCGGCCGCCGCCACCCTGGTCCTGCTCGCCGCCACCCTGGTGGTGCTGCTGGTCCTGGGCCGGCTGACCCGCGTTCCCACCCCTCGATCTCCTAGTTGACCCATAGGCTTTGGGGGTTCATGCTGGCCGCATGAGCACCGATCCGAGTCCCCTCGATCTCACCGCCGACGTGGTCGTGGCCGGCGGCGGGCCGGCCGGCGCCTGGGCCGCGCTGGCCGCCGCCCAGACCGGCGCCGACGTGCTGCTGCTGGACAAGGGCTACTGCGGCACCAGCGGGCCGACCGCCTCCGGCGGCACCGGCGTCTGGTACGTCCGCCCCGACCCGGACGACCGCGAGCAGGCGATGGCCAGCCGGGAGGCGCTCGGCGGCCACCTCGCCGACCGGCGCTGGGCCGCCCGGGTGCTGGACCAGACCTACGAGAACATGCACCGGCTGGGCACCGAGGCGCGGTACCCGTTCCCGGTGGTGGACGGCGAGCCGTACCGGCGCGGCGTGCAGGGCCCGGAGTACATGCGGCGGATGCGCTCCTGGATCCGCCGGGCCGGGGTGCGGATCCTCGACCACAGCCCGGTGCTGGAGCTGCTCATCGACCCGGCCGGGACGGTCGCCGGGGTGCGCGGGCACCGCCGCCAGCACGACCTGGACTACCGGGTACGGGCCGGCGCCGTGGTGCTCGCCACCGGGGGCTGCGCGTTCCTCAGCAAGGCGCTCGGCTGCGACGTGGACACCGGCGACGGCGCGCTCTACGCCGCCGAGGTGGGCGCCGAGCTCTCCGGGATGGAGTTCTCCACCGCGTACGGGATCGCGCCCGCCTTCGCGTCGGTGACCAAGACCGCCTACTACAACTTCGCCACCTTCTTCCGGGCCGACGGCAGCACTCTGGAGGGCGCGAGCAACCAGGGCGGCCGCTCGGTGATCGCCGCCGAGCTGCTGCGCGCCGGGACCGTGCTGTGCACGCTGGACCAGGCCGACCCGGACCAGCAGGCCCGGATGCGCCGCGGCCAGCCGAACTTCTTCCTGCCCTTCGACCGGCTCGGCATCGACCCGTTCACCGACCGGTTCCCGGTGACCCTGCTGCTGGAGGGCACGGTCCGCGGCACCGGCGGGATCCGGATCGCCGGCGACGACTGCGCCACCACGGTGCCCGGGCTCTACGCGGCCGGTGACGCGGCCACCCGCGAGCTGATCTGCGGCGGGTTCACCGGCGGGGGCAGCCACAACGCGGCGTGGGCGATGTCCTCCGGCACCTGGGCCGGGCGCGGGGCGGCCCGCTTCGCGGCCGGTGTCGGGGGCGGGTCCGCGCGGCGGCGGCTGGTAGGGACCGGCGGCGCGGGGTTGCGGTCCGGCGCGGCGGTCACGGCGGAGGCGTTGCTGACGGTACGTGAGCAGGTTCACCCGTACGACAAGAACTACCTCCGTCACGGCGACCGGCTGCGGCCCGCCCTGGCCGAGCTCGACGGCGTCTGGTCCGCCCTGCGCGACGGCGCGGCGACGCCCGGCGCGGCGGCGGTGCGCACCCGCCCGGCGGCGGCCATGGTCGCGCACGCCCGCTGGATGTACACCAGCGCGCTGGCCCGCACCGAGAGCCGCGGGATGGCCCGTCGCGAGGAGTTCCCCGAGCTGGACCCGGCACAGCAGCACCGGCTCACGGTCGGCGGCCTGGACCGGATCTGGGTGCGCCCGGAGACCGCCGGCGCCCGGCAGGCGGTGGCGTCATGATCGAGGTGGTCTCCACCGACCGGTGCGTGAGCTGCGACGTCTGCGTCGCGGTGTGTCCGACCGACGTCTTCGATCGGGGCCCGGACGGGGTTCCGGTGATCGCCCGGCAGGAGGATTGCCAGACCTGCTTCATGTGCGAGGCGCACTGTCCGGCGGACGCGCTGTTCGTGGCGCCGCTGCGGCATCCGGTCGAGCCCGGGTCACCGCTGCGCGACGAGACGTACCTGGCCGAGCGGGGCCTGCTCGGCAGTTACCGCAAGGAGATCGGCTGGGGGCGGGGCCGCAAGCCGGGCGCGCGGCTGGCGGTGGGCCCGGAGCTGGGTGTCGCCCGGATCACTCCCCGGACATAGCCGTTCTTGCGCGGGTGGTGTTGGATGTCTGCCACAGGCGCGGTGACGAAGAGTGTAAACGCTTCGTTCCACCGCGGTTCATTTTCACGGTGGGTGGAGATCGGTAGATGGCACAGCGTCCAACTCTCGCGGAGATCCGCGAGCGCACTTACAAGGCCCGGGACGCGTGGTGGACCGTCTGGTTGGTGGATCCGCTGGCGTCCCGCCTGGTGTGGCTGGTGGCGCCGTGGCGGTGGGTGACGCCGAACAGGTTGACGGTGGCCGCGTTCGCGGTCGGTCTGGGCTCGGCGGCCGCCTTCTGGCAGCAGGGCTACGCCTGGCTGCTGCTCGGCGCGCTGCTGTTCCACGTCAGCTTCGTGCTGGACTGCATGGACGGCAAGATCGCCCGGCTGAACGGGACCGGTTCGCTCTTCGGCACCTGGCTGGACTACGTGTTCGACCGGCTCCGCGTGCTGGCCTGCGCGATCGGCCTGTTCGGCGGCGAGTTCCACCGCACCGGCGACGCGACCTACGTGTGGCTCGGCCTGGTGGTCATCTTCCTGGACATGTTCCGCTACCTGAACAACCTGCAGATGGCCAAGGTCAAGGGTGAGATGCGCAAGCGTCTGGCCGAGGTCACCCCGGCGCCGGTGGCGGTCATCCCGGCCCAGCGGCAGCCGGAGCCGGACGACGCCGACGAGACGCAGGACGGCTTCCAGCAGCACTACGGCCGGCTCGCCCCGGTGCGCCGCCTGATGGCCTCGAACCGGATCCGGCCGCACCTGTTCAGCGGCATCGAGTTCATGATGTTCGTGTTCATCCTCGGCCCGGTGACCAACCAGCTCACCGTGGTGATCCTGGGCAGCGCGGCGCTGATGCTCGCCTTCGAGCTGCTGCTGATCCTCAAGCTGTACCGGACCACCAAGAGCTTCACGGCGCGGTACGCCACGCTGCAGGCCGCCGCCCTGGCCCGGGAGACCGCGCCCGTCTGATCACCCGTCGCAACGCGAGGCGCCCCCGATCCCGGGGGCGCCTTTGTTTTTGATAACGACAGCCGGCGATCCCTTTACGTCGCCGACACGGCTTGGTAACTTCCTGAAACAACTTGCAAGGACTTGCAGGGCGCCATCGACCTACCGCTCCGTAGGCGTCCCGCAAAACCGGGCACATCCCCCTAGAAGCCCGGTAAGGCAGGTGAAAGAACTTTCATCCCGTCCTCAGCAGAAAGCTTCCCGCCATGCGAAAGAGAACTCTGGTTCTGGGCGCGGCGACCAGCGTCGCGCTCGCCGCCGCGAGCCTGGCCGGCGTCAGCCTGGCCACCACCGCCAGCGCCGCCGTCACCCTGAACAACAGCGACGTCACCGCGAACCTCTGGGAGTGGAACTTCCGGTCGGTCGCCGCCGCCTGCACCAACCAGCTCGGCCCGGCCGGGTACGGCGCGGTCCAGGTCGCCCCACCGCAGGAGTCGGTCACCCTGCCCTCCAGCAGCGACGGCGCGCACCCGTGGTGGGAGGTGTACCAGCCGGTCTCCTACAACATCGCCGGGCGCCTGGGCAGCCAGGCCGAGTTCAGCAGCATGGTCACCGCCTGCCACAACGCCGGTGTCCGGGTCTACGTGGACGCGGTGATCAATCACATGGCCGGCAAGAACAACACGGTGACCAGCGGGTACGGGGGCTCGACGTTCAACCCGAGCGGCTACTCGTACCCCGCGGTGCCGTACTCGTACAACGACTTCCACCACCCGAACGACGGCTACTGCAACGACGCGGACGGCGAGATCGACGACTACAACAACGCCGCCGAGGTGCAGAACTGCGAGCTGGTCGCGCTCTCCGACCTGAAGTCGCAGGACGGCTCGGTACGCACCAAGATCGCCGGGTACCTGAACAAGCTGATCGACCTGGGCGTGGACGGCTTCCGGGTGGACGCCGCCAAGCACATGGCGGCCGGCGACCTGTCCGCGATCAAGGCACAGCTGCACAGCACCACGGCCGAGGGCAAGGCCGCGTACTTCGCCCAGGAGGTGATCCCGGGCGGCGGCGGTGACATCGCCCCGTCGGCCTACACCGGGATCGGTGACGTGCTCGGCTTCTCCTACGCCTACGGGCTGAAGACGCAGTTCGCCAACGGCACGCTGAGCAACCTGTCCGGCATCGGTTCGTGGAGTCTGGACGCGTCCAGCGACCTGACCGCGGCCATGGTCACCAACCACGACCTGGAGCGCAACGGCAGCACCCTGCGCTACCAGGACGGCAGCACCTACACGCTGGCCAACTACTTCCTGCTCGCGTTCCCGTACGGGCAGCCGTTCCTCTACGACGGCTTCACCTTCTCCACCTCGGCCACCGGCGCCTCCCCGCCGTCGAACGCCAACGGTTACGTCAGCGACACCAGCTGCGGCAACGGCGCGTGGCAGTGCCTCACCCAGAGCACCGGGATCAAGGGCATGGTCGGCTGGCGCAACACCACCCGGTCGGCGACCACCGTGTCGAACTGGACGAACACCGCGAGCAACGTGATCGGTTTCAGCCGCGGCTCGCTCGGCTGGTTCGGCGTCAACCGGTCCGGCAGCGCCTCCACCGCGACCTACACCACCGGCCTGGCCGACGGCACCTACTGCGACCGGATCACCGGCGGCGCCAGCACCGGCGGCTGCGCCGGCACCTCGGTCACCGTCTCCGGCGGCCGGGCGTCGGTGACCATCCCGGCCAACGGCGCGGTCGCCATCGACGTCAACGCCAAGTCCGGCGGCGGCACCAGCTCCCCGACCGTCTCCCCGACGACCAGCCCGACCTCGTCGCCCACGCCCAGCCCCTCGGTCACCAGCAGCACCACGCAGGTCACCTTCAAGGAGTACGCGACCACCACCTGGGGCACCAACGTCTTCGTGGTCGGCTCGATCCCGGCCCTGGGCAACTGGGACACCTCGAAGGCGATCGCGCTCAGCTCCAGCGGCTACCCCACCTGGTCGGCAACGGTCACCCTGCCCACCGGCACCGCCTTCGAGTACAAGTACGTCAAGAAGGACGCCAACGGCACCGTCACCTGGGAGTCCGGCACCAACCGCAGCTACACCACCGGCACCGCCAAGACCTACACCCTCAACGACACCTGGAAGTAACCCCGTCCACCAGCCCGCAGCAACCGCCCAGCGAGCACTGAAACGGCGCCCAGCGAGAGTGCAGCAAGCCCAGCGAGCCCTCACCGGGCACCCAGCGAGGGCGCAACAAGCCCAGCGAGCACTCACCGGGCGCCCAGCGAGGGCGCAGCAAGCGTCCAGCGAGCATTGAACGGGCGCCCAGCGAGAGTGCAACGAGTCCGCAGCGAGAGCCCGGCGAGCACTGGAGCGGGTGCCAGCAAGGGCGCGGCGAGGGCCTGAGCCGTGTCGTCGCGGAGCACGCGAAGTACCAGCACGGAGGGCCCGTAGCGATCGGCTACGGGCCCTCCGGCATGAACGGAATCGGTCAGGGCACACTTGCGATCGTGACCTCCAGCGCCACCCCGCCGCGCCGCCGGGACGCCACCCGCACCCGGCAACTCCTGCTCGACGCCGCCCGCCGCCGCTTCGCCACCGCCGGCTACGCGGAGACCACCGTCCGCCACATCGCCGACGACGCAGGCGTCAACGTAGCGTTGATCAGCCGCTACTTCGACGGCAAGGTGGGCCTGTTCGAAGCCGCCCTGAAGGCCAGCTTCGAAGAGCTCCGAGCCGCCGCCGGCGAGGTCGACCCGAACCGCGTCCCCGAGACCATCGCCGAACAGATCATCGGCCAGTCCGGCGACACCGGCCCCAGCAGCGCCCTCCTGCTGATCCTCCGCTCCTCCGGCGACCAGCACGCCGACGAGATCCGCCTCCGCTTCCTCCAGATGTTCGCCGAGAAGCTGGCCAAAGCCGCCCTCCTCCAGGGCGCCACCCCCGACATCCTCCGAGCCCAGATCCTCCTGGCCACCGCCATCGGCGTCACCTTGCTGAGAGCCACCCACCTGGAGCCCTTGGCCTCCACCTCCGCCCAGTCCCTGACCGCCCCCATAGCCGAAGTCCTCAAAGCCCTCTTCCAACCCCCCACCCCCTAACCCACCCGGCCCCCACCCCACCCGCATCCGCACCCCGCACCCATACGCCCGTGCACCCATGCACCCATGCGGCACCGTCCGCCCCTGCCGAACCGGCGTCGACGCGGCGCCGACGCAGGGCGGACGCGGCGCGACGCAGGAGATGTGTTGCCGACGCGGCGGACGCGGCGCCGGCGCAGGGCCGACGCTGCGCCGACGCAGGGCGCGCGGTGCCGACACTGTGAGCGGACCTCCCCGCCAGCGACCTCCACCCGCAACCTCGGACAACGCACCGGCCCCACCGTGAACCGGAATCCCGCCGAAGAACCGCGAGCACACCCGCCAAGGACCGCACGGCGCCGCAGCCCCGGCGAGCAGGCAAGCAAGCAAGGCTCGGACGGGAACGGCCATCCGCGCATGGCCGACGCAAAGCCGACGCCATGAACGGACCTCCGCCAGCAACCTCCGACGCACCGGCCCACCGCGAACCCAAATCCCGCCGAAGAACCGCAACCACACCCGCCAAGGACCGCACGGCGCGGCAGCCCCGGCAAGCAGGCAAGGTTCGGGCGGGGAGGGCCATTCGGAGGTATCAAGCCTGACGGCCTTCGAATGGCCCTCCCCGCCCGAACCGTCCCCCTCGCGAACGACCGCAAGCCCCGATCCCGCGAGAAGACCCCAGCGAGCCCGATGCCGTGAGAAAGCAGCGACCGCACGAGCCCGATGCCACGAGACAGCAGCGACCGCGCGGGCCCGATGCGCCACCAGACAGCAGCGACCGCGCGGGCCCCGGGAAGCGACCCCGCACGGCATCGCGCCGAGACCGCAAGGCGAAGCGGACCCGCACGAGCCGCGCCACGGTCGTGCCCCGGAGCGACCCGGCGAGCCGACCGCCACGGGACCCCCAGTCGTACCGGAAAAGGGTTTTGGCGATCGGAAGCGGTCAAGAAACCCGGACCGGCACCACATCCGGAGCGCCGAGCCGAGCCGCGTCGGCGGTCTCGTCGTCCTGCTGTTCCTGCGAGGCGCGCTCCGCCGCGACCCGCAGACGATAGTGTTCCACCTCGCGGTCCCTCTGCTCCTTGGTCCAGCCGAGCACCCGCCCCATCAGATCAGCCACCTCCGAGGCCGAAGCGGTCCCCCGGTCGAACGTCTCGATCGAGATCCGGGTACGCCGGGTCAGCACGTCGACCAGATGCCGCGCGCCCTCGGCCGCCGCCGCGTAGACCACCTCGGCCCGCAGGTAGTCCTCGGCCCCGGTCAGCGGACGACCCAGCGAAGGATCGTCCTCGATCAGCTCCAGCAGATCCTTGATCAGTGATCCGTATCGGCCGAGCAGATGCTCGACCCGGGCCACGTGCAGCCCCGACTCCGCGGCGATCAGACCGCGCCGGTTCCACAATGCCGGGAAGCCCTCCGCCCCGACCAGCGGGATCCTGTCGGTGCAGCACTTGGCGATCGGCCGGTTCAGGTTGAACGCGCAGGCGTCCACCGCGTCCTTCGCCATCACCCGGTACGTCGTGTACTTCCCGCCGGCCACCACCACCAGCCCGGGCACCGGACTGCCCACCATGTGCTCGCGGGACAGTTTCGAGGTGGACTCCGACTCGCCGGAGAGCAGCGGCCGCAGCCCGGCGTAGACGCCCTGCACGTCGGAGCGCTCCAGCGGGGTGGACAGCACCTTGTTGACCTCGGTCAGCAGATAGTCGATGTCCTTGGCGGAGGCGGCCGGGTGCGCCTTGTCCAGGTTCCAGTCGGTGTCGGTGGTGCCGACGATCCAGTGCCGCCCCCAGGGGATCACGAACAGCACGCTGGTCGCGGTCCGCAGGATCAGCCCGGTGGTGGACTGGATCCGGTCACGCGGGACGACCAGGTGGATGCCCTTGGAGGCGCGGACGTGGAACTGGCCGCGCTCGCCGACCAGCGACTGGGTGTCGTCGGTCCACACCCCGGTCGCGTTGATCACCTGCTGGGCGCGGATCTCGAAGGTGCGATCGGTCTCCAGGTCCCGGGCGGTGACGCCGGTGACCCGCTCGCCCTCCCGCAGGAAGCCGGTGACCTCGACCCGGTTGGCCACGTGCGCGCCGTAGGCGGCCGCGGTCCGGGCCAGGAACATGGTGTGCCGGGCGTCGTCGAGCTGGGCGTCGTAGTAGGTCAATGCCCCTTTCAGCGCGTCCTTGCGGAGCGCCGGGCAGGCCCGCAGCGCACCGCGCCGGGTCAGGTGCCGGTGGTTCGGCAGCGAGCTGGACCAGGCCATCGTGTCGTAGAGGGTGACGCCCGCCCCGGCGTAGGCCCGCTCCCAGACGTGGTGCTTGAGCGGGTAGAGGAACCGGACCGGGCGGGCCAGGTGCGGGGCCAGCCGGGTGAGGATCAGGCCCCGCTCCCGCAGCGCCTCCCGGACCAGCCCGAAGTCGAGCATCTCCAGGTAGCGCAGGCCGCCGTGGATCAGTTTGCTGGACCGGCTGGAGGTGCCGGAGGCGAAGTCGCGCGCCTCGATCAGCCCCACGGAGAGACCCCGCGTGACCGCGTCGAGCGCGCAACCCGCCCCCACCACTCCCCCACCGATGACGAGCACGTCCACCTCGGCCACCTCGAGGGCGGCCAGCGCGGCGTCCCGTGTCTCAGGTGAGAGCATCGACATCAGTCCACATCCACCCAGTCGAGGGTCCGCTGCACCGCCTTCTTCCAGCGGCCGTACCCCTGCTCGCGCTGCTCGCCCGACCAGTTCGGCTGCCAGCGCTGCGACTCGTTCCAGTTGTCCCGCAGCTCGTCGGTGGATTTCCAGTAGCCGACCGCGAGCCCGGCCGCGTAGGCCGCGCCGAGCGCCGTGGTCTCGGCCACCACCGGCCGGCTGACCGGCACGCCGAGCACGTCCGCCTGGATCTGCATGCACAGGTTGTTGGCGGTGATCCCGCCGTCCACCTTGAGCACGTCCAGGGTCACCCCGGAGTCCTGCGCCATCGCGTCGACCACGTCCCGGGTCTGGTAGCAGATCGACTCGAGGGTGGCCCGGGCGATGTGCGCGTCGGTGTTGAACCGGGACAGCCCGACGATCGCGCCGCGCGCGTCGGACCGCCAGTACGGCGCGAACAGCCCGGAGAACGCCGGCACGAAGTAGACGCCACCGCTGTCCGCCACCGTCGCCGCCAGGGACTCGCTCTGCTCCGCCGACTTGATCAGCTTCAGCTGGTCGCGCAGCCACTGCACGGCCGAGCCGGTGACCGCGATCGAGCCCTCCAGGGCGTAGACCGGGGCGGCGTCGCCGAACTTGTAGCAGACCGTGGTGAGCAGCCCGTTCTCCGAGCGGACCAGGTTGGTGCCGGTGTTCAGCAGCATGAAGTTGCCGGTGCCGTAGGTGTTCTTCGCCTCGCCGGGCGCGAAGCACACCTGACCGACCGTGGCGGCCTGCTGGTCGCCGAGGTCCCCGGTGAGCGGCACGTCCCCGCCGAGCGGACCGTCCACGTGCGCCGTGCCGTAGCCGCTCGGGTCGGACGACGGCCGGATCTGCGGGAGCATCTGCCGCGGGATGTTGAAGAACGACAGCAGCTCGTCGTCCCAGTCCAGGGTCTCCAGGTTCATCAGCATGGTGCGGCTGGCGTTGGTCACGTCGGTGACGTGGTTGCCGCCCTTGGTGCCGCCGGTCATGTTCCAGAGCAGCCAGCTGTCGGTGTTGCCGAAGAGGGCGTCGCCGCGCTCGGCCGCCTCGCGGACCCCGTCGACATTCTCCAGGATCCACTGGATCTTGCCGCCGGAGAAGTAGGTGGCCGGCGGCAGCCCGGCCTTGCGCCGGATCACGTCGCCGCGGCCGTCCCGGTCCAGCGCCGAGGCGATCCGGTCAGTGCGGGTGTCCTGCCAGACGATCGCGTTGTAATAGGGCCGGCCGGTGCGCCGGTCCCAGACCACCGCGGTCTCCCGCTGGTTGGTGACCCCGACCGCGGCCAGGTCGCGGGCGCTCAGGTTCGCCTTCTGCATCGCGGTGCGCACCACCGCGACGGTCCGCTCCCAGATCTCGATCGGGTTGTGCTCCACCCATCCGGCCTGCGGCAGGATCTGCTCGTGCTCGAGCTGGTGGCGGGCCACCTCGTTGCCGCCATGGTCGAAGATTATGAAGCGCGTGCTGGTCGTGCCCTGGTCCACGGCTCCGACGAAGTCAGCCACGGTGTGCCTCCACAGTCTCGTCAGTCTGATCCGGCAGCCTGCCCGGCTCCTCCGGCCCGGCCACCGGGAGGAATCGTCCCACCAGGACTTTGTACAGCCCAGCGCCGAGCAGCCCGCCGAGGATCGGTGCCACGATCGGCACCCAGAAGTAGAGATATCCGGTCTGGTCCCGGAACGCGCCGCCGTAGCCGGTCAGATAGCTGGCGAGTCGCGGGCCGAAGTCGCGGGCCGGGTTGATCGCGTAACCGGCGGCGGTGCCCCAGGCCATCCCGATGGCGACCACGATCAGGCCGATGATGAACGGCGCCAGGTTGGCGCCCGGCGGGGTTTGCGCCGCGTCGGTGACCGCGAGGATGAGGAACAGCAGGATCGCGGTGCCGATGATCTGGTCCCGGAACGCGCCCCACTCGCTCACCGGCAGTGCGCCGTTGCCGGGCAGCGTGGAGAAGACGCCCTGCGTCTTGATCGTCAGACCGGGGTCCGCGGCGTTCAGCACCTCGGTGTAGTTCCACCGCACGATCAGCGCGGCGATGAAGGCGCCGAGCATCTGCGCGCCGATGTACGGCGCCACCTTGCGCCAGGAGAAGCCCTTGAAGGCGGCCAGCGCGATGGTGACGGCCGGGTTGAGGTGTGCGCCGCTGATCCGCCCGGCGACGTAGACACCGAAGGTCACGCCGAGCCCCCAGGCCCAGGCGATGCTGTCGTGATCACCGATGCCGCCGGCGACCACCTGGGCGACCACGCCCACCCCGAACAGGATGAGGATCAGCGTGCCGGCGAACTCGGCCGCGACCTCGGCGAGCAGTGTCGGTACGCGAGGAATCTTGATACTTGTAGCCATGCTCCCTCCCTGCTTCCCGCATCGATGCCAAGGACGCTAGGAAGACCGGTGGCCGGGAGCAACGAACGGCGGTCGGCATTGTCGAACATCAATTACGGCGAGTCGTAGCACGATCGCATAGAGTGCGAAACATGCCCGGCACCGTGCAGTCGATCGAGCGAGCCGCCGCGATCCTGCGGATGCTCGCCGGCGGCCCGGGCCGGCTCGGGCTCAGCGAGATCGCCCGCTCCCTCGACCTGGCCAAGGGCACCACCCACGGGATCCTGCGCACGCTGCAGGGAGTCGGTTTCGTCGAGCAGGACCGGGTCTCCGGGCAGTACCAGCTCGGCGCCGCGCTGCTGCACCTGGGCACCAGCTATTTGGACATCAACGAGCTGCGGTCCCGCTCGATCAACTGGGCGGATCCGCTGGCCGCGCGCAGCGGGGAGGCGGTCCGGATCGGGACCGTCTACGAGGGTCAGGTGCTGGTGGTGCACCACGTGTTCCGGCCGGACGACACGTTCCAGACGCTCGACGTGGGCGCGCTGCTGCCGCTGCACGCGACCGCGCTGGGGAAGGTGCTGCTGGCGTACCGGGCCGGGATCTTCGACTCCGATCTGGCGTCCTACACACGGAAAACCCTGGTCACCCCGCGCGAGCTGGTCACCGCCCTGGAGCAGGTGCGCGAGTGCGGCTGGGCGGCCGACGTCGAGGAGTTCACCCTCGGCGAGGCGGCCGTCGCGGCGCCGATCCGCGGTTACGGCGGACTGGTGATCGGCGCCATCGGCATCTCCGGACAAGTCGAACGGATCTGCGACAGCCACTACCAACCACGCCCGCACCTGGTCACCAGCGTGCGGGACGCGGCCCGGGCGATCTCCAGGGACTTGGGAGCGGCCCGGCCATAGAAGGGATCAACCATGACCGAGCGCTATGTGGTGGCGATCGACCAGGGCACCACCTCGACCCGGTGCATCGTGTTCGATCGGCGCGGGCAGTTGGTCTCCCTGGCCCAGCAGGAACACAAACAGCACTTCCCGAAACCGGGCTGGGTGGAGCACGACGCCATGGAGATCTGGCGGAACGTGGAGCGCCTGGCGCCGCGGGTGTTGCGCCGGGCCGGGATCACCATCGACCAGGTGGCCGCGGTCGGCATCGCCAACCAGCGGGAGACCACGGTGATCTGGGACCGGCGGACCGGGATCCCGGTCGGGCGGGCGATCATCTGGCAGGACACCCGCACCGACGCCCTGGTCCACGACCTGTCCTCGCGACCGTCCGCCCAGCACATCTCGGACCTCTCCGGGCTGCCGCTCGCCACCTACTTCTCCGGGCCGCGGCTGCGCTGGATGCTGGACCACACGCCGGGCCTGCAGGCGCGCGCGGAGCGCGGCGAGGTGCTCTGCGGGACCATGGAGACCTGGCTGATCTGGAACATGACCCGGGGCGCGCACGTCACCGACGTCACCAACGCCAGCCGCACCATGCTGCTCGACGTGCACACCCTGGAGTGGTCGGCCGAGGCGCTCGACTTCTTCGGGATCCCCCGCGCGATGTTGCCGGAGGTCCGGGCTTCGATCGGCGCCTTCGGCACCGCCGCGGAGGCATTTCCTTCGGTACGGATCGGCGCCGCCCTCGGTGACCAGCAGGCCGCCCTGTTCGGCCAGACCTGCTTCACCCCCGGCGAGGCGAAATGCACCTACGGCACCGGGAGCTTCCTGCTGCTCAACACCGGTCAGGAGCTGATCCGGCCGGCGCACGGGCTGCTCAGCACGGTCGCCTACCAGGTGGCCGGGTCGCCGGCCAGCTACGCGCTGGAGGGCTCGATCGCGATCACCGGCTCGCTGGTCCAGTGGTTCCGCGACCAGCTCGAGCTGATCTCCAGCGCGCCGGAGATCGAGACCCTGGCCCGGACCGTCGCGGACAACGGCGGCTGCTACATCGTGCCGGCGTTCTCCGGGCTCTACACGCCGCACTGGCGGTCCGAGGCGCGCGGGGTGATCGTGGGGCTGACGTCGTACATCACCAAGGGGCACCTGGCCCGCGCGGTCCTGGAGGCGACCGCCTGGCAGACCCGCGAGGTGGTGGACGCGATGAACGCGAACTCCGGCCTGGCCCTGAAGACCCTCAAGGTGGACGGCGGGATGACCGCCGACAACCTGCTGATGCAGATGATCGCCGACGTGCTGGACGTGCCGGTGGTCCGGCCGCTCGCGGTGGAGACGGTCTCGCTGGGCGCCGCCTACGCCGCCGGGCTGGCCGTCGGGTACTGGCCGGACCTGGACGGGCTGCGCCGGAACTGGCACATCGCCGGACAGTGGATGCCGGCGATGGACCCGGGGCTGCGCGACACCGAGTACGCCAACTGGCAGCGCGCCGTGGAACGCACCTTCGACTGGATCCAGCCGGCCGCTCAGACGTAGGCGGCGCGGGCCGGGCGCAGCGCCATGCAGTGCCCGCAGCGCAGGAAGTACCGGGTCGGGGAGACCGGGAACAGGGGGATGAAGAACAGGGTGAACTTGCTGGTCCGGGCCAGCCGCGCCTGCGGGGCCGCCCAGCCGCAGACCTCACAGGTCTGCACCCGGTTGTCGACCAGCTGGTCCTTGGTACGCACGCCGAACAACACGAAGAACATGTCCCCAGCGTGTCATCAGTTCGCCAGATCCGCCGGGCGAATAGCGTGGCGGCATGACAGCGGTCGATGAGTTCGGCGACCGGCTGAGGGCCACCGGCTGGGTGACCGACCTGCTGGTCGCCGGGTCCCTCGCCACCGGCGACCACATCCCCGGGGTGAGCGACCTCGACCTGGTGGCGATCGTGCCGGCGGCGCCGGATCCGGCCCGGATCGCCGAGGCGCACGCCGGCGTCGACCCGGCGCTCGCCCTGGGCTGCGTCTACGTCGCCGAGGACCGGCTCGGTGACCTCGCCGCCGAGCACCCGACCTGGACGCACGGCGTGCTGGTGCACCGGATCCTGTCCGGCGTGACCCGGGCCGAGCTGGTCCGGCACGGCTACCCGGTCTTCGGCCGGCGGCCGGCCGAGCTGCTGCCGCCGATGACCGCCGACGACATCCGGGCCGCCGCGCGCGCCGAGCTCACCGGCTACTGGGCGTGGGCGGCCCGCCGGCCGTGGCTCTTCGCCGACCCGGCGCTCGCCGACCTGAGCCTCACCTCGATGGCCCGCGGCCGGCACGCCCTGCGCCACGGCACCCTGCTGACGAAGTCCGCGGCGATCGAGGAGGCGTCCGCCCCACCGTGGCTGATCGCCCAGCTCCGGGACCGCCGCCGAGGCGGGACGGCCCGCTCGCCACGGCTGCGCACGGCGTGGCTCGCGTGGCGGGACGCCCGCCGTACCGTCGCCGCCGCCCGCCACCCCACCGCCTGACCCGCCGGCCCCCTTCCCGCGCGATCGCCAGAGCGCCGTGCGCCTCCGGCCGCCACGAGCCGCCGCGCGCTTCCGCCCACCACGAGCCGCCGTGCGCTTCCAGCTGCCGCGAGCCGCCGTGGCTGACGGAGGGTGGGCCGGCGGCAGGTTCCGGCTGGGCGTGAGGGGTGCCTCAGGACGGTGGAGGGACCCGTGGGAGCCAGCCGGGAGCTGTGGGCGCGGGACGGGCCGGGAGCGGGCCGGGCCTCGCGGAGGGGTGGCGACGGGAGCTGGCAGGCGGGCGTAGCGGGGCGGGGTGCAGGGGTCGGTGTGCCGCCGGTCACGACTGGGGAGTAGGTGGAATCGGGGCGGGGCGGGCCGGGTTCGCGAGGGTATGACGACGATCGGACTCATCGGCAGTGGGAACATCGGGGGCACCGTGGCGCGGCTCGCCGTGGCAGCCGGGTATGACGTGGTGCTGAGCAACTCGCGCGGGCCGGAGACCCTGCGGGGGCTGGTCGAGGAGCTGGGTCCGAGGGCGCGGGCCGCCACCGCGGCGGAGGCGGCCGCGGCCGGGGACATCGTGGTGGTGACCGTGCCGCTGAAGGCCTACCCGGAGGTGCCGGTGGAGCCGCTGGCCGGCAAGGTCGTGATCGACACGAACAACTACTACCCGGAGCGGGACGGGCAGATCGCGGCCCTGGACAGCGACGAGAGCACCACCGGTGAGCTGCTGCAGCGGCACCTCGCGGAGAGCAAGGTGGTGAAGGGGTTCAACAACATCTGGTTCCAGCACCTGGCCGAGCTGGCCCGGCCGGCCGGGGCCGCGGACCGGACCGCGCTGCCGGTGGCCGGCGACGACCCGGCGGCGAAGCTGGTGGTCACCGAGTTCCTCGACCGGATCGGGTACGACACGGTGGACGTCGGACCGCTCGCCGAGAACTGGCGGACCCAGCGGGACACGCCGGTCTACGTGACGCCGTACGGGCCGTACGACGGGGCGGCCACGCCGGCCGGCGCGGCGACCGTCCGCGAGCGGGTGGCCGAGGCCAAGCGCTGAGCACGCCGGGCCGGTCGCCGCTGCGGCGACCGGCCCCGCACCGCACCGGGCCGCCGGGACCGGCGGGAAGCGGAACGGTTCGACCGATCCGGGAATCGCCGGAGTGCGCCCGCCGTGCGACACTGGGCCGCCGGATCGCCGCTCGGAGGCCCGAAAATGCGAAAGCAGCTGGTCATCGCCGCTCTCGCCGCGCTGTTCCTGGCCGGGATCGGCACGGCGTTCGCGGCCTCGCGGGGCGGCGGCGCCGCGGACCGGCCGCCGGTGACCACCCCGGCCGTGCCCACCCCGGCCGTGCCCACCCCGGCCGCGCCCACCCCGGTCGCTGACCTGAGTGGCGTCGCCACCACCCGGGCGGTCACGCCGGCCCCCGCGGAGCCGGCCACCGTGGGCTCCGGCTCGCGTCCGGCCACCAGCGCTCCGGCCAGCCGGCGCCCGGGCAGCGTCGCGCCGACCACCGGCCCGGTGGTGGCGCCGCCCACCGATCTGCCACCGGCACGGCCGCCGACCACCGGCAGGCCGTTGCGGCCGACCGGCTCGATCAGCCCGCCGCCGCCGCTGGGCGACCCGGACGACCCGGAGCTGGAGCACCGAAGCGTCCCGGGCGCCGGGGACGGTGACGGGCGGTCCGGGACGACAGACGCCCGCG
Organism: Actinoplanes octamycinicus; assembly: GCF_014205225.1. NCBI lineage: Bacteria > Bacillati > Actinomycetota > Actinomycetes > Micromonosporales > Micromonosporaceae > Actinoplanes > Actinoplanes octamycinicus. The sequence goes on from NZ_JACHNB010000001.1 coordinate 9,236,974, forward strand.
ACCACCAGCGTGGTCACGGGCGTCCGAGTACGTCGTAGGTCAGAAGTTGACCGAGACGCCCGCGGTCTTGCAGGCGGCGGTGAACTCGGTGCCCGCCTTCTCGAAGGAGGGCGCCGCCGCGGCCTCGACCGGGTCGGCGGCCGAGGCGGCCTTGGCCGCCTCGTCGGCGATCTTCTGCGCTGCGGTCGACACCGGGCTCTCCGGCGCCTGGTCCACGGCCTGGTTCAGCGACTTGGTGAAGTCGTCCAGGATCGCCTTGGCGTCGGCCGGCTTGATGTCGCCGTTGTTCGCCTTCATGATCGTCAGCATCGCGTTCTTCATCGCCTCGCCGGCCTTGTTACCGGCCTCGCAGACGACCTTGTCGGCGGCGCCGTTGGCGGCCGAGCCGGGGATCGAACCGGCCTCGGACACCGAGGTGTCCGGCTGGGAGGCCGCGGTGGCCGGCGCCGAGGCGGCGCTGGCGGCGGTGGTGGGGGTGCCAGCCGCCTCGGTCTTGTCATCGTCGGAGCAGGCCGCGAGGCTGAGCACAGCGGCGGTGAACAGAACGGCGGAGGTAACCCGGGTACGCATCACGGCCGGTACGGTATCCGATGCGAAAAGTGAGATCAACTCACCTTTCCCCCTGTTGCCCCTGTTCACCCGCCTGATCAGCGACCCTATACTCCCGTCTCTGTGAAGATCCTGTGCAGTACCACCCTGCTGAGCGCCCTCGCCGTCCTGGCACTGACCGGCTGCGACAGCAGCAGCGACGAGGTGATGACGACGCCGGCCACCGCGGCGCCGGACGCCGCCGCGGCGACCGCCAAGGTCGGCGCCGCCGGCAGCGGCTGTGAACTGCCGGTCAGCTTCGGCGTCGCGGACGGCTGGAAGCCGAAGCAGGTCACCGTCGAGGCCGGCGACCCGCTCGCCGCGCTGGCCAAGAAGGGCCCGTTCACGATGGCCTGCGAGATCGACGCGAAGCCGGCCGGCAACATCGGCTTCCTCCGGGTCTGGACCGGCGAGCAGGCCGAGCTGAAGGCCGGCCTGACCGCGTTCATCGGCGACAAGGCGCAGGACCCGACGTTCACCGAGGCGCAGATCGGCGGCAAGCCCGGCCTGTCCGTCGACTACCAGCAGAAGAGCCAGCTCGACGACAGCGTGGAGAAGGAGTCGGCGTTCGCCGTCGACACCGGCAAGGGCCTGGTCGTGGTGTCGCTGGACAGCTTCGACAGCGGCGAGCACGCCGAGATGCTGCCGGCCTACCAGCTGGCGCGGAACTCGCTGGCGGTGAACTAACCGGAGGCGGAGGAGCGGGTCAGCCGGGCGGCTGTCCGCTGCTTGAGGGCGAAGGCCTGCTTGGCGGCGTCCCGGAGCCGGCCGATCAGCGGCGACCGGGACTGCCGCGCCCACGGCACCGGGACCTCGACGGTGCCGTACTTCTCCTTGTACGAGTTCGAGCCGACGAAGTCGAACTCGGTGACGCCCCGCTCCTTGGCCCAGCGCAGCGCGTACCAGATCAGCGCCTCGTTGGGCCGCAGGTGCTGGTGCTCGCGGTGACTGGCGCCGCCCCAGAAGTACATGGTCCGGTGGTACCAGGGCAGCACCGCGGTGGCGATGCACCGGCCGTCGCCGTCGCGGGCCCGGAGCAGGCTGATCCGGCCCGCCGGAGCGAGATGTCGGATCAACGACTTGACCCGTTCCACCGAATAGGTGGGCACCAGATTCTGCTTGGCGAAAACGTCGCGCAATTGATCGTAGAATTCGTCGGCGAATGCCGGATCCGGATCCGCCTCCTCGATGATCACGCCGGACTTGGCGGCCTTCCGGATATTGCGGCGGCAGGCGCTGGCCATCGCGCCGAACAGCGCGTCCTCGTCCGGGCTCAGATCGATCACCGCGGTCGGCGCGGAGTCCCAGCGCAGGCTCAGCCCGGCGTAGTCGGCCTCGGTCGCGGCCCGGTCCCGCACCTCCAGGTGGGCGCAGCCCAACTCGTCGAAGGCGAACCCGGTGAGCGCCCGCAGAGCGGCGCGGCGGGAGACCCCGGGCCGCAGGTTGAACCCCTGGTAGGAGGTGGTCCAGCCGGCCATCGGGCTGCCCAGGATGCGGAGCCCGTAGCGGCGGGTGAGCAGGCCGGTGAAATGGCCCACGGTGCCGCCGTCGTCGCTGACCGTGGCCAGCACCGGCTCGGCGCGCTGGCACTCGGCCACGAACGAGAGCCACTCCGGAGTGTGGAAGATGAGGCGGTCCTGGTAGGTGGCGCGGTCGGCGGTGAGGGCGGCACTCGGCTCCACCCGTTGCAGTCGAAGCATCCGTTCGCCTCACTCGAATAGGCGTCGAAGCCGGATGATGCCCCGCCGTACGGCCATTCCGCAAGGCCCGAAAGGACCATTAGCGAATTGACGTGAATGATCCTCGCGTTCGGGGTGACAATTGCTACTGCCGCTCACCGGTATCCATTTGTCAGGGTGATGGGAACCGACGAGCGGGAGGGTGCCGGTCGCATGGAGGCGCCGACGGCGATCAAACGACGTCTGAACGAACTGGGCCTGCGGACCCGCCTCCGGGCCAGGCCACGAGCGCAGGGCCGGGTGCTGGCGCCGGCCGGGCTGTTCCGCCGCCTGCCGAGCGCGCCCGGCCTGTTCTTCCCCTTCTACCACGACGTGCTCCCGGAGTACGCCGGCGACCTGCGCCGGCACCTGCTCCGGATGCGCCGGATCGGCACCATGGTGACCTGGGACGAGGCCCTCGCGGTGCTGGCCGGCGACCGGCCGCTGACCGGCCCGACGTTCTGCCTCAACTTCGACGACGGCCACCTGAGCTGGCGCGACGTGGTGGTGCCGATGCTGCTGGAACTGGAGCTGCCGGCCACCTTCTTCCTCACCTCCGGGCTGGTCGGCCGGCCCGGCAACCTGAGCTGGGACGACGTCCGGGACATCCAGCGGGCCGGGTTCCGGTTCGGCTCGCACACGGTGACCCACCACCGGCTGGCCGATCAGGACGACACGGAGATCTGGCACGAGATCGTCGACTCGAAGAAGGAGATCGAGGACCAGCTCGGGTGCGCGGTGCGGGACTTCGCCGCGCCGTACGGCTACCCCCGGGTCGACTTCACCGAGCGCGAGGTGCGGGTGGCCGAGCAGGCCGGGTACCGCAGCTTCGCGTCCACCCGGCGCCCGGCCATGCACGCCGGCGACTCACCGATGCGGATCCACCGGCAGGGGCTGCACCCGGCCTGGCCGCTGATGGCCGTGCGGACCCGGGTCCATGACTGAGCCGCGGATCTACCTGAGTCCGCCGGACGTCACCGACGTCGAGCGGAAACTGCTGCTGGAGGCGTTCGACTCGAACTGGGTCGCCCCGGTCGGCCCGGACCTGGACGCCTTCGAGGCCCGGTGCGCCGAGCTGGTCGGCGTCCGGCACGCGGTGGCGCTGAGCAGCGGCACCGCGGCCCTGCACCTGGCCCTGATCGCGGCCGGGGTGCGGCGCGGCGACACCGTGCTGGTCCCGTCGTTCACCTTCGCCGCCACCGCGAACGCGGTGATGTACCTGGGCGCCCGCCCGGTCTTCCTGGACAGCACCCCGGAGAGCTGGAACGTCGACCCGCAGATCCTCGCCGACGAGCTGCGCGGCCGGGCGGTCCGCGGCCAGCTGCCGCGCGCCGTGATCACCGTCGACATGTACGGCCAGTGCGCCGACTACCGCCCGATCCTGGAGGCCTGCGACCGGTACGGCGTCCCGCTGATCGAGGACGCCGCCGAGGCCCTCGGCGCCACCTACCGGGACCGCCCGGCCGGCTCGTTCGGGCTGGCCGGGGTGCTCTCCTTCAACGGCAACAAGATCGTCACCACCGGCGGGGGCGGGGTGCTGGTCACCGACGACGGCTCGGTCGCGAGCCAGGTCCGGCACCTGTCCACCCAGGCCCGCGAGCCGGTGGCGCACTACGAGCACCGCACGGTCGGCTACAACTACCGGCTGAGCAACCTGCTCGCCGCGGTCGGCCGGGGCCAGCTGCAGCGGCTGCCGTCGATGATCGAGGCGCGCCGGGTCACCTTCGAGCACTACCGCGCGGCGCTCGGCGACCTGCCCGGGGTCAGCTTCCTGCCGGTGGCCGGGTACGGCGTACCGAACTGGTGGCTGACCTGCCTGCTGGTCGGCTCGCCGGCGACCCGGGACCGGATCCTGGCCGGGCTGGCCCGGGAGGACATCGAGGCCCGGCCGACCTGGAAGCCGATGCACCTGCAGCCGGCGTACCGGGACTGCGTGATGCGCGGCGGCGCGGTCAGCGCCGACCTGTTCCACCGCGGGCTCTGCCTGCCCAGCGGTTCCGCCCTCACCGGGCACGACCGGGATCGCGTCGTGGCCGCCGTTCGCTCGGTCGCCGCCGAGCAGGAAGGGTGAAGGCGGATGCGCGTCGTCTACATCCACCAGTACTACTGCAACCCGGGGATGGCCGGGGGCATCCGCTCCTACGAGCAGGCCAAGCGGCTGGTCGCCCGCGGGCACACGGTCGACGTGATCACCACCGACATCACGCCGGGTGACCGGGAGCTGGGCTGGAAGGTCACCCACGAGGACGGGATCACCGTCCACTGGTTCCGGATCCCCTACGACAACCACATGTCGTACGCCCGCCGGCTGCGCGCGTTCGCCGAGTTCATGGTGCTCGCCACCACACGCGCCGCCCGTCTGAGCGCGGATCTGGTCTTCGCCACCAGCACCCCGCTCACCGTCGCGGTACCCGGTGTACTCGCCGCTCGGCTGCGCCGGGTGCCGTTCGTCTTCGAGGTCCGCGACCTGTGGCCGGAGGTACCGATCGAGATGGGCGCGCTGCGCAACCCGGTCACCCGGGGGCTGGCCGGCGCGCTGGCGAGCTTCGCCTACCGCAACGCCTCCGAGGTGGTGGCGCTCTCCCCCGGGATGGCCGACGGGGTCGTCCGGCGCCGGCCCGGCACCCCGGTCACCGTGGTGCCGAACGCCGCCGACCTGGACCTCTTCCACGTCGACCCGGCTCAGGTCAAGCGTTTCCGCGGCGAGCACCGCTGGCTCGGCGACCGGCCGCTGATCGTCTACACCGGCGCGCTGGGCGCGGTGAACGGGGTGGAATACCTGATCCGGGCGGCCCGGCGGATGCGCGAGCAGGACCCGGAGATCCAGGTGCTGATCGTCGGGCACGGCAAGGAGTGGGAGAGCACCGGCCGGCTCGCCGCCGAGCACGGCCTGCTCGACCGGACCGTGCGGATGTGGGAGAAGGTGCCGAAAGCCGAGCTGCCGGTGATCCTCGGCGCGGCGACCATGTCGACCAGCATGGTCCGCCCGATCCGCGGGCTCTGGGACAACTCGGCCAACAAGTTCTTCGACGCGCTCGCCGCCTCCCGGCCGATCGCCATCAACTACGGCGGCTGGCAGGCCGACCTGCTCGCCGAGACCGGCGCCGGGCTGGTCCTCGACCCGTACGACGCGGACGCCGCCGGGGAGCTGATGGCGGCCCGGGTCCGGGACGAGGACTGGCTGGTCAAGGCCCGGGCCGCGGCCCACCGGCTGGCCGTCGACGAGTTCTCCCGGGACCTGCTCTTCGACCGCTTCGAGGCGGTGCTGACGCGAGCGGCGACGAGCGGCCGGGGCCGGGCCGCCGACCGCCGAGACGTGCTGTCCCAGCAGTCCTGATACCGGGGGGATCTGACAAGTGGAACTGCGTGCGTACCTGAGGGCCTGCCGCCGCCGATGGCTCTGGCTGCTGATCCCGGTGCTGGTGGCGACCGCGATCAGCGCCGGCCTGACGCTCACCGCGAAACCCGCCTACAAGTCGTCGATGCTGCTGTTCGTCTCGGCCGGCACCGGGGATCCGGACGCCAACTCGCGCCGGCTCAACTCCTACATCGCCCTGCTCACCGGCCCCCGGGTGGCCGAGGGCGTGGTCGCCGAGCTCGGCCCGCAGATCACCGCCGCGCAGGTCCGCAAGAGCCTGTCCGCCCAGGTCAGTGAGGGCACCGACCTGCTCCAGATCGCCGCCACCGACCCGAGCGCGGCGCGCAGCCGGGAGATCGTCACCACCGCCGCCGACGTGCTGGTCGTGGTGGCCAAGGGGATCGCCGCGCCGAACCCGGACGGCGGCCCGCCGCCGACCCTGTCGATCCTGCAGGACGCCGAGACCACCCGGCAGCCGAACGGGCTGGCCCGCAACGCCGGCTTCGCCGCGGTGCTCGGCCTGCTGATCGGCGCGATCGCGGTGGCGGTCCGGGAGATCGTCGGCAAGACCGTGGCCGAGGAGGAGGACCTGCGCCGGCTCGGCCTGGACACGGTCGGCGTGATCGCGCTGGACGGCCGGGGCCGGGACGACCACCCGGACCAGTCGCTGGCCGAGGCGTTCCGGCGGCTGCGCAGCCTGCTGCCCGGCGTCACCGACGGCCGGCGGGGCAACCCGCGCGGCCGGTCGCTGCTGCTGGCCGGCCCCAGCCGCAAGGAGGGGACCACCGCGGTGACCTGCGGGCTGGCCATCGCGATGGCCGAGACCGGCGCCCGGGTGGTGCTGGTCGACGCCAACCTGCGCACCCCGGGGGTGGGCCGGTACCTCTCGCTGGACCCGGCGCCCGGGCTGGCCGAGGTGCTCTCCGGCGCGGCCCGGGTCCCGGACGTGCTCCGCGAGTCGCTGAACGGGCGGCTCACCGTGCTGCCGGCCGGTGAGCAGGTCCCGGACCCGGGCGGGCTGCTCGCCTCGCCCCGGCTGCCGGCCACCGTCCGCACCCTCACCGAGCGGTTCGACGTGGTGCTGGTCGACGCGCCGCCGCTGAACGGGCCGGCCGACGCCGCGGTGCTCGGCAAGGTGACCGACAGCGCGCTGCTGGTGGTGCGGGCCAACCGGACCCGGACGGCGGACGTCGAGAAGTCGATCGAGCTGCTCGAACGGATCGGCGCCAAGCTGGCCGGCGCGGTCCTCAACGCCCTGCCCCGCAAGCTGCCCACCGGCCAGGCCTGGGCCGGCGCCGCCCAGGTGCCGGCGTCCGACCTGCTCATCCCGCTGGACGAGCCGGCCGAGGAGAGCGCGCCGGCCAGCGGCATCCCGGCGCCGCGGCCACCGGCCGGCGTGGTCCGCGGCCGGGCCCGGGTGGTGAAGGCGGCGCTGGACGGCGCCCCGGAGGAGGTGGCCCGGGGCAAGGCGCAGGTGATAGAGCCCGCCGAGGAGCCGGATCCGGAGCCAGCGAAGCGGCCTGACGGTGAGTGAGCTGCGGGTCGGCCAGCAGGCCACGGCGGGGCCGGCGCCCCGCCGGGCGCACCGGCTCGGGTGGCTGCTCGGCCAGCTCCGGGAGCCGTACGTCCAACTGATCGCCTCGCAGATGCTCACCGGCGCGGTGGCGTTCGCGGCGAACATCCTGATGGTCCGCTCGCTCACCCCCACCCACCGCGGTGAGGTCGCGCTGCTGCTGCAGGTCACCTACCTGGCCACCCAGGTGCTGCTGCTCGGCACCGAACGCAGTTTCGTGGCCACCTACCACAACGTGGCGCCGGCGCCCGCGGTCAAGGCGTACGCGAAACTGCTCTTGATCCCCTGCGCGGTCGGCCTGGCCGGAGCCGTGCTCTACACCGCGGTCGCGCCGCACTCGCACAACCCCGGCCCGGTGCTGGTGGCGATGCTCGCCTGGTACACCGTGGTGGAGGCGTCCTCGCTGGCCACCCGCTCGATCGCGATCGCGGTGGGCCGGGTGCGCGATTTCATGATGTGCCGGGTGATCGAGTCGGCGCTGCTGCTGGTGATGCTGGCCGGCCTGTACGCCACGCACGCCTCGCATCCGGAGGTCTGGTTCCTCGCCTACCTGGTGGCCGGCGCCGTGCCGACCATCGTCTACCTGGTCGTCTGGCTGCGGCTGCCGCCGGACCCGGCCGCCGTCCCGGTCCGCCACGAGCAGGCCCGGATGGTCCGCCGGGAGGGCCTGTCGCTGTTCCCGGCGGCCATCTCGAACATGGCGATGCTGCGGGTGGACCGGCTGGTCATCCCGGCGCTGGCGTCCACCGCCGCGCTCGGCCTCTACACCAGCGTGGCCACCATGACCGAGCTGCTGGCCTGGCCGCTGCGCGCCTACGCCGACTCCCGGCTGGGCCGGTGGCGGGCCGCGCACCAGGACGGCACCCTGCGGGCCGCCCCGATCGTGCTGGCCGCCGCGGTCTACACGCTGGTCGCGGTCCCGCTGGTGGCCGGCACGCTGTACCTGCTGATCGTCCCGGTCTTCGGCCACCAGTACGCCCCGGCCAAGGTGGTGGTGCTGCCGCTGGTGATCGCCGCCGGCCTGTACGCGCTCTCCCGGATCAGCCTCGGCCTGCTGATCGCCCGCGGGCACGGCACGCTGGTGTCGGCCGCCGAGATCACCGGGTTCGCCGTCAGTTTCGCGGTCTACCTGCTGCTCATCCCCCGGCTGGGCATCCTCGGCGCGGCCTACGGCTCGCTCGCCGGGTACGGTGCCTGCCTGCTCTTCGCGCTGGTGGCGAGCCGCCTGGTGAAGGACCGGAGCCATGTCTGACCCGCGGGTGTTCCTGGCGCCCGGCCTGCTGCTCGTGCTGATCGCGGTCGGCGGCCGGTTCACCCTGGACCGGGCCGGGTTCACCGGGCTGGGCTGGGTCGACCTGCGGGTGGTCGGCCTGATCGTCGCGCTGGTCCTGCTGGTCGTGGACCTGAGCCGCCGGGCGCGAGCGACCACGAGCCGGGACGAGACCTGGCTGGTGGTCACCCTGCTCTTCTTCCTCTTCCAGATCGCCTCGGCGCTCTGGGCGCCGCCGGCCGCGCGGATCGGCGCGCAGGTGCTGGACCTGGTCCTGCTCGCCGCGCTGACGCTGGCCTTCTACTACTGGACGCTGGGCGACCCGGACCGGGCCGTCCGGTTCACCTTCCAGCTGTTCTACCTCACCGCGATCGTCTTCGCGCTGGCCGCCATCTTCATCAACGGGCCCGGCGAGCAGGGCCGCTACTCCGCGTTCGGCGGCGGGCCGAACGTCTTCGTCCGGATCCAGCTGCTCGGCGTGATCAGTGCGATCGCCCTGGCCCTGCTGCACCGCCGGCTGCTGCCGCTGCTGGCCACGCCGCTGCTGGTGCTGGCCGCGCTGCTGTCCGGGTCGCGGGGCGCGCTGATGGCCGGCGGCGTGGTGGGCGGTTACGCGCTGTGGAAGATCCGCGGCCGGCTCAAGCCCGGCCCGGTGATCGCGGCCGGCGGGTTCCTGGTGGTGGCCGCGGTGGTCATCTGGTTCACCGCGCCGCCCGCGTTCACCTCGCTGTTCCAGGAGCGGTTCGTCGAGCAGACGGTCCAGGAGCAGTACCTGTCCAACCGCACCGACATCTGGGCGGCCGCGCTGAACCTGGGCTGGGAGCACCCGGTCGGCGGCGCCGGGCTGGACGGCTTCTACGGGCTGATCGGCATCAACCAGATGATCGAGTACCCGCACAACTACGTGCTCGCCGTGGTGGCGGAGGGCGGCGTGATCGGCATCAGCCTGCTCACCGGCGCGGTCATACTGTGGGCCAGGACCGTACGCGGTGGCGGCGCCCGTCCGCAGGTGACCGGGCTCGCCGTGTCGGCGGCCGTGTTCGTGGCGCTGAGCAGCCTGTTCTCCGGTGACTACTACGACGCCCGGCTCGCTTGGATCTTCGCCGCGATGGCCGCCGCGGCCGCGGTCGCGCAGGCCCGGACGGCGCCCGCCGCCGCGTCTGCCGGTGAGCGAGAGGCAGTACCACGATGACTTCTGCGAAGAGATACGGACGGCGGGCGGTGCTGCTGCTCGGCGTCGGCTCGGTGGTGGCGGTGACCGCGGCGAACAGCGCGGCCCGGCCCTGCAACGCGGAGCCCCTGCCGCCCCCGGAGCAGCCGGTGGCCGTACCCGAGGCGACGGTGAAGGTGAACCTGAAGCCGGTCAGTTACTGGCAGGGCGTGTTCGAACGCAGCTGGGACTACCAGGCCCGGACCGCGCAGCCGATGAGCCGGTCCCGGGACAGCCAGGACCACTACGACCTGTCGTACACGCTGGACGCGAACGTGGCGATGTTCCGGGCCACCGGCGCGCTGCGCTACCTGGACCGGTCGCTGGCCTACGTCGACAACGTGGCCGCCTCGGCGGCGCCGTCCACCTCGCTGCCCGGCAGCAGCTTCCGGGACCGGTACCGCGGCTGGCCGTCGAGCAAGTCCGGTGAGGGCGGTGACGAGGTGCCGCTCTACGAGAGCTACTTCTGGCGGTACGCCACCCAGCTGCTGGTCGCCATGCGACAGAGCGCCGCGGTGTACGGCAACGCCGGCTACCGCGCCGTCTACGAGCGACTGCACACCTTCGCCGAGGTGGACGTCTTCGAGAAGTGGTACTCACGGGGCGCCGGCGAGACCATCTTCCGGGACCGCACCCACATGGCCGCGCACTGGGCGCTGATCGCGCTGAACCTCGGGCGGCTGGCCACCGACCCGGACCGCCGGGCCCGGTACAAGCAGGTGCACGACACGATCAGCGCGCAGCTGCGCAACCAGATGACCCGCAACCCGGCGGAGCCGACCGCGTACTTCTGGAGCGACGTGTGGGGCTCCACCCGCCGGCCCGGGCAGGACGTCGGGCACGGCAACGGGGTGATGGCCTACGTCGTCGAGGCGCACGACCACAGGCAGGGCTGGTCGACCGCCGACATGGCGGCCTTCGGCGCCCTGCTCGGCAAGGTGATCTGGCCGCGCGGCACCACCTATCGGGAGTTCGTCGACGGGTCCGGCTCGGACAACGGCTGGATCGCCGACGGCTTCGTCAAGCTCGGCCGCTACGACGCGAACCTGCAGCACCGCCTGGACTCCTACCAGGTGGTGAACGACCAGTTCGCCGGGAACATGGCGCTCAACGCAAAGATCCTGCGCGGGTGAGGAGACATCTATGACGGCATCGCTGCTGGACCCCGCGGCCCGGGAGTGGAAGGAGACGCTGCAGCACGTCGCCCACGACATGTACCACGTGCCGGCCTACGTCGTCCTGGACGCCCGGCTGTACGGCGGCGCGCCGGCCGCGTTCCACTTCGAGCAGGGCGCGCGGCGGCTGCTGATTCCGCTGATCGTCCGGGAGATACCCGGCTCGGAGCTGCGGGACGCGCTGTCGCCGTACGGATATCCGGGTCCGGTCAGCGATGCCGCGCCGCACGAGGCGGCCTTCTGGCGGGCGGCCTGCGCCGCCCTGGTCGAGACGCTGCGGGCGGCCCGGATCATCTCGATGTTCGTCCGGATGCACCCGTTGCTGAACCCGCCGTCGCCGGTGCTCGGCGAGGCCGGCGCGCTGGTCCGGCACGGCGAGACGGTGTCGATGGACCTGACCGTCAGCGCCGAGGAGATGTGGAGCCAGACCCGCGGCGACCACCGCAACCACATCAACCGGGCGCGGCGCGCCGGCACCCGGGTCGTCTTCGACGACTGGGGCCGGCTCGCCGAGTGGGTCGAGGTCTATCACGACAACATGCGGCGGGTGGGCGCGGCCGACTACTACTTCTTCACGTACGACCACCTGGCCGCCCTGCACGACGCGGTCGGTGACCACATGCACCTCGCGGTCGCGCTGGAGGGCGACGAGGTGGTGGGCGGCAACACCTTCTTCGAGTACGACGGGATCGCCACCGGCTACGTCTCGTCCACCCGGCGGGCCCGCGGCCGGTACGCCGACGAGTTGCTCTACGACTCGGTCCGGCGGTGGTGCAAGGAGCGCGGCGCCCGGGTCTTCCACCTGGGCGGCGGCAAGGGCGGCGCGAACGACTCGCTCTTCTCCTACAAGGCCGGGTTCTCGCCGAGCCGGCACCCGTTCCACACCTGGCGCGTGGTGACCGACCCGGGGGCGTACCGGGATCTGGTCCTGCAACGGCGGCCCGGAGCCGATCCGGCGGACCTGTCCTCCACCTTCCCGTCCTACCGCTAGGAGCGCGCCATGCGGATCACCTGCGTCGGCGGCGGACCCGCCGGACTGTACTTCGCGGTGCTGGCGAAACTGGCCGACCCGAGCCGCGAGATCACCGTGCTGGAGCGCAACCCGGCCGGGGTCACCTACGGCTGGGGCGTGGTCTTCTGGGACGACCTGCTCGACGACCTGTTCCGGTACGACCCGGTCAGCGCCCGCCGGATCTGGGACGCCGCCTGCAAGTGGGACGAGTACGAGGTCCGGGTCACCGGCAAACCCGACTCCCACCTGGGCGGATACGGCTACAGCATGGGCCGGCACAAGCTCCTGGAGATCCTCGGCGAGCGCGCCCGCGAGCTGGGCGTCGAGGTGCGCTACTCCGACGAGCTGACCGACCCGGCCGCGCTGCCGCCGGCCGACCTGGTGGTGGCCTGCGACGGCGCCGGCAGCCGGATCCGCGACGAGCACGCGGGCCACTTCGGGGCGACCGTGGAGACCGGCCGCAACAAGTACATCTGGCTGGGCACCCCGCACGTGTTCCGCACCTTCCGGTTCGGATTCGAGCGGACCGAGGCCGGCTGGATCTGGTTCCACGCCTACCCGTTCAGCGACACGGCCAGCACGTTCATCGTGGAGTGCACCCCGGAGACGTGGACCGGGCTGGGCCTGGACGAGCTGGACTCGAAGGCCGGCAACGCCCGGCTGGAGGAGATCTTCGCGAAGCACCTGGACGGTCACCCGCTCGACGACGCCGGGCGCGGCTGGCTGAACTTCCGGCGGGTCACCGCGGAGCGCTGGGACCACGGGAACCTGGTGCTGATGGGCGACGCCGCGCACACCACGCACTTCGCCATCGGCTCCGGCACCAAGCTGGCGATGCAGGACGCGATGGCGCTGGCGGACGCCATCGTCGGTCTGGCCGAAGAACCGTTGCCCGCCGCGCTGGAACAGTACGAGCACCGGCGCAAGGCCGCGCTCGCCCCGCTGCAACGGGCCGCGCTGGCCAGCAGCGAGTGGTTCGAGCGGATGCCGGAGTACGCCGAGCTGCCGGCCACCCGGTTCTCGTACGCCCTGTCGAACCGCCGGGAGGACTTCCCGGCATGGCGGTACCTGCTGCACGTATCGACCCAGAGCACTGTTCCGCGGACCATGCTGCGCTGGACACTGAGTGCACGACGGTGGAACCGGGCCCGCCGCAGGCCGGTCACCGCGGCAGTCCCCTGACGGACGAGGACGAGGAGTACCGATGGCCGAAGGCGCGCTCCTGGAACCGGACGACACCGCGTGGGCCGAGGCGCTGGGCCGCACCCGGCACGACGTCTACCACCTGCCCGCCTACGCGCGGCTGGACGCTCAGCTGGCCGGCGGCACCGCGACCGCGTTCCGCTACGACGAGGCCGACCACGTCCTGCTGCTGCCGCTGATCCTGCGCCCGATCCCGGAGACCGGGCTGCACGACGCCGTGTCGCCGTACGGCTACCCCGGCCCGGTCAGCGACGTCTCGCCGGTCAACAGCGGGTTCTGGGCGCGGGCCGCCCGGGCCCTGGTCGCGCTGCTGAACACGCACGGGGTGGTGACCGCCTTCGTCCGGCTGCATCCGCTGCTGCCGGCCCCGGAGGTGTCGCTGCGGCAGGCGGGCACCCTGGTCAACCACGGCCAGACCGTCTCCATCGACCTCACCGGCAGCGCCGACCAACTCTGGCAGGACACCCACCGCACGCATCGCAAGCAGATCAACCGGGCGAAGCGCGCCGAGGTGGAGATCGTCTTCGACGAGTGGGACACCTTCGACACCTGGATCGACACGTACCACGCGACCATGCAGCGGGTCGGCGCCCGGGACTTCTACTTCTTCGGTCACGAGCACCTGCACCGGCTGCGCCGCGCGCTCGGCGGCCACCTGCACCTGGCCACCGCGGTCCGGCGGGGCGAGGTGCTCGGCGGGAACCTGTTCTTCGAGTACGACCGGATGATGCACACCCACCTGCAGGCCACCCGGGACGGGGAGATCTTCTACGCCGACAAGCTGCTCTACCACGAGGTGCGGCTGTGGGGGCGGGAGCGCGGGAACCGGGTGGTGCACCTGGGCGGCGGGGTGGGCGGGGCGGGCGACTCGCTGTTCCGGTACAAGGCGGCGTTCGGCACCGGGCGGCAGGACTTCCACACCTGGCGGCTGATCACCGACCCGGCCGCCTACGCCCGGCTGGCCGGCGAGCCGACCGCGGAGTCACTGGAGGGGCGTTTCCCGCCGTACCGGTAAATGGATCGGCTGGGAGCGCCCGGACGACCAGAATGATCGGCATGCTGGCCGCCACCCGGGAACTGCTCGACACGCTCGATCCACTGCCGTACCACGTGCGGATGCGCCGCCTCGCCGCCTGGGCCCGCACCGCCGCGGACCGGGCCGAGGTCTGCGCCGACCTGCGCGCCGGCGACGGATACCAGCGGCATCTGGCCCTGGTCGCCGCGCTGGTCGCGCGGGACGCCGCGGCCATCGACGCGGCCCGCCAGGATCCGCTGCCCGGCCTGCGGTCGGTCGCCATCCAGGCCGCGTTGCGCGCCGGCCGCCTCGGGCCGCGGGTCGCCGAGCTGTCCGCTGCCGATCGCCGCCGCGTCTACCGTACGCTGCGCGCCCGCCCCCATCCGTCGACAGCGGACGCCCTGATCCACGACATCCGCGCCTGCTTCGGCGACGCCGAGGCAGCTGCCCTCCTCCCCGGCTGCAGCGCTGCCACGGTCCGCGAGCTGCTCCCCGACCTGGCCCACGCGACCCGGCTGGCCGCCGTGGTCCGCCGGCACCCCGCGGTGCTCGCCGAGTACGCCGCCGCGACCCTGGCCGCCGCCCCGCCGGAGGATCTGAGCCGGGAGTGGGCCCGGCTGGCCGGGGCGATCCTCACCCTGCCGCCCGGGACCGCCCTCGACCTGCTCGACCGGTACGCGCCGGACAACGCGCTGCCCGGCGACCTGCAGCGGTACGGGCCGCTCGCCGGGCACGACCCGCGCCGGCTGCTGCGGCTGCTGACCGCGCCCGGCCGGGCCGGCTGGCTGCGCCGGACCCGGCTGCCCCCGGTGGTGCTGCGCCGGCTCGCCACCCTGCCGGACGACGAGCTGGCGCCGCTGGCCCGGGGCGTGACCGGGCTGGCCCCGCTGCTCCGGGCGCTACCGCCGGCCCGGCGCGGCACGATCTACGACGCCGGGCTGGCCGAGCAGGACACCAGCCGGTTCGTGCCGGACTGGGCGGTGCTCGACCTGCTGCCGGCCGCGATCCGGGTCCGGGAGGTGCGGCGGCTGCTCGCCCTCGACGAGGTCGCCCGGCAGGAGCAGCGGGTCCTCGACCTGAGCGGGTACCTGGACTGGCCGGAGGCGGCCGCGGCGCAGCAGACCGCGGTCCGGTCCGGGGACGCGGGTGAGCGGGCGCAGGCGTACGCCCGGCTGGTCGCGGCGGCCGGCCGGTCCCGGGACACCGCGGTGGTGGCCGAGGTGGTCACCCGGCTGACCCGGCTGCGCAACGAGCAGGACCCGGTCCGCTCGGTGGCGCTCACCGCCCTGGCCGGGGTGGCCCGGCTGCTCACCGCCGGCTGCGCCGCCGCGCTGACCACGATCACCACCGACGCGGTGGAGGCCCGGGACGCGTCCGCGGCGACCAGTTCCGCGCTGAGCCGGCTGGCCACCGAGACCCTGCAGCGCCACGTCGACGTGCCCGAGCTGCGCGAGTGGGCGCTGCTCACCATCGACCTGGTCAGCACCGCGTCGAAGGTGCCCACGCTGCGCCGCTTCGACCAGGTGCTGCGCCGCGGCCAGGAGACCATGGTGGTCGACCGGCTCCGCCCCTGGGTGCGCGCCAACCTGGACCGCGCCCGGTACGCCCCGCTCTTCGCGCTCACCGAGGCGCTCGGCAAGCGCGCCTGGCGGGTGCCGGAGCTGCAGGACATGCTGCGCGAGGCGGCCGGGCCGGGGACCAAGGCGTGGGTCGCGCGGGAGGCGATCGACCGGTGGCTGGAGGACCCGCGCGAGCGTGACCGGCGGGTGGCCGAGGTGCTCGCCGCCGACCCGTCCGCGGTGCTGCTCGACCCGGTGTGGCGGATCGTCGCCACCCGCCGGACCGACCTGGTCGACGAGGTGCTGGCCGGCCGGCCGGTCGGCCGGTTCGCCGACGCCCGGACCCGGGCGGTGCCCGGCTGGGTGCCGGACCCGCGGCGGTGGCTGCCCCGCCAGCTGGCCGCGCTGGTCGCGCTGCACGCCCCGATCATCGCCGACCCGCAGGCCCAGCTGTGGGAGCGGACCGGGTCGCTGCGGGCCGTCGCGCCGCTCGGCGAGACCGGGCGGGAGCTGGTGCTCCGCTACGTGGCCGCGCCGGAGGTGCACCTGGCCGAGACGGCCCTGGCCGCTCTGGTCTGGACCGAGCGGCCGGATCTGGCGCTCCCGGTGCTGCTCCCGCACGCCGGCGACGACCGGGCCCGGGTGGCGATGTACGCCGCCGCCCGCGCCGCCAAGCACCTCCCGCCGGCCGCCCTCACCGGCCCGTTCGCCGCTCTGCTCGACACCCCCGCCGCTCCGGCCGTTCCCGGCGGCGACCCCACGGGCGGTCCCGCCACCACGGCCGTTCCCAGCAGCGACGCCACGGCCGGTCCCGCCACCACGGCCGTTCCCAGCAGCGACGCCACGGCCGGTCCCGCCACCACGGCCGTTCCCAGCAGCGACGCCACGGCCGTTTCCGGCGGCGGGGCGGCGGTCGTTTCCGGCGGCGGCTCGGCGGCGGTCAAGGTGACCAGCCGGAAGGAGGCCGTGCGGATCCTGGCCCGCTACGGGCCACCGGCCTCGATGGACCGGCTGCTCGCCGCCTACACCGCGCCGGACCAGCACCGCGACGTACGTGCGGCGATCGTCGGCGCGGCCCGGCAGCGGCTCGACGCCGAGGCGAGCTGGGCCGTCCTGGAGCGGGCGATCCACGCGAGCCGGGAGGAACGCCGGGCCGTCCTGGACACGTATCCCCACTCGATCCCGGCCCGGCACCGCCCGCGCTACGCCGCGCTGATCGCCGCCGCGTGCCGGGCCGACGACCGGCAGATCCGCCAGGCCGCCTTCACCAAACTGCCGGACTGGGCGCGCTGGGCCGGCGACCTCACCGCACTCGTCGTCGACCGCCTCACCGACCTGGCCGAGCCGGTGACCAACATCCAGGTCGCCGCCCTGCTGCGGGCCACCGGTGGCGCCGCGCTGGACCCGGTGCTGCACCGCCTGGCGGCGCGGACCGAACCGCAACCCGAGCCGGGCGCCGACCTCCCGGCCCGCCGCCGGGTCGAGGTGCTGGCCCAGGGCGTGGCGACGCTCGGGCGGTCGCTGCCGCCGGCCGCCGATCGGAGTGCCCTGATCGCCGGGATGCACGCGCTGGCCGCCCGGCCCGGCTACCTCACGGTGGCCCTGTCCGCGCTGGTCAGTCTCGGTCACCTGGACAACCTGCTGGAGATCGCCGACCGGTGCGCGGGCCGACCGGTGATCGCCGCCCGGATCGCCGAACGGGTCGGCGCCCGGCTGCGCGAGGACCGCGACCCGCCGTCGCCCGCGGTCCTGCACGACCTGATCGAACGGCTGGCGTGGCGCGGCGACCTGGCCGCCGGGCTGTTCGCGGTCCAGCTGGTCCGGTTCGGCGCGGGCTACCGGTGGGCCGGCCGCTGGCGCGAGCTGCTGATGGCGCTGCGGTCACACCCCGACCCGGACGTCCGCGACGACGCCGTCACCGTCACGATGACCTGACCACTCACGCTCTCCGGCCGCCCCTCACGGGTGCCTCACGCCCCTCGAGACACCCGTGAGCGCCAGCCCACCCCCGCAACCAAACCGCCGACCGCAACCGCGTCATCGGCTGGCTCCCACGGGTGCCTCACGCCCCTCGAGACACCCGTGAGTGCCAGCCCACCCCCGCAACCAGACCGCCGACCGCAACCAGGCCATCGGCTGGCCCCCACAGGTGCCTCACCCACCCCGAAACACCCGTCAGCGCCAGCCCACCCCCGCAACCAGACCGCCGACCGCAACCAGGCCATCGGCTGGCCCCCACAGGTGCCTCACCCACCCCGAAACACCCGTCAGCGCCAGCCCACCCCCGCAACCAGACCGCCAACCGCAACCAGGCCATCGGCTGGCCCCCACAGGTGCCTCACCCACCCCGAAACACCCGTGAGCGCCAGCCCACCACCGCAACCAGACCGCCAACCGCGACCGGGCCATCGGCTGGCTCCCACGGGTGCCTCACGCACCCCGAGACACCCGTGGGGGCCAGCCCGCCGCCGGAACCGGACCGCGGACCGCGACCGGGTCACTCGGCTGGCTCCCACGGGTGTCTCACGCGGCTTGAGACACCCGTGGGGGCCAGCCGCGGCGGGACGGGCCGTGGGCGGCGGCGGGCCCGCATGACACGCGTGGCGGTCCGGGGTGGGCCGGGCCTCGCGGGCCGATCGGCACGGGACTCCGGTCGTACCGGAAAGCGGTTGATCTGAACCGGGAGCGGACCGCGGAGATCAACCTCAGGAGATCTGACCGTCTCCGTCAGTCTGGAGGAACTCGGTGTCCCGGGCGGGCGGGACACCGAGGATCAGCGCGGCCACGGCCTTGGCCGCGCGGGCCGGATGCGCGCGCGGCCGGGTCACGCCGTGCGCCAGCACCCCGTCGATGAGCACCAGCAACTGGGTGGCGCCGAGGTCCGGATCCGGGTGACCCAGATCGGTCAACTCGGCCGAGAAGAGGGCGTGCAGCCGCTCCTTGTAGCCGCGCACCTCGGCGTGCGCCGGATGCGCCGGGTCGGCGAGGGCCAGCTCGGCCGCGGTGAACCGGCAGCCGCGGAAGGTCTCCCGGCTGACCACCACGTCCAGCTCGTCGAAGACGGCCAGGATCCGCGCCCGCGGATCGGTGCCGGCCGCGTCCATCACCGCCCGGTAGCGCGCCTCGTTCGAATTCGCCCGCAGCATCTCGGTGACCAGCCCGTCCTTGCCGCCGAAGTGCTGGTAGAGCGAGCGCCGGGCCACCTCGGCGCGCTGCAGGATGGCGTCCACCCCGACGTGCACGCCCTGGTCATAGGTGAGATCACGGGCCGCCTCGAGGAGACGCTCGCGGGGACCGGGACGGGTGGTCGGCATGCCGTCATCCTGCCACGGGCTTGACCGTAGACCAACCGTTCTATCTAATCGTCGGCATGAGTAGACCGACTGTTCTATCTACGCGACCGCACCCGCTGCTGCTGCCCACCGTGCTGACCGGGGTCTTCATCACGATCCTGGACTTCTTCATCGTCAACGTGGCGATCCCGACCATCCGCGCGGACCTCGACGCCGGTCCGGCCGCCATCGAGTGGGTGGTCGCCGGGTACGGCCTGGCCTACGGCTCCGGCCTGGTCCTCGGCGGCCGGCTCGGCGACCTGCTCGGCCGGCGCCGGGTCTTCGCCCTCGGCCTGGCCCTGTTCACCGTCGCCTCGCTGGCCTGCGGCCTGGCCGGCACCGCGGGCCAACTGGTCGCCGCCCGGGTCGCCCAGGGCCTGGCCGCCGCGCTGCTCACCCCGCAGGTGCTCGCCGTCATCCGGACCGCCTACGACGGCCCGGAGCAGGCCAGAGCCATCAACCGGTACGCCCTGACGATGGGCCTGGCCGCCGTCTTCGGCCAGCTCGCCGGCGGCCTGCTGATCACCGCCGGGCTGGGTCTGGGCTGGCGCGCCTGCTTCCTGATCAACGTGCCGGTCGGGATCGCCGCGCTGCTGCTCACGCTCCGGGTGGTGCCGGAGAGCCGGGCGACCGGCAGCCGTCTCGACCCGGCCGGCGCCGCGCTGATCACGCTCGCCCTGGTCGCCGTGCTGCTCCCGCTGATCGAGGGCCGGGAGCAGGGCTGGCCGGCCTGGACCTGGCTGAGCTTCGCGGCCGCGGCGGCGCTCCTCGGGTGGTACGCCCGCCGCCCGCACCCGGCCCCGCTGATCGACCCGGCGCTGTTCCGCGACCGGGCGGTCACCATCGGCCTCTTCGCCCAGCTGGCCTTCACCATGACGATGGCCGGCTACTTCCTGGTCTTCGCGCTCTGGGCGCAGCAGGACCGCGGCCTCGGCCCGCTCGGCGCCGGCCTGCTGTTCGCCCCGATCGGGCTGGGCTATCTGGCCGCCTCCCAGCTGGCGCCGCGGTTCACCGCCCGGTACGGCCGGCAGACGATCGCGCTCGGCGGCCTGCTCCGGGCGGCCGGACTGACCGTGCTGCTGGCGCTGGTCGCGGCGGACGCGCCGGTCGCGGTGCTGGTCCCGGTGCTGGCCGCGGACGGGTTCGGGATGGGCCTGGCGCTCGCCCCGATCATGGGAACGGTGCTGGCCCGGGTGGCGGCCCGGCACGCCGGGGCGGCGGCCGGCGTGCTGACCACCACCCAGCAGGTCGGCGGCGCGCTCGGGGTCGGGATCATCGGGGTGATCTTCTTCGGAGAGGAAACCCGGGGCTTCGGCGCCGGACTGGTCTATCTCATCGTGGTGAGCCTGGCGCTGGCCGCGATCGTGCAGGCACTGCCCGCGGCCAGCGCGAGGTGAATCACCGGCGGACCATGCCGTGCGGGTCGATCACGTACTTGCGGGCCGCGCCCTGATCGAACTCCAGGTAACCCTGCGGGGCCTGGTCGAGCGGGATCGGGGTGGCGTTGACGTTCTTCGCGATCTGCACCCGGTCGTGCAGGATCGCCATCATCAGCCCGTGGTGGTACTTCATCACCGGGCACTGACCGGTGACGAACGAGTGCGATTTCGCCCAGCCCAGGCCGAGCCGCAGGGACAGGGACCCGACCTTGGCGGCGTCGTCGACCCCGCCCGGGTCGCCGGTCACGTAGAGGCCCGGCACGCCGATCGCGCCGCCGGCCCGGGTCAGGTCCATCAGCGAGTTCAGCACCGTGGCGGGCTTCTCCACCTGGGCGTCCTGGCCGTGGCCGCGGGCCTCGAACCCGACCGCGTCGACCGCGCAGTCGACCAGCGGCTGCCCGATCGCCGCCGCGGTCGGGCCGAGGATCTGCTGTACCTGGTCGGCCGGTTCGCCGCGGGACACGTTCACCGTCTCGCAGCCGAAGCTGCGGGCCTGGGCGAGCCGCTCCTCGTTCAGGTCGCCGACGATCACCACCGCCGCGCCGAGCAGGAACGCCGAGGTGGCCGCGGCCAGCCCGACCGGTCCGGCGCCGGCGATGTAGACGGTCGAGCCGGTGGTCACGCCGGCGCTCACGCAGCCGTGGTAGCCGGTCGGGAAGATGTCGGAGAGCATGGTGAGGTCGAGGATCTTCTCCAGCGCCTGGTCCCGGTCCGGGAAGCGGAGCAGGTTCCAGTCGGCGTAGGGGACCATCACGTACTCCGCCTGGCCGCCGACCCAGCCACCCATGTCGACGTATCCGTACGCCGAGCCGGGCCGGTCCGGGTTCACGTTCAGGCAGACGCCGGTCTTGCCCTCCTTGCAGTTGCGGCACCGGCCGCAGGCGATGTTGAACGGCACCGACACGATGTCGCCGACCTTGACGAACTCCACGTCCGAGCCGGTCTCGACCACCTCTCCGGTGATCTCGTGGCCGAGCACCAGGCCCTCCGGGGCGGTGGTGCGCCCGCGGACCATGTGCTGGTCGCTGCCGCAGATGTTGGTGGTGACCGTCTTCAGGATGACGCCGTGCGGGGTCCGCCGCCCGACGTTCATCTTGTTGACGCCGGGGCCGTCCTTCATCTCGTACCCCGGGTAGTCGATGTCCTGGACCGCAACGCGCCCGGGACCCTGGTAGACAACGGCTCTGTTGCCCATGATGGCCTCCATCGTCGGGTGGACTCGGTCCCGATGTTTCTCGCGCGGTAGCCGAAAATGAACCGTCGGTAATATCAACGCGCGCCGAAAATCGCATTGCAGTCATTCGATGGCATGATGCGGCTCATGATCACCGAGCTGCGCACGCTTCCGCTCGACGGCGTCGACATGCTGGTCTCCCGCAACGGCGATCAGGTCCAGGTGCGCGACCCGCGGACCAACCGGTTGATCAGCTCGTCCGTGCCGTTGCCCGGGATCACCGGGCTGGCCGTGTGCCCGGTCGGCTGGCGCGACCCGCTGATCGCGGTGACCAGCGACGACGGCCTCCACTGGCTGGAGCCACGCTCCGGCGCCCGGCCGTTCACCGCCGACCGGTCGCCGTACCTCGAGTCGATGGCCGTCTGGGCCGGGACGCTGCTCGCCGCCTCGCTGCTCGAGCCGTTCCCGCTGGTGCGCTGGGACGCCGGGACCGGCGCCCGGCTGGAGCCGCTCGGCGTGCACGGCGACCAGGTCAGCGCGCTCGCCGTCCTGGACCTGCCCGGCGGCCCGGTGGTCTGTGCCGGCGACCGGAGCGGGACGGTGCACCGGTGGAACCCGCGCACCGGCGCCCGCGCCGGGGATCCGCTGACCGTCGGCGACGAGCAGATCAACGCGATCGCCGGGGTGCGGCTGCCGGACGGCCGGCGGCTGATCACCGCGGCCACCGCCGACCTGCACCGCTGGGACGCCGCGACCGGCGAGCCGATCGGGGTGCCGGTGGTGATCGACAGCTACGCGGTGCACCGGATGGACACGGTCCTGGTGAACGGCCGGGCCGAGCTGATCACTTGCGGCCACGACGCGGTGGTGCAGCGCTGGGACGCGACCACCGGCGAGCGGATCGGCGACCCGCTTCCGGGCCGCTGCGCCACGGTCTTCCACCGGTACGGCGAACTCACCCTGGCGATCGGCACCCTGGACGGCACCGTGGACCTGCGGCCGCTCGGCCAGCCGCACCCGGACCGTCGCACCTAGCGCCTGTGCCGGCCTCCGAAACAGGCGCTAGCGCCGCGACGCCAGAAGAGCCAGCGCCACATTGATCGACGAAAGGGTGATCGCGGTTGTCGCGGCCCGCGGCGGCAGCGCCCCGGACCGCCCGGCCAGCACCGCGGCGAGCACGTCGCTGCCGTGGATCAGCACCCCGCGCTGCGCCACCCGGCGTCTCTCCTCACCGCTGTTGACCAGCAACTCGGTCCCGAGCAGCACGGTGCGCACGCCGAACATCCGCAACGGATAGATCGCCGCGGCGTCCTTTCCCGGATCACCACCGAATCGCTTCACCATCATTTCCGGTACGACGAGCGCGGCGGACCCGACAGCCACCCGGATCACACCCAGCGCGGTAGCGGCGATTGACATTCCGCGACGATTTCAGCCGTTCCCGGGGACGTCAGTCGGGCGGGCGACAGAGGCCCGTACCGAAAGGGTGTAGACGTTGCGGACATGGCTTTCTGGCGCACCTATGACCGCATCGCCGAGTTGGTGGACCGGCGCTGGCGCTGGCACCGGCTGCCCCGGGTGCTGGGCCTGGCCACCCTGGTCGGGGTCCGGAACACGTTGCGCCGGGAGAATCTCTACGACACCGGCCCGGCGTCCGGCGCCCCGGACCCGCCGCCCGGCCCGCCGACGCCCGAGCAGCTCGCCGCGCGTACCGTCGACGGCACCTACAACGACCTGACCAAGCCGCTGATGGGGATGGCCGGCAGCCGGTTCGGCCGCAACGTGCCGCTGAGCAAGGCCTTCCCGGAGCCGGCCGGCCGGATCCTGTCGCCCAGCCCGCGCGAGGTCAGCCGCACCCTGCTCACCCGCTCCGCGCTGATCCCGGCCACCTCGGTCAACGCGCTGGTGGCGGCGTGGCTGCAGTTCATGATCTGGGACTGGTTCAGCCACGGCCGGCACGTCTCCGAGGACCCGTGGGTGATCCCGCTCGCCGACGACGACCCGTGGCCGGACCGGCCGATGCGGATCATGCGGACCCCGCCGGACCCGCAGCCGGTCGGCTCGGCCGCTCCCCCGGCCTACGTCAACACGCTGACCCACTGGTGGGACGCGTCGCAGATCTACGGGACGACCCGGGAGTACCAGCAGTTCGTCCGCAGCGGCGAGCACGGCAAGCTGCGGATCGACGCGGACGGGACGCCGCCGATCCCGGCCGGCGACCTGGACCCGACCCGCGAGCCGGGTTTCTGGCTCGGGCTGCTGATGCTCCAGTCGCTGTTCACCCGGGAGCACAACGCGATCTGCGACATGCTGGTGGCGTCCTACCCGGACTGGTCCGACGAGGAGCTGTTCCAGCGGGCCCGGCTGGTCCTGGCGGCGCTGATCGCGAAGATCCACACGGTGGAGTGGACGCCCGCGGTGATCAACAATCCGACCACGGTCACCGCGATGCACGCCAACTGGTGGGGGCTGGCCGGCGAGAGGATCAGCCGGGTGGCCGGGCGGATCAGCGACAGCGAGGTGATCAGCGGGATCCCCGGCTCGCACACCGACCACTTCGGCGTGCCGTACTCGCTGACCGAGGAGTTCACCGCGGTCTACCGGATGCACCCGATGATGCCGGACGACTTCGACCTGCGGTCGCTCACCGACGACCGCGGGCACGGGCAGTACACGCTGCGCGAGCTGTCCGGCCCGGCCTCGATCGACCTGATCGGCAAGATCGGCCACACCGACCTGCTCTACTCGCTCGGCACCATGCACCCCGGCCTGGTCACCCTGCACAACTTCCCGCGCTGGCTGCAGGAGTTCCAGCGGCCGGACGGCAAGCTCGCCGACCTGGCGGCCACCGACATCATGCGGGACCGGGAGCTGGGCGTGCCGCGCTACAACGAGTTCCGCCGGCTGCTGCACCTGCCCGCCCCGGCCACCTTCGCCGAGCTCACCGACGACCCGGCCTGGGCCCGCGAGATCGAGCAGGTCTACCACGGCGACATCGAGCGGGTGGACCTGCAGGTCGGGCTCTACGCCGAGCCGCGCCCGGCCGGCTTCGCCTTCTCCGACACCGCGTTCCGGATCTTCATCGTGATGGCGTCCCGCCGGCTGAACAGCGACCGCTTCCTCACCAAGGACTTCACCCCGGCGGTCTACACGCCGGAGGGGCTGCGCTGGATCGCCGACAACACGATGACCACCGTCCTGCTCCGGCACCACCCGGAGCTGCGCGCCGCGATGCGCACCCTGGAGAACGCCTTCCAGCCCTGGTCGAAGGTCCGGACCGCGCCGATGGGCTGAACCCGGCGGCGCGGTGACGCCGGTGCTGCTGTGCGCGCTGTCGTTCGTCGCCGGCACCGGCGCCACCCAGCTGGTCGAGGGGGCGCTGACCCGGCTCGGCGCCGCCGTCCGCCGCCACCCACGCCCCGCCGCGAGCCGCACCCCGATCCTGCCGCGACTGGGAGAGAAGACGGCGGTCACGGTCAGCACGCCGAAGCCGGGCGCCAGGCTCCGGCTGGGCGTCAGGGGTGTCTCCAGCCCGTCGAGACACCCCTGACGCCCAGCCGGGGCCGCGCCCGCACCGCGCACCGCACACCCGCCCGGAGGCGGCTGGTCAGGCGGCGTCGCGCTCGTCGCGCTGCTGCCCGGGAATGATGATCTCGCGGTGCCGGGCCGGCCGCCGCGCCGCCGGCAGTTGCGGCCCGACCCGCGCGGGCCAGATCCGCTGCGGGCGGTCGGCGAGTTTGGGCCGGTCACGCGGGATGAGCGTGCGGTCCGGCGGCACCCAGATCGGCAGCGGCGCGCTCGGCGGCCCCCACCAGACGATCGTGCCGTAGCCGCGGACCAGCGGCGGCTGCAGCGCCGGCCAGCGCGCTTCGAGCGGGATGGCCAGCCGCCACGCCTCCATCGGCACCAGCGCGGTGACCGGGTGCCCGGCCGCTCCGGGCAGCACCGGCAGCGGCGGGGACGGCAGCGCGTGCGGCTCGGCGCCGGGCGGCAGCGCGAACTCGCCGGCCGGCTCGGCCGCGGCCGCGGTCGTCGCCGGGGCGCTGGCCAGCACGATCGCGCAGGCCACGGTGATCAGCGCGGCGGCGAGGGCGACCGGCTCCCAGCCGGGCCGGACGGTGTCGCCGAGGATGGTCAGCGCGATCACCGACGGGGCGATCACCTCGCCGGTCCAGTGCACCGCGGTCACCCGGCCGACCTCGCCGCGCTGCAGGGCGTTCGCGTACATCACCATGCCGTTGGCGGCGAAGACCAGCAGCACGTAGGTCAGCGGCTCGCTGAAGATGGTGAGCAGCGCCGAGCCGACCGTGGTCATCTGGTCGTCGGGCAGGTGCAGGGCGCGCCCGCCGAGGGCCGCGGCGCCGACCGACAGACCGCCGATCGAGGCGATCAGCCCGGGTGAGCCGACCTTGGTGGCCGCCCAGCCGAGGATCAGCACGACCACCAGCGCCACGCAGAAGCCGAGCCGCAGCTCCAGCGAGGCCGCCACCACGGTCTGCTGGCCGGCCGAGAGGGCCAGCCCGGCCAGCGCGCAGATGGTGATCACGATCGCCACCACGTCGCGGGTGCGCAGCTTGGAGCCGAGGAACAGCCAGGCGGCGAACGCGGTGATCGCCAGCGAACCGGCCAGCACCGACTCGACCAGGTAGACCGCCAGCTCGCGGAGCGCGATCATCGAGCCGAACCAGGCGGTCATGTCCAGCGCGATGCCGACCAGGTAGAGCGGGTGGCCGAGGGTGGAGACCGCGCTGGTGCTGCGCCGGGCGCCGATCGCCTGGAGGATCGAGCCGGCCGCATAGCAGAGCGAGCCGAAGATGGCGATGCCCAGCGCGATCCAGCCACCGGCGGTCATCGCGATCGACCGCCGTCACCGAGGGTGCAGGCCGCTCTCACGCTCCGATCATATGGCCGGCCCTCGATTCGCGCGAGCCCCGGAAAAGGCCAACTGAGCTGCGCCGATGATCAAAACCAAGCCCGCTTGACGGTACGCCCTAAGCGGCGCGACGGAGATCCTGCGTGCTCTCCCCGGACGTCCGCTGCGCGGGAAGCGTCTCCACCAGCGCCGGCCGCTCCCCCCGGTGCGATCCCTGGAACGTCCGCCAGATGATTCTCAGGTCCAGCAGCGGCGACCAGTTGTCGATGTACCAGCGGTCCAGCACGAACCGTTCCGACCAGGGGATCGCGTCCCGCCCGTTGATCTGCGCCCAGCCGGTGATCCCGGGCCGCACCTCGAGCCGCCGGGCGTCCTGAGCCGAGTACTCGGCGACCTGCGGCAGCACGTCCGGGCGCGGCCCGACCAGGTTCATCTGCCCGCGCACCACGTTGATCAGCTGGGGCAGCTCGTCCAGGCTGGTGGCCCGCAGGATCCGGCCGCACCGGGTGATCCTCGGGTCGTCCGCCAGCAGGTCGTTCGGGTTGGCCATGCCGAGCCGGGCGCCGACCGCCAGGTTGTCGTGGATCATCGAGCGGAACTTCAGGATCCGGAACGTCCGGCCGCCCCGGCCGGCCCGGTCCTGGACGAAGAACACCCCTTTGCCGTCGGCGATCCGGATCCACAGGGCCACGCCCAGGAAGACCGGGGACAGCAGGATCAGCGCCACGGCGGCGACCAGTTGGTTGAGAACGTTCCAGATCGGGCGCAGGCGGTCCACGATTCCCCCAGCTCAGATCGATTCCACGGTGTCGCCGGTGAGGCGGTGACGGGTGTCCAGGACGTAGCGGGCGTGCTCGACCACCAGGTCCAGGTCGAAGGCGTCGTGGTCGGCGAGCAGCACCACGGCGTCGGCGGCGGCGAGCAGTTCCGGGCTGAGCTGGACCCGGGTGATCCGCTGGTCGACCCGGGCGTCCTCGACCACGTGCGGGTCGGCGGCGAGCACCTCGGCACCCATCTCCAGCAGCAGCGTGGCGACCCGCCGGGCGGGCGACTCGCGGGCGTCGCCGCTGTTCTTCTTGTAGGCCAGGCCGAGCAGCAGCACGGTGGACCCGTTGACCGCCTTGCGGTGCTGGTTCAGGGCGGCGACCAGCCGGCGCACCACGTAGTCCGGCATGTGGTTGTTGATGTCGTTGGCCAGCTCGACGAAGCGGAAGCTCTGCCCGAGGGTCCGCTGCACCCGCCAGGACAGGTAGGACGGGTCGATCGGCAGGCAGTGCCCGCCGACCCCGGGACCGGGCACGAACCGCATGTAGCCGAACGGTTTCGTGGACGCCGCGTCGATCGCCTCCCAGACGTCGATGCCCAGGTCGTGCGCGTACACCGCGAGCTCGTTGACCAGCGCGATGTTGACGTGCCGGAAGGTGTTCTCGAGCAGCTTGGCCAGCTCGGCCACCTTCGGGTCGGAGACTTCGACGGTGGTCTCCACCACCGAGGCGTAGAAGGCGCGCACCCGTTCCAGGGAGGCCGGGTTGATCCCGGAGACCACCTTCGGCGTGGTGACCAGGTTCCACCGCGGGTTGCCCGGGTCGATCCGTTCCGGGCTGAAGCCGAGGAAGAAGTCCTCGCCGGCGATCAGCCCGGAGCCCTCCTCCAGCAGCGGCCCGACCAGCTCGGTGGTGGTGCCCGGATAGGTGGTCGACTCCAGGGCGACGGTCGCGCCCGGGCGCAGGTAGCGGGCCAGGGTGCGGGCCGAGTCCTCGATGTAGCGCAGGTCCGGGGTGCCGTCCCGGAGCGGGGTGGGCACCGCGATCACCGCGATGTCGAAGCCGGCGCAGGCCCGCGGGTCGGACGACGGCAGGAAGTGGCCGCCGGCCAGCACCGCCTGCAGCTGCGCCGAGCCGATGTCGTCGACGTAGGACTCGCCGGCGGCGAGCCGCTTGATCCGCTCGTCGTCGACGTCGAAGCCGACCACGGTGTGCCCGACCTCGGCGGCCCGGACGGCGAGGGGCAGGCCCACATAGCCCTGCCCGGCGACGACTACTCGCATCGGTGCGCTCCTGTCCGTACGCGAAACCGGTCTTGATCGGGGTTTTCTGCTCATGGATGCCGGCCCAGGCGCATGGTGAACTCGGCCTGGCGCTTGCCGTTGCGCCCGCCGGTGCGCGGAGCCGGGGCCGGCGCCGGGGTCTCGATCCGGCCGGGCAGCGCCGGGCTCTCGGCGAGCCAGCGCAGCACCGCGATCAGGTCGGCGCGCGGCGCGGCCGGGTCCATCAGCGAGAGCACCGCGCCGTCCAGCGGCGGCACCGGGGCCTGCGAGATCAACGGGTGGTTCGGCCGGTGGTCCGGTTCGGCCGGGCCGAGCAGCACCTCGGCCAGCTTCTCGCCGGGACGCAGTCCGGTGTAGACGATCGGCACGTGCCCGCCGGCGCTGTCCGCGATCCGCTTGGCCACGTCGGCGATCCGGACCGGCTCGCCCATGTCGAGGATCAGCACCTCGCCGTGGCTGTCCACCGCACCGGCCTGGATGACCAGCCGGACGGCCTCCTGCACGGTCATGAAGTACCTGGTCACGTCGGGGTGGGTGACGGTGATCGGGCCGCCCGACTCGACCTGCGCGGCGAACGCGGTGAGCACCGAGCCGCGGCTGCCGAGCACGTTGCCGAACCGGACGCTGGTGTAGGTGCCGGGCGCCGCCGCGTCGGCGGCGGCGGTGAGCCGTTCGGTGATCCGCTTGGAGTAACCCAGCACGCTGCACGGGTCGGCGGCCTTGTCGGTGGAGATGTTCACCAGCCGGTCCACGTGGTGCCGGATCGCGGTCTGCAGGATCTGGTACGTGCCCAGGATGTTGGTCTTGAGCGCCTCGGACGGGTGCATCT
The DNA here is from genome assembly GCF_014205225.1 of Actinoplanes octamycinicus. NCBI lineage: Bacteria > Bacillati > Actinomycetota > Actinomycetes > Micromonosporales > Micromonosporaceae > Actinoplanes > Actinoplanes octamycinicus. The sequence goes on from NZ_JACHNB010000001.1 coordinate 9,266,349, forward strand.
CCAGCAGCGGCAGGTGCTTGAGCGCCGCGGCGTGGAAGACCACCTGCGGCTGGTGCTCGGCGAACACCTCGTCCAGGCGCTGCTGGTCGCGGATGTCGGCGACCACCAGGTTGCGGTCGTCGAGCATGCCCCGGCCGTCCAGGGACAACTGCACCGCGTGCAGGCCGGACTCGTCGCGGTCCAGCATCACCAGGGTGGCCGGGTTGAACTGGGCGACCTGCCGGCACAGTTCCGAGCCGATCGAGCCGCCGGCCCCGGTGACCAGCACCCGGCGCCCGGCCAGGTAACCGGCGACCGCGGCCAGGTCGATGCTGATCTCCCGGCGGCCGAGCAGGTCGGCGTGACTGACCGGGCGGATGTCCTCGACCCGCACGGTCCGGCCGAACAGCTCGACCACCGGCGGGACCACCTTGACGTCCACGTTCAGCGGGGCGGCCAGGTCGGTGAGGCTGCGGACCAGGCCGGCGCCGGCGCTCGGGATGGCGATCAGCACGGCGTCGGCCCGGAACCGGCGGACCACCTCGGCCATCGCGTGCCGGTTGCCGGCCACCCGGACGCCCATGATCTGCAAGGTGCGCTTGGTCGGGTCGTCGTCGAGCAGGGCGACCGGCACGTACGGGCTGGCCGGGTCGCGCAGCATGGCCCGGATGACCTGGGTGGCGCCCTCCCCGGCGCCCATCACCACGACCCGGGTGCCGGTCTCCGGGCTGGGTCGCAGCCGCTGGTCCTGCAGCAGGCGGACGGCGTACCGGACGCCGGCCGCGAGGACCAGGCCGATCAGGCCGGCCGCGATGATCGCCGAGCGCGGCGCGAGCCGGCCCAGCGCGGTGTCCAGCGCGAAGACCACCGGGATGGTGACCGCGGTGGTCTTGGCCAGGGCCAGGATCTCCTCGAAGCAGCCGTAGGACCAGCGGCCGGTGTAGAGACCGAACTGCACCCCGGCGACGGTCTGCACCAGCACGGCCACCGCGGTCAGCTCGATCAGGCCGGTGCCGTTGAGGTATGCCAGGTGCCCGTCGTAGCGGAGCAGGGTGGCGACGAGCAGGGCGGTCGCCAGGGCCAGCGCGTCGGCGCCGGCACGTGCCGCCCGGCCGGGCAGTGCCGCGCGGAACCACGGCGCTGCCCGGCCGGGCCAGTCTCCAAGGGATGCGTCCGTTGCTGGGTCGCCAGCAGCGGCTCGCCGTGTCTGCATGGGATTCCCCCTCGTACGATGCCGGCGGCAAACCGGCCGCGGATCCTTGCTTCGGCGTATTTTTTGAGGAGCCGGAAAATGGCGTTCCAAGATTCATTCAGGCCGCGCTCGGAACCATTCGTGGCATTCAGCGTTCCAGTCGCCGAGGAGCCATTACAGTAGCAATTGTCATGGCCTACGCGAGAACTTCTCATGTTCCTCTATTTGTCCAGCACAGGCCCTCGATCGCCATTCCGGGGACACCATTCGGAGCCGTCGGCCCGGCCATTCGGTGGAGGATGTCATATCGACGGTGAATGATCCTCACCTTAGACATGACATCTGCGACTTCCCCTTCCCCCGCTATTCCGGCACCGTTCTGGCAGGAGCCGTCGCAAGCGTTCTGTCGTCTATGCGACTGGGGGAACGACATGAGGGTGCTGCATGTGATCAGCACTGCGGCGGAGGGCAGCGCCGAGCATCAGCTCCGGCTGCTGCTGCGCCGGTTGCCGCACGACAGCGAGGTGGTCACGCTCTCCCCGCCGGGCACCGAGGCCCGCGCCATCCGGGCCGGCGGGATCCCGGTGCACGAGCTGAGCACGGCCTGCGACCGGGACCTGGCGGCGATCCTCCGGTTGCGCCGGCTGATCCGCCGCGGCCGCTTCGACCTGGTGCACACGCACCTCTACCGGGCCTGCGTGCAGGGCCGGATCGCGGCCCGGCTGGCCGGCGTGCCGCACATCGTCGCCACCGAGCACCACCTGGGCCGGGCCGGCGCCACCCGGCTCGGGCCGCTCTACCTGGTCAGCGAGCGGCTCGGGCAGATGACCATCGCGGCCACCGCGGCGATCGCCGACCGGCTGCGCGGCTGGGGCGTGCCGGACCACCGGATCGCCACCATCCCGCGGGCGATCGATCCGGCCGAGTTCCGGTTCGACCCGGCGCTGCGGGCCGCGGCCCGGGCCCGGCTCGGCGTGGCCGACCACGTCCCGGTGATCGGGGTGACCGGCCGGCTCACCCCGGCCAAACGCTTCGACCTGCTGATCCGGGCGGTCGCCGAGGTGCCCGGCGCGGTCCTGCTGCTGGTCGGCGACGGCCCGGCCCGGCCCGCCCTGGCCCAGCTCGCGATCATCGAGGGGGTGGCCGACCGGGTGCTGTTCGCCGGTGCCGTCCGGCACCCGCGGGAGATGCTCTGCGCGATGGACATCTTCGCCTGCCCGGACCGCAACACCTGGGGGCTGGCCGTGCTGGAGGCGATCGCCGCCGGGCTGCCCGCGGTTTACGCCGCCTGCCCGCCGCTGGAGGAGCGCGCCGCCGGCCGGGCGCCGGTCCGGGCCACCCACCGGCTCTCCCCGCACGACCGGGAGTCGCTGCCCCGGACGCTGCGCGCCGAGGTGCTCTGCCATCGGGAGCGGCGCGGCGTGCGGTTGCCGGCCCGCACGGCCGGATTACGGTACGACGCGGACCACCTGGCCGCCGCGGTCGGTCAGGTCTACGACCGGCTCACCCCGACCGCACCACTTCGCGGGTGTCCGTCACTGCGCGGCGGAGGCGTGCGGAACGCATGAGCCGGTGCCAGGCGACGTAGCCGAAGATCGTGCCGATCGTGTTGGACAGCAGGTCGTTCACGTCGGTCCAGCGGTTGCCGTGCACGGTCAGGATCATCACCAGCTGGGTGACCTCGATGCACAGGCTGAGCAGGAAGCCGATCCGGACCACCCGCAGCCGGTTCACGATGCCGAAGTTGAGGTGTAGCAGCGCGGCCAGCGGCAGCGTCATCATGGTGTTCAGCACGAAATCCCGGCGGCGCATGCTGAGCGTCGGGATCAGCAGGATGCGGTAGGTGTCCGGCGGGCCGGAGTCCGGGCCCCAGGCCAGATGCGCGGGGAGCATGGTGGCGCCGAGGACCGCGACCGCGTACCACGACAGGGCCCAGGCGGCGAGCAGACGCCGGGTGGTCAGCTGGCCCCGCCGGCGCAACCACCACCAGGACAGAAGCATGAGAATGCCGCCCAGCGGCAGCAGCACCGGCAACGCCGGAATGTCGAACTGTTCAGCACGCATCGCAACTCACGCTACGCGACCCGGCGCAGCCCCTCCGCATGATCCTCGTCGTATCGGCCCCGGCGCCGCGCCGCCGTCGCGCCATTTCCGCTCAGCGCAGCCAGCCCTCTTTGCGGGCGATCCGGATGGCGTCCAGCCGATTGCGCGCCCCGGTCTTGGCGATCACCGCGGAAAGGTAATTACGGACGGTGCCGCCGGACAGGTAAAGGCGGCCGGCGATCTCTTTCACCGACTCGCCCTCGGCGGCCAGCCCGAGCACCTCGAGCTCCCGGGTGCTCAGCCCGCGGTCGGTGTTCAGCGAGGCGGCCTGCAGCATCGGCGAGACCACCCGCTCGCCGGCCGCCAGCCGGCGCACGGTGTCCGCCAGCGAGGACGAGGCGGCGCTCTTGACCAGGAAGTTCAGCCCGCCGTTCCACCGGCGGGGCGGGAGCATGCCGCGCTTGGACGGGTCGCAGAGCAGCAGCATGGCGCAGGACGGGATGGCGGTGTGCAGCTCGTCGGCGATCGGCAGCACCTGGCTCACCATGTACTCCGTGTCGATCACGATGACCGCCGGCCACAACTGCGCGGCGCGCGGGGCGAGATCGGCGTTGATCGGCAGGGTGGTCACGTAGTGCATGTCCGGTTCCGTCTCCAGGAACGTGCGCACCGGGACGCCGAAGTATCCCTCGTCTCTGACCACCACGATCCGGATCATCACACCACCCTCGTCGACGGGCGCCGGGTCGCGACCCGGCGCCGAACCGTATGGAACGCTCGACGCACCCATTCTTAGACGACTCGCGGTCCATTCTGCGAGTGCGGCACAAGTCGATCCGATAAAGATCTCCAGGGGTACACCGTGGGGAGGTCAAAAGGGATTCGTGCCACCGCCGATGGGCGCGGCGCACCTACATAACGTAACCGTCCGGAACACCCAGCGCACGTTCTGTCGGCCGTTCGACGGAGTCAGGTCCACCGGATCAACGAATCCGGCAGCCGGAACAGGCGATTCACCCCGGAGTGCCCTACCCAGACTGCCCATCAACGCTTACAAGTCGTGCTATTCCGGGCATCGATCGTCCGTTCCGGCCCGCCGAAATGTCACCGTGACTCAAGTCCGACAGAAAAATCACTCGAAAGATCGCGTCATCATGACCGTTTTCGATAACCGCATTGATCAATTCTCGCCCGCGTTTCCGGCTTCCCCCGCGACAGCGGCGATCCCGGCTTGGGGGTCGTGCAACCGGCCGCCCTCGACGCCCCGGCACGCCCCCATCCCCCCGCGGAGGAGATCCGGAGACGGCGAAGGCGCCCCCGGCCGGAGCCGGGAGCGCCTTCGCGGGTGGTGCGGTCAGTGCAGGACGATCGGGGCGGGCGCGGCCCCCTGGTCGTCGAGCAGGTGCGACTCCTGCTTCCTGCGGGGCAGGAAGAACGCCGGGATCAGCGTGGACAGGGTGAGCACGAAACCGACCCAGAACGTCGTGGCGAACGAGTCGGCCACGAAGTTCAGCCCGCGCTCCAGCAGGTCGGGCGGGAGCTGGGCGGCGAGCTGCGGGTCCTGCTGGGCGCCGATCGCGGCCCCGGCCTCGGTGACCGGCGCGCCGGTCTGCGGGTTGGTCACGCCCGGGATGACCGGGGACTCGTTGAGCTGGTTGGTCAGGATGACCGACATCATCGCGGTGCCGACCGAACCGGCGATCTGCTGCAGGATGTTCAGCAGCGTGGAGCCGCGGGCCACCTCGTGGTGGGTGAGCGTCTTCAGCGCCGACGTCATGATCGGCATCATGGTGCCGCCCATGCCCAGGCCCATCACGAACAGCGAGCCGCACAGCAGCAGGTAGGACGTGTCCGTGCCGACCTGGGTGAAGGTGAAGAAGCCGGCCGCGATCAGCAGCAGCGCGAACGGGACGGTCCGGCCCACCGGGATCTTGTCGGCCAGCATGCCGGCGATCGGCATGGTGACCATCGCGCCGATGCCCTGCGGGGCCATCAGCAGGCCGGCGCTCAGCGTCGACTCGCCACGGACCTGCAGGAAGTAGCTCGGGAAGAGCAGACCCGCGCCCATGAACGCGATGGTGAACACGGCCAGGGTGATGGTCGAGACGCTGAGGTTCCGGTTGCGCAGCAGACGCAGGTCGAGCAGCGGATGCTTCGGCTTGAACGAGTAGAACACGAAGCCGATCACCAGCAGCGCGCCGATCAGCATCGGCACCCACACCTTGGTCGCGGTGAACTTGCCCTCCTCGGGCAGCGACGACACGCCGTAGAGGAACGCGGCCAGACCGGGCGAGAGCATCAGCATGCCGAGGAAGTCGAACGACTCGGACGGCTCCGGGCTGTCCTTCTCCAGCGCGAACCACGCGTAGACCAGCGCGACCGCGCCGATCGGCAGGTTGATCAGGAAGATCCAGTGCCAGCTGGCCGCCTCGATCAGCCAGCCACCGAGGATCGGGCCACCGATCGGGCCGAGCAGCATCGGGATGCCGAGCACGGCCATCAGCCGGCCGATCCGCTCCGGGCCGGCGGCCCGGGTCATGATCGTCATGCCGAGCGGCATCAGCATGCCGCCACCCAGGCCCTGCAGCACCCGGTAGCCGACGAGCTGGCCGATGTTGTCGGCGGTGGAGCACAGGACGGAGCCGAGGGTGAACAGCACCAGCGCGGTCATGTAGAGCCGCTTGGTGCCGAACCGGTCGGCCGCCCAGCCGGTCAGCGGGATGACGGTGGCCAGAGCCAGCGTGTAACCGGTCATGGTCCACGCGACCTCGGCATAGGTCGCGTCGAACTCGGTCTGGAAGGTGGGCAGCGCGACGCTCACCACGGTGATGTCGAGAATCGACATGATCGCGCCGAGGACCACGACCCCGGCGATCTTGAGAACGGCGGCGTCGAGCTTGGCTGGCGCAGCCTGGGCTTGACTACTCAAAGGAAACTCCCATGGCCGCATGGGCCCATGCGGCGGATTGTCCGGACAGATCCGGCGGGCTCAGCCCCCTGTTCCCGCCATGACACGGCGTGAGCGTAGTCCTCGCGCTCCCCGGCTCACCTCCCCTTTATCCCGCTCCGGACTGTGTCGCTCCCCACTGGTTCGCCGTTCTGGACACGCGCACCGCGGCCGGCACCCCCAGCCCGTCGGCGGCCCAGTGCGCCAGGACCGGCGCCAGCACCCCGCCGCCGAGGAACCGCAGCGTCCCGAGCGCCACACCGGCCACCCCGGTCACCACCGCGTCGGTCCACGGCCGGCCCGGCCCCAGGTGCCAGAGCCCGAACAGCGCCGCGGACACCACGGTGGCCCAGACCGGTCCGTGCTCGCGGTCGATCAGCCCCCACAAAACCCCGCGGAACGCCACCTCCTCGAAGATCACGGTGGCCAGCGGGATCGCCACCAGCGAGGTGTACCACGGGCGCTGGTAGGACGTCCGGAAAAGCCGGCGGGCCGCCGGGACGCGGACCGCCACCGCGTACCCGATCGCGATCAGCACGGCGGCGCCCAGCCCGTACCGGAAACCGGCGGTCGTGAGTCCCGCCTGCCCGGCGGTGAGGCCGGAGACCGCGACCAGCAGGGCCGCGGCCAGCGGCCCGGTGACCGGCTGGGCCCAGCCCGGCCCGGCGGCGGTCCAGACCCGGACCACCACGATGATCAGCAGCACCACTGCCAGCGCGGACGACACCTCCCACGGTAAATCGCTCGACCCGGTCCGGCAGCTCCGGCTACCTTGCGACGACGCATGTGGCGACTGACGAGAGGGGGCCCCGATCATGTGGACCCCCGTGTCGCGATTCGACCTGATCCTCGTGTCTGGTGTGCCCGGTCCCGGCCGCGCCACCGGGGCTGGACGTCCCTGACCGCCTGAGCGTTTCTCGGCGGCCGGGCCGGCGCACGTCCCCCGACCGATCCGCATCGAAAGAACGAACCATCATGCGTGTCCGCAATCTCGGCATCCTCGCGCACGTCGACGCCGGCAAGACCACGTTGACCGAGCGCATCCTCTACGTCACCGGCGCCACCCACAAGCGCGGTGAGGTGCACGACGGCACCACCGTCACCGACTTCGACCCGCAGGAGCGCGACCGTGGGATCACCATCTTCGCCGCGGCGGTCAGCTGCGACTGGGCCGGGCACCGGCTGAACCTGATCGACACCCCGGGACACGTGGACTTCTCCGACGAGGTGGAGCGGTCGCTGCGGGTGCTCGACGGCGCGGTCGCGGTCTTCGACGGGGTGGCCGGCGTGGAGCCGCAGTCCGAGGCGGTCTGGCGGGCCGCGGACCGGTACCGGGTGCCGCGGATCGCCTTCGTCAACAAGCTCGACCGGGCCGGCGCGTCGCTGTCCCGGGCGGTGCGGTCCATCGCGGAGCGGCTCGACGTCGTTCCGCTGGTGGTGCAGCTGCCGCTGGGTGCGGAGGGTTCGTTCCGCGGCGTCGTGGATCTGGTCGGTCGGCGGACGCTGACGTGGGCGGACGGCAGCCTGTCCGAGACATCGGAGATTCCGGCGGAAGCACGGGCGGCTCGGCAGCGCCTTGAGGAGCAGGTCGCCGCCCTGCACCCGGACGCGCTGGACGAACTGGGCGACATCTCGGACACGACACTGCGCAAAGCGCTCCGGGACCTCACCCTCAAGGGCGAGGCGGTGGTCGTGCTGTGCGGCTCGGCCTACCGGAACAAGGGCGTCGAACCGCTGCTCGACGCGATCGTCGACTACCTCCCGGCCCCGGCCGGCGATCCCGCCGCCGACCTGGCCGCGCTGGTCTTCAAGGTGCACACCGCGAAGACCGGCCGCCTCACCTACCTGCGGGTCTACGACGGCACGATCACGAAGGGAGACACCGTGCGGGACGCGGGAACCGGCCGTACCGAAAGAATCGCCCGCATCCTGCGGGTCCAAGCGGACCGGCACACCGAGATCGGCCGGGCCGTGGCCGGCGACATCGTCGCCGTCGCCGGGGTCAAAGCCGCCCAGGTCGGCGCCACCCTGGCGGATCCACGGCACCCGGTGCTGCTGGAAGCGCCGCGCAGCGCCGAACCGCTGGTCTCGGTCGCGATCGAGGCCCGCACCCGGCAGGACGCGCTGCGGCTGCCGGCCGCGCTGGCCGCGCTGACCGAGGAAGATCCGTCCCTGACCGTACGGGTCGACGCCGAGACCGCGCAGACCCTGCTCTCCGGGCTCGGCGAGCTGCACCTGGAGGTGGCGGTGGAGAAGCTCCGGCAGCGCACCGGCCTGGCGGTGACCATGGGCCGCCCCCAGGTGGCCTACCGGGAGACCGTCCGGCGGGGCGTCACCGGACTGCTCCACCGGCACGTCAAGCAGGACGGCGGGGCCGGCCAGTTCGCGCACGTGGTGCTGGACGTCTCCCCGGGCGAGGGATTCACCTTCGCCTCGACGGTGACCGGCGGGCGGGTGCCGGCCGAGTACATCCGCGCGGTCGAGGCGGGCTGCCGGGAGGCGCTCGCCGAGGGTCCGCTCGGCGGTCACCCGGTGACCGGGCTGCGGGTCACCCTGACCGACGGCCAGACCCACCCGAAGGACTCGTCCGAGATGGCGTTCCGCGCGGCCGGCCGGTTCGGGCTGCGCGAGGCGCTGCGCGCCTGCGAGATGCGGTTGCTCGAACCGGTCGCCGAGGTCACGGTGAGCGCTCCGGCGGAGACGCTGGGCGCGGTCCTCGGTGACCTCGCGGCCCGGCGCGGCCAGGTCGTCGATTCCGGGGTACGCACGGTGACCGCCGTCGTGCCGCTGGCCGAGCTGTTCGGTTACGCCACGAAGCTGCTCAGCCGCACCCATGGTCGCGGCACGTTCACCAGCCGGCCGGCCGGCTATCGACCGGCGGCGTGAACGGACGACGGGCCCCGGCTCTCCAGCCGGGGCCCGTCGGCACCCGCTCTCTGCGGCCGGGACTTGTCGGCGGTCGCCTTCCCCGGCCGTGCCTTGTCAGCCGTCGCCCTCTCCGGGCGTGGCTTGTCAGCCGTCGCCCTCTCCGGCCGTGGCTTGTCAGGCGGCTGCCGCGACGCCGGCGGTGGTGACCGGTGGCAGGGTGGGGCCGAGGTGCACGTCGGTGCGGGCCGGCTCGACCGGGATCGGCGCGGCGCCGGCACCGGCTTTCGGCAGCGGCCGCCGCGGCTGGACCCGGCCCGAGCTGCCGCCCCGCCCCGGATAGACCAGCAGCCCGTTGACCGGGTCGGGGACCGCGTCCAGCGCGGCACGGACCGCCGGCAGCGCCCGGAACTCGGCGAACCGCTCATCGGTCCGGAAGGCGATCTCGAAGAGCACTCCCCACGAGTGCCGGTGCCAGACCCAGTCATAGGCGCCGTGCGTGACGGCGGCCTCGACCAGCGCGTTGCCATGCGAATCCTGCCAGCGGGCGGCGGAGAGCCGCGGCCCGTCGAAGACCTCGATCGACCACCAGTGCAGCTCCATACGATCCAATGTACGACCGCCGGGCACCGCCGAACGGGCCAAAATATGCTGGTCGCAGACCCCGGTGTCGATCCGGGCGAACCACCCTTATGAGGGGCGGGCGGGCAGCCGGCCCGTCTGCGGCGACCCCACAGTGGATGACACCCGCACGCGCCCCCGGCTGGACTCGAACCAGCGACCCCGGCGCTCGGAACGCCGTGCTCTCTCCGCTGAGCTACGAAGGCATGGTTCCCGCGGAGGAGGTGGGATTCGAACCCACGGGACCCTTCCGGGCCCACGCCGATTCCAGCGGCGTTTCCGAAGCCAGGCCGGCTCCTCCCGACGTACACAAGCAGCGCGGACGGGATTCGAACCCGCACATGCCCTGGGTGAAAACCAGGTGACTCTCCCTCTTCGTCCACCGCGCCATGCGTGCCCCGAGCTGGTGTCGAACCAGCGACTTCCGCCCTGTGACGGCGGCGCTCTCCCGCTGAGCTACCGGGGCTGGGAGCAGGGGTGGGATGCGAACCCACGACTTCCGGCTCATGAGGCCGGCGAGGACGACCGAACTCGTCCACCCTGCGAGTACGCCGCCGGGGACTCGAACCCCGAACCCGCTGATCAAGAGTCAGCTGCTCTACCCGTTGAGCCAGCGGCGCATGAGGAGACGGCGGGAGTCGAACCCGCACGAGACATCACTGCCTCCACCCGCTTTCGAGGCGGCGGCCGGCGCCGATCGGCTGGCGTCTCCACAGTGTCGGGTCGACCGGATTCGAACCGGCGGCCTCTCGCTCCCGAAGCGAGCGCGCTACCAAGCTGCGCCACGACCCGTTCTTTCGCTACGTCGGGATGGCGGGATTCGAACCCACGACCCCCGGCACCCAAGGCCGGTGCGCTGACCAAGCTGCGCCACATCCCGCTGGCGGAGAGTGAGAGATTCGAACTCTCGGTGAAGGATCATTCCCCCACTACGGATTAGCAATCCGCCGCCTTAGGCCACTCGGCCAACTCTCCTCCGCGCCCTGTACCGGGATCGAACCGGCGACCTCGCGCTCGACAGGCGCTTGCTCTACCACTGAGCTAACAAGGCAGGGTGGACCCGGCCGGATTCGAACCGGCCACCTCCGCTGTGCGAGAGCGGCGCTCTACCAGAAATGAGCTACGAGCCCGTGACAAGAACTGTCGTACCCGGAGCGCGATTCGAACGCGCACTGCCACCGTTCTGAGCGGTGTGCCTCCTGCCGTTGGGCTACCCGGGCATGGTGCGGTGTTTCGCTGCGAGCGGAGGATTCGAACCTCCAACCTTCCGGTTCAGAGCCGGACGTGCTGCCAGATTGCACCAGCTCGCATCGTTTCTCACGAAGAGTGGTCACCGGGATTCGAACCCGGGGCCTCCGCCATGGCGAGGCGGCGCTCTGCCAACTGAGCTACGACCACGTGCGTCGCCCGTCCGGGGGTCGAACCCGGTCTTCCGGAGTGAGAGTCCGGTGGTCTGACCTTCCGCAACCTCACGGGCGATGACCTCACTGCGCGTCCCCGGAGAGATTCGAACTCCCGACACCCGGATCCGTAATCCGGTGCTCTATCCGCTGAGCTACGGAGACCTGACCTGCATGGAGCGTGGACCTGGGCGGATTCGAACCGCCGACCCCCGGTCTGCCGAACCGGTGCGCTACCGGACTGCGCTACAAGCCCATTGTTCCGCCCGGCCGCCGGCGGCGATGCTGCCGGCGGCCGGGACAAGTGATGATGATGTGTGTCATCCACTGTGGAGTTGTCAAGGAGCACGATCGCCGGTGGAAAGCCGGGATCAGACGCACGGGCAGCAGGATTCGAACCCGCATCTAACAGATTTGGAATCTGTCGCTCTGCCGTTGAGCTACACCCGCATGCTTTGTTCGCTGACGGCAAAGAAAAACCGCCCGGTCCCGGATCGGGAGGGCGGCTGATCGACGCTAGCTGGATTGCTAGCCTCGCCACCACTCCGGATCACGCTTCGACTCACTGGGAAGCGGAAGATCCATGATCAGGGCTGCCTGGGGACGACCGGAGCGCGCCGGAGCGCTCGCACCGCGCAGCATTTCTCGCTGCGACATGCTGGCAATCGGCCACCGCATGATCGTTTCACCCCTTCCCTGATCGGTCCGGCTCCGGCCTCTCGGCCCGTCCGGCTCGCTGTTGAAGCACACAGTATTCGCGGCCCCGGGGACCGGCAACGCATTTAAACGACGGAATTCCGCACGGCATTTCCGATCGAGGCGTCGTCCGGGCCTCACCTGGGTATATCGGGGGCATGAGTGATCTTGAGCCAGAGAGCTTCGCCGAGTTCGTGACGACGGACGGGCCTGGTTCGGCGGACGTCAGCCAGCTGCCGCCGGTGGATGGTGCGGACGACACCGAGCCGCGGCCGGCCAGCGAGGACGTCGAGCGCGTTCCGGCCGAGGCCGACGACCAGGAGTTGTACCGATAGGCCGATGCCGGGCCCCGAGGACGGGGCCCGGCATCACGCGGGCGCGGGGTGGGTCAGGCCTCGACCGGGGTGAGCTCCGGCAGGGCCGCGGGGGCCGGGGCCGGGGTGGTCGCGCGCTTGGCCGGGACCAGCAGGGCGACCAGGAAGGCGGCGGCGCTGGCGACGGCGAGCAGCAGGAACGCCTCGGTGTAGCCGGACTCGGCGGGCAGACCCTGCGGGCCGGGGTGGCCGGTCACCACGGAACTGACGATCGCCGTGCCGATCGAGGCGCCGATCGTACGGATATTGGTGTTCATGCCGCTCGCCGTGCCGGTCTGATGCCTCGGGACGCTCTGCACGATCAGGTTGATCATCGAGGAGTAGAGCAGGCCGAGGCCGATGCCGAAGACCGCGCCGGTGACGGCGACGACGGCCCGGCTGTCGTGGGCGAGGGCGAGGCTGAGCGCGCCGGCCGTGCCGAGGCCGGCGCCGATCAGCAGCTGGGCCTTGTTGCCGACCCAGCGGGTGAGCGGTCCGCTGATCGAGCCGGACACCGCCATGGTCACCATCATCGGCAGCATCAGCAGCCCGGCCGTGGTCACGCTGGCGCCGAAGCCGTAGCCGGTGCTCGACGGGACCTGCATGAGCTGCGGCAGGAAGGCGAAGACGCCGAACATCGCGGCGCCGAACAGCAGCGAGACCAGGTTGGTGGTCCAGACCGCGGGCAGGCGCATCATCCGCATGTCGATCAGCGGCTCGGCGGAGCGCAGCTCGCTCACCATCCAGCCGGCGAAGAAGACCACGGCCAGAGCGAACAACCCGACGGTACGGCCGGTGGTCCAGCCCCAGGTCGCGCCCTTGCTCAGCGGCAGAAGCAGGGCGACCAGCCAGCCGGCCAGCAGCACCGCGGAGAGCCAGTTGATCCGGCCGCGCGGGCCGGGCGGGGACGCCGGGATCACCCGCCAGGCGACCACGGCGACCAGGGTGACGGCGACCATCGGGATCCAGAACAGCCAGCGCCAGTCGAGCCAGCCGACGATCGGGCCGGCCAGCACGATGCCGAGGCCGCTGCCGCTGGCGATGACCGCGGCGAGGACGCCGATCGCGGAGGACACCCGGTGCGGCGGGTAGACGTCGCGGATGATGCCGAAGGAGACCGGGAAGACGGCGGCGCCGAGGCCCTGCACGACACGGGCGACGATGAGCACGGTCACGGTCGGGGCGATCGCGGCGAGCAGGCAGCCCAGCGCGATGGCGCCGAGCGCGACCAGCAGGGTGCGGTCCTTGCCGATGGTGTCGGCGATCCGGCCCATCAGTGGGGTGGCCACCGATGCGGCGAGCAGCCAGGCGGTCAGCACCCAGGTGACCGTGCCGGCGGTGGTGTGCAGGTCCTGCTGGATGGTCGGCAGGACCGGGGTGACCAGGGACTGCATGAGGGCGAACGCGGCGGCGGCCGCGGCCAGCACCGCGAAGGTCACGCGCGGCGCCGGCTGACGGTCCGAGGTCGCCTGATAAAGTCGAGGCATGCCTCCAGATTAGTGGAGGGTGCCCTCCGGTTCGCAAGCGGTTTTCTCCGGGGGCCGTGTGAGGAGGGTCTCCATGCCTGATGTGCCAGTCGCGGTGCGTCGTCCGCAGCGGGCGGACGCGCGGCGCAACTTCGACGCGCTGCTCGCCGCCGCCCGGGACACCTTCGCGGAGCAGAGCACCGACGCGTCGCTGGAGGAGATCGCCCGGCGGGCCGGCGTCGGCATCGGCACGCTGTACCGGAACTTCCCGACCCGGCGGGACCTGTTCGAGGCGGTCTACGTCGAGGAGATCGCCCAGCTCAGCGCGGCCGCCGAGGCGGTGGCGGCGCAGCCACCGTGGGAGGCGCTGCGCGCCTGGCTGGAGCGGTTCGTGGGCTACGTGGTGACCAAGCGCGCGGTGATCGACGCGCTGAACCGGGAGTCCGAGCTGTTCCAGGCGTGCCGGGTGACCATGTACGCGGCCGGCGAGCCGCTGATGGAGCGCGCCCGCGCGGCCGGCGAGGTCCGGCCGGACGCCAGCTTCGACGACGTGCTGCGGATGATCTCCGGGCTGGTGTCCGGCGCGTTCGTCGACGAGGCGCAGCGGGACCGGGTGCTGACCTTCGCGCTCGACGGCATCCGCGCGGGCCACCGAAAAAGCGCTGACCTGGACAGTTGAGGAAGCCCCGGCAACCCGGGCGCGAGGAGGCCGGGGCCGGCAACGAGCCGCGCGACGCCGCCGCCCTGGCGATCTGACCAGCCAGCCTGTCGATGCCGCTCGCTGCCGCATCGGTTTTCCACACCAGCATCTTGTCCACAGGACAGCCGCGTGTGGCCGCGATGCTGCGCCACACTGTCTTCGGGCGGCTCCCCCTGGGAGGGCGGGAAACGGGCGGGCGGGAAACGGGCGGGCGGGAAACGGGCGGGCGGGAAGCGGGCGGAAACGGGCGGTCAGGGGCCGGGACCGGGCAGCCGGAGAACGAGCGAGCGAGGAGTGCGCCTCACCAAGGCGACGAGGCCGCCCCAGATGGGACGGCCTCGTGAGTCTGCGCTGGTCAGGCGCTTTGGGCGTACGCCAAATCGGGTTTTCTGGTGGTGGTCTGGAAGCCGGTGGTGATCAGGTAGAGGGCCGCGGCGTAGGTGGTCATGATCAGGACGCCGGAGGCGGGGACGTGGAGGCCGGCGGCGCCGGCGCCGATCATCAGGTCGGAGATCAGGAAGAGGGCGCCGCCGAGCGCGGTGCGGCGGGAGACGCCGACGGCGGCGGCGGCCATCGCGGCGAGGGCCAGGCTGTAGATCAGGATCGGGACGCGGAGCGTGCCGAGCCGGGACCAGAGCAGGGCGTTCACCGCGGCCCAGAGGACCGCGTAGGCGGCGAAGGCGGCGACCCGCGGGCGGGCGCGGCGCAGGAACGCGGTGAGGAAGCAGAGCTGGGCGCCGAGGAAGCAGGCCATCCCGGCCAGGAACGCCGGGGTGCCGTCGAGCAGCAGGGCGACGTCGCCGAGGAAGGCGAAGGCCAGGCCGGCGCTCAGCCGGTTGCGCTCCGCGACGTACCCGATCAGCAGCGGCGCGAGCAGCGGTTTCGTCACCCACTGCAGGGCGGTCCAGTCGGCCGCCACCGCGATCACCTCGAGGATCGCGACGGCGATGAAGATCTTCAGTTTCATCCGGCCGGCTGCCAGCCGGGACGGCCGAAGACGTAGCCGAGGCGGGCCCGCCAGGAGGTGGCGGTGCGCAGGTCACGCCAGATCGCGGCGTACTCGTGGGTGGCCACCTTGAGCGGGTTGTAGGTGGTGATGTTCGTGGTCAGGCCGTACTTCACCGGCTCGCCCTCCGGCTCGAAGCTGCGGAACATCCGGTCCCAGACGATCAGGATGCCGCCGTAGTTGCGGTCCAGGTAGGGGTCGTTGGAGCCGTGGTGCACCCGGTGGTGCGACGGGGTGTTGAAGAACCACTCGATCGGCCGGGGCAGCCGGTCGATCCGCTCGGTGTGCAGGAAGAACTGGTAGGCCAGGCTGATCGACTGCTGCAGGAAGATCATCCACGGCGGGAGGCCGAGCAGGGCCAGGGGCAGCCAGAACGGCAGCGACGTCATCGGGGTCCAGCTCTGCCGCAGCGCGGTGGACAGGTTGTAGAACTGGCTGGAGTGGTGCACCACGTGGCTGGCCCAGAGCACCCGCACCTCGTGGTGCAGCCGGTGGAACCAGTAGTACGCGAGGTCGTCGGCGAAGAACAGCAGCACCCAGACCCACCAGTGGTGCGGGTCCAGCTTGAACGGGCTGAGCACGTAGAGCCCGGCGTAGACGACGGCGGTGAACAGCTTCCACGGGAAACCGATCACCTGGCTGCCGGCGCCCATGGTGAGGCTGGTCGCGGTGTCGCGGGCCTCGTAGCCACGCTCCTCGTCGTCGGGCAGGAAGCGGTAGGACAGCACCTCCATGACGATCAGCAGCAGGAAGGCCGGGACGGCGTAGAGGACGGCGGGGATCATCGGACGGTCTCCTTCGCTTGCAGGAGGCCGCGCGCGGCCGCTTCGGCCTCGGCGGCGGCGCCGGCCTCGATCAGGGCGGCGAGCTTGCGGTGGGCGGCCACATTCAAGATCTCTTCGGTACGCAGGTGGGGCGGCACCTGCCCGACCGCCAGCGTCCCGGCGGTGAGGCTGTTGAAGGCCAGCAGGTACGCGATGTTCCCGGAGCCCTCGATGATCCGCCGCCACAGGGCGAGGTCGGCGAGCCGCATCGCGGCCAGGTCGGGAACCGCCGCGGCGTAGGCCTCGACGGCGTCGCTCACCCGCCGTTTCGCCTCCGGGGTGGCCCGCTCGGCGCAGAGCCGGGCGGCGTCGGCGCCGACGCAGGCGCGCATCTCCATCACGTCGCGGGCCAGGGTCTCGACCGGCAGCACGTCCTCGGCCGCGGTGAGCGCCATGGCCAGGTCGAGCCCGGCGGTGGCCCGCCAGTCGAGCACCCGGGTGGCGCCGCCCTGGCTGACCTTGACCAGCCCGAGCTGCTGCAACCGGCGCAGCGCCTCACGAATCGCGTGCCGGTTGACCTCGAAGGTCGCGGCCAGCTCGCGCTCGCTGGGCAGCGCGTCGCCGGCTGGGTAGCGGCCGGCCAGGATGGCGTCGCGCAGCTGCCCGAACACGTGGTCGGAGACGGACTGGCGTGGTGCGGGATCGAAATCCATGAGCGGCAGTGTGCCCCGCAACACATCAACCCGTCAACTGGTTGGACCAGTAGCGGCACAAGAAAGCCGGGACGTCGCCGCCCCAGCTTGCGCTACGTCAGCGGCGCCCGAAGAACCGGCGCCACCCGCTGGGCCTCGGCTCCGGCTGAACCGGCTCCGGCGCCGCGTCCTCGTCGTCGCCCTCGTCCTCGCTCTGCCGCAGCACGGCCTGGGCCAGCGCCTTCTCCCCCTCGACCGCGCCCGGCGTGACCAGCATCAGGTGCGCCAGCGAGGTCCAGATCATCACCGGCCGGGGCGCCTCGGTCGCCGCGACCAGCCGGTCGCGGACCAGGACGCGGACCTCGTCGCGCAGCGCCGGCTCCCGGTACGCCGCGGTGACCAGGGCGAACAGCGCCGCGTCGGAGACCCAGTCCTCGACGCCGAAGGCCAGGTCGACCAGCACCTGACGGCGGGTGGAGGTGGCCCAGGGCTGGTCCTTCCGGTGGTGCAGGATGCCCAGGCAGACCCACGGCTGCAGCAGCCGGTACCAGTACACCGGGTCGGACTGGGACAGGATCTGGTAGCGCCGGATGTCCGGCGCCTGCGGCGGGTGCACCAGCAGGCCGAGCAGGTCGTCCAGGCTCAGCGCGCCGAGCGGCTCGGCGCGGACGTAACCGGCCAGCGGCGACGGCCACGGCTCCGCGCCGACCCGGTGCAGCACCTCGACCGCCTCGGCCGACGGCGGGGCGACCGCGGCCACCGCGTCGTCGCCCTCGTAGCGCCAGACCGCGTACTTCCCGGGCCGCAGCGGGACCCGCATGTCCGGCTCACCGAACTCGGCGATGCCGATCTGCACCGGCCGGCCGACGAACCGGCGGAACGCGGCGAGCGCGCTGGCCGGCTCGCCGCCGGAGAGGCCCAGCTCGGTGATCATGCCGGTCTCCCCGGCGGCCTGCCGCCGGGCCATGTCCCGGGTGACGTTGCTGACCGCCTCCTCGGGCATCGGCACCCAGTTCAGCCAGGGGCGGCGCTGGCTGGCCATCGCGAAGAGCATCTCGGTGGTCGCGCAGGCGTGCGGATCGTCGGCGACCGCGACCAGGTCGGCCACGTCCCCGCCGTCCCGGAACCGCAGCGCCCGCCGGGCCGCCTCCTGATGCGGGAACCCCGCGTCCGCGGCGAGCTCCCGCAGCTTGTCTTCCACGTCTTGGCTGACCATGGCGGCAGAGCCTAGACGATCAAAATGGACCCTCGCCAGCATCCGCACATCGGCTCGCTCGGCTTCACCCGGGAAATGTATGCGGAACATATGCCGCGAACCCCGGGCCGCTTCCCGACCGGACCCGCGGGATCACGCCTGATCGACGGCGAACGGCTGGAGTCCCCCCGGGTCGAGCTGGCCACCGCGCTGGTCGTCCGGGACAGCACCGCCCAGGTCCAGCTCCGGGACGGGCCGGCCGAAGAAGTAGCCCTGCGCGTACTCGTAGCCGAGCTCACGCAGGTACTCGGCCTGTTCGGCGGTCTCCACGCCCTCCGCGACGGCGCGCAGCCCGAGCCCCTTGCTGACGTGGATCAGCGCGTCGACGATCACCGCCCGGCCGCCACCCTCGGTGATCTCGTCGACGAACGACTTGTCGACCTTGAGCACGTCGACCGGGACGGTGCGCAGCAGGCCCAGCGACGAGTGGCCGGTGCCGAAGTCGTCCAGCGCGATCCGTACCCCGGCCCGGTGCAGGGTCTCCACCGCGTGCACCGCCAGGCCGCCGCCGAACAGCGCGGTCTCGGTCACCTCGACCAGCAGCTCGCCCGGGGTCAGCCCGCACTCGTCCAGGATGCCGGCCACCACCTCGGGGAAACCGGGCTCGCTCAGCTGGCGGGCCGAGACGTTCACGCTGATGTAGCCGAGCGCGTCCGGGCCGTACTCGCGCCGCCAGCCGGCGAACTTCCAGCACGCGGTCCGCATGACGAACTCGCCGAGCTCGACGATCAGCCCGTTGTCCTCGGCGACCGGGACGAAGTCGGCCGGGCTGACCAGCCCGCGGACCGGATGGTGCCAGCGGACCAGCGCCTCGCAGGCCCGGATCCGCCCGGACGCCAGGTCGACGATCGGCTGATAGACCACCCGGAAGTCGCCGTCGTCCAGGCTGTGCCGCAGGTCGGCGCCGAGCCGCGCGGTCGCGTCGGCGCGCTCGTCCAGCTCCGGGGTGTAGACCATCAGCTGGCTGCCGGACGCCTTCGCGGCGTACCGGGCGGTGTCCGCGCGGCGCACCAGCTCGGGCACCGGCACCGCGCCGCACTCCTCGCTGTCGGCCACCCCGAGCCGGGCGTTGAGCAGCAGCTCGTGCTCGCCCGAGACGACCGGGCGGCGCAGCACGTCGACCAGCCGGGACACCACCGTGTCGCCGTCGTCCTCGCCGGCGTCCAGGACCAGCACGGCGAACTCGTCGGCGCCCATCCGGGCCACCGCGTCGCCGTCGCGCAGCGACGCCCGCAGCACCCCGGCCACCGCGGCCAGCGCCTGGTCACCGGCGGTCCGGCCGAGCCGGTCGTTGACGTGCTTGAACCCGGCCAGGTCGATCATGATGAGCCGGCACGGGCCGGCCGCCACGCCCTTGGCCACCTCCTCCTCGAAGGCGCGCCGGTTCGGCAGGCCGGTCAGGTCGTCGCGCATGGCCAGGTCGTGCAGCCGCCGGGCCTGGCTGTGCACCCGGGCGATGTAACCGGACATCCGGGTGATGATCAGCAGGAACAGTGCCATCGAGCCGATCCCGACGGCGAGCCAGCTCATCTGGCCGCCGCCGCGCTCGCCCTGCACCAGCAGCACAGCCGGGACCAGCAGCATCGAGGCGGTCAGCGCGAGCAGCCGGCTCCAGCCCAGGCTGTCCCCCTCCTCGACGGCCGGGGTGGGCGACGCCGGATGCGCGGCCGCGGCGGCCCAGCAGACGTAGGCGAGCAGGTAGCCGGCGTAGACGTAGGTGCCGCCACCGGCCACCGAGACCGGCCACAGCGTGTAGAAGACGTTGCAGGTCAGCGTGATCAGGCCACCCGCGGTGAGCAGCCACATGCTCCCGGTGCGCGGGCCGTGGCGCAGCAGCATCGGCACCAGCAGCGCGCAGAGCAGCACCCCCATCGTGGGGTAGCCCGCGGTCACCGCCCGGGTGAGCGGCGGCAACGAGTCGTCGATCACGATCGGCGCGATCACGAACGTCCAGTACGCGATGCCCACGCTGATCGCCACGATCGCCGAGTCGATCAGGTTGCCGGACCAGACCGGGCCGCGCCGCCGGGTCAGCCGGAAGAGCGCGACCAGCAGCATCGGATAGGCGCCCAGGTAGAACGCGTCGGCCAGGGACGGGAACGGCGGCGGGCGCCCGGCCAGCTGCGGTGCGGCGTAGACCAGGTCGCCGGCCGCCCAGGTGGCGATCCCGGCCGCGAAGATCCGCCAGGCGGCCGACCGCCCGTACACCAGCATCAGCACCACGGACCCGACCGACACCAGGGAGGAGAGCAGCACGGCCGGCCATCCGTACGGCAGCAGCGCGTAGCCGCCGGCCGCCGCCGTACCGGCCAGCAGCCAGGCGAGCCACCTCGGGGGACGCCGGAGACCCGTCACACCCCCTCAGATCGGCATCCCGCCCGCGAAGTTGAGCTTCACCGCCCGGGAACGTCTGACGATTGCCCTCCGCCGTCGTCGGTGAGCTGCGCGAGGTACCAGGTCCGGTACCGGTCCAGGATCGGCTCGATGTCGGTGGTGGCGACCTGGCGGAACAGATCGAAGACGTGCCGGTACTGCCGGACGACGCCACCGCCCCGGGACAGCAGGCCGGTGTTGAAGGCGTCGATGACCACCATGTCCTCGTCGTAGACGGTGAAGCCGTGCAGGGGCGGCAGCGGGGTGGGCACGCCCTCCGGCACGAGGGCGAGGATCACGTTGGGCCGGCGGGCCAGCAGACGCAGGTTGGTCAGCTGCTCCAGCATCGCCTCCGGCGGGCACAGCCGGTTGCGCAGCACCGCTTCGGTGACGACGAAGTGAAAGGTGGTGTCCGGGTCGGCGAGGACCTCCTGCCGGGCGGTCCGCGCGGTGACCGCGCGGGCCATCGCCGTCTCGTCGGCGTCCGGCTGCACCAGCCGCTGGAAGGACAGCAGCGCGGCGCGGATGTAGCTGCCGGTCTGCAGCAGCCCGGGCAGCACGGCCGGCTGGAAGTCCCGGATCTCGGTGGCCGACGCCTCCCACTCGGCCACACCGTTCTGGCGGTTGGCGAGGTCGGCGTTGGAGGGCCGCCAGTCGGTCATCCGGTCCTGCGCGCCCTCGGCCCGGCGCTGCAGGTCGGACGCCACCGCGTCGTCGGCGCCCAGGGCCCGTGCGATGGTGACGACGTCCTTCGGGTCGGCCACCCCTCGACCGCGTTCGATGCGGGAGATCTTCGGCTGGCTCATCCCGACCCGGACGGCGAGCTCGGCGCCGCTCAGCCGCCGCGCCCGGCGCATCCGCGCGAGCGTGGTACCGACCGGTTCTTCCTGGTCGAGAGGGGCACCGGAATCCGAACTCACACCCCGGGCCCCTTCCTCGACCGTCAGGAGATGGCGCGGTGCGCCTCAGCGAGCAACTCGGCCGGGATCTCCACCAGCATCTCGCCGTCGGGCACCTCGACGCCCGTCCGCTCAGCGGGCACGAAGTACCCCTGGACCACTACGGAACCGGAGTCGGTGCGGTAGATCGTCGGGCACGAGCCGGCCGTGCAACTACTCGCGACGACCTGCAGGGACATGTTGTTAGTCACACCGCAGACTAAATCATAGCGGATACCCAAAGTAGACCCGAATCACGGACAAGCAGTCCGGCAAAATCCGGCTTACACCCCGGGTATCGGACACACTGTGCGATTCGGCTATAGACATCAGTAAAGCATCTCTTCATGCCAGCTGATCTGCCGCATGGCAACCTGCCTGATGGCCTGATCCGGACAAAGGCCAAAATTCGCGGCTCGTGAATAAGTCGTCGACAAGCGCCTGTTATGCACGGAGGCTGTCGGTAATCACTCGACTACTCCTCCCTTTGGCGGTAGCGATGCTCTACCACTCCCCCGCGGCCGTGTCGTTTGCCGACGACCGGGCGCCGCTCTATCTCCTCCTCGCCGCGATCTTCATGGTCGTCGGCCTCCGGTACCTGAAACGGGCCCTGGAACCGTTCGGGGCGGTCATCGGCGCCGCCGCGGCCGCCGCCGTCGTCGCCTTCTCGCTCGGCGCCGGGCTCATCTTCCTGCTCGCCGCGATCGCCTCGCGCTGACCCGAGGAGCGCATCATGACCGATCTGACCACCGCCGGGCTGATCGCCGCGCTCGTCGGCCTCTTCCTGGTGTCCGAGCTGGCCGCCGCCACGCTGCCCCTGTTGATCGTGATAGCGGTGGTTCCGCCGCATGAACGCCCGGCCCTGGCGGCGGTGCTCGCCGCCACCGACAGCCGGCGTCGCCTGCACGTGTGGCCCGCGCTGCGGACCGCGGTCGCCGACCGGCGCCGGCTCCGGGCCGGGCGGTACGCCGCCGCCGGGCGACCCGGGCCGCCGTAGCGGGCACGTCCGGCCGCTGGCGGGGTGCTGGCACCGGCGTGCCAGCGCGCTGTGCGGATCATGCCAGCGGGCTCCTCCACTCTCGGTGGCGTAACCGGATGAGGGGGGATCGTGGACGATCTCGTAGTGCGCGCCGAGGGGTTGCGCAAACGCTTCGGGCAGACACAGGCGCTCGACGGAGTGGATCTGGCCATGCGCCGGGGCACGGTGCTCGGCGTGCTGGGGCCCAACGGGGCCGGCAAGACGACCGCGGTGCGGGTGCTGGCGACGCTGCTGCGCCCGGACGAGGGCACCGCGTACGTGGCCGGCGTCGACGTGCTGCGCGAGCCGCAGAAGGTGCGCCGCCGGATCGGGCTGACCGGCCAGTACGCCTCGGTCGACGAGGACCTGACCGGCACCCAGAACCTGGTGCTGATCGGCCAGCTGCTCGACCTGCCGACCCGGGCCGCCAAGCAGCGGGCCGCCGAGCTGCTCGCCTGGTTCGACCTCACCGAGGCGGCCGGCCGCCCGGCCAAGACGTACTCCGGGGGCATGCGGCGCCGCCTCGACCTGGCCGCCAGCCTGGTCGGCCGGCCCGAGGTGATCTTCCTGGACGAGCCGACCACCGGGCTGGACCCGGCCAAGCGCGAGGACATGTGGGGGGTCGTGCGCACCCAGGTGGCGCAGGGCTCCAGCGTGCTGCTGACCACGCAGTACCTGGAGGAGGCGGACGCCCTGGCCGACGAGATCGTCGTCGTCGACCACGGCCGGGTGATCGCCCAGGACACCCCGGACGGGCTCAAGCGGCGGGTCGGCGGGCAGACCCTGCGGATCCGGCCGACGGATCCCGCACGGCTCCCGGACGTACTGAAAATCCTCGATGCGGTGGCCGCGCCCGGCACCAACGCCGCGCCGGACGACGCGGCCGGATCCCGGCCCGGCGCCGCGTCGGTGCCGGTCACCTCGGACCACGCGCTCGACGACGTGATCCCGGCACTGCGCCGGGCCGGCGTGGAGATCAACGAGTTCGGCCTGCACCTGCCCAGCCTGGACGAGGTGTTCCACACCCTGACCAGCGACAAGGGCGACAGCAAGAAGACGGAGGCGCTGGTATGACCACGGCAGTTCTCGCCAAGCCGGCGAGCTTGGACACGCCGCGGCGGGGCGGGCTGATCCGGCACAGCGCCGCGCTCGCCAAGCGCAGCCTGATCAAGACGATCCGGACGCCGGAAGCGCTGATCGACGTGACCATCCAGCCGGTCATCTTCCTGCTGATGTTCACCTACCTGTTCGGTGGCGCGATCGCCAACGGTGACCGGCACGGCTACCTGCAGCTCCTGCTGCCCGGCATGCTCGCCCAGTCGCTCGCGATGGGCGGCATCGCGCTCGGCCAGAACCTGAACGCCGACATCGAGAAGGGCGTCTTCGACCGGTTCCGGTCACTGCCGGTGTCCCGGTCGGCGCCGCTGGTCGGCGCGGTCGGCGCGGACATCGTCCGCTACCTCACGGTGTGCCTGGTGACGCTGGGCGTCGGCACCGTGATGGGCTTCCGGATCCAGACCGGCGCGGTGCCCACCCTCGCCGCGGTCGCCCTGGCCATCGGGTTCGGCCTGTGCTTCGGCTGGGTCTCGGTCTGGGTCGGCATGCTGGTGCGCACCTCGGGCGCGGTGCAGGGCGTGATGTTCCTGCTGGTCTTCCCGCTCTCGTTCGGCAGCGACGTGTTCGTCCCGGCCGACACGCTGCCCGGCTGGCTGCAGGGCTTCGTGCAGGTCAACCCGATCACCCACCTGGTCGGCGCGGAACGCGGCCTGCTGATCGGCGGCCCGGTCGCCGACCACCTGCTGGCCACGCTGGCCTGGATGGCCGGTCTGCTGGTGGTCTTCGTGCCGCTGGCGCTGCGCGCCTACAACAAGCGCACCTGATCACGACTCCAGCGCACGGTTCACCTGGCCCGGATCGATCCGGGCCAGTGCCGTGCCCGGGTCCAGGCCGAACCCGGCGGCGTACGCCTCGGCGAACGCCTCCTCCCCCAGCACCGCCCGGTTGCGCCGGGTCAGCTCGGCCACCTGCAGGTCGGTCGGGTCGTGCGCGCCGCGCAGCCGGGCGCCGGCGCCGAGCAGCTGCACCGCGTCCCGGTGCCGGCCGAGCAGGTCGGCCAGGCTCGCCGCGCCGATCGCGACCAGCGACAGGATCGGCATGTCCCGGGTCGCCTGAGCGGCGGCGTACGCCCGGATCAGCGCTTTCTCGGCCTGGACCGGGTCGCCCCGGCGCAACGCCAGCGCGGCCCGCACCCCCTCGATGATCGCGGTGCCGTGGTCGCCGTTGATGAATTCCAGCGACTCCACCGGCAGCCCGGTCGCGGCCCGGGTGACCAGCTCCTCGGCCCGGTCCAGGTCGCCGAGCGCGACCAGCATCCCGGCCTCCAGGGCGTCGATGAGCAGCATCATCGCCGGGGACGCCGACCGGCCGGCCCGCTCCCGGGCGGCCCGCAGCGCGGCCCGGGCCTCGTCCGGCTCGCCGCGCCGCAGGTACAGGTCGGAGCGCCGCAGGTCGATGAAGACCTCGTCGCCCAGGTCCAGCGAACCGAACTCGGCGGCCAGCGAGGTGGCCGTGTCCAGGTCGGCGAGCGCGCCGTCCAGGTCGCCGTCGTACTGCCGGAGCAGGGCGCGCAGCGGCAGCACGGTGGCCTGGCCCCAGCGGTCGCCGGCCGCCCGGAACCCGGCCAGCGCGTCGGTCACGTCGACCCGGACCTGGGCCACATCGCCGTTGTTCTCCGCCACCTGGGCACGGAACAGCAGGGCGAGCGCGGTCACCCAGCGGTCCGGGCCGGCCACCAGCTCGTCGATCCGGGCGCGGGCCGCCTCCGGCTCCTCGGCCATGTAGAGCACCACCGCGGCCAGCGCGCCGGTCAGCCCGGGCAGATGCGGGTGCGCGACCAGCCGCCGGGCCAGCTCCCGCATCCGCTCCCGGCGCTGGTCGGCGCTCTCCAGCGCCATCGCGTACTCCGCGCTGACCCGGTTCAGCACCAGCACCGCCTCGGCGCAGTCCAGGGTCAACTGGTCCCGCTCACCGGGCACGTTCAGCGCCTCGCGCAGCCAGAACGCGGCGTCGGCGTGCCGGCCGAACATCTGCCAGTACCAGACCAGGCTCATCGCCAGGCGCAGCGCCTGCTCGGCCTCGCCCTGGTCACAGAGGTGGCGCAGGGCGGCTAGGGCGTTGTCGTACTCGGCGCGCAGCACCCGCAGGGCGTCCAGCTGCTCGGCGGTGCGCAGCCGCGGGTCGTGCTCGGCGACCAGGGCGGCCAGGTGGCGGGCGGCCAGACCCCGGACGGCGGGCAGCGTGCCCTGCTCGGCGAGGCGGTCGACGCCGTACTCGCGGAGCGTCTCCAGCATCCGGTACCGCCCGTCCGGGGCGCGGTGCAGCAGCGACTTGTCGACCAGAGCGGCCAGCAGGTCCGGGATGTCCGGGGCGTCCGGGCAGACCGCGCTCGCCGAGCCGATGGTCACCCCGCCGGGCAGCACCGACACCCGCTCGGCCAGAGCCCGCTCGTCGTCGGCGAGCAGATCCCAGCTCCAGGCGATCACCGCGCGCAGCGTCCGGTGCCGGGGCAGCGCGGTCCGGCTGCCCGTGGTGAGCAGCCGGAACCGGTCGTCCAGCCCGGCTGCCAGCTCGGCCAGCCCGAGCGTGCGCAGCCGGGCGGCGGCCAGCTCCAGGGCGAGCGGCAGCCCGTCCAGCCGGCGCACGATCTGCACCACCGGCGCCACGGTCGCCTCGCCGGCCCGCTCGTCGACCGCGAAGCCGGGCAGCACCGCGGCGGCCCGCTCGGCGAACAGCCGGACCGCCGGCGACCGGAGCACCTCGGCCGGCTCGGTGCTCTCCGGCACCCCGAGCGGACCGAGCGGGACCAGCGCCTCGCCGTCCACCGCGAGCGGCTCCCGGCTGGTGGCCAGGATCCGCAGCCCCGGGCAGCGCACCAGCAGCGCGGTGACCAGGTGCGCGACCGCGTCGATCAGGTGCTCGCAGTTGTCCACCACGAACAGGCACTCGCGCCCGGCGAACTGGTCGACCAGCACGTCGATCTCGCCGCGGCCCTCGAACCGGATCCCGGAGTTCTCGAAGATGGCCGCGGCGCGCAGACCGGTCGCGGTCAGCACCGCGGCGGGCAGCTCGGCCGGCGCGGTCACCGACGCCAAGTCGATCAGCCACACGCCGTCGCGGTAGTCACCCCGCCGCCGGCGCGCCGCCTGCGTGGCCAGCCGCGTCTTGCCGGCCCCGCCCGGCCCGAGCACGGTGATCAGCCGACCGCCGCTGAGCAGCGCGTCCACCCGCTCCAGGTCGGCCTCCCGGCCGATGAAGCTGGTCAGTGGTTCCGGCAGATTGCTCGCCGCCGGGTGCGCCTCGTCCTTTTCCGGTACGGCCTGGTCTGCCCCGCCCAGCGCATCGGACGTCCACGCCCCGGACTCGCGCGAACTGCCGGCCGACCGGTGCGCCCGGTCGCGCGCCGCCGCGGACTCCGGGCCGCCGACCGGCCGCTGGTCGCGGTCCGCCGCCGCGTCCGGGCCGCGCGCCGGCCACTGCTCACGGTCCGCCGCCGCGTCCGGGCCACGCGCCGGCCACTGCGCACGGTCCGCTGCCGCGTCCGGGCCGCGGAGCAGCCGCAGGTGCCGCTCGCGCAACGCCGCACCCGGATCCGCGCCGAGCCGGTCGGCGACCTCCTCGCGCACCCGCTCGTACAGATCGAGGGCCTCCGCCTGCCGGCCCTGCGCGGCCAGCGCGTCCATCAGCAGCGCCACCACCCGCTCGTCCAGCGGATGGTCCTCGTGCAGCCGGCTCAGCCGCGCCTCGGCCGCCTCCGGCCGGCCCCGCCGCAGGTCGGTCTCGGCCGCGTCGGCCAGCGCCGCGGCCACCGCCCGCCCCAGCCGCACCGCGACCGCCTCGGCGACCGCGCCGACCTCCGCCGCCACCGGCCCGCGGACCAGTGCGCCGGCCTGGTCCAGCAGCTCGGCCGCCGCAGCGGTGTCGCCGTCCCGCAGCCGCTGCCGCCCGGCCGCGGCCAGCCGCTCGAACCGGGTCACGTCCACGTCGTCGCCGGTCACCGCGAGCCGGTAGCCGCCCTCGTCCTGAGTGACCGCGTCGGCGTCGCCGAGCACCCGGCGCAGCCGGGACACCAGGGACTGCAGCGCGTTGGCCGGGTCGGCCGGCCGGTCCCGCGGCCACAGCGCGTCGACCAGCGTCCCGGCCGGGACCGGCCGTCCACCGGCCAGCGCCAGCCGGACGAGCAGCCCGCGCAGCCGCGCACCGGGCACCGCCAGGCCGGCCTCGTCCCGCCGGACCCGCAACGTCCCGAACAGCTCGACCCGCAACCGGCCGGCACGCTCCCCGTGCTCGCTCACGCCTGCGATCCTCTCGCGTACCGCCAACCCACACCAAACCGGTCCAGCGCGATAGCTGTGCCCGTCCACAGTTGCGGGTTGTCCACAGGTGGCCCGCCGGAGCGCGCGCTTTTCCGCCACACTGCTCTGCGGGGGCTCCCCCTGGGAGGGCGGGCTGTGATGATCTTGCGCGCTGCCTGGTGGATCACGGCATCAGGGGTGATGCGTGCCGGGGAGGCCGACGGCCCGGCGCAGAGGAAGAATGGCCAGCGGAGGGCGGGCGGCCCAGCGGAAGCCGAACGGCCCGGCGGAAGGCGAACGGCCCAGCACGGAAGCGGGACCACGGCTTGCTCGGCGATGGCTGGCCAACTGGGGCGCGGAAAGCGCGGAAGCCGAACGGCCTCAGCACGGAAGCGGGACCACGGCCCGCTCGGCGATGACGGGCCAACTGGGGCGCGGAAAACGCGAAACCCGAACGGCCCAGCAGAAGGCGAACCGCCCAGCACGGAAGCGAGACCACGACCCGCTCGACGATGACGGGCCAGCCGGGGCACGGAAAAACGCGGAAGCCGAACGGCCCAGCAGAACGCGAACGGCCCAGCACGGAAACGGGACCACGACCCGCTCGGCGATGACGGGCCAACTGGGGCGCGGAAAAAACGCGGAGGGCGGGCGGCCCGGCGCGAAGGGGGACGGCCTGCACACGGGGAGGACCACGGACCGGTCCGCGGTGGCTGTGGGCGAGGACGACCTCAGGGGGCCATCCACCGGCCCGCGGTGGCGGTGGGCGAGGACGACCTCAGGGGGCCATCCACCGGCGGGAATAGAGGGTGATGGCTACCGAGGTGGCCAGGTTGAGGCTGGAGACGTCGGGGCGCATCGGGATGCGGACGCGGACGTCGGCGCGGGCCAGGAGGTCCGGGGAGAGGCCGTCGCGTTCGGTGCCGAAGGCGAGGACGGCCCGGTCCGGGATGGCGGCCGGGGAGATCTCGACGCCGTCCGGGTCGAGGGCGACGATCGGGCGGCCGGTCAGGGCGGCCACGTCGGTGCGGGCGACCGGGAGGGCGTAGTGCAGGCCGGCCGCGCCGCGGATCGCCGCCGGATCCCACGGGTCGCTGACCCCGTCGGTGAGGACCGCGGCCGCGCCGGCCGCGGCGGCCACCCGGATCACCGCGCCGACGTTGCCCAGGTTGCGCGGATCCTCGAGGAAGACGACCGGGGCGGCGGACCCGGCGCGCAGCACCGCGTCCACATCGACCGGCGGGCGCTCGGCGATCGCGATCACCTCGGTGCGGACCGGGTTCTTCGACAGCTGCCGGAAAGCGTCCCGGGCGACCGGCCGGGCCAGCTCGCGGAACCGGCCGAGCAGGTCGGGCGCCAGGTCGGCGGCGAGCCGTTCCAGGTGTTCCGGGTCGACGGCGGCGACCTGGCGCACGGTGGCGCCGAACCGGAGGGCGTGCTTGAGGGCGTGGAACCCTTCGAGCACCGCCAGGTCACGGTCGGCGCGAGCCTGGGCGAACGCGGCGAGGGTCATCGCCGCTGATTATGACGAGCGCGCCCAGACCGTACGCCAATAGGGGTTTGGTTTTCATCCGTGGGCCACCTTCGGTCGTTAACGTGCCCGGCCGTGACCAGCGTGGATCGTCGTAAATTCTTGCAGATGCTGGGTGTGCCGGCGGTTGCCGCCGCGATGCCCGCCGGGCTGGAGAAGGCCCTCGCCATTCCGGCGAACAACCGCACCGGGTCGATCGAGGACGTCGAGCACGTCATCTTCCTGATGCAGGAGAACCGTTCCTTCGACCATTATTTCGGTACGTTGCGCGGCGTGCGCGGGTTCGCCGATCCGCACCCGGCGAAACGGCCGGACGGCCGGACGGTCTGGCATCAGGAGGAGCTGCTGCCGTTCCGCCCGGAGGTCAAGGATCTGGGCGGCGCCTTCCTGCCGGACCCGCCGCACGGCTGGAACGACGGGCACGCCGCCTGGAACGGCGGCCGGTTCGACCAGTGGGTGCCCCACAAGGGCGTGCAGACGATGACCCACCACACCCGCGCCGACCTGCCCTATCATTTCGCGCTCGCGGACGCTTTCACGGTTCTCGACGGCTACCACTGTTCGCTGCTCGGCCCGACCGACCCGAACCGCTATCACATGTGGAGCGGCTGGGTCGGCAACGACGGCAAGGGCGGCGGCCCGGTCATCACCAATGCCGAGGCCGGTTACGACTGGACGACCTATCCGGAGCGGCTGGAGGCGGCCGGCGTCTCCTGGAAGATCTATCAGGACATCGGGCTCGGGCTGACCGCGGCGGGTTCCTGGGGCTGGACCTCGGACCCGTTCATCGGCAATTACGGCGACAATTCGCTGCTCTACTTCCACCAGTACCAGAACGCGACGCCGGGCAATCCGCTCGCCGACCGTGCGAAGACCGGCACCGAGGTGAACACCCTCGGCCGCGACCCGGAGAAATTGCTCACCGATTTCCGATCCGACGTGGCGAACGGGACGCTGCCGCAGGTCACCTGGCTGGTGGCGCCGGAGGCGTACACCGAGCACCCGAACTGGGAGCCGCACAACGGCGCCTGGTACGTCTCCCAGGTGATCGACATCCTGGCGTCGAACCCGGCGATCTGGTCGAAGATGGCGCTGTTCATCACCTACGACGAGGAGGGCGGCTTCTTCGACCACCTGGTCCCGCCGACCCCCGACCCGGCGCGCTCGACGGTGTCCACGGTCAACGAGATCTTCCCGGGCGGCGACGGGCACCCGGCCGGCCCGTACGGTCTCGGCATCCGCGTCCCGACGATCGTCGTCTCACCGTGGACCCGGGGCGGCTGGGTGAACTCGCAGACCTTCGACCACACTTCGCTGATCCGCTTCCTGGAGCGCCGGTTCGGCGTCACCGAGCCGAACATCACCCCGTGGCGGCGGGCCGTGGCCGGCGACCTGACCAGCGCCTTCGACTTCCGGACCCCGAACCGCCGGCCGGTCGGCCTGCCGGACACCACGGCGTTCAAGCCGGCCGACCTGACCCGGCAGCCGGACCTGGTCCCGGTCCCGCCGGCCGACCCGGAACTGCCGAAGCAGGAGCGCGGCGTGCGGCCGGCCCGGGCGCTGCCCTACACCCTGCACGCGGACGTCCTCGGCGACGCCGTCGAGCTGCGCAACAGCGGCCGGGCGACGGCGGTCTTCCAGGTCCGTCCGGCCGGCGGCGACCCGCTGTCGATCACCGTCGAGCCGGGCAAGCGGCTGTCCGAGCCGCTCACCGCGACCGAGGTCGAGGTGCACGGGCCGAACGGTTTCTACCGCCGGTTCCGCCACGGCACCGGGGCCGTGCGGGTCCGGGCGCGCTACGACGAGCACCGGGACACCGTCCTGCTGGAGATCCGCAACACCGGCCGGGAACGGGCCGAGGTACGGGTCGCCGACCGCTACACCGGGCACGCGTCGACGCTGACCCTGCGGGCCGGCACCGCCCGGACCTCGCAGATCAGCGCGGCCCGCACCCGCGGCTGGTACGACGTCACGGTCACCTCCGGCAGCGTCGTCGCGCAGTACGCCGGCCACCTGGAGAACGGCCGGGACAGCATCACCGACCCGGGCATGGGCGGCCTGGTCTGACGGCTGCCGCCCCGGCGAGCCGGACTCCAGCCGGAGTACCCGGCTCGCCGGGGCGGACCGGCAGCTCAGCTCAGCTGGGCCCAGGCTCCGGGGGCGGCACGGACGGCCCGGACGACGGCGGGGGCGGCGCGGTAGGTGACGTGGCCGCGCGGGCAGGTCAGCTCGTAGATCAGGTCGGCGTGGTGGCGCAGCAGCATCTCCCGGAGGGTGTCCGGGTCCGGGTCGCCCGGCAGCTCGCCGGCCAGCAGCTCGCGCTCCACGGCGGCGCTGCGCCGGGGCATCACCTCGTAGCCGGCGGGGGCGCGGACCGTGAGCGTCGCCGGGAACCGCCGGTGGACGGCCTCGGCGATGATGTCGCCGCAGGCCGGGCAGAGCAGCTGCTTGCGCACCGTCCATGCCATTCTCCCAGCCTGCCCTCCCGGCCCGCTCCGCACCAGTCGAGCGGGCCCGGCTGGTCGGCGGGCCGGGTTGGGGGCGGGCCGGATCGGGTATCCGGGAGGTCAGGTGATCTTCAAGAGGTGGCGGAGGTGACTGCCATGACCACACCGAGTGCCAGCATCGAGCTGATCGAGCTGAGTGACAGCGACCAGGTGGTGGAGGATCCGGCGGAGGACATCCGGGGCCGGAAGGTCCGGGACCGGGACGGGCACGAGCTCGGGCGGGTCGACGACCTGCTGATCGACCCGGAGGAGCGGAAGGTGCGGTTCCTGCGGGTGGCGCACGGCGGGATCCTCGGTTTCGGCGGGACCGCGTCGTTCGTGCCGGTGGAGGCGATCCGGGCGATCGACGACGAGATCGTGCACGTGGCCGAGCCGAAGCAGATCGTGGCCGAGGCGCCCGCCTACGACCCGGAGCTGATCGACGCGACCGAGTACTACCACGATCTGTACCGGCACTACGGGTACCCGCCGTTCTGGAGCACCGGCTACATCTACCCGGGATATCCGCACTACCGCATCTGATCGGCCCGGTGCCAGGAGCGCCACAGGGCGGCGTACGAGCCGTCCGCGGCGAGCAGCTCGTCGTGGGTGCCGAGCTCGACGATCCGGCCGTCGTGCATGACCGCGACCCGGTCGGCGTCGTGGGCGGTCTGCAGGCGGTGCGCGATGGCGATCACGGTACGGCCGTGCAGCACCGCCGCGAGGGCCCGTTCCGCGTCCCGGGCGGCGGTCGGGTCGAGCAGCGCGGTCGCCTCGTCCAGGATGACCGTGTGCGGGCCGGCGAGCAGCACCCGGGCCAGCGCCAGCTGCTGCGCCTGCGCACCGTCGAGCGGGTGTTCGCCCAGGTCACGGTCCAGGTCGTCGGCCCAGTCGGCGCCCACCGTGGCGAGCGCCCGGCGCAGCTCGTCGTCCGGGGCCGGGACCATCAGGTTGTCCCGGACCGTCTCCCGGAAGACATGGTGCTCCTGGGTGACCAGCACGACCTGCTGGCGGAGCAGCTCCGGGGGCAGGTCGGCGATCGGGACGCCGCCGACCGTGACGCTGCCGGCGGTGGGACGGTCGACGCCGGCGAGCAGGCGGCCGAGCGTGGACTTGCCGGCGCCGGAGAGGCCGACCACGGCGAGGCGCTCGCCCGGCCGTACCGTCAACTCGACGTCGTGCAGCACGTCGCGGCCGCGGTCGTAGGCGAAGCGGACGCCGCGCACCTCGATCCGGTCGCCGGCCGGCGGGTCCGGCGCGTAAGCCGGCGGCGCCGGCGTCGCGGCGAGTCCCTCGACCCGGGCGAACGACGCGGCCGCCGCCTGCAGCTGCTCGATCCGGATCAGCAGGGTGTCCAGCGGGTTGGCCAGCTGGCGCAGGTAGAGCACGGCCGCGCTGAGCACGCCGAGGCTGATCCGGTCGTCCAGGTAGAGCAGGCCGCCGGCGAGCAGCACCAGCACCAGCGGGACCGCGTAGGACGCCTCGACGCCGGGCAGGAAGACGCTGCGCAGGGCGAGCGTGAGCAGCCGGGTCCGGCGGGTCTCGTCGATCGCCGCGTGCCCGGCTGCCAGCCGCCGGTCGGCCAGCCCGAACGCCTCGACGGTGCGGGCGCCCGCGGTGGTCGCGGCCAGCTCCTCGGCCAGCCAGGAGTTCGCGTCGCCCTCGCGCAGGTAGGCGTCCCGGGCCCGTTTCAGGTACCACCGGGTGACCAGCCAGATGCTGGTCAGCCCGAGCACCCCGAGCAGCCCCAGCAACGGGCTGAGCAGGAACACCGCGATCAGGATGAAGATCATCTCGACCAGGCCGATGAGCAGCCGGGGCAGCAGGTCGCGCAGGGTGCTGGCGACCGCGTCCACGTCGGTGGTGCCACGGGCCGCCACGTCGCCGGCCGGGATCCGCTCGATCACCGACGCGGGCAGCTCCAGCGCCCGGCGCAGGAACGTCTCGCGGATCCGGGCCGAGGTCCGCTCGCCGAACCGGTAGCCCAGGGCGAGCGCCAGCCGGGCCAGTGCGATCTGGGTGAGCGCGCAGGCCAGCACGCCCAGCGCGAGCCGGTCGACGGCGGCCGCGCCGCCTCCCCCGGCCACCGTGTCGATCACCCGGCCGAGCAGCCACGGGCCGCCCAGCCCGGCGATCGCGGCCAGCGAGTTCAATCCGATCAGGACGGCCACCGAGCGCTTGTCGGCGGCGATCAGGCGGAGCGTGGCGCGCAGCACGAGGCGCTGGTCGGCGACCGGCAGGGTGGCGCTCATTCGGCGAACACCCGGGTCACCAGCGCCCGGTAGCCGGGCTCGGCCGACAGCAGCTCGCGGTGCGTGCCGGTGGCCGCGACCCGCCCGCCGACCAGGTAGTGCACCACGTCGGCGCGGTCCAGCAGCACCGGCGAGGTGGTCGCGACCACGGTCCCGCGCCCGGCCCGGCGCTCGGCCAGCCGTTCCGCGATGGCCGACTCGGTGTGCGCGTCGACCGCCGAGGTGGGCTCGGCGAGCAGCAGCATCTCCGGGTCGGCGTGCAGCGCGCGGGCCAGCCGGACCCGCTGCCGCTGACCGCCGGAGAGGTTGCGGCCACCCCACTCGACCGGGTGGTCCAGGTCGGCGGCCACGTCGTGGGCGACCGCGGTGTCGATCGCGGCCCGGATCAGGTCGTCGTCCGGGTCGTGCCGCCCGGCCACCACCTCGCGCAGCGGGCCGGCGAACAGGTCGGCGCCGTTCTCGGCGACCAGGATCCGCTCCCGGATCGCGTCCCGGGCCAGGGTGTCCAGCCGGTAGCCGGCCCAGGTGGTGTCGCCGGGCAGGTAGCGGCCGAGGCGGTCGAGCACCTCGACGGCGTCGGCCGGGCGGGCGCCGGCCAGCGCGGTGAGCCGGCCCGGCTCGGCGGTCACCCCGGAGGCCGGATCGTGCAGGTGGCCCGGACCGGCCGGGGCGGCGGCGCCGGCCGGGTCCTCCAGCGGCAGGTTCAGGAAGCCGGTCACCCGGCGGGCGGCGACCAGGCCGTAGGTCAGGTCGAAGCCACAGAAGATCAGCACGCTGATCGGGATGACCAGCAGCGCGGTGTAGCCGTAGACGCCGACCAGCTCGCCCACGGTGATCTCGCCGTTCGCCGCCTTCCGCGCGGCCACCCAGATCACCAGGGCCAGGAACACCATCGGCAGGCCGTCGCCGAGCGCGCCGACCCAGCTGGCCGGGCGGCCGACCCGGTAGCCCTGGTCGCGCAGCCGGGCCGACTCCCGCCGGTAGCGGGCCAGGTGGGTGTCGGCGCCGCCGAGCCCGTTCAGCACCCGCAGGCCGCCGACCACGTCGACCAGCCGGGCGTTGAGCGCGCCCTGGCGTTCCCGATAGCGCGAGCCGGCCCGCTGGGTGCCGAGCAGCAGCGGGGTGACCAGCAGGCCGAAGGCGGGCACGCCGAGCACCACGACCAGCGCGAGCACCGGGGTGGTCCGGTAGAGCATGGTGGCCACCACGGTGCAGGAGCAGAGGCAGGCCAGGCCGATCCCGGCGACGTTCATCGCCCGGCCGATCAGCCACACGTCGGAGATGCCGATGGTGACCACCTCACCGGCGGTGATCCGGCGGGGCAGCGACGCGCCCAGCCGGGTGGCGTGGGTCAGCACCAGATCGGCGGTGCGCAGCGCGGCGGCCAGCCGCAGCTTGGTCATGTTGCGGTGCCGCAGGATCCCGAGGACCGCGTTGACCAGCCCCATCACCAGCACCGCGGCGGTCCAGGCGAGCAGCGGGCCGGCCCGGCGCGGGGTGAGGCCCCGGTCGATGGCCTGGGTGAGCAGCCACGGCATCGCGGCCAGGCTGACGAACCAGAGCGAGCCGCACAGCGCGCCGAGCGCCACCCGGCCCCTCAACTGTCGCGCCAACCACCAGAGGTAACGACCGGGTCCCCGTTCCACAACCGACATCCTGCCGCCGCGGCTGCCGCACGGAAACCGGATTAGTCCAGCTTTCGGCGCATCCGCAGGCAGCGGATGTGGTCGTCGGCCCGGGACAGGCCGGCCTGCACGGTCTCCACCGGCTGGAAGCCGCGCGAGCGGTAGAAACCGATCCCGGCCGCGTCGCCGAGGAACACCGACAGCCACACCTCGGCGCCGCCGGCCGCCCGGATCTGCTCGACCACCCGGTTCAGCAGCAGGGTGCCGAGGCCGCGGTGCCGCTCCGCCGGGTCCAGGTAGATCAGGTGCAGCTCGCCGACGCCGTCCCCGGTCAGTCCGCCACCGGCCGCGCCGACCAGCCGCCCGCCCTCCTCGGCCACCTGGTAGCCGAACCACCGCGGCGGGTGG
The DNA here is from genome assembly GCF_014205225.1 of Actinoplanes octamycinicus. NCBI lineage: Bacteria > Bacillati > Actinomycetota > Actinomycetes > Micromonosporales > Micromonosporaceae > Actinoplanes > Actinoplanes octamycinicus. The sequence goes on from NZ_JACHNB010000001.1 coordinate 9,302,310, forward strand.
GCCGGCACCTGCCGGGCGACCCGCTCGGCGCCGAAGTAGACGGCGACGGTCCGGTCGATGTAGCCGGGCGGCAGCAGGTCGCGGTAGGCGGCCCGGTACGCGGAGGCGCAGATCTCGGCGACCCGGAAGGCGTCGGCGCTGGTCGCGGGTCGGGCAACGGCGGTCAACGATGGTCCTGGCACGCGGCTCAGATTAGATCACCGCCGAAGCTGCCCGGTCAGGTTGCTGATCCGGCCCTGCCCGTCGAACTCCACCCGCATCTCGCTGCCGCTCGGATGCACACCGGTGACCAGGCCGTCCTCGCTCGCCACCCGCCAGCCCTGCTGGCTGAGGAACGCGGTCACCATGGCCCGGTGCTCGACCGGGTAGCCCATCAGCACCTGGTTCACCACGGTGAAGGCGCGCTCCGGGGCGACCGGCTGGTCCGGGACGCCCTCCAGGTGGAAGAAGACCGCGCCGCCGTCGTACGGACCGCGGTAGTAGCAGCGGCCGGTCAGCCCGGAGGCGACCAGGGCGAGCCGGTGCCCGTCCGCCCGGTCCAGCGGGAACGTCGCGTCGGTCAGCTCGGTCACGCCCTGCCGGACCCCGAACTCGCGCATCCAGCTGCTCAGCGCGAGCAGCTGCCGGGGCAGGCCGCTCTGCTCGTTCGCCCAGGCCCAGAGCCAGGTGCCGTCGAGGTGGCTCTCGGTGCCGAGCAGCTGGATCGGGAAGCTCAGATCGTCGCCGAAGGTGACCTGGCCGGCGGTCAGGTCGAGCTGCCAGTCCCGCTCGCCGATCAGGTCGGCGAGCGCCAGCTGGCGGGCGTGGGCGGTGGCGACGTACTGGGTGAGCAGATCGGAGAACATGGCGGGCAGTCTGTCACCCGTCCGCGAGGGCCTTGGCCAGGGCGGCGATCACCCGGTCGGCGTCCGCCTCGCCGGTGCGCCAGTTGGCGAAGGCCGCGCGGAGCGCCGGGACACCCCGATGGACGGTCGGCGTCAGGAACGCCTCGCCGGAGCGGGCCACCGCGGCCAGGACCGCGGGCACGTCATCGACCGCGAAACACACGACATTGAGACGTACGGGGGCGAGCACCCGCACTCCGGGCAGGCCAGCCACCTGCTCGCCGAACCGGCGGGCCGCGGCGACGTTCCGCTCGACGACCTCCCGATGCCCCTCGGCGCCGTAGGCCGCGAGCGTGAACCAGGCGGTCAGCGCGCGCAGCCGGCGGGAGTTCTCCGGGGTGAGGTGGAACAGGTCGGGGTCGCCCTCGGGCGGGGTGAGATAGGCCGCCGCGTTCTGGAAGACGTTCAGCTGCAGGTCGCGGCGGCGGGTGAACTGGATGGCGGCGTCGTACGGCACGTTGAGCCACTTGTGCAGGTCGATGCAGATGGAGTCGGCTTGGTCGAGGCCGGCTACCAGGTGCTTGTGGTCCTCGGACAGCGCCGCGAAGCCGCCGAAGGCGGCGTCGACGTGCAGCCAGAACGGATATTTCGATTTGAGCCGGGAGATGGCGCTCAAGTCGTCGAAGTCGACCGTGTTGACCGTGCCGGCGTTCGCGACCACGATCGCCGGCCCGTCGATCGCGGCGAGAGCCGCCTCCAGAGCCGCCACATCAACGGCTTCACGATCATCGAGCAGCGGGACCGTCCGCAGCTGATCACGGCCGATGCCGAGCATCGACAGCGCCTTGTAGATGCTGGAGTGCGGCGCTCCGGACAGGACCGAGATGTCGCCCAGGGCCGCGACGCCCTGCCGGGCGACACTGATCCCCTGCTGCGCGCCGAGCCACTCCCGCCCGATCGCCAGCCCGACCGTGTTCGACATGGTCGCCCCGGACACGAACGTCCCGTGGTGCCCCGCGCCGAGCCCGAAGAGCGACCGGAGCCACCCGACCGTCTCCCGCTCCAGGTCGACCGCCGACGAGTCCTGCCGGGTCACCGCGTTCTGGTCGAACGCCCCGGTCAGCCAGTCCCCCACCAGCGCGGCCGGTGTCGCCCCGCCGGTGACGAACCCGAGGTAGCGCGGCCCGGCGCTGCCGGAGAACCCGGGCGCCCACCGCTCCCGGAAGACCTGCAGGGCCCGCGCCGCCCCGACCCCGGCGACCGGGAGCGGCTGCGGCGCGAACTCGGCGCGCGTCGCCGCGACCGGCCGCTCGCCGAGGTCGTCCAGGATCCCGGCGGCGTAGTCACGGGCGGCGGTCAGCAGGTCGGGCAGGCCGGCCAGGTCGGCAGCGAGGCGAGAGTCCACCCGAGCACGGTAGGCAGGCGGACACCGGCGCGTCGCGGTCCAGTTCCGGGTGTCTGGCCTCAGTCGTCGTCGCTGCCCAGCGCGGGCACGCCAGCGGCGCAGGTCACCCGGACCTTCACCCGGACGTGGTTGTCCCGGACGCTGCGGAACTCGCCCTCCCGGCCGCGCTGCTCGTGCACCGCGAAGCCCTGGGCCGGCGCCATCGAGATGATCCCGCCGCAGTCGGCCACCACGGTCCCGCCGCGGGTGGGGAAGGAGCGGCCGGCGTCCTTCGCGGGCGCGGCTGTCGTGGGCGCGGCCGTCGCGGGCGCCGCTGTCGTGGGCGCCGACGACGGGACGGCCGGAAGGTCGCCGAGCTCCTGCTCCACCTGCGCCTCGCTGACCGCGTCCCCGGGCCGGGTGGTCAGATCCGCGCCGACCAGCCGGATCCCGATCACTCCCACCAGCACGGCGAGGATCGCCGCCACCACCCATCCCGCGCCGATCACCACGCGCTGCCCCAGTCGACTCACCCGGCCACTATGCGCCCCGCTCGGCTAAGTCCGGCCCGGGACACCGCTAAGAGAGGGTTAAGAACCGCCCGAACCGCCTGGTCCAGCCGTTACCGTGCAGCCGTGGCGAGACTCCTGCTGATCGAGGATGACCCGGCGATCCGGAACACCCTGCTGCGCGCCCTGCGCGAGCGCGGGCACGCGGTGGCCGCGTCGCCGGCCGCGATGGACGGCCTGCAGACCGCCCTCGCCGAGAAACCCGACCTGATCGTCCTGGACCTGGGACTGCCCGACCTGGACGGGCGGGAGCTGCTGCGGATGCTGCGCGCGGTCAGCCGGACCCCGGTGATCATCGCGACCGCCCGGGACGAGGAGACCGAGATGGTCCGGCTGCTCGACGCGGGCGCCGACGACTACGTGGTGAAACCGTTCACCGCCGCGCAGCTGGACGCCCGGATCCGGGCGGTGCTGCGGCGCGGCGCGACCGTCGAGGAGACGCCGGTGCTCGCGGTCGGCGGCCTGCGGATCGACCCGGCCGGCCGCACGGTCACCCTGGACGGCGCGCCGGTCGAGCTCACCCCGCGCGAGTTCGACCTGCTGCACCACCTCGCGGCCCGGGCCGGGCAGGTGGTCACCAAGCGGGAGCTGCTCAGCGAGGTGTGGCAGGTGCCGTACGGCGGGGCGGACAAGACCGTCGACGTGCACCTGTCCTGGCTGCGGCGCAAGCTGGGCGAGACCGCGCAGGAGCCGCGCTACCTGCACACCGTGCGCGGGGTCGGGGTCAAGCTGAGCGAGCCGGCGTGAGGGCCCGGCTGACGCTGCTGGTCGCGGCGACCACCGTGCTGGTGCTGCTGGCCTTCCTGGTGCCGATCGGGCTGCTGCTGCGCCAGGTCGCGCAGGACCGGGCGCTCGGGCAGGCCGACGACGTGGTGCAGACGATCGTGCCGCTGGCCGGCGGCGACGTGGCGACGTTGCGGCTGGTGGTGACGGCTCAGGACGTACCGGTGACGGTGTTTCTCCCGGACGGGACCGCGGTGGGCGCGCCGGCGACCATGACCCCCGCGGTCCGGCTGGCGCAAGCCAGCAATCAGGCGCTGACCGTGGCCACCGGCGCCGGGCGGGAGCTGGTGGTGCCGGTGGTCGGCGCGGCCGGGACCAGCGTGGTGCGCACCGTGGTCACCGACGCCGAGCTGTCCCGCGGCGTCACCCGGTCCTGGCTCACCCTGGGCGGTCTCGGCGTGGCGCTGCTGCTGCTCGGCCTGCTCGTCGCGGACCGGCTGGCGCGCGCCATCACCGCCCCGATCACCCAGCTCAGTGAGGTGTCGCACCGCCTGGCGAACGCCGAACTGACCGCCCGCGCCACCCCGGCCGGCCCGCCCGAGCTGCGCGAGGTGGCCGGCGCGCTGAATCATCTCGCCGGCCGCATCGAGGACCTGCTCGCCGCCGAACGGGAACGGGTCGCCGATCTCTCGCACCGGCTGCGCACGCCGCTCACCGCGCTGCGCCTGGAGGCCGAGTCGCTGCGCGACCCGGAGGAGTCGGCCCGGGTCGCGTCCGCCGCCGACGGGGTGGCCCGCGCGGTCACCGCGGTGATCCAGCAGGCCCGCCGGGACGTCCGGGCCCACTCGGCCACCTGCGACGCGACCGCGGTGGTCGGGGACCGGGTGGCCTTCTGGCGGGTGCTGGCGGAGGACACCGGGCGCGCGGTGACCCAGTCCCTTCCGGACCGCCCGCTGCCGGTCGCGGTGGCCGCGGACGACCTGGCGGCGGCGTTGGACGCGCTGCTCGGCAACGTTTTCGCGCACACCCCGGACGAGACGCCGTTCTCGGTCACGCTGATGGCGCAGCCGGCGGGTGGCGCGCTGCTCACGGTCGCCGACGAGGGTCCCGGCCTGCCGCCGTCGGCCGCCGCCCGCGGCGCCTCCGGCGGCGATTCCACCGGCCTCGGGCTGGACATCGCCCGGCAGGTCGCGGCCACGTTCGAGATCGCGGGTGGTCCGGGCGGCGCCGTCGTCTCGCTGTCCCTGCCGGGCGTTTCCGGTACGCCCTGAGCCGTCCCGCCGCCGGTAGGGACTGCGCGGATACCTTCGCAGCCGATATATTGCCTCGCGTGGAGACACCCCTGCGCGAACCGACCTTCCTGATCCTCACCGCCCTGGCCGGCGACCCGCTGCACGGCTACGGCCTGATCGCCGAGGTGGACCGGCTCTCCGACGGCCGGATCACGCTGCGGCCCGGCACGCTTTACGGCGCCCTCGACCGGCTGACCGACGCCGGCCTGGTCGCCGTCGACCGGGAGGAGACCGTCGACGGCCGGCTGCGCCGCTACTACCGCCTCTCCGACCAGGGCACCACCGTGCTCGCCGAGGAGACCGAGCGCATGCGCCGCAACGTCGAAGCCGCCACCGCCCGCCTCCGCGCCCGCCCCAGCCCGGCCCCGCACCTGGCCCGCCTCGCGTCACCCCGCACCGCCCGCCTCGCGTCGCCTCTCATCGCCCGCCTCGCGTCGCCCCGCACCGCCCGCCTCGCGTCGCCCCGCACCGCTCGCCTCGCGTCGCCCCTCACCGGCCGCCTCGACGGAGGAATGGCATGACCGACCTGGAACGCCGCTACTCCCGCCTGGTTCGCTGGTTCTACCCGGCCGCCTACCACCGAGCCCGCGGCACCGAGATCGTCGGCACATACCTGGAGCTGACCGGCCCGGACCAGCGCCGCCCGGCCGTCGCCGACATCGTGGACCTCGCAGCCGGCGGTCTCCGCGAACACGTCCGCGCCGCCGGCGCCACCACGCTCGGTCCGGGCCTGCGCCTGGCCGGCACGCTCGCCATGATCACCCTTGCCGCCATCGCCGGCACCGCCGCGGTCGCCGAGAGCGCTGAACTCGCCGAGCACCCGGTCCGCTGGCAGAGTCCCCATTTCGGCCCGTTCGCCATAGTCAACCTCACGGTCTGGGCGGCATGGCTGCTCGCCGTCACCGTGCACCTGTTCGCCCCTGGCCGCCCGGCCCGCCTGACCCTCGGCGCGGCCCTCGCCGTCACCGTGGCCGTCATCCCGCTCGCGGACTACCGCCCGCCGCTCTACATCCTCGTGCCGCAGGCCAGCCTCGGCCTGGTCGCCCTGGCCGCCGGCCACCAAGCCCGGCGAATCCGCGCACTCCCGGTCCTCGCCGCCGCAGCCGCCGCCTCCTACGTGGGAAGCCTGCTGTCAGCGGCCGACCCCTGGTACCCCGCCTGGTTCTACATCTCGGCTGCCGATGAGCTCCTGCCGGGCGCGGCGGTCGCCCTGCTCCTCACCGCGCTGCTGCTCGCCACCGGCCTGGCCGCCCGGGGCGACCTGCGCGGCGGCTGGACCCTGCTGGCCCTGCTCGCCCCGATCGGCCTGCTGACCCTGCACCCGCTGACCGCCGCCATCACCAGTACCACCGCCAACGTCCCGAACCCGGCCTGGTCGTCGATGGCCGTGGTCGCCGTCGCCATCACCCTGGTCCCGCCGTCCTCCTCGCCCTGGCCACCCCGTTCCGCCGGCACCGCCGCGCGCCACGGCCGCACTGCCCCAGCTGCGGCGGCCCCGCCCCGGATGCCGGACCGCCATCCTGATCAGACTTACCGTCCACTCTAACCTAGGTTAGAGTGGACTATGTTTCTCGACATCCTGATCTTGAGCCACCTGCGCGGCGGGCCGATTCACGGCTACGAGCTGAAGCGGAAGGTCGCCGACACGATCGCCGTCGCGCTGAACAACAACACGCTCTATCCGGCGCTGCGCCGGTTCGAGGCGGCCGGCGCGGTGACCAAGGTCGCCGAGCAGCAGACCGGCCGGCCGCCCCGGCACGTCTACGAGATCACCGACGTGGGACGCGAGCTGCTGCACGACATGGTCGCCGAGCTGCCCGCCGAGCTGGCCGGGGAGGAGGCCGAGTTCCTCACCCGGCTGGGCATGTTCGACGAGCTGACCCCGGACGAGCGGGCCGCGGTGCTGGCCGCCCGGGATCAGGCCCTGGCCCGCCGGCTGGAGCATCTCGGCGGGCAGGCCGCCCGCGCGCGGAACAGCCGGAACAACCGGGACTGGGGCGGCCTGGTCACCGCCGAGCTGATCGCCCGGACCGAGCGCGAGCGCACCTGGCTCGACGAGCTGCGAAGGCGCTCGTCATGACCGGCCACGCCGAAAGGAAGCCGGCCGCTCCTGGAATCGCCGCGCGGGAGACGGCCGCCGCGAGCGACGCCGCGCCGGAGACGGCCGCCCCGAAGGAGGCCGGCAGCCCTCGCCTCAGCCGGCCCGCCCAGCTGGGGCTGATGATCGGGCCGGTGCTGACCATGGTGGACTCCAGCATCGTCAACGTCGCGGTCGCCGACATCGCCCGCGAGCTGCACGCCACCCTGGACGGCGTCCAGTGGGTGGTCAGCGGCTACCTGCTGGCGCTCGCCGCCGGGCTGGCCGCGAGCGCGTACCTGGCCCGCCGCTTCGGGACGCTCCGGACGTACCGGATGGCTCTGATCGGTTTCGTGGCCGCCTCGGCGGCCTGTGCCGTCGCACCCACCGTGCCGCTGCTGATCACCGCCCGGGCCGCCCAGGGTCTGCTCGGCGCCCCGCTGGTGCCGCTCGCGATGACCCTGCTGCTCGGCCGGCAGGGTGCGGCCCGGCGCATCCCGATCGCCGCCGGCCTGCTGTTCTTCCTGGCCCCGGCGCTCGGGCCGACGCTCGGCGGCCTGCTCGTCGCGACCGGCGGCTGGCCGTGGATCTTCCTGGTCAACGTGCCGGTCGGCGTCGCCGGGCTGCTCGGCCTGCGCCGGGTCCCGGCCGGCGCCGCCGCACCGGCCGATCCGGGCGCGCGGTTCGACCCGATCGGCCTCACGCTGCTCGCGGCCGGGCTGACCGCCGTGCTCTACGGGGTCAGCCGCGCCCCACTCACCGGCTGGCTCAGTCCGGTCGTGATCGGCACGGTCAGCGCCGGGCTGGCGCTGCTCGCCGGCTACCTGTGGTGGGCGTCCCGCCGCGCCCAGCCGGCCGTCGACCTGGCGCTGGTGCGCTACGCCCAGTCCCGCCTCGCGCTCACCCTGAGCGTGGTCTCCTCGGTGGTCGCCTACGCCGCGGTCTTCCTGCTGCCGGTCTTCACCCAGGCGGTGCAGGGCCACTCCACGCTGGCCACCGGCCTGGCGCTGCTGCCGCAGGGGCTGATCACCGGGGTCGGCACCGCGCTCGGCCAGCGGCTGGCCACCCGGATCCCGGTGCGCACCCTGGTCACCGGCGGGTTCCTGGTGCTCGGCGCGACCAGCGCCGGGTTGCTGCTGCTGCAGGCGGACACCCCGCTCGGGGTGACCGCGATCATCCTGTCCGGGCGGGCCGTGGCAATCGGCTTCGGGATCACCCCGCTGCTGTTCGCGATGCTCGCCCCACTCGGCGACGGGCAGCTGGCCGACGGCAACACGATCTTCAACATCGCGCAGCGGCTGGGCGGGGCGCTGGGCGTCAGCCTGCTCGCCACGCTGTACGCCGCGCAGGTCGCGGCCACCGATCCGGTGACCGGCTTTCATCACATCGGGGTGATCCTCACCGGGGTCGCGCTCGGGGCGGCGTTGCTGGCGCTCCGGCTCGCCCCGATCCGGCAACCAAGCGGCTGACCGGATCGTTGCGGTGCACGTGAGTCTTGCGATCTTGCTGTCGACCGTCCTCCTGGCCGCCCCCGTGCCGCATCAGTCAGAAATGCCGGAGTTGCACTGCACCGGTAGCCCCGCCGCCAGTGCCCGGGCCGGCCGCACCCCGGTCCTGCTGATCCACGGCACCACCTCGAACTCCCGGGCCAACTTCTCCTGGAACTGGGCCCGGGCGTTCGACCGGGAGGGCCGCGCGCACTGCGAGATCGACCTGCCGGACAGCGGTAACAGCGACATCCAGGTCGCCGCCGAACGGGTCTCCCGGGCGATCCGGCACCTGCACCGGGCCACCGGCGCCCGGATCGACCTGGTCGGGCACAGCCAGGGCGGGATGATCGGCCGCTGGGCGCTGAAGCACCACCCGGAGACCCGCCGGATGGTGGACGACTACGTGTCGCTGGCCGCGTCGAACCACGGGACCGACGAGTTCGTGGTGCAGTGCGCCGCGCAGACCGTGTGCTCGGCGGCGTACTGGCAGCAGCGGACCGGCTCGGCCTTCCTGACCGCGCTCAACCGTGGACCGCAGACCTGGCCGGGGATCGACTACACCCAGCTCTACACGCGATACGACGAGATCATCCTGCCGTACCGCCGGTCCGCGCTGCCGCCCGCGCGCAACGTCAGCAACCTCGCGGTCCAGGATCTCTGTCCGACCGAGACGGTCGAGCACTTCGGGATGGCCTACGACAACGCGGCCTGGCTGCTCGGCATCGACGCGATCCGGCACCCCGGCCCGGCCCGGCTGTCGCGGGTGAGCCGGGCGACCTGCGGCTGGCCGCTGATGCCGGCGGTCGACCCGGTCAGCTTCCCGTCACACGCGTCGCAGGCGCTGGCGCAGAGCGCCCGCTCGATGCTGACCACCCCGCAACTGACCGCGGAGCCGCCCCTGCGGTAGGTGGCCCCGTGGCGGTAATCGCCTTGACTTCAACCGAGGGTCAGGTGCCACGGTGGCCGTCATGAGCATGGAGATGGCGGCCTGGAACTCGATGTACCACGCGATGAACCAGCAGGACGACAAGCGTCCGTTCTCGCTGGCGACGTTACGGCGGATAGCCGGGTTCGCCCGGCCACACCGGCGGGCGCTCACCGGCTTCCTGCTGGTCAGCGTGGTCACCGCGTTCCTCGCGGTGGCCGGGCCGGTGCTGGCCGGCCGGGTGGTCGACGCGATCGTCGAGGGCCGGGACACCGAGCTGGTGGTGATGCTCGCGGTGGCGATCGCGGTGGTCGCGCTCGGCGAGTCCGGGCTCGGGCTGGTGCAGCGGTGGTTCTCGGCGCGGATCGGCGAGGGGCTGATCCTGGACCTGCGCACCGCGGTCTTCGACCACGTGCAGCGGATGCCGATCGCCTTCTTCACCCGGACCCGGACCGGCGCGCTGGTCAGCCGGCTCAACAACGACGTGATCGGGGCGCAGCGGGCGTTCAGCGACACCCTCTCCGGGGTGGTCGGCAACCTGGTCACGCTGATCCTGACGCTGATCGTGATGGTCGGCATCTCCTGGCAGATCACCCTGCTCGCGCTGGCCCTGCTGCCGATCTTCGTGCTGCCGGCCCGGCGGATGGGCGGCCGGCTGGCCAAGCTGGAGCGCGAGGCGGCCGAGCACAACGCGGCGATGAACACCCAGATGACCGAGCGGTTCTCGGCGCCCGGCGCGACCCTGGTCAAGCTCTACGGCCGGCCGGAGGCGGAATCGGCCGAGTTCGCCGCCCGGGCCCGCCGGGTCCGCGACATCGGCGTGCGCACCGCGATGGCCCAGTGGGTGTTCCTGACCGCGCTGGTCTCGGTCTCCGGGCTGGCGGTCGCCCTGGTCTACGGCCTGGGCGGCTACTACGCGCTGCGCGGCACCCTGGACCCGGGCAACGTGGTCGCGCTGGCCATCCTGCTCACCCGGCTCTACGCCCCGCTCACCTCGCTGGCCAGTGCTCGGGTCGAGGTGATGAGCGCACTGGTCAGCTTCGAGCGGGTGTTCGAGGTGCTCGACCTGAAACCGCTGATCGAGGAGAAGCCGGACGCCCGGGCGGTGCCGGACGGGCCGGTGTCGGTCGAGTTCGACGGGGTCACGTTCGCCTACCCGGCCGCCGACCAGGTGTCGCTCGCCTCGCTGGAGGAGGTGGCGACGCTGGACACCCGGGGCGGGGCGGAGGTGCTGCACGGGGTGTCGTTCAAGGCCGAGCCGGGTCAGATGGTCGCCCTGGTCGGCTCGTCCGGGGCCGGCAAGTCGACGATGGCCAGCCTGCTTCCCCGGCTCTACGACGCCGGGTCCGGGGCGGTCCGGCTGGCCGGGGTGGACGTGCGGGACCTGACCGCCGGGTCGCTGCGCGCCACGCTCGGCATGGTCACCCAGGACGGGCACCTGTTCCACGACACGGTCCGGGCGAATTTGCTGCTGGCCCGGCCGGAGGCGACCGAGGAGGAGATCTGGGAGGTGCTGCGCCGGGCGCACATCGCCGACCTGATCGCGTCGCTCCCGGACGGCCTGGACACGGTGATCGGCGAGCGCGGGTACCGGCTCTCCGGCGGCGAGCGGCAGCGCCTCACCATCGCCCGCCTGCTGCTGGCCCGGCCGCGGGTGGTGGTCCTGGACGAGGCCACCGCGCACCTCGACTCGACCTCCGAGCAGGCGGTGCAGGCCGCGCTCGGTGAGGCGCTGGCCGGCCGGACCGCGGTGGTGATCGCGCACCGCCTGTCCACGGTCCGGGCCGCCGACCAGATCCTGGTGATCGAGGACGGCCGGGTCGCCGAGCGCGGCACCCACGCGGAGCTGCTCGAGGCGGGCGGCCGGTACGAGGAGCTCTACCGGACGCAGTTCGCCGCGGTCTGACCCGTTCGATCCGCCGCGGTCTGACCCGTTCCCTCCGCGGCGGTCGTCCGATCCCGGAAGCCGTCGGGGCGGACCCGCACCCCGTCGATCACCTTGCGGCGGCCGTCGTGCAGCAGGCTGAGGTCCAGGCCGGGCACGCGGTCGCCGTGGTCGAGACCGGCCACCCGCTCGGCCAGCGCGCGGGCGTCGACCAGCTCGGTGAAGACGTCGCGGAGCGCGGCCACGTCCTCGTCCGGCAGGAACAGCACCCCCTGGGCCCGGCTGGCCTGCAGGACCCGGGCGGCGACCGGATGCCGCTCGGCGTGATAGGTGTCGAGCAGTTCGTCGCCGGCCTCGCCGCGGATCACCTCGGCGAGCTTCCAGCCCAGGTTGACGGCGTCCTGCAGGCCCAAGTTCAGGCCCTGCCCACCGGCCGGCGAGTGGATGTGCGCCGCGTCGCCGGCCAGAAACACCCGCCCTGACCGATACCGCACAGCCTGCCGGGTGGCGTCGGTGAACCGGCTGGCCCACCGCACCTCCGCCAGCGTCAGGCCGTCGCGGGCCAGCGCCTCGGCGAGCTCGGTGTCCGGGATCGGGTCGTCCCGTCCGGCGGCCGTCTGCGCGGGCCCGGCCGCCAGCATCCGGAACACGCCGTCGCCGAGCGGCAGCACGGTCAGCAGGCCGTCGCCCCGCGGCGCCGGCAACTCCCAGCCGCTCGGCCCGCCGTCAGCCAGCGTCACGTCCGCCACCAGCGCACACACCCGTGCGTCCCGACCCTCAAAGGCCACCCCCGACTGCTTGCGTACGACACTCCGCGCCCCGTCGCAGCCGACCAGCCAGGACGCCCGCTCCCCGTCGACGTCGACTCCCGCCGCGTCCTGGTGGAACGCGGTCACCGCGCTGCCGTAGCGGATCTCGGCGCCGAGCGACAGCGCCCACCGGGCCAGCCGCTCCTCGACCCGGGCCTGCGGGATGCCGACCTGGTAGGGATGCGGGGTGTCCAATCCGGAATAGTCCAGCGGGATCCCGGCGAAGTGGCCGCGCGGCAGCAGCACCGGCGCCTGGGCCAGGATGTCGTCGAGCAGCCCGCGCGAGGCGAGCACCTCGGCCGAGCGGGGCTGCAGGTTGAGCGCCTTGGACTGGCCGGTGCGGGCGGTCAGCCGTTCCCGCACCAGCACCCGGGCCCCGCCGAGGGCCAGCTCCCCGGCCAGCATCAGCCCGGTCGGCCCGGCCCCCACGATGATCACGTCATGATCGGTCATACCGAGCCCTCCCTGGCATGTTCTCCGGCCCCTCGCATGTGGCGTTCGCTGGTCGGTGCGGCCGGCGGGGCGGTCATGCCCTCAGGTCCTTCTTCTTCGTGTAGTACAGATGGAAGATCAAGGTCGGGACGAGGATCACCGGCCAGCTGGCGTTGAGCACGGCGGGGGCCAGGTCGAGCGGCATCAGGTAGGCCGCGAGAACGGTGACGACCACGTTGAGCAGAGTGGCGCAGCCCCAGACGAAGGTGAGCAGCCGCAGCGCGAACCGGAAGTCGCGGTCGGTGTCCCAGCGGCTCTCCCAGGCGCGCAGGCCCTCGGGGCCGACCTTGGTGCGCACGAAGGCGCGGATCAGGTACATCAGCGCGGGGCGGCCGGCCCCGACCGAGGCGAGCAGCCAGACGCCGATCAGGCCGGCGATCAGGCCGCCCCAGGCGTCGCGGATCAGCATGGTGCGCGGGTCGCCGGTCATCGCCGAGACGCCGACGCTGAGAGCGACCGCGGAGAGCACGAACAGGGCCAGGAAGTCGACCTTGCGAGATCTGACGAACCGGGCGATCACCACCACGGCGGGGACGGTCGCCGAGATCAGCAGCGACCACCACTGGTCGACGCCGGCGGCCCGCAGACCGTAGTAGACAGCGAGCGGCAGACCGAAGTCGATCAGCAGGGGCAGCAGCAGTGCGATGCGGCTCGGCGTCTTCACGGGCTTCTTCGCGGGGGCGGCCGGCGCGGTCATGCGGGGTCCCCCTGCGGGTGGCTCGGATGGATGGGCTTCGGCGAGGCGGCCGGGATGGTCATACGGGATCCTTCCGGATGGCGCGGGTGAAGAGCGCGACCAGCTCGGCCGCGTAGGCGTGCGGGTCGAGGCCGGGGCGCCCGGCGGCGGCGTCGATCGCGGCCCGCACGGTGGTCGCCATGACGGCGGCGTCGAACTCGCGGAACTCCCCGGCCGCCTGGCCCTCGCGGAACATCGCGGCCAGCCGCGACTCCGGGTCGTCGACCTCCTCGGGCCGCACCAGCATGGCGCCGTCGTCGGTGCGGGCGCTCATCGCGATCTCCAGGTACGCCCGGATGGCGGCCGGGCGCTCGACGAAGAACTCCAGGTTCGACTCGATGTAGGTGGCCAGCAGCTCCAGACGGTCCCCGGTGACCGCCCGCAGCCGCTTGCCCATGAAATCGGCGGCCTCTGCGAAGACCGCGGCGACCACCGCCCGGACCAGGTCGGCCTTGTCGTCGAAGTGGTACGAGATCAGCCGGGTGCTGCTGATCCCGGCCCGCTTGGCGATCCGGGCGAAGGAGGCGTTGCCATAGCCCAGCTCCGCGATGGTGTCGATCGCGGCGCTGACGATCTGGGCGCGCCGGGCACCGGTCGCCACCGTGTCGTTTACTCGCATGAGTAAATTTTTACTCGCCTGAGTAATGGACGTCAACGCCTTTCCTTGCGAGAGCACTGCTCTTGACAAGGAGCGCCGCTACGGAGTTCACTGATTTCAACAGAGAGCACTGCTCTCGAAACGAGGAGGACGACATGCGGTACCTGGCACCGAAGCGGGCGACGAACCTGTTCAACGACTTCGCCAAGTGGCTGACCGCGCACGGCGTGAGCCTGATGGGCAGCCGGGTGCTGGCGGTCCGCGGGCGCAAGAGCGGCGAGGTGCGGACGACCGTGGTGAACGTGTTCGAGCACGACGGCGAGCGCTATCTGCTGGCGCCGCGCGGGCACACCCAGTGGGTGCGCAACCTGCGGGCGGCCGGCGCCGGCGAGCTGCGGCTGGGGCGGCGCCGCCAGGGTTTCACCCCGGTCGAGATGGCGGACCGGGACAAGCCCGAGCTGATCCGGCTCTACCTGCGCAAGTGGGCGTGGGAGACGGGGGCGTTCTTCGACGGGCTCAAGGCGGACTCGCCGGAGGCCGACATCGCGGCGGCCGCCCCCGGCTTCCCGGTCTTCAAGATCGTCCCGAAGTGAGTCGGCGGATCGCGTCGCGGTTTTCCCGGCTGGTCCTCACGGGTGTCTCGGCCGGGCCGAGACACCCGTGAGGACCAGCCGGGGGGACCGTGAGTCGCGCGGCCGTCCGGGCCCCGAGCTTTCGCGCGTCTCAGCAGACCGCGCTCACCTTGCCGTCGTTCCAGCGCCAGATCGTGCCGTGCTGGAAGTGCTGGTAGCGGCCGCGGCGGTCCGGGGTGGCCGACTCCTCGTCGGTCGGGTATCCGATGCAGCCCGCCTCGCCCCGGTTGCCGCGCCACAGGTCGAGGATGTGCCCGGTGACCGCGTGCGCGCCGGTCGCCGGGGACCAGTAGATCGAGCCGCCGGCGAACTGCTGCATCCGGCCGCCGTCGGCCGCGGACTGCTCGATGCCGAGCGGGCAGCCGAGCCGGCCCTTGTTCGAGCCGAGCGACACGTATCGCGCCAGGATCCCGCCGTGCACCCGGAGCCGGCAGTAGGTCGCGCTCTTGTCCGAGGACTCGCTCTCCTCGGCGTGCGCGGACGGGGTCACACCGAGCACGGCGATGAGGCCTAGCGTGACGGCTGTCAGTGCTCCGAGTTTCATAGCAATCCATACCGTTGAGGGTGTTTACTTCACCTTCGTACCATTGCCGACTTGGTGAAGTGCGAGTTTCGCCCCAGGATCATCCGGCTCGTCGCTTGGTGGGGCACCTGTTCCGCAACCACCGGATTCAGCCCGGCGGTCGCCGGGCGGCCCGGTGTCCGGCGGACCTCGCGGGCCGCCACGGGACGGCCGCCTGCGGTTGGGGGCGGCCCAGCCCGTACCGAAAAAAATGGGGTGGCGTCCTGCTGGCTGATCACCGCGACCACAGGCTTGGTTTCGCCGACTAGCATGGCCCGGTGCTTGCCCCGGGGATTGTGCTCAACGGCCGCTATCAGCTGACCCACCGCATCGCGGCCGGCGGGATGGGCGAGGTGTGGCGCGGCGGGGACCTGCTGCTGCACCGCGAGGTGGCGGTGAAGGTGCTGCTCCCGGCCCTGATGAACGACAACGACTTCATCACCCGGTTCCGGTCCGAGGCGCGGATGATGGCGCAGCTGCGGCACCCGGGGATCGTGCAGGTCTACGACTACGGCGAGAACGCGGTGGTCGACGGCGAGCGGTTCGACTACCTGGTGATGGAGTTCATCGACGGCACGTCGCTGTCGAAGAAGGTCCAGCAGGCCGGGCGGCTGAGCCCGGCCGAGACGATGTCGATCGTGGCCGGGATGGCGGACGCGCTGCACGCGGCGCACCAGTCCGGGATCATCCACCGCGACGTGAAACCGAGCAACCTGCTGGTCCGGCCCGGCGGGGCGATCGTGCTGGTCGACTTCGGGATCGCCCGGTCGGTCGGGATCAGCGGCATCACCAGTACGAACGTGGTGATGGGCTCGGCGCACTACATGGCGCCGGAGCAGGCCGAGGGGCTGCCGGTGACGGCGGCCACCGACGTCTACGCGCTCGGGGCGGTGGCGTTCACCTGCCTGACCGGGCGGCCGCCCTATGTCGGGGACAACCCGCTCGCGGTGCTGGCGCAGCTGGTGCACGGGCAGCCGCCGGTGCTGCCGCCGGACGTGCCGCGGCCGGTGGCGTCGGTGGTGCTGCGGGCGCTGGCCAAGGATCCGGCGCAGCGGTTCCCCAGCGGGGCGGCGCTGGCCGACGCGGCGCGGAACGCGGGACGGCCGGCGCCCGGGCCTGGGGGCTGGGGGACGCAGACGGTTCAGCAGCAGGTTTCCGCACCTACTTTTCCGACATTTCCGGTTCAGCAGCCGGGCCCTCCCGGCGGGTTCCGGGCGGGGTCGGCGCCGGTCGCGGCGGCTCCGACCGCGTCGGGGGCCACGTTCGTCCCGCCTTCCCGCCCGGACAAGCCGGGCAAGTCACGAAATCTCGCTCTTGTCGGTGGTGCGCTGGCGCTGATCGTCCTCGGCGTCGGGATCATGCTGGCGACCCGGCCCGACAAGGGGCAGGCGGACAGCCAGGGCGTGCCGGCCGGCGGCGTCCAGGCGCAGGCCGGGGCCGATCAGCAGCTGCCCGGGGAGGCCGAGGACGAGGTGCTGCCGGCGCCCACCCCGACCAAGAAGAACGGCAAGCGCGACAAGGACCAGAAGCCGAAGCCGGGCGCGAGCGAACCGTCCGCCGACCCGTCGGCGGACGGGCCGGGCGACGAGTCCCCGTCGCCCGACCCGAGCACGGCCACCCCGGAGGAGACCGAGGAGCCGAACAAGTACACCCCCACCCAGGTGTGCGGCAGCGACTTCACGGTGTCCGACCAGCACAACCTGAAGTCCGCCGCGGGCGTCGTGAAGGGCAAGATCTACCTGCTCTACCGCGCCTCGGACGGGTCGAACTGCGTGGTGACGATGCGGACCGCCGGACTGGCCAAGAAGGGCGCGGCGTCGGCCTTCCTCGAGGTGCAGGGCAAGAGCGGGAAGACCGACAGCGGCTCGTTCCAGTACTACGCCGGGCCGGTCACCGCGGTGGCCAAGGCGACCTGCGTGAAGTGGGGCGGCTCGGTCGGCACGCTCTCCTGGACCAGCGGGTTCGAGCACTGCGACTAGGTCCGTCCTGGATCTTTCTCAGGGCCAGCCGCCGCCGGTCGATCAAAGCGGCATGACCGGTGGACGGGTGCGTGCGGCGCGGGCCGCGCTGATCGGCCTCACCGTCGGCGTGCTCGCGCTGGCCGGGCTGGCCGCCTTCGGCATCGGCGGCTACCCGGCCGTCGGCGCGGTGCTCGTCGCCGACCTGGCGATGCTGGCGGTGTGCGCCCGGGCGTTGTTCGGCAGCGCGCCCGAGGAACGCGAGCAGCCACTGCACGACGGGCTGACCGGCCTGCCGAACCGGGCGATGATGACCGCGGCCGTGGAACGCGCCCTGCCGGTCGCCGCCGCCGGGCAGGAGCCGGCCGGCCTGCTGGTCTTCGACGTGGACGACCTGACCGACGTGAACTACTCGCTCGGCCAGCGGATCGGCGACCTGCTGCTCACCGAGGTGGCGTCCCGGCTGTCCGCCGCGGTGCGCGACACCGACACGGTGGCCCGGGTCGGCGACGACGAGTTCGCCGTGCTGCTCCCCCGGATCGGTTCGGCGGCGGCCTGCCTGGAGACCGCCCGCCGGCTGCTGGACGCCGTCCGCGGCCCGGCCGACCTGGACGGCTTCCAGGTCCGGATCAGCGCCGCGGTCGGCGCGGCCGTCTATCCGGCGCACGCCGCCACCCCGACGGAACTCTTCCAACGCGCCGAGACCGCGATGCGCACGGCCAAACAGTCCCGCTCGGCCACCGCGATGTTCGGCCCGGAACCCAGCCCGGACGACCGCCGCGCGCTGCCCTCCCGCTGATCAGATCCGGTCGATCTCGGTGAGGTCGATGTCGATGGGGAACGGCACGGTCAACGTGACCCGGTCATGGAATATCCCGAGAGGCGCGTACTGCCGGGTGGCGGGGTCGAGTTCGTACGCATAGAGAATGACCTTGCCGGCACCGTCCTCGACACGCCAGAAGTACTCAATCCCGGCCTCAGCATAGAGTTGGGGCTTGCGCTTCCGGTCGCGCTCCTCCGAGTCGGGCGAGACGACCTCGACGACCAGCGCGACCGCGTCGGCCGGATACCAGGTGGCCGCTGAGTCGATCTCGGCGTCGGCGTGGACCAGCATCACATCGGGTTCCAAGCGCTGACGCGGCCCGAGCACGACCGACATCTCCCGCCGGGCCCGGTAGTGATCCCAGGGAGCCAGTCGGGCAAGCGCATTCTCCAGCAGACGCAGCGCCTTCATGTGGAAGAGCTGCTGCGGACTCATGGTGACGATGGCTCCGTCGATGAGTTCGGTGTGTGGCGGCAGACCGGGAAGCCGATCCAGGTCGTCAGCGAAATAGCCCTCCGCCGGAGGCCGTTGCCACTCGGCCAGCGGTTCGGCACTCATGCATTCGACCCCCCTGATGGTGACTGACTTCCACGGCAGAGCCTACCCGTCGAAGAGCCGGAACGACTGATGGCGAGCAGCGAGGCGTGGCCTTCCGGAGTCAGCCCAGGAGGTCGGGACGCTGCCAGGGTTGACCGTGGACGTGGTGGGCCAGGAAGGCGAAGACCGTCTCGTACCAGACCTTGGCGTGGCCCGGGGTGAGGATCCAGTGGTTCTCGGTCGGGAAGAAGAGGAAGCGGTGCGGGCTGGCGCCGTCCGCGGCCTTCGACCGGGACAGCAGGTCCCACCAGAGGCGCAGCGACTCACCGATCGGCACCCGGTAGTCCTTGTCCCCGTGGATCACCAGCATCGGCGTGGTGATCCGGTCGGCGAACCGGTGCGGTGAGTTCACCTCGTTCGCCTCCGGGGTCATCTCACGGGTCCAGTAGAACGACGCGTCCGTGGTGCCCATCATCTGGTCCAGCGCCCACAGCGAGGCGTGCGTGACGATCGCCGCGAACCGGTCGGTGTGCCCGGCGATCCAGTTCGCCATGTAGCCGCCGAAGCTGCCACCCATCGCCGCGACCCGGGTCTCGTCGATGTCGGCGCGCTGCTCGGCGGCGTCGGTGATGGTCATCAGATCGGTGTACGGCGCCGCGCCCCACGCGCCCCAGCCGCGCCTGATGAACTCCAGCCCGTAGCCGGTGGACAACGCCGGGTCGGGCAGCAACACCGCGTAGCCCCGGGCCACCGCGAGCCACGGGTTCCACCGCCAGGACCAGGAACTCCACGAGGCCAGCGGCCCGCCGTGGATCCACAGCAGCAGCGGCGCCGGCCGATCCGGGCCGGCCGAGTCCGGCAGCGCCAGCCAGGCGCGCAGCGGGGTGCCGTCTTCGGCGGTGGCGGTCACCTCGGCCACCCGCCCCGGGATCGGCAGGTCGTCGACCGGGCTGAGCAGGCGCTCCACCGCCGGGGTGCCCTCCACCGAGACCCGGACCGGGACGGCCGGGCTGTCGGTGGCCGAGCGCAGCGCGTAGATCGACCGGCCGTCCGGGGCCACCTCGAAGTCGGTGTACGACCCGTCGTCGGTGGTCAGCCGGGTGGGCTGGCCGGTACGCGCGTCCACCCGCCACAGCGGAGCCCGCCCGTGATGGTCGGCGGCCACGATCAGCGCCGCGCCGTCCGGCATCCAGCGCAGGCCGGTCGGCCAGCGGTCCCACGACCCGGTCAGCTCCCGGACCGGGCCGCCGGCCAGCGGCACCAGGGCCAGCCAGCGGTCGCCCGGATCCGCGGCGGTCGACCGGCGGTAGACCACGACGGCCACCTGGGTGCCGTCCGGCGAGATGCGCGGCGCCTCGTACTCGTACTCGGCGTCGTCGGCCAGGGTGCGGCGCTCGCCGGTCGCCACGTCGATCGCCACCAGGGTGTAGCGCTGCGACCCGGCCGGCTCGGCGACCGCCCAGGTGGCGACCACGGTCCGGCCGTCCGGGGCGAGATCCCAGCTCGCCATGTCGCCGAGCGCGCGGCCGACGTGCCCGGTCAGGTCGGTCAGCTCCGGCTGCTCGGCGTCGCCGAGACGGGCGGTGAGCAGCCGGGTGCGGTCCGGGCCGAACGCCTCGTCCCAGTGCCGGATCGGGTAGTCCTCGTAGAGCACCGCGGTGACGCCGGCGTCCTTGCGCTTCTTCCGGAACTCCCGGTCGTCGTCCGGGTCGGCCGAGGTGGCCGCCAGCGCCGAGCCGAACACCACGGTGCCGCCGGTGCCGGCCACCAGGCCGCGGACACCGCCGGGCGGGGACGTCACCACCCGGGCGTCGCCGCCGCCGGCGGGCAGCAGCCACAGTGAACTCACCGGCTCGTCGCCGGGATCGTCCGCCGGGTCCGGCCGGGCCGAGGTGAACAGCAGATCGCCGTCCGCGGTGAAGGCGGCCGCGGTCTCCCCCTTGTCGCTGCGGGTGAGCCGGCGGGCCGGACGGGCGCCCGCCGGGTCCACCTCCCAGAGCGCGGTGACGTAGCGGTTCCTCTTACGGTCCGGGGTGCTCACCCCGACCACCAGCCGGCGACCGTCCGGGGACAGTCGCAGGCCGGTGATCCGGGGCAGGGCGACGTAGGCATCGAGGTCAGCGAAAGGGGCCGAACGGTCATCGATGATCACTCGGTCTTTCTATCACTCGGGCACCCGTTCCGGCCGAAAGGTCAGTCGTCGTCGCGACCGTGGTGACGGTCCTTGCCGCCCTTGTCGTCGCCGCCCTTGCCGCTCTTGCCGCCTTTGTCGTCGTGGCCCTTGTCGTCGGAGGCCCGGCTGCCGCCCTTGTCGTCGCCGGCTTCGGTGCTGCGGGTGCGGCTACCGCCCTTGTCGTCACCCGGCTCGGCGCTGCGGGTGCGGTTACCGCCCTTGTCATCGCCCGGCTCGGCGTGACGGGTGCGGCTACCGCCCTTGTCGTCACCCGGCTCGGCGTGACGGGTGCGGCTACCGCCCTTGTCATCGGCGCCCCGGCTCCGGCCGCCCTTGTCGTCGGCGCCCCGGCTCCGGCCACCCTTGTCATCGGCGCTGGCCGAGGCGCTCGGCGAGGCGCTCGGCGACACCCGGACCTCCGCGCCGCCCTTGATCCGGTGCCGGAGCACCGCCCCGGTGGCGCTGTCCACGTCGATGTCGTGCTCCACCCCGCCGACGATCACGTCGACGTCCCAGACCAGCACGCCGTGCTCGGTCTCCCGCTCCACCGACTCGACCGAGCCGCCGCCGGCCGCCCGGATGGCGATCGCCTTGGCCGCTTCGACGCTGATGGCGACGGAGCTGCTGGCGTACGTCGAAGAGGACGAGGCCGAAGGCGCAGCCGAGGCCGAGAAGCCCCGGTCGCCGGCGAATGCGGCGCCGGCCGCGCCGATGACGGCGAACGCGCCGGTGGCCAGGACGATAGCGGTGCGAATCTTGAACATGTGTGAAACCTCCAGTCGATCCGTTGGGGAAGACCTTCGCCGCAAGATCGCTATCCGCACGCTGTCCGATCGTTAAGGCACGGCTAAGACCCTTTCCCGGTACGCCTCCGTCCCGCCCCGCCCGTCCCGCGCGACGTCACCGCCGCTCACGGCCGCCGCGCGCCACCGGCCAGCCCTCACCCCGGACCGAGACAAGCCGCACCTCCCCACCCCGCTCCACCCCGACCAGTTCCTCCCCCTCACCGGGCCGCACCTCCCACTCCGCGCCGCCCGGCTTCCTGCCCCGGCCGGGTTCCGCCTCCCGATCCGCGCCGCCCGGCGTCCCGCCCCGGCCGGCTTGCGCCTCCTGATCCCCGCCACCCGGCTTCCTGCCCCGCCCGGCTTGCGCCTCCCGATCCGCGCCGCCCGGCTTCCGGCCCCGGCCGGGCAGGACTCGGGTGACGATCGTGGACAACAGCAGCCAACCGGCCGCGACCAGGGTGATCGCCGGACCGGCCGCGACGTTCCCGTGTGCCGACGCATACAGGCCGGCCAGGCCCGCGAGGACCCCGAAGAGCACGGCCAGCACGGTGATCACCGGAAGCCGGTCGGACCAGAGGCGGGCCGCCGCGGCCGGGGCCACGATCAGCGCCACAGCCAGGAAGGTGCCCGCCGCCGGAACCGTCACGACCACCGTGACCTGCACGATGAGCAGCAACATCAGGTCCCAGAACGGCACCCTCACCCCGGCCGCCCGCGCCCCGGCCGGGTCGAACCCGCTGAACCTCAGCGGCCGGGCGAAGGCCA
Organism: Actinoplanes octamycinicus; assembly: GCF_014205225.1. Classification (NCBI taxonomy): domain Bacteria; kingdom Bacillati; phylum Actinomycetota; class Actinomycetes; order Micromonosporales; family Micromonosporaceae; genus Actinoplanes; species Actinoplanes octamycinicus. Next base: position 9,324,349 of record NZ_JACHNB010000001.1, read on the forward strand.
CCAGCAGCCCGGCCACCACGATCAGCACGACCCCCGTGGTGATGAGATCGCGGTCGCCGACGGTGAGGATCGAACCGGTCAGCACGGCGGACAGGTCCTTGCCGAACCCGTTCCGGCTCGCCACCAGCGCCGCACCCAACGCGAACCCGGCGGACAGCAGCACCCCGGTCGCCGCCGTCGCCCCCTGCCCGGCGCGACGGCTGAGCGCCACCACCCCAAGGGTCACCACGGTGCCGGCCACCACCCCGCCGACCAGGATGTTCACGCCGAGCAGCGCGGCGGCGACCACCCCCGGGAAGGTCGCGTGGGTCAACGCCATCGTGAAGAACGACAACCGCCGCACCACCACCTGCACGCCGACGACCGCCCCCAGCGTCCCGGCCAGCACCGCCTCGACCACCGCCCGATGCACCGCGTCGTCCCACCAGCTCACGCCGTCCTCCCCGCACTCACACCCGCCCGCCCGCCCGAACCACCGGAGGCAGCCGTCCGCCCGCCGCCGAGAGATCCGTCCTGCCCCGCACAGCCGGCAGTCCCGTCCAGCCCCGCCACGCCCACCGGCCCGTCCGGCCCCGCGCCGCCCGCCGGTACAGGCGGTCGGCTGGCCCTCACGGGTGCCTCAGCCCCCGCGAGACACCCCTCAGCACCAGCCGAGACCCGGCAGCCAACAGCCGACCGCACGGAAACGCCTCCCGGTGCGGACGCCCGGCTGGGACTGACAGGTGCCTCCGGCCCTACGAGACACCCCTCAGCCCCAGCCGAGACCCGGCAGCCAACAGCCGACCGCACGGAAACGCCTCCCGGTGCGGACGCCCGGCTGGGACTGACAGGTGCCTCCGGCCCTACGAGACACCCCTCAGCACCAGCCGAAACCCGGCAGCCAACAGCCGACCGCACGGAAACGCCTCCCGGTGCGGACGCCCGGCTGGGACTGACAGGTCCCTCCGGCCCTACGAGACACCCCTCAGGACCAGCCGAGACCCGGCAGCCAACAGCCGACAGTGGGGTGGGACGGGTCTCGGCGGCGGCGGGGGCCCGGCGGAGGGCGGCGGTGGCGAGGGCGAGCAGGTAGGCGAGGACCAGGAGCAGGACGACCGTGGGGGCGGCGCCGAGTGGCACCCCGTGGTCGACCGACGCGGTCCAGCTCAGCCACAGGCCGAGTGGGCCGGCGAGCAGGATCAGGGCGGTGCTGAGCAGGACGATCGGGATCGGGCGGGTGGACACCAGGCGGGCGGCGGCGGGCGGGACCACCAGCAGGGCGACCACCAGGATGGTGCCGACCGCCTGGACGGTGGCTACCACGACGAGGGCGACCAGGACGTTGAGCCAGAGGTCGAGCCAGGACGCGCGGTATCCGGCGGCTGCGGCGCCGGCCGGGTCGAAGGCCCGGAAGAGGAGGGCGCGGGCGAGCATCGCGAGTCCGGCGAGGATCAGGGCGACCAGGACGGCGGTTGCGGCGACCTGGGCCGGTGACACGGTGAGCAGCCGGCCGAAGAGGAAGGCGGTCAGGTCCGCGGTGTAGGACGGCTTCCGGGACACCAGCGCCACGCCGATCGCGAACATCGAGGTGAGCAGGACCGCCGTGGCGGCGTCGTCGGTGACGCCGCCACGGCGGGTGATCAGGGTCAGCACCACGGCGGTGAGCAGCGCGGCGGTCAGCGCGCCGGCCAGCAGCCCGGAGGCGCCGCCGGCCAGGAAGCCGATCACCACCCCGGGGAAGACGGTGTGGGTGAGCGCGTCCGCGGTGAACGACAGCCGCCGGGCGAAGACGAAGAACCCGACCGGCCCGCACACCAGCCCGAGCAGCAGCAGTTCGGCGAGCGCCCGCCCCATGAACGGCACGGTGAAGGCGGTCACCGTCAGCACCCGCGCGCCGGACGCACGCCGGACGACCGTCCCGCTGCGGGCGCTACCGTCAACGCCCGGCCGACGGACGCGCCGGACGACTCTTCCGCTGCGCGCGCCACCGGCACCGTCCGGCCGACGGACGCGCCGGACGACTCTTCCGCTGCGCGCGCCACCGGCACCGTCCAGCTGACGGACGCGCCGGACGACCCTTCCGCTGCGCGCGCCAGCGGCACCGTCCGGCCGACGGACGCGCCGGACGACCCGCTGGCGGCGGGGGCCACGGTCAGCACGCGGTCGGCGAAGCGCTCCGCGAGGGGCTCGTCGTGGGTGCTCAGGACCAGCGCGGCGCCGGCTGTGGTGAGTTCGGCTAGGACGGTGAGGATGGCCTGCTGGCTCTCCGCGTCGACGCCATTGAACGGCTCGTCCAGCAGCAGCAGCGACGGTTCGGCGGCGATCGCCCGGGCCAGCAGGACGCGCTGCCGCTGGCCGCCGGAGAGCAGTCCGAACCGGACGCCGGCCCGGTCGGCCAGCCCGACCCGGTCCAGCGCGGCGCGGGCGGCCCGGCGGTCGGCCGGGCGGGTGGGCCGCCACCAGCCGGTCCGCCGGTAGCGGCCCATCAGCACCACGTGGCCGGCGGTGACCGGGAAGTCCGGGTCGAGGTCGGCGGCCTGCGGGACGTAGCCACACAGGCCGCCTGCCCGGCCGGGGGAGCGGCCGAACACCTCCACCGCGCCGCCGAGCACGGCGGCGAGCCCGAGGACACTCTTGATCAGAGTGGACTTGCCGGCGCCGTTCGGACCGACCAGGGCGAGCCGTTCGCCGGCCCGCAGGTCCAGGTCCAGTCCGGTGAGGACCGCGTTACCCGGGTACCCGATCGTTGCCCGGTTGAATCGCAGGACGGGGTCACCGGGCACGGCGGGCGGGCTCGGGGCGTACCGAAAAGGGGCCGCGACCATCAGCGGCCGGCCAGCGCCGCGGTGATCACCTGGGTGTTGTGGCGTTCGGCGCCGAGGTAGCTGCCCTCCGGGGTGCCGGGCGCGCCGAGGCTGTCGCCGAACAGCGCGTCCTCGCCGCCGATCACCCGGACGCCGGCCTGCTCGGCGATCGCCTCGGCGGTCTTCGGCGGCAGCGAGCTCTCGGTGAAGATGGCCTTGACGCCGGTCGCCTCGATCTTGGCGACCAGGTCGGTGAGCTGCTGGGCGGAGAGTTCCGCGGAGGTGTCCATGCTGGGGATCACCGAGCCGACGAACTGCAGCCGGTAACGGTCGACGTAGTAGCCGAAGGCGTCGTGGTCGGTGACCAGCTTGCGGTCCGCGGCGGGCAGCGCGTCGAAGGCGGCCTGGTTCTCCCGGTCCAGCTCGTCGATCTCGGCGGTGTAGGCCGCGCTGTTCTTCGCGTAGTCGGCGGCGTGCGCCGGATCGGCCGCGGCCAGGCCCTTCTCGATGTTGCCGACCATCAGCCTGGCGTTCTGCGGGTTGTGCCAGATGTGCGGGTCGTCCGGGCGCAGCGCGACGCCCCGGCTGGAGTCGACGACCGGGCCGCGGAATCCGGCCGAGGAGATCGTCGGGGCGAGCCACTCCTCCAGGCCGACGCCGTTCTCGACGACCAGTTCGGCGTCGCTGATCGCCTTGATGTCGGCCGGGGTGGGCTCGTACTCGTGCGGGTCGACGCCGACCTTGATGAGCTGGGTGAGCGTGATGTGGTCGCCGCCGACCGCGCGGGCGAAGTCGGCGACCTCGGGGGTGGTGGCCACGACGGTGAGCCCGGTGGTCCCGGCGGCGTCGGCCTTGGCGTCGGCTTCGCCGCAGGCGGCGAGGGGGATCAGGGCCGTCGCGGCGGCGGTGAGGGCGAGGATGCGGTACCGGTGACTCATGCCCGAAAAGCTAATGGGAACCATTTTCAATTGTCTAATGCGTACCCGTTCATCGATTCAGCGGCGGGCCGCCAGCGCCGCGTGGCGACCCTCCCGCCACAGCGCGCCGGCCTCGCGGAAGCCGGCCGCCCGGGCCACGGCCGCGTGCCAGCCCAGGTCCGCGGTGAAACCGGCGGGCGGGCGATCCCGGAAGAGGTCCGCGCGGGCGGCGAGCAGACCGACGATTTCCGGTACGGCGGTCAGCCCGCTCCACCACTGCGCCCACGCCAGCTCCGCGGCCGCCTCCCCCGGCCCGGGGTCGAGCACCCGCATCACCTCGGGCAGCCCGTCGTCGGGCATCAGGTCGGCGACCACCAGCAGGCCACCGGGCGCCAGCGCGTCCCGGGCCGCGGCGTACAGCGACCGGATCACCGCCGGCGTCAGGTAGTGCACCGTCATCACCACGGTGACCAGGTCGTATCCGCCTCCGGCAGCGGCCGGCCAGGCGGGTGAGGTCAGGTCGGCGCGGACCACCCCGATCTCCGGTGGCAGGCCGGCCCGGGCGACTTCGAGCAGTACCGGGTCGACGTCGAGCAGGGTGACCGCGGCGTCCGGCCAGCGCCCGGCCATCCGCTCGGCGAACACTCCGGGACCGCCGCCGAGGTCGAGCACCCGGGCCGGCGGGGCGCCGCGGACCGCCTCGACGGCGGTGGCGATGACCCGTTCCAGGGCGGGCAGGCCCGGGACGAAGCCGAGCATCATCGCGTCCCAGGCGGCCCGCCAGCCGGCGACACGGGCGGGGTCGAGGGCGATCGGCGTCATGACGGCTGCTTTCGTGACGGCACGGAAATGACAACCGTTTTTAACAGACCCCGGTTGCGCGTCAGCCGGAATTCAGGTCCGCGAGTCGCTCCAGCAGGCGGTCGATCTCCTGGACGGTGTTGTAGGCGTGCAGGCTCACCCGTACCGAAGAGGCTTTCTCGCCCTGATCGCCCTGGCAGTGACCGTCGGAGCGGACCAGCAGGCCGTCCGCGGCCAGGATGAAGCCGAGATCGGCGGAGCCGATCTCGCGGTGCCGGAAGGTGACGATGCCCTGCCGGCGCTGGACGTCGGAGGCGGCCGCGAGGCTGTGCTGACAGCCGAGGACCTGGTAGGCGCCGAGACCGGACAGGCCGTCGGTGAGCCGCGCGCCGAGCTCCCGGGTCCAGTCCGCGATCCGGTCCACGCCGGCCGCGTCCAGCCAGTCCAGGGCGGCGACCAGGCTGACGATCCCGCTGGTGTTCGGGGTGCCCGGCCAGCCGGCCGGGACGTACTCCGGGCCACGCTGGTTGCGGGCCCAGACCGCGCCGGTGCCGGGCAGGGCCATCGCCTTGTGCCCGGAGAAGACCAGGAAGTCGACGTCCAGGCCGGCGACCGAGATCGGCAGGTGGCCGACGCTCTGCGCGGCGTCCAGGCAGATCGGCACGTCCGGGCCGGCGGCGGCGCGCAGCCGGGACACGTGCATGTCGTTGCCGTAGACGTGGTGCACGTGGGTGGCCGCGATCAGCCTGGTCCGCGGGGTGACCAGGGCGGCGAGCCGGGCGGTGTCGTAGTCGTGGGCGGCGTCGTAGGGCATGGCACGCAGGGTGACCTGCACGCCACGGGCGCGGGCCAGGGCGGCGGCCTCGTGCCAGGGGACGATGTTGGCGTTGTGGTCGGCGTACGGCACCACGATCTCGTCGCCGTCGCGCAGCTGCGGGGCCAGCCAGTCGCGGGCGACCGCGCGCAGCCCCTCGGTGGCGCCGCTGACGAAGTGGACGCCGGAGCGGGCCGGGACCGGGTCGCCGAGGAAGGCGCGGACCCGGTCCCGGGCCTGCTCGACCCGAGCCGTGGTGCGGTTGGCCCACGGGTACGTACCCCGGGCGGCGTTCGCGTTCTCGCTGGTCAGGTACTCCATGACGGCGGTCAGGACGGGTTGTGGCTTCTGTGCGGTGGCGGCGCTGTCCAGGTAGGCGATGTCCGGGTGCGCGGCCACGATCGGGAACTGGGCGCGCAGCTCGCGTTGCCAGTCGGTCATCGGACCAGCTCGAGTCCGGCGTCGCGCCAGGCGATGATCCCGCCGGTCAGCGACTGCACGTCGGGGTGACCCATCCGGCGCAGCAGGGCGGCGAACCGGGCCGACTTCTCCCCCACCGGGCAGACCAGCAGCACCGGGCGGTGCCGGCTGACCGGCAGGCCGGCGTGCAGCAGGTCGGCGAAGACCTCGTCGACGATGTTGACCGAGCCGGGGATGTGCAGCGCCTGGAACGCGTACGGGCTGCGCAGGTCGACCACCAGCGCGTTGGTCGAGGCGATCCAGCACTGGGCGGCGCGGGCGTCGAGGACCGGGGCGGCGGCCAGCTCGGCGTCGGTCAGGGTGCCGGTGGCGTTGCGCCGGGGCGGGCGGCCGAACAGCTCGGGGCGGCGCTCCCGGACGTACGAAAGGTAGCTCTCCAGCCGGTCGCAGACGATGAACACGGCGGTCTTCCGGCTGGTCAGCTCGGCGTCGACGGTACGCAACCGGCGGACCGCGCCGGCGAACGCCCCGCCGCCGGTCGGCCCGGTCAGGATCCCGCACCGGCGGACCAGCGTGAGCAGTCCGTCGATCGCCTCGTCCGCGCTGACCGTCTCGACGGCGTCGTAGACGCCCGGGTCGAAGAGGCCGACCTGCTGCACCTCGTCGATGGTCCGGATCCCCGGGATGAAGTCGCTCTTCGCGGCGACCAGCCCGACCACCTCGACGTCCGGGTCGTGCTGGCGCAGCGCCCGGGCCACCCCGGTGGACGAGCCGGCGGTGCCGACACAGGCCACGAAGTAGTCCGGGGCGCGGCCGTCCAGATCCTTGATGATCTCCGGCCCGGTGCCGTGCAGGTGGGCCTCCACATTGCGCTCGTTGAAGTACTGGTCGGTGTGCAGGTACCGCCCGCCGGAGGTGGCGAGCTGCTGGTGCATCCGGGTGAGCGGGTCCTCGGTGTCGGTCGGGTCGAGGCACTCGGACTGGCCGGGCAGCTCGTCGATCTCCGCGCCGAGCAGCAGCAACAGCTCCTTGATCTCGGGCACCTTCATCCGGTTCGTGACGCTCTTGAACGGCAGCCCGTGCATCCCGGCGAGCAGCGCCAGCGCCTTGGCGGTGTTGCCGCTGGACAACTCGACCAGGGTGGCGCCGGCCGGGGCGCCGGCCAGCAGCGGGCGGGCCATCTGCCAGGCGGCCCGGTCCTTGACCGAGCCGAACGGGTTGAGCATCTCCAGCTTGGCGTAGAGGTCGATGTGGCGCAGGCCGTGCACGGCCGGGTCGATCCGCACGAGCGGGGTGTTGCCGATCGCCTCGGTGATGTCGTCGTGTCTCATGGGGTCTCCTGCCGGGGGTGGACAGGCCAGTACTGCTCGTCGAGGCACCACCGGCGGACGCCGCCGGACCGGTAGACCGCGACCTTGCGGGCCATCGGCTGGTGCAGGGCGTTGGTGGCGCTGAAGTCCATGAAGTAGCCGGCCGTGTTGACGAAGGCGAGCAGGTCGCCGGGGCGGGGCACGACCGGCAGGAACACCTTGCGGCGGGTGATCAGGTCGGCCTCCAGGCAGAGGTTGCCGAGCAGGTGGACGCCGGCCGGCCCGGCCCGCCGATCACCGGTGCGGCGGTCTTCCACGCGCGGGATCACCACCGGGTCCATCTGGACGCCGTGCTCTTCCAGGCTGACGTCGCGGGCGTTGAGATCCAGGCGGACCTCTTCTCCGGTGACCGACAGCACGCGCGTCAGGATCAGGCCGCACTGGTCCAGCAGCGCGCGGCCCGGTTCGACGTCCAGGTCGTACATGTGGTCCAGCAGCAGCTCGCCGAGAGCCCGGCCGCGCTCCGGGGCGGGGGTGCCGAGCAGGCGGTCCAGGTAGGCCGCCCCGGCCACCGGCCGATATGACGGATACAGCGCGAGATTTCCGCGCAGGGTGCCGGTCTCGGCGCGCAGGCCGTACCCGTGCCCCTCCCAGGTCAGCGCCGGCCGCCGCCCGAGCACGGCCTGACCCAGTTCGGTCGTCCACCGCTCCCACTCGGCGCCGTCGGCCAGGTAGTTCACGCCGAAGCCGCCACCGATGTCGAGCGAGCGCGGCCGCAGCCCGCGGGCCCGGCACTCGTCGAGCGCGGCCAGGCAGCTCTCCAGCGCGACCGCCTTCTCCGGCAGCTCGACGGTGTCCAGGTGGTAGGCCACGCCGGTCAGCTCGACCTGGTCGGCCCGCTTCTCCAGCAGGTCGAGCAGGTCGGTGAGCTCCCCGGCCGGGGTGCCGAAGCGGCTGCGCCGGGTCAGCACCCGGACCCCGGACGAGGCGAATCCGGACAGCCGCAGGCTGACCGGGACCCGGGGCAGCCGGTGCCCGGCCACGATGCCGGCGAGCTCGGCGAGCTCGTCCGGGGAATCGACGCTCACGGTCACCCCGGCACGGGCGGCCAGCCAGAGGAATTCGCGGTTCTTCGGCCCGGTCGCGACGATCCGGCCGGGGGTGAATCCGGCACCGAGCGCGTGTTGCAACTCGCCGAGCGAGGCCACGTCGACACCGGCGTCACCGGCGGCGAGCTCGCGCAGGATCGCGCTGGAGCGGTTGGCCTTGTGCGCGTAGTAGAGGCGGCCGGTCAGGCGGTGACGACGATACGTCTCGCGGAAGGCGTGCACGTTTTTCGTCACCCGCTGCGGCAGGAGGACGCCGAGCGGGGAGCCCAGCGCATCCAGCAGTTCGGCCAGGAAGTCACGGTCGTCGAGCAGGGACTGGAGGGTCGTATCGATTTTAGGCGTCAGACTGAGCATCTGCGTCTCCCGATTTCACCGGCGTTTTTTCAACGTAACTGACAACCGGATTCGTGACCAGTCCGGGATCGGGTGAATGCCGTGTCAATGGATCTGTCGGTGATTCAGCAGAATGCGCATATGAGCACGTGTTAATGGGTGCCGCCGGCCCGCCCCGCGCCTATTCACTCATCCGTTGACTGCCATTGCGGAAAAGTGCGAGGTGTCGTTCTGCCACCCGGCGTCTTCCGAAGCCGGGTTGAAAACCGTACGTACGTCTTGTTAGATCGACGCATGCGCGTCCTCCTCCTCGCCACGCTGATCAACGCGTTCGGCAACGGCGCCTACCTGACCACCAGCGTGCTGTTCCTGACCACGGTCGCCGGGCTCAGCCCCGCGATGATCGCGATCGGACTCAGCGCCGGGGCCGGGGCCGGCGTGCTGTCCACCACCCCGCTCGGCTACCTCGCCGACCGGTACGGCCCGAAACGACTGTCCATCCTGGCCGTGCTGGTGCTCGCGGGCGCCTACACGGCCCTGCTCACGGTGCACTCGGCGGTGCCGTTCGTGCTGCTCTCCTGTGTGATCGCGGTGGCCACCGCGCTGGCCAAGGGCGCCAACGGGGCGCTCGCCGCCGGGGTGGTGCCGGCCGCCGAGCGGCTCCGGATGCGCGCCAGGATGCGGAGCCTGACCAATGCCGGCATGGGCTTGGGCACGCTGGCCGGGAGCGTGCCGCTGCTGGTCCAGGGGGATGTCGCGTACGTCGTGATCCTGCTCGTCAACGCGATGACGTTCCTGGTCGCGGCCCTGCTGCTGACCCGCGCCCCGCAGGTCGCCCGGCAGACCACGCCAGCCGGCGGACCGCGCCTGGTGGCGTTGCGGGACCGGGCGTTCCTCGGCTTCGCGGCCCTCGACGGGCTGCTCACCAGCACCTACAACGACCTGCTCGGGCTCGGCCTGCCGCTGTGGCTGGCCACCGGAGCGCACGCCCCGCTCTGGCTGATCTCGGTCACCCTGGTGATCAACACGGCCGGCTGCGTGCTGCTGCAGGTGCGGATGGCCCGCGACGTGTCCGGGCTGGCCGCGGCCCGCCGGTCCGCGGTGCGCGGCAGCGTGGTGATCGCGGCGGCCTGCGCGGTGATCGCGGCCGGCGCCGGCCGGTCACCGTGGCTGGCCGGGACGCTGATCGCGGTGGCCGCGGTGATCCACGTGCTCGGCGAGGTGCAGCTGTCCACCGGCAGCTGGGGCATCGTCTTCGAGCTGGCGCCGACCTGGGCGCAGGGCCAGTACCAGGGCGCCTACTTCGCCGGCCGCGGCCTGGGCGACATGGTCGCGCCGCCGCTGGTCACCGCGTGCGTGCTCGGCCTGCACACCTACGGCTGGCTCCTGCTCGGCGCCTTCTTCGCCCTCGGCGGCCTCCTCTACGGCCCGGTCACCCGCTGGGCCGCCCGCACCCGCCCCGCCGGCCACCCCACCCCCGCCCCCTCCCTCATCTGACCGCCCCCTCCCCGCCGTCGCGGGCACGCGAGGTAGGCCCGGCCCCAGGCAGTCCCGCGCCTCACGGTTCCCCGGCTGTGCCTCACGGGTGTCTCAGGGCCGTCGAGACACCCGTGAGAGCCAGCCCAACCACCGCAAGCCGCGCCGCAACCCGGACCACAACGCGCCTCGCGGGTTCCCGGGCTGGGCCTCACGGGTGCCTCAGGGCCATCGAGACACCCGTGAGAGCCAGCCCAACCACCGCAAGCCGCGCCGCAACCCGGACCACAACGCGCCTCGCGGGTTCCCGGGCTGGGCCTCACGGGTGCCTCAGGGCCATCGAGACACCCGTGAGAGCCAGCCCAACCACCGCAAGCCGCGCCGCAACCCGGACCACAACGCGCCTCACGGTTCCCCGGGCTGGGCCTCACGGGTGCCTCAGGGCCATCGAGACACCCGTGAGAGCCAGCCCAACCACCGCAAGCCGCGCCGCAACCCGGACCACAACGCGCCTCACGGTTCCCCGGGCTGGGCCTCACGGGTGCCTCAGGGCCATCGAGACACCCGTGAGAGCCAGCCCAACCACCGCAAGCCGCGCCGCAACCCGGACCACAACGCGCCTCACGGTTCCCCGGGCTGGGCCTCACGGGTGCCTCAGGGCCGTCGAGACACCCGTGGGGGCCAGCCGCACTACCGTGAGCGGCGCTGCGGTCTGGGGACGGGCGGGTCTGGCGTACCGGAGGGTCAGCAGTGCGGGGACCAGCCGTCGGCGCCGCGGAGGAAGTCGGCGATGTCGTTGCCGGCCGCCTCGGACGGCGTGAGCTGGGGGCGGTCCGGGGACGCGATCGCGCCCGGGCCGGTGTTGCGGAACTCGGCGAGACGGGCCTGCCTCCAGGGCCAGGTGCCGAAGTCGCTCCAGGCCGTGGCGCCGATGTGCGCACCGATCCAGGAGTTGCGGATGATCGTCTCGCCGATGGCGTTCGGATCGTTGCTCGGGTGCCAGGGGCGGCCCAGGTACACGGTGCCGGCGGGCGCGTCGGAGGTGAGGCGGCAGTGGGCGAAGAGCAGGCCGTGCGGGTTCGCGATGTCGGTGCTCGGCGCGGTGACGTAGCCGTTGGGCGTGCTGCCCCGGTTGAGCGAGTGGATCCGGCAGCGATCGAAGACGGCCGTGGCGCGCCCGAAGATGAAGTCGACGTCGCCCTCCACGTAGCAGTCGCGGAAGTAGGCGCGGGCGATCACCCCGGCCGCGGTGCTGTTGACGTAGAGGGTGTCCTGGTTCGCCAGGAAACGGACCCGCTCGAAGACCAGCCGGTCGGCCCGGGTGAGCACGGCGACCGCCTGCCGGTTGGTGATCTCCGGATGGGCGGCCTCGTCGAACAGGTTCGCGAAGGTCAGGTTGGCGGCCCGGAAGCCGGCGCCGCTGATCGTGACCGAGGCGCTGCCGGAGGTGCCCCACGGGGTGCCGTCCGGCTTGAGGGTGCCGTTGGCACGGTCGTCGGCGATCAGGACCTCGGCCGGCGCGCGGCCGAGGCCGCGCAATTCCAGATTGGTCTTCTCCGCCGGCACGATCACCTGCCCGAGGTAGCCGCCGGGCCGGACCCCGATCCGGTACGGCGTGAGCGCACCGGCCGGCGCCGCGTCGATCGCCGCCTGAACGGTCGTGACATCGCCGGAGCCGTCCGCGGCGACGATCAGGTCATACCGCGGATGACGCGGTCCCGCCGCGCGGTCGTCGCGACCGGGAGTAGCGCCCGGAGCGGCGCCGGCCGGGCCGGACCAGGCGACGGCAGCACCGGCGCCGAGCGTGGCGGAGAGTTCGAGGAAGTGTCGACGGCGCATCATGGCCTCCCGGCCCGAGCTGGAGGAAAGGGCTTTCCTCACGGCACCGTAGGCGACCCGATCCAGCCTCGTCAACGACCGGTTCCGCACCACGTCGGGAGTCACGGTGTTGCGCGCCCCGGATCGAATCGCGGCCGGTTCGGTCACGTGGCCCTGGACAACCATCCCCTTCGGGTACGAGGTCACGTCGCCCAGCGGCGGCCTCGACTTTCGTCACCAACAGCTACTCGGCGTCGGCGAGCTGACCATCCGGAAAAGGGAACGGGGCGGGGCCGGATCGCCCGCCCCGCTCCACCGGCGGGTCAGCAGTATTCACGGAATCCCGCGCGGAATCCCCGGGCGAAACCGCGGTCATACCCCTGTTCGTAATCGCTGTTGCGGGAACGCAGGCCCATCATGCCCTTCATCGGCTCGTCGCAGTCCTCCTTGGCCTGGTCCCAGCCGTCGTTGTAGCCGGCCCGGTACCCCTTCCGGTAGTCCCAGTCGCTGCCGGCGACCCCGGTGGCGCCGCTGACGGCCAGCACGGCGGACGGCACGGGTGCGGCCGCGGCGGGCGACACGGCAAGGCCCTGTGCGATCCCGATCCCGCTGAGAAAAATCAGGGTGCCGGTCACGGCGCCCATTTTCCGGATGCTCATCGTCGTCTCCCCCGATGTGACGATCCGAGCCGTCTGGCCCGGTATCTGAAAACTTACGCCGCTGTTTCGGGGCCGCTGGGGAACGACGATTTTCGCGCGATTTTCCGGAGACGGAAAGCGCGTTCACGGACACCGGTCGCAGCCCGGCGTAATTCCGGTTCCCCCCTTCGGTCAGCCGGAACGGCCGATCATCGGAATGGGGGTGGGTTGACGGGATGAGCGCGGAACCGGTTCGGGTCCGGGGACCTCACGGAGTGGCCGGAGCCGACTGGTCGGCACCGGTGGGTGGCTGATCAGAACCGGGCGGAGCGGGCTCCGGATCGATCGGCGCCCAGGCGAACGCCAGCGCCCCGCCGACCAGCGTCAACAGCAGACCGACCAGGAAGCCGCCCATGTTCGAGGTGATGAACGTGGCGAGCGCGCAGATCATCGCGATCAGCGAATAGAAGACGCGCTGCGCCGGATGGAAGATCAGCAGCACGCCGAGCAGAACGATCACCAACGGCATCAGGTAGCCGATGAAGTTCTGCATCCCGACGTGCAGCACCACGCCCAGCGGCGCCCAGACCGTGAACAGGATCTCGGCCCCGCCGAGCAGCACCAGCAGCCCGCCCCAGAACGGCCGGGTGCGGCGCCAGATCCGGAAGCCTCGCCAGGCGCGAGCACCCGGCGAGGCCCGATGCGTACCCGCCCCGGTCATGGTCAGCAGCCGTCCGAGGTGAACGCCATCCGCAGGTTGGGCAGGTGGAACGTGGCCGCCGTGGTGGCGTAGTTGTTCTGCTTCAGGTTGGTGATCGTCACCTCGTCGGCCTGCTGGCCGAAGACGCCGATCGCACCCTTCTTGCCCGGCACCGCGTCCAGCGTGCTGGCGTCCCGGCCGATCTCGATGTTGTTGAAGTCGGCGTTGCCGGTGATCAGGTCGGAGTCGACGACCAGGGTGTCCGCGGTGACCTTGTTCGAGGCGCTGCCCGCGGTGATCTTCAGGTTGATGCCGCCGAGCGCGATGCTCTGGCACAGGCCGTCCAGCTGGGCGTCGTTGATCGCCGAGACGATGACGACCACCTGGCCGCCGGTGTCACCCTCGTTGGGGCTGCCCGGCACCATCTGGTCGAGCTCCGCGTACTGCGCGAAGCCGGTGCCGTGCAGCCGGGGCGAGGTGACCGTGAACGGCATGCCGGAGATCGAGAAGGAGGCCGCGAGCACTCCCGTGCCGGTCAGCAGGATCAGGCCGGTGGTCGCCACGAGGCCGCCGAGCAGCATCGCGGTGAACCGGCGCCAGCGGGTCCGTCCGAGACGTGTGGGGGACATGCACTCTCCTTACCCGGCCGGCCGGCACTGCGGATGCCGCCCGACGCCTCGTTATTGGCGTTTCTCGATGGATTTCGGGAAAGTTACGCCGCAGTAACAGGGGCGTCAAGCGGAGCCACCGGTCATTCAGTCAGTGAAAAACCCCATCGGTATCTGACGTCGCGCAGGGTGCCACCACGCGCTCGCCGGCGGGCCGGACGGCCAGTTCCGCGGCGGCCGCCTCACGACCGACGAACGGCGCCATCATGAAGTAGCTGAGCATCGGCAGCAGATCCGGCAGCGCGGCGGCCCGTCCGGCCGAGACGTGCCCGTAGATCGTCGAGTAGACGCCGCCGACCACCGTGTCGACCAGGCCGTCCGGCACGTCTGGCGCCTCGGCGAAGAACCGGGAGAACCGGCCGAGCAGCTCGGTGCGCTCGCGCCGGGCGAGCGGCCCGGCCGCGTCGATCTCCACGATCGCCATCGCGGCGAAGGCCGGCACGCTGGCCAGCACGTCGAGCAGCACCTTCAGCGCGGCCCGGGCGCCGGTCCGCCAATCCCCGGCATCCGCGTACGCGTCGTCCATCAACCGCAGCACCACACCGGTCCCGTGCCGGTAGGTGTCCAGGAAGGCGTCTTCCTTGCCGGCGAAGAGCGCGTAGAACGCCGGGCGGGTCACCCCGGCCGCCGTGCAGATGTCGCTCACTCGGGCATTCACGTAGCCCTTCTCGGCGACCGTGTGTACCAGCGCGTCGAACAGCCGCTCCCGCTGCGTGGCGGCGATGACCTCGGGCGGCAATGATCGCGGGCCGCGTTTGATCGCCCGCGCCGGATCACGTCCGGCCCGGGCGCCCGGCAGCGGGCTGAGTACTGGTTTCGTCATCGTCGTCCCTCAATGTCTTGACATGGCATACCGCCGGGGTTTTTTATACCGTGAGGTGCGGATCTCGATGGTGCGTGAGGCGGAGTTCCCCCAGTATCGCCTCCCACTCAAGCCCCGGAACGCTGCGGAAACGGCCGGGTACCCGTCCCGCCGACCCTGAAGAAGGAGTGACGCCATGAAAGCGTCACGAGTCCTCGTCGCCGTCGCCGCGATCCTGGCACTCACCGCGTCCCCCGCCCGAGCCGCCGCGGGCGGCGCCTATGCCGGCCTGGACAACTGCCCGCTCACCTCCGCCACCATGAAGGACCCGACGAACCTCCAGGTGGGCTGCGTCCACTCGGTCACCAACGGCGGCAGCGTCACGATCGGCTCCAACGTCGTCCCGCTGACCACCCCGATCACCCTCCAATTCGGTGTCTACTGGCCGGCCGACGCGCCGACCCGGGAGTTCCCGGACGGCACCGTCGCCAACGTCTATTCCACCGTCCCCGCCGCCAAGGGCAAAACCCTGATCGCCAAACCGTTGCAGGTCAGCATCCCCGGCATCGCCAACATCATCCCCGGCGTCACCAGCGTCTTCGCCCAGGTCGAACTGGCCGGCTCGATCACCGAGTTCGTGCCGCTGGCCACCGGCGAGAACACCCCGGTCTTCGTGCTGCCGATCAAACTGCACCTCTACAACGCGCTCTTCGGCACCCGCTGCTACATCGGCTCGGACACCAGCCCGATCCGGTTCAGCCCGACCACCGGCACGACCAGCCCGCCGGCTCCGAACCAGCCGGTCACCGGGGACCCGGGCACGCTCGACGTGGTGCCCGACCCGAACGGCTTCGAGACCCTCGGCGTCGGGTTCACCGGCGCGACGCTCGTGGACAACGCTTACTCCGTACCGAAAGCGAATGGGTGCGGTCTGATCCCGGGCAGCCTGGACGGACTGATCAACCTGGCCTTCGGACTGCCCTCCGCGGCCGGCCGGAACGCCGTCGTGTTCAGCGGCAACAACACCACCTTCGCTCTCTCCCCCAGCCTCGCCGACCTCACCGGGGCGCTCGCCGCCTCCTGACCGAAAGGTGCACCCCCATGCACAAGTCCTGGATCACCGCCGCCATGCTGACCGGCGCCACCGCCACCCTGCTGATCACCGGCCCGGCGCTCGCCGACGACGCCACCGTCCTGACCACCGACAGCCTGGCCGGCCCCGCGGTCGCCGTCGGTGACACCATCGGGGCCGGCATCGTCCCCGGCAGCCAGGCGGTCTTCGCCACCGCGCCGGCCGGCCCCAACGGCATGAAGTGCGGCACGTCGAGCTTCAGCGCCGCGGTCAACGACAACCCGGCCGCGCCCGGCGCCGCCGCGCTCGGCTCCACGCTCGCCGTCTCCGGCTGCACGGTCACCGGCGTCCCGGGAGTGACCGGCGTCAACAGCGTCACGATCAACAACCAGCCGTACGCCACCACGGTCGCCAGCGACGGCACCGTCACGGTCACCGGCACCGACGCCGCGCCGATCTCCGCGACGCTCAACCTCAAGTCCCTGCTCGGCTCGGTGACCTGCAACTTCGTCGCCAACGGCAACACCATCACGGCGGTCGCCGACAACACCGACAACTCGATCACCTTCACCGACCAGCAGTTCGACAAGACCAGCGGACCGGCCGCCTGCGTGGCCAACGGCTACTTCACCGCGAAGTACACCCCGGTGGTGACCGCCACGGGCGCCCTGGTCTTCGTCAACTGACCACCGGAGTGGCCCGCCGGTCTCACGGCTTGCGGGCCACTCCCCCGTAGAGCGCCACCTGCGCGTCGGTGAACGGCGTCGGCTCCTCCGGGCGCCACCGCAGGATCGGCACCACACCCGGCTCGACCAGCTCCAGCCCGTCGAAGAACCGGGCCACCTCGTCCCGGCTGCGCAGCCGCGTCGGGATCCCCTGCGCCCGCATCACCTCGGCGAACTTCGCCCAGGCCACCGGATCGTGGTCCGCGGTGATGTGCGACACCACCAGGTGGCTGCCGCGCGGCACGGCGTCCATCAGGCGGGAGACGATGTCGTACGGGTGAGCACTGTCCTCGATGAAGTGCAGCACCGCGAAGAGCAGCACCCCGACCGGCTCGGACAGGTCGAGGGTGCTCCGCAGCTCCGGCGCCTCCAGGATCTCCCCGACCCGGTGCAGATCCCCGTCCACATAACTGGTCATCCCCTGGGGCGTGCTGGTCAGCAGCGCCCGCCCGTGGGTCAGCACGATCGGGTCCCGGTCCACGTAGACCACCCGGGCCGCCGGATCCCGCTGCTGCGCCACCTCGTGCACGTTCAGCGACGTCGGCAGGCCGCTCCCGATGTCCAGGAACTGCCGGATCCCCTGCCCGGCCAGGTACTGCACGGTGCGCCGCAGGAACGCCCGGTTCTGCAGCGGCGCGGTCGCCGCGTTCGGGTTCACCCGCAGCCCCTCGGCCGCCGCCGCCCGATCCGCCGCGAAGTTGTCCTTCCCACCGAGCAACACGTCATAGACCCGGGCCGGATGTGGCCGCCCGGTGTCCAACGCCTCCGCCACGAGCCCTCCAGGATCAACGCCCGACGATGCCCGCTCAGGATAGGCGGAAAATCACGTGGCGAGCAGCCCGGCAGCCGTGGGATACCTGTCGTCGTGGCCGATTTCGATGTGCGCACCGCCGACCTGCAGGCGCTCAACTCGCTGACCAAGTACCCGTCGATCCCGACGTACCACGAGCTCGACCCGCGCCACGGCGGGCTGACCGAGACGGTCACCTCGTTCCCCGGCCCGGTCATCGCCACCGAGAAGGTCGACGGCACGAACTCCCGGGTGATCCTGCTGCCGGACGGGAGTTACCTGCTCGGCTCGCGGGAGGAGCTGCTCTACGCGCGCGGCGACCTGATCGGCAACCCGGCCCAGGGCATCGTGGCCGCGCTGCGCGACGTCGCCGAGAACCTGCCGGACCAGCAGCTGCCGCCGGACACCCTGCGGGTCTACTACCTGGAGCTGTACGGCGGAAAGATCGGTGGCCAGGCCAAGCAGTACAGCAGCCGGGGCACGGTCGGCTGGCGGCTCTTCGACGTCGCCGAGATCGGTGACCTGCGGGACCGGCTCGGCTGGCCGGGGCGGCAGATCGCCGCCTGGCGCGACGGTGGCGGCCAGCCCTGGTGGACCGAGGACGAGCTGCGGGCGGTGACCGATTTCGAGCTGGCGCCGCGGTTGTTCACGGTGGACCGGGCGGAGCTGCCCGCGGACGTGGCCGGCATGCACGCCTTCCTGACCGAGCGGCTGCCGCGGACGCTGGTCGCGCTGGACGACAGCGGGCAGGGCCGGGCGGAGGGCATCGTGCTGCGCAGCCCGGACCGGGCGGTGATCGCCAAGGCGCGGTTCCAGGACTACGAGCGCACCCTGAAGCGGCGGCGCTGACTCAGCTCTTGCCGTCGGCCTGCTCCTGCCGCAGTTTGCGCTGGAGGCGGCGCTCCTGGAGGCGGCGCCAGCGGTCGTAGACCTCGAAGGCGGCGACGGCCGGCTCGGCGGCCCGGCCGGCGTGCCACTGGCGGGGCAGGAAGGCCTCGGCGCCGGCCCACAGCAGCTCGCTCATCGGGACGGTGCCGCCGTGCAGCTTCATCAGCTCGGCGGCCACCGCCACGGCGTGGTCGCTGCGCCGCCAGCGCTCCACCATCGACTGCCCGTGCAGCAGGTCGTCGTAGTCCTGCGGATCCAGGTCCATCCCGGTCCCCCTCACCGTGTGTAACCAAGTGCCAACTGGCGGGTGCCGGGAGTGTGCTGCGGAGCTTTCCGAGATCAACCGGCCGTAGGCGGTACACCCTGCTGCGATGGACCGCGCCTGTCAAGGTCGCAGGTCACGTCACGGTTACCGCCGGCCAGACAGTCATCCGTACGGTCAGTGACGCCCGGGCTCAAGGGTCTGACCGGATGCCGACAGCGGAATCGCTCGATCGGATCGAAAACCGCCATTCGGAGTACCACCGGCGAGCGATTACCGAAAGAGCCGAACTCGCCTACGGTTCTTTCTCGTCCGATCAACTTCCCGATTGGCTCACCCGCGCCGTCCCGTCCCTCTTGTCTTGGCCCGCGCCGTCCCGTCCCTCTCGTCTTGCCGCCGCGCCGTCCCGTCCCTCTCGTCTTGCCGCCGCACCGTCCCGTCCCTCTTGTCTTGGCCCGCACCATCTCGTTCTCGGATCGCAAGGAGCACCGCCATCGCCACCATCCCCGAGCCCGCCGGGCACGGCCTCCGCGTCGCCGTCGTCGGGCAGGACCGCACCGGACTCCGTCTCGCCCGCACGGCGGTCACCGCCGGGCACACGGTCGCCGGCTTCGACCCCGACCCCGACGTCGTCGCCAGGCTGCGGGCCGGCCGCTCGCCGCTCGGCGACGACCTGCCGGCCATGCACGAGACCGGGCGCTACCACGCGACCGACGATCCGGGCTGGCTGGCCGGCTGCACCGTCTACCTGATCGCCGCCCCGGTGCCGCTGCGCCGCGGCCGCCCGGACCTGCGCCCGGTGCTGGCCGCCGCCGACACCGTGGCCGGCCACCTGCGCCATCACGACCTGGTGATCCTGGAATCGTGGGTGGCGCCGGGCACCACCCGGGGCGTCTTCCAGGACGCGCTCGCGGCCCGCAGCAGCGCCCGTTACCACCTGGCCTTCTCCCCCGAACGCAACGGCCGCGCCAAGCTGGTCGGCGGCGTCGACCGCCGGTCCACGCTGGCCGCGACCGCGTTCTACCGCACCATGCACGACGTGGTCGTGGCCTGCGCCACTGCCGAGGAGGCGGAGTCCGCCAACCTGGCGGGCGCCTCCGAACGCCGCTCCGCGTAGCCCGCCGCCGCTCCGCTCGATGCGCTGCCGGTCCGCCTAGCCCGTCGCCGGTCCGCTCGATCCGCCGCCGCTCCGCTTGATCCGCCGCCGCTCTTTTTGACCCGCCGCCGCTCCGCTTGATCCGCCGCCGCTCTTTTTGACCCGCCGCCGTTCCGCTCGACCTGCCGCTCTGCTTGACCCGCCGCCGCTCTGCTTGGCCCGCCGCCGGGGCCTTCGGGCAGCAGCGGATCCAGTGCGCCACTGATCGTGCTCACGCGGCTCATTCGCTCTGGTGTCCTGGTCATTTTCGGTCAGAGCACCAGTCTGGCAATCCACAGCCGTCACCACTCCCGGTCTCAGCCCGGTGACGGCAAAGGCGGGGTGGGCCACTGTCGCGGTCCCGGCGACCGTGGCCCACCCGGCCGCACGGAATCCGGCCCGCGCTCGCCGGCTGAGGAAGCGAGCGCGGGCCGGGCCTGTGCACCCCGGTTACCCCGCGGGCCGGGCCCGGTTCCCCCGCGGGCCGGGCCTGTGCACCCACGGCTCCCGCAGGCAGGCTAGGCCTGTGCACCCCCGATTCCCGCAGGCAGGTCGGGCCTGTGCACCCACGGCTCCCGCAGGCAGGCCGGGCCTGTGCACCCACGGCTCCCGCAGGCAGGCCGGGCCTGTGCACCCACGGCTCCCGCAGGCAGGCCGGGCCTGTGCACCCACGGCTCCCGCAGGCAGGCCGGGCCTGTGCACCCACGGCTCCCGCAGGCAGGCCGGGCCTGTGCACCCACGGCTCCCGCAGGCAGGCCGGGCCTGTGCACCCACGGCTCCCGCAGGCAGGCCGGGCCTGTGCACCCACGGCTCCCGCAGGCAGGCCGGGCCTGTGCACCCACGGCTCCCGCAGGCAGGCCGGGCCTGTGCACCCACGGCTCCCGCAGGCAGGCCGGGCCTGTGCACTCCGGTATGCCGCAGTCCGGCCGCTGCCGGCTCAGCCACGCGTTATCCACATCAGCGCGTCATCCACAGCCCGGCCCCGCGAGATCTTGCTTTCGCGCCACACTGTCCTCGGGCAGGCCACCCCTGGGCGGGCGGGGACTGGAAAGTGGCCGGACCGGAAAGCGGCGAACCAGAAAGCGGCCGAACCGGAAAGCGGCCGGACCGGACCGGCGCCCGGGCCGCAACCCGCGCGAGGCAGGCCGGCCAGCGACCTGGCGGAACTGGCGGGCGGGCTGGCGCTGGGGGCTGTCTCGGGGACCGGGGACAGCCCCCAGCGCTGACCGCAGCCTCGGGCGTGTGCGGCGGCGGCCTCACGTGGGGATTGGCGCGAGACCTGGCCCGAGGCGGGTGGAACCGTCGGAGGTGGCCGCAGCCGGGTGCTGCTGGCGTACCGGAAAAGGGGTCGATCGGAAGGGGGTTGATGGGAAGCGGGTTGGTGGGAAGGGGGCGATCGCAAGGGGGTCGATCAAAAGGGGTTGATGGGCAAGGGGGAACGGGACTCAGTAGCCGACGCGGAAGGTGGCGTCCTGCTTGTCGGTGGTGGCGGAGCTTGACGTGATCGGGTCGATGCGCAGGACGTAGTTGTAGTGGCGCAGGTAGCGGTCCGGGTAGTTGTGGGAGCGGAACGACGTCCACGAGGAGTCGGCGAGGCCGGCGGTCCGGTGGAATGTGGCGTCGGCGGCGAAGGCGCTGGTGCCGTCGTTCGCGCTGAGGGTCAGGGCGTAGTTGTAGTGGCGCAGGTAGCGGTCCGGGTAGTTGACCGAGCGGAACGAGACGCCGGACCCGTCGGCCAGGCCGGGGACCAGGGTCCAGAGCTGGTCCTGATAGGGCTCGAAGGGATAGGCGTCGATCCGGCCGACACTGTTCGCGTGGCGGAGGTAGCGGTCCGGGAAGTTGTAGGACTTGACCCGGTTCCAGGCCGGAGTGCCCCATGTGGCGGTCAGGTTGGACAGTTCGATGGCGGTGATCGGGACGATGCCGCAGTGCTTGGAGTTGAGCGGCTGGGTGTAGGCGCGGTCGTTGAGCAGCGTCCAGGTTCCGCCCGCCAGATCGGTGGTCTGCCAGCAGAAGAACCGGCCGTTGGGGCTCCACGTGTCGCCCCACATGTACCACGTGTTCGAAGTGTTCGACTTGGTGATCTGCGGCGCCTCGACACCCCGGCCGGGCCCGATCGCCGAGGTGTAGACGCTGAAGCTGCCGGCGTCCAGGGACGATGAGCGGGTGCCGAGCAGCGTCGAGTTGGTGTTGTTCTTGTAGTACATGTAGTTCACGCCGCCGACTGTCACGAACGAGCCGTCGATCGCGTCGTACCCGGGGTCGTAGAAGACCGCGGGCGGCCCGGCGGTCACGAAGTCGCTGGTGTAATTGATCATCAGGACGTTGTGGCCGGTGCTGTTCACCGCGGAGTGGACGATGCCGTACTGGCCGCGGGACGCGTCCCAGAAGGCCTCCGGCGCCCACGCGTGGGTGGCCAGCGAGTGCACCTTGAGCAGCCGGTAATTGGTGAAGGTACGCAGGTCGGCGGAGTCCCAGACGTGCAGGTACTGGCTCTGGTAGGACCAGTCGGTGCCGTTCAGGTCGGTCGCCAGCACGACGAAGGTGCCGTCCTGTTTGCGCAGCAGGAACGGGTCGCGCAGGCCTTTGCTGCCGAGCGTCGGGGTGGCTACCGCATGGTTCTGGTTGAGCGGCGTCCAGTTGAGGCCGTCGCTGCTGACCGCGAGGTGCAGGCCGTAGTTGGCCGCGGTCATCGACGGGGATTCGGTGAAGTACGCCATGGCGTAGCCGGTGTAGGTGGCCGCCCGGGCCGCCTCGGGGACGAGGAGAGCGCCGGCCGTGCCGAGAAGCAGTGCCCGTCGTTTCATTTGGCGATCGCCGTCCCGTGCCGGCAGCCCGAGCAACCGACCTTGCCGAGGCTGGTCCAGGTGTTCAGGTCCGTGCTGGTGGCGGTGTAGATGCCGTCGCCGGCGCTGTAGTGGTCGACGTAGATCCGCCAGCTGCCGTTGTCCAGTTTGACCAGCGACGGTCCCTCGTAGCCGCTGGCGAACAGGGTGCCCCGGTTGACCCAGCCCTCGGTGAGGTTGGCGGTGGTGGTCCAGTGTTCGATGTACTTGGTGGTCTCGTTCTTGGTGAAGGCGTGCCAGGTGCTGCCGGACTTCACCACGAAGGTGTCGATGTGGTTGGTGCCCAGGCCCCACATCTGGGCCGGGCCGCTCCACGAGGTGAGGGCGGTGTTCCGGGCGGTGTAGACGTACGGCCGGAAGCAGAACGAGCAGGCGGTGGCGGCCACGCTGGTGATCAGCTTGACGCTGCTGCCCTCGACGTGGAACTCCGGCGCCCAGGTGTAGTTCGCGCCGGAGATCCCGGCCGGGATGCTGGCGATGGTGGTCCAGCTGGTCAGGTCGGTGCTGGACGCGACGTTGACGGAGGTGCTGCTGGTGGTCCAGGACTGCACCGTGTAGGCGACGTAGTAGACGCCGTTGCGCTTGAGGATGCTCGGGTCGCGCAGCACGCCGGTCGGGCCGTGGAAGTTGGTGTCGGTCAGCGTGCTCCAGCTGGTGCCGCCATCGGTGGACTGGTAGATCCAGAGTTCCTCGTCGGCGACGGCGTCGCCCTTGAAGGTGGCGTAGATCAGGGTGGTGGCGGCGGACGCCGGCTGGGGCAGGACCAGCGCGCCGAGGAGCAGGGCCAGCAGGCTGACCGCGCTCAGGAGACGTTTCATGCCGGGCTCCTTCACGACTGTTAGCGCTAACAATTCAGCGCCCAAGGGGACGTGCAGTACTGAAGGCATGGCGGGACGACCTGGGGCGGGGTCGCCGACGGTTCGAAGTTTCTGAATGATTGCGCTCAGATTGCAGGGCTGTCAAGGAGAACCGGGGAGGACCGTCACCACCGGCCGACGGCCGCCGGCAGCTCGCGGCGGGAGGTGACGCCCAGCTTCGTGAAGATCTTCCGCAGGTGCCACTCGACGGTCCGCGGGCTCAGGAACAGCACCGCGCCGATCTCCGGGTTGGTCCGCCCGGACGCCGCCAGCCGGGCGATCTGCGACTCCTGCGGGGTCAGCTCCTCGGCGGTCCCGGCCGAGCGCTTGCGGACCGTCTCGCCGGTCGCGGTCAGCTCCCGGCCGGCCCGCTCGGCGAAGCCCTCGGCGCCCATCGTGCTGAACGCCTCGTACGCCGGACGCAGCTGGTCCCGCGCCTCCCCGCGCCGGTTCGCCCGCCGCAGCCACTCCCCGTAGACCAGCCGGGCGCGAGCCAGCTGCAGCTTGTGCCGGCTCGCCGCGAACTGCTCGACCGCCTCCCGGTAGTCGCTCTCCCGGTCGTCGACCAGCGCGTCGGCCAGCGCCCGCACCCCGCGCGCCCACGCGGTGTCGACGGCCGCCGCCCGGGCCACCAGCCGGTCCCGGGCCTCGGCCGCGACGGCCGGCGATCCGGCTCGGGCCGCCGCCTCGACCAGCTCGCCGAGCGACCACTGCAGCACCGCGAGGTCCTCGTGGGCGGCCGCCTCCCGCGCCGCGGCCATCGCCGCCGCGTAGTCGCCGTGCCCGTTGTGCAGCACCGCCCTGCTGTACGCGGCGGTGCTGAGCAGCCAGCCGACGCCCCCGGCGGTGGCGTCCCGGCGGAGTTCGTCGATGAGCGCGAGCGCCTCGCCGGTCCGGCCGCGGAAGGCGGCCAGGATGCTCGCGCTCGCCGGGTGCGGCGCCGGTCCGGTGGCCCGGGCCAGCGCGGCGGCCTCGTCGATCAGGTCGGAGGCGTCGGCGAACCGGCCCGCGTAGATCAGCGCGGTGGACCGGAAGGTGAGCGCGCTGGGCAGCCGGGACAGCTCGCCGGCCGCCCGGGCGTAGGTGACCGCCTGCTCGGTGCGGTCCTGGAACGCCGCGTCGTCGAAGACCTCGTGGACCAGCATGCCGGTCAGCCAGAGCAGGTCCAGCTCGTTGTCGGTGGGCACCGCGTCGAGGGCCTCGCGGAACGCCGGAACCGCGGCGGCGTGCCCCGCCCGGTGCCAGGTGATCAGACTGGTGAGCAGCAGTCCGGCCGGCTCCTCGCCGGCCGGGGCGGACGCGGCCGCGTCGATGGCGGGGTCCAGCGAACCCAGCCGGCCCGCGTTGATCGCCGCGCCGACCGCCGACAGGTACGTCTCCCGGGCGGCGACCGGATCCAGGCCTCGGAGCCGGCCGGCCGCGGCGAGCAGCGGCGGTACCACCTCCCGCCCGCTGTTCACCACGAACGCGACCTGGGCGCGCAGCCGCTCCACACCGGCCTGCTGGACCGGGTCGAGCGGGCCCATCTCGACCGCGGCGAGCAGACCGGGGACCGCGGCGGCGGCTCCGGAGGCGAGCCGGGCCTGTGCGGCGGCAAGCATCCGCGCGGTGCGCCGGCTCGGGTCCGGGGTGAGCTCGGCGGCCCGCTCCAGGAACGCCGCCGCCGCGGCCCGGCCACCGCGGGCCAGAGCCCGGCCGGCCGAGTTCTCCAGCTCGGCGGCGACCGCCTCGTCGGGACCGGCGGCGGCGTGCCCGCGGTGCCAGGCGCGCCGGTCCGGATCCTCGACGGCGTCGGTGACCTCGGCGAGCGCCCGGTGCACGGCGCGCAGCTCGGCGGGGTCGGCGCGGTGCCAGGCGGCCGAGCGGACCAGCGGGTGCCGGAACCGGACCCGGGCCCCGATCTCGACCAGCCCGGCCGCCTCGGCCGGGCCGGCCGCCTCCGGGCTGACCCCGAGCAGCGCGACGGCCTTCCAGAGCAGCGGCACGTTGCCGATCGGCTCGACGGCGGCGGTCAGCAGCAGCGTGCGGGTGTCCGCGGGAAGGGCGGCGATCCGGCGTTCGAAACCGAGTTCCAGCCGGCCGGCCAGCACCGGCCCGGGCGTGCCGAAGCCGAACGCCAGATCGGCCGGGTCCAGCTCCCGGGGCAGTTCGAGCAGGGCGAGCGGGTTGCCCCGGGTCTCGTCGACGATCCGGTCCCGGACCCGGGCGTCGACCAGGCCGGGCAGCACGGTGTCCAGCAGGGCGCGGGCGTCGGCCTCCGGCAGGCCCTCGACGCGCAGCTCGGGCAGGCCGGTGAGCAGCGCGTCGTCGGCCGGGGTGCGGGCCGCGAAGACCAGCGCGACCGACTCGGCGTCCAGCCGGCGGGCCACGAAGGTGAGGATCACCTCGGACATCCGGTCCAGCCACTGGGCGTCGTCGACGACCACGACCAGTGGCTGGTCGACGGCGGCCTCGGCGAGCAGGCCGAGCACCGCGAGGCCGATCAGCAGCGCCTCCGGCGGCCGGCCGGCGGCCAGGCCGAACGCGGTGGACAGCGCGGCTCGCTGCGGCTCGGGCAGCCGGTCCAGGTGCGGCAGCAGCGGGGCGACCAGCTGCTGCAACGCCGAATAGGCCAGCTCGGTCTCCGGCTCGACCCCGGCGGCGCGGACCACCCGGCCGGCCGGCGCGTGCCCGGCCAGGTAGTCGAGCAGCGCCGACTTGCCCGCGCCGGCCTCGCCGCGCAGCACCAGGACCCGGCTCTGGCCGGCCCGGACATCCTGGAGAAGTCTGTCCAGCTGGTCCCGCTCGCGGCCGCGCCCCCGCAGTTCGATCACGCGGCGAGACTACCCGCCGCCCGCTCGCTGACCTCCTGCAAGAGATAGCCGTTGCCGTCCGGATCGGCGAACGAGGCGAACGAGCCGTAGGACAGCCGGCCCGGGTACAGGCCGGGCACCCGCTTGTCGGTGCCCGCGTGGTGGAAGATGCCGTCCGCGTCGTGGAAGATCTCGCTGACCTCGACGCCCCGGGCGAGCAGCTCGGCGCGGGCCTCCTCGATGTCCCGGACGACCAGGTGGACGTTCTCCATGGCGCCCGGCCGGGCGGTGCCGATGCCGACCCCGAAGACGATCGAGCAGGGCGAACCGGGCGGGGTGAAGTGCACCACCCGGAAGTCGTCGCCGCACACGTAGTCGAGGTCCTCGCGCCAGCCGAGCCGCCGGTAGAACGTCTTGGCCCGGTCGACGTCGCTGACCGGCACGGCGATCAGCTCGAGGTGGAAGTCCATCACGGTCCACTCCTCACTGTGCGGGTCAGATGCCGAGCGCGTTGAAGAGGTAGAGCCACACCTCACTGCGGGTGGGGAACGCCGGGATGGCGTGCCGGAGCCGGCGCAGTGGCACCTCGCCGACCACCGCGACGGTGGCGGCCTGCAGGAAGTCGGCGACGTTCGAGCCGGTCAGGGTGACGCCGACCAGCACATCGCGGTCGGTGTCGACGAGGAACCGGGCGGTGCCGCGCGGGCCGCCGGTGAACGCGCCGCCGGCGTTGCCGTCGGTCGGCAGGTCGATCACCCGGACGTCGAGGCCGGCCGCGGCGGCCGTCGCGGTGGTGTGACCGACCGCGGCCACCTGCGGCTCGGTGAAGATCACCCGGGGCGAGCCGGGGCCGTCCGCGAGATGCTCGGCCGCCATCGGCTCGCCGAGGATGTCGCCGGCCGCGATGGCCGCCTGATATTTCGCCATGTGCGTGAAGAGCGCTTTCCCGTTCAGGTCACCGACCACGTAAAGCCAGCTCGATCCGGGAACGCGCATGTTCTCGTCGACCCGTGGGGAATCCACGCCGACGGTGTCCAGGCCCAGGTCCGCCGCCTGCGGCGTGCGTCCGGCAGCGACCAGGATCTCCGCCGCGGTCACGGTGACCCCGTCACTCAGGGTCACGTCAACACCGAGACCCGTTCGGCGTACGGCCTGAGCGCGCGCCCCGATCCGGATGTCCACCCCCTGCTCGGTCAGCGACTGCGCCACCTGCTCACCGGCGAACGGCTCCTCCCGCGGCAGCAGCCCCCGCTCCCCCGGGATCAGGGTGACCCGGGCGCCGAGCGAGGTGAACGCCTGGCTGAGCTCGGAGCCGACCACCCCGCCACCGAGCACGATCAGCGACTCCGGGATGACCGGGGTGGTGACCGCCGCCCGGTTCGTCCACGGCTCGGCGTCGGCCAGCCCGTCGATGGCGGGCAGCGCGGCCCGGGTGCCGCCGGCCAGGATGACCGCCCGCCGGGCCTCGAGGATCTCGTCGCCGACCCGGACGCGTTTCTCCCCGGCGAGCCGGCCCCAGCCGCGGACCAGGGTGATCCCCCGCTCCGCCAGCCAGGGCAGCTGGCCGGCGTCGTCCAGGCCGCCGATCAGCTCGTCGCGGCGGCGCAGCACGGCGGCCACGTCGAGGTCGCCGGTGACCGCGGCGGCCACCCCGGGTGTGCGCCGGGCCTCGGCGAGCAGCTCACCCGGGCGCAGCAGCGCCTTGGACGGCATGCACGCGTAGTAGGAGCACTCCCCGCCGACCTTGTCGGCCTCGACGATCGCCACATCCAGTCCGGCCTCGGCCAGCCGGCCGGCCGCCACCTCGCCGCCGGGTCCGGCGCCGATCACCACCACGTCAAAGCTTCGCATGCGGTAGATGGTCGCCCGGCGGCGAACTCGTTCACCCCAGGGGGTTGCCCTGGGCGGCACCCGGGGCCGCCGGGGGTCAGCTCGGTGACGGGGCGGCGGGGCGGGGCCGGATGTCGCTGAACGTGTAGCACGCCTCGTCGTCGATGGCGTTCGGCATCGGGTCGATCGTCAGCGAGGCGGGCAGGCCGGCCGCGTCGGTGGTGAACTCGATCACGGCGTCCGGCCCGGCGGTGCCGGTTTCGGCGAGCAGCTCGGCGATGGCCGGGTAGTGCGCCACGTCCGGGTTGGTGTCCCGGTCGGCGGGCTCGCCGGTGACCCGCTCGCCGGCCACGGTGATCCGGTACTTGCCGATCAGTGCCCGCTCGCCGCAGGTCGAGGTGAGGACGTAGGTGTAGTGCGACGGCAGGTTCGCGGCTGCCACGTGGACGGCGTCACGGGTCTCCGCGGTCGTACCGGAAAGGGTGGTGCCGCACGCGGAGACCGCGAGTGCGGTGATCACGGTGAGCAGCGCGGTCCGGCGCTGTCGGGAATCGGCCATGGCTGGTTCGACGCACCGTGACCAGCGGCGGTTCCGCCCTTTCTGCCGGTCGTGCGGCATGCCGGGAGGACGGGCGGATGACCGGTTTCGGAAATGCCTGGCTTTCCAGGGCACGAACAAGATCAAATCACCCTAATACCGTGAAGAACGTCACTATCCGGCATCAAAAACTTGGATGAACGACCGGGGATGTGGTTACCGTCGGTCGTCCCGCGATGGCGGGCACTGTGGACGGACCGCCGAATCCTGCCGCCGATCCACAGACTCGATGAGAAGGGCAGGAGCGGGGGACCCACCGTTTCCGGCGCGTCCATCACGGAGCGCGCCTCGGGGTGAAGCCGCCATGTGTGACGCGGCCGGGCCGATCTGCCCGAACCCGACAGCTCACCTCGCAGGCGTGGAGGATCATCCATGTCTCGGATCGGTAGACGAACGCGCCTTGCTGCCCTCACCCTGGTGGCGGCGGGCGTGACCGGAGCCGGCGTGCTGTTCGCGCCCGCTTCCCCGGCGATGGCATCCAGCGTCAACTGGGACGTGGTCGCCAAGTGCGAATCGGGCGGCCGCTGGCACATCAACACCGGTAACGGGTACTACGGCGGCCTGCAGTTCAGCCGCAGCACGTGGAAGGCGAACGGCGGCGGCAAGTACGCGTCGACCGCGGACAAGGCCACCAAGGGCGAGCAGATCAAGATCGCCGAGAAGCTGTACGCCAAGCGCGGGCTGAGCCCGTGGCCGGTGTGCGGCAAGAAGGCCGGCGTGCACAAGAAGGCCACGTCGACCAGGAAGAAGTCCACCAAGGCGAAGAGCAGTAAGGTCAAGTCGACCGGCAAGACCTACGTGGTGAAGTCCGGCGACACGCTCGCCAAGATCGCCCGGAAGTACCACATCAAGGGCGGCTGGCGGACGCTGTACAAGCTCAACAAGAGCAAGCTGTCCAGCCCGAGCCGGATCTACCCCGGTCAGCGGATCCGTCTCTGACGGTCCGTCCTCCGGCCGCGCGGTCGTCCGGGCGGGCGGCGGCGCGGCCGGGACGATCACCGCCCCGTCCGGCCCGCGGAGGCCGTCACCGCCGGCGGCAGACCGGCGACATCCCTGGTGATCCTTGTCCCGCTGACCTGATCCGCACCAGGTCAGGTGTGAGGATTGCCGCCGGGACGTGGGCGCGGCAACGGGGGAACACATGCGGTGGGTCGGGGCGGCGGGGCTGGCCGGGGGCATGCTGCTGCTGGTGGCGGGATGCGGAGCGACTGATCCGTACGCGAATGCCGCCCCGGCCTCCCCCGCGCCTTCCCACCCGGCGGCCTTCCCGGCGCCGTCCCAGTCGGCGGCTTTCCTCTCGCCGTCCCGGTCGGCGGCGCCGGACTGGGTCGGCACCTGGGGTGTCGCGATGACCGACGGCGGGCAGGCCTTCGAGCGGCAGACCGTCCGGCAGATCGTGCACACCAGCGTCGCCGGGGACCGCGCCCGGCTGGAGCTGTCCCACGCGTTCGGCCGCACGCCGCTGGTGATCGGCGGGGTGCACGTGGCGCGGCAGGTGTCCGGGAGCACCATCGACCCGGCCACCGACACCGTGGTGACCTTCGGCGGCAGGACGGCGGTGACCATCCCGGCGGGCGGCACGGTGACCAGCGACCCGGTGAGCTTCGCCGTGCCGGCCGACGCCGATCTGGCGGTCAGCGTCCACCTGCCGGCGGCGACCGGCGAGACCACCCGGCATCCGCTCGGCACCAGGGACAATTTCATCGGTACCGGCGACCAGCTCACCGCCACGAGCATCCGCGGCGCCGAGACGTCCAGCAACTACTTCTTCCTGACCGGCCTGGACGTGCACAACTCCGCGGCGGAGGGGACGGTCGTGGCGTTCGGGGCGTCGATCACCGACGGGCTGGACTCGGCCTTCGGGGCCAACCAGCGGTGGCCGGACCTGCTCGCCGACCGGCTGCGCGCGGCGGGGCGGACGATCGGCGTGGTGAACACCGGGATCAGCGGCAACCGGCTGACCGCCGACGGCACCGACGGACGCGGCGAGAGCGCGGCCCACCGGTTCGAGCGGGACGTGCTGCGGCGTACCGGAGTGCGCTGGGTGATCATCTCGGACGACCCGCTGAACGATCTGGGCAGCCACCGCGCACCGGGCAGCGACGAGATCATCAGCGCCTACCGGCAGCTGATCGATCGCGGTCATGCGGCCGGGATCAGGGTGATCTGCTCGACGCTCACCCCGTTCCGCGGCGCGGACTACTGGAGCAGCCGGGGCGAGCAGGGCCGGGCCGAGGTGAACGCGTTCGTCCGCGGCGCCGGCAGCGGGTGCGACGCGGTGCTCGACCAGGACGCCGCGACGCACGATCCGGCGTCACCGACCCGGTTCCTGGCCGCGAACGACTCCGGCGACCACCTGCACCCTGGCGACAAGGGTATGCGGGTGATCGCCGGAGCGGTCGACCTCGACTGGTTCGACTGAGTCACCTCGGTCGCTGGTCCAGGAGGTCTGACGTGCGGGAATGCGCTTTCCGCGCCAATCTAGGGCACGGGCGTCGATACGTCAATCGGTGTTCTTTCTGCCGAACTCGATGTTGTCCAGGTCGCCGTGGAACTGGTCGGTGTCCACGTCGGTCTGGTTCGGGTTGATCCGCTTGCCGCCGATCACCACGGCGCCGCTCGGCAGGATGTCCGCCAGCGGGCCGGTCCGCTGGGCCGGCGGCACCAGCTGCCGGCCGGTGGCCGGGTCGTGCACCCGGATCTGGAACAGCACCGGGGACAGCCGGACGCAGGTCACCCGGTACCACCGGCCGACCGTCATGCCGAAGTCCTCCGGGCCGGCCGGGAGCAGCACGAAGTTCGTCCCGTCCGACCACCGGCAGGACGGCCGGCCGTAGTCCACCTGCAGTTTCCACTGGGTGACCCCGGCCCCGGCCGCGCCGAACTGAAAGACGTTCATCCCGGCGTCCGGCGACGGCGTCTCGTTCAACCGGATGTCCGCGCCGTAGACGAACCGGCCCTCCCCGTCACCGCCCGGCACCAGCGTGACCGAGCTCGCCGGGCGGATGATCGCTTGTGGACAAGGCGTGGTCGTGGTGCAGGAGCCGCCCGGGAAACGCAGGATGCGGTTGCCGCCCGCCTCGGTCACCGAGGTGACGAACCCGCCGCCGCCACCCAGGATGGCGCCGTGCAGGCCGTTGCCGCTGCTGTCGGCGACATGCGACGGGTCGGTGAGATCGCCGAGATAGCGCAGCTCCACGTGGCCGGGCGGAGGCGCGGCCAGAGCCGGGGTGGCGGTCAGGACGACGGCGCACAGGGCGCCGAGCGAGGCACGCAACAGTGTCATGTAGGCAGTGGAGCGGACGGCGGACCACAAGGACGGCGCATCTGTGCGACTCTCTGCGGATTGACCCGACCGGGCGTCCGCCGGTTGAACCGGAGCCGTCACCCAGCGGTACTCCCCGATGACTTCCCACCCTGACTGACGAAGTAGGTGCAGCATGAGTTACCCGGACCCGACCGCCGGCCCGGCGGAGCAGGACGGCTGGTCGTCGGCGGCGCGCTCGCCCCGGCCGGTCGTGCCGGAGCAGCACAGCCCGCAGCAGCCGGGCGGTTATCCGGCGCAGCACTCGTATCCGCAGCACCAGGGCCCGTCGGGGTATCCGCAGCAGCCCGGCGGGGCTTTGGGGTCGCAGTACCCGCAGCAATTCGGCGGCTATCCGGCGGCGTCGCAGCAGTACCCGCACCAAACCGCCCCGCAGCAGTACTCGCCGCAGTCCGGCACCCACTCGGCCGCGCCCGGCCACTATGGTCAGCAGCCCGGCACCCCCGCGGCCGCGACCAGCCAGTATGGCGCCGGGACCAGCCAGTATGGCGCCGCGACCAGCCAGTATGGCGCCGCGACCAGCCAGTATGGCGCCGCGACCAGCCAGTATGGCGCCGCACCCGACCACTATGGCCAGCAGCCCGGTGCCTACCCGGCCGCGCCCGGTCAGTATGGGCAGCAGCCGGGCACTCCCCCGCCGTCGATGCCGTACCACCAGTGGACCGCCGAGGGCGACCGATCCGACCCGGCGCAGCAGCAGATCAAACTCGCCGAAGCCGCCGCCCAGGGCAAACGCGACATCACCGTAGGCAGCATCTGGCTGGGCGCCGGCATCTTCATCACCCTCGCCACGATGGCCTCCGGCGCCGCCGTCTACATCGTCGCCTGGGGCCCGATGCTCTACGGCCTCTACCGCCTGATCAAGGGCATCATCGCCGTCCGCCGCACCAATTGACCGGCACACCCTCCCTCAGTCCCGTGCCAGCTCGTCCCGGACCGTCTCCCGGTCGTGGATCCGCGCGGGCGGCTGACGGCGGCCGGTGCCATGCCACACCTGCGCCGGCCGGGTCGCCATCAGCACCGCACGCAGTTCCTCGTGCCCGCGGATCAGTGGAGGTGCTGAGCGCCTGGCTCGACCTCGCCGGCCCGGTGCGGCAGGACATGGCGCGGGTCTAACCGCAGTCGAAGCGGTAGTCGGTGGGGTGGGCCGGGCAGCGCGGGCAGACGAACAGGTAGATGCCGCCCGCGTCGCCGAGCATCAGGCCTGTCGGGTTCTGCAGGCCCCGCCACGGATGGTCGTCGGCGGCGTCCCAGCCCCACCCCGCCATCGCCGGGCGGTCCTCCACCGGGATCCAGCGCCGCTCGTCGCCCCGGTCGAACTCCCAGCTCGCGATGGTCAGCAGATGGTCCATCGTGGCGCCGCACGCACAGGCGGGCCAATCCGGCGACTGGGTCCAGCCCGGGTAACCGCCGACCTTGATCCCGGACGCCACCGCCAGGTCCCTCTCGTAGCTCCAGCCGGTGTCCCGCTCGACCCGCTGGGCGGCCTCCTGGATCTCCGACCACACCGAGGGCGGCAGGTCGTGGGACGGATACTCGACCACCCGCTCCGGAGCGATCACGCAGGGCCGGGGCACCCGTCGCGGGTCCGACTCCACGTCCGGCGCCGGCGACGCGCTCACGTCGAGGCCGGCACGCCGGCGCCAGCGCACCTCGGGACGAGGCGCATCGAACGGCTCATGGTCGAACGGGCACCACAGCACCTGCAGCACGTCCGTCCCCTCCGGGAACGGCAGCTCAGGGATGTCCTCGGCGAACAGCTGCAGCACCGGCACGAGTGGCGCCGCCGGCTCGCCGGGCCCGTCGGGGTAGTGATCGTCCGGCTCCGGCCCGTCGCACACCGGCCACGGCTCGCCGGCCGGCCACAGCAACGGCCCGCCGACCGAGCTCTGCCCGGCCGTCGGAGCTCCGGCGCGAGGGTGCAGCCGCACCGTGGTCCGCGCGAACGGCACCACGGCCGGAAACTCCGACGGTACGTCGATCGGCCCGGCCGGCGTGGTGTGCACGCCGGTGATCCTACGATCGTTGCCCGGCGACCGGCTGGCGGAGGGCCGGCAGCACCTTGGCGCCGAAGGTCTCGATGAACGGCATCAGGTCCTGCCCGACGTGGTGCAGGTAGACGCGGTCGAAGCCGAGCGCGGCGTAGCCCCGCAGCCACTCGATGTGCGCCTCCAGGTCGGCCGACACGTTGACCACCTGCCGGACCTGGTCCACCGTCACGTTCTCGCTGACCACGTCGAACTGCTCGACCGTCTCGAGATCCCAGCAGACCGGCGGCTGGAAGACGTTGCTGCGCCACTGGTCGTGCGCGATCGCCTCGGCCTCGTCCTCGGTCGGCGCCCAGCTCAGGTGCACCTGCAGGCAGACCGGTCCCCGGCCACCCGCGTCCCGGTACGAGTCGATCATCGCCCGCAGGTGGTCGGTGGGCGCGTTGACGGTGACCAGCCCGTCGGCCCACCCGGCGCACCAGGCCGCGGTCTTCGTGCTCACCGCGGCTCCGATCAGCGGCGGCGCCTCGGCCGGCCGGGTCCACAGCCGGGCCCGGTCGACGGTGACCAGCCCGTCCCGGGTCACCTCGTCGCCGGCCAGCAGGCCGCGGATCACCTCCACCGAGGCGAGCAGCCGGGCCTCCCGCACCTCCTTGCGCGGCCACGGTTCCCCGGTGATGTGCTCGTTGCTGTATTCGCCGCTGCCCAGCGCCGCCCAGAACCGGCCCGGGAACATCGCGCCGAGCGTCCCGATGGCCTGCGCGATGATCGCCGGGTGGTAGCGCTGGCCCGGGGCGTTGACCACGCCGAACGACAGGTTGGTGGCCTGCAGCGCGGCGCCGAGCCACGACCAGGCGAAGGCGGACTGTCCCTGCCGGCTGCTCCACGGCGAGAAATGGTCGGAACACATCGCGGCTTCGAAGCCGTTCCGTTCGGCCGCGATCACCGCGGTGAGAAGATCGGCGGGCGGGATCTGCTCGTGGGAGGCGTGGATTCCGTACTCCGTCATGGAGGTGCCGTTACCCCGGCTGCCGTCCGGGCAACCTTCGGGGAGTGGCGCGCGGCGGGGCCGGCCGGGAGAATCCCGGACCGGGACGGAACGGCGGGCGAGGGAGAGGTCGGCGGCGGCGGATGAGCATCACCACGAACGAGACGAGCCGCTTGGCGGTGCTGATCGACGCGGACAACGCGCAGCCGGCGATCGTCGAGGGTCTGCTGGCCGAGGTGGCGAAGTACGGGACCGCGCACGTCAAGCGGGCCTACGGCGACTGGACCGGGACGAACCTGCGGGGCTGGAAGGAGCACCTGCTGGCCTACAGCATCCAGCCGATCCAGCAGTTCGCCTACACCACCGGGAAGAACGCCACCGACGCGGCGATGGTGATCGACGCGATGGATCTGCTGTATTCGGGGCGGCTGGACGGGTTCTGCATCGTCTCCAGTGACAGCGACTTCACCCGGCTGGCCGCGCGGATCCGCGAGTCGGGCCTGATCGTCTACGGGTTCGGCGAGCGGAAGACGCCGAAACCGTTCGTGGCGGCCTGCGACAAGTTCATCTACACCGAGAACCTGACCGTGGCGCACAGCCCGGCCGAACCGGTGGACTCGCCGGCCACCTCGCGGCCGGCCGCGGGTGCGGCGCCGCTGCGGTCGGACAGCGCTTTGGTCAACAAGCTGCGGAACGCGGTCGAGGCGGCGTCGGACGACGACGGGTGGGCGCCGCTCGGCGCGGTCGGGCACATCCTGCTCAAGCAGAGTCCCGACTTCGACGCGCGGAACTGGGGTTACACCAAGCTGAGCGACCTGCTCACCGCGACCGGGCTGTTCGAGTCCGAGCGCCGCCCGACGGAGAAGAACAAGACGTCGGTGATCTACGTACGGGACCGCCGCCGGCGGCCGGAGCGCAAGGCGGCCGAGGCGGGCTGACCGGGTCGCGGGTCAGAGTTCCAGGTCGAGCTGCAGATGGCCGGGCAGCCGGTACCCGGGGGCGTCCAGATGGCAGGCGGCCCGGACCCGGGAGGTCTGCCCGGTCGGCAGGGTGACCAGCGAGCCGGGTGGCACGTCGGTGTCCGGCGGGCAGAAGACCACGGTCCGGGTCGGGTGGACCACGCAGGGACCGATCACGGTGGGTTCGGCGTAGCGGTTGCCGTGCCGTGGCGTGACCCGCACCGTGGTCGGTGCCGGCGAGTGCAGCAACGCGAATTCCAGCCAGGTCATCCTCTGATCATTGCCCGGTTCGGCAACGATCACGCATCAGGCGCGGACGAAGGTGGCGAGGGCTTTCGCGTCGCCCGGGTCGATCCACTCGAAGGTGCCGCGGAGCTGGTCGGAGCGCTGGTCGACGGTGGTCACCGAGGCGGTCAGCTCACCCCACGGCATGGTGACGTGCAACAGCGTCCGCAGGATCGCGGTGGGCAGGTGCGGGCTGTCGTCGCCGGCGGTGGCCCGCAGCAGCAACCCGCTGGTGGAGATGTCCTGGACCTCGCCGGACAGGGCGATCAGCCGCTGGCTGGGCCCGGTGTCCAGTTGCGCGGTCCCGGTCGCCGGGTAGGCGCCGGGCCGGCGCGGCGAGTCCCGGCGCTGGACCACGCCGGTCGGTGAGTCGCCGAGCACGGTGATCAGGCCGCCACGCAGTTCGGCCTCCACCCAGGCGACGCCGGCGTTGCTGGTCAGCTCCAGGATGCCGTAGCGGCGGGCGCCCGGCCCCGGGTCGTCGAGGCTGAGCACCGGCATCGGCGGCAGGTCGGCGATGAACGGCGCCTTGACCTCGGCGAGGCAGATCAGTGGGACGGTGGTCATGTCCGGGAGGCGCAGGGTGAGGGTGCTGCCGGCGGACACCGTGATCATGGTTGCCTCCCTCGGATGCCGTTCCCCTCTGACGTTCTCACGAGGGCGGGCCGGGCCGGGGCGGTTCCGCCCGGATCCCGGCCCGCCACGGCTCAGCCGTGCTTGACGGTCAGGCTGTAAAACTTGACCTTGGCGCCGTTCGTGGTGCTGTCCGAGGAGGACTGGTTGTAGGAGCCGGCCTTGAAATACTGCCGGTACGGGTTGAACGAGGACGGGATCGCGTAGCTGGTCCGCGACCCGTTGACGGTCAGGTTGATGGTGTTGCCGGTGACGTTGATGACGTAGGTCCACTTCACGCCGAGCGCCACGTTCCCCACCTTGTGCAGCGTCTGGCCGCCGGCCGGCGAGTTCTCGGTGCCGAGGTAGATGTCGCCGTTCGGCCGGTAGTAGAGCTCCAGCAGCGGCTTGGTCGACGAGCCGCCGGAGCCCAGGTGCACCTGGCCGACGCAGACGTTCTTGGTGACCGAGGGGATCCGCAGCTGGGCGCTGAGCGTGTGGTTCCCGGCCAGCGTCCAGTCGGCGGCGCTGCCGTCCTTGTTCATCTCGCGGAACTCGGACCGCGCGTAGTTGGAGTTCGGCGTGGTGACGCCCTTCTCCGGCGCCCAGAAGGTCATCGAGCCGTCGTTCTTGTCGGTCCAGAAGTAGGCCGGGTTGGTGTAGCCGTTCGGGCCCTTGAGCTGGGCCGGCGAGATGGTGTCCGGTTTGCCGGGGGACCCGGTCGGCAGCTGCAGCTGCCAGACGGACAGGTCGAAGTTGCCGCCGGGCGGCAGGGCCGGGTCGAGGGTGGCGGCCGAGGCGGTGGTGATGCCGGCGACGCCGAGACCGCCGACGACGACCGCGGAGACGGCGAGGGTCAGCAGGGTGCGCTTGCGCATGGGAGAGACCTCGATGCGATAGGGATCGGCTTGCCCGTGGGGGAATTGGCAAGATGGTTGCCAATAAAGCAGGCGGTCGATGGATGGTCAATCGCTCGGTCCGGGTCACACCCTTAAAAAACCTTAAATGGCACGAGGACCGCGGTCCGGTCCCGGTCCGCGCGCGACGAGGTGGTCCGATTTCCGGTACGCCGCCGCGCGCGCCCGGGACCGCGCCGGCCGGCCCCGACAACGATGTCGGAGCCGGCCGGGATGGTGCGGTGCGGTCAGCTGGGGTCGGGTGGAACCAGCAGCGGACGGGGGTGGGCCACCGGCCGGGCGGCGCGCGCCCCGCGCGGCCGGAACGGCCGGGTCAGCGGCAACCGGCCGGCCACCAGCCCGGTCGGGATGGCGATCAGGACCGCGATCAGGTCGGTGTCGGCCCCGTTCACCGGCGGGTTGCCGGCCAGCGCGGTGAACAGGGCGGCGATCGGCAGCGCGATGCAGGCGAAGAGCAGCGGCACCAGCACCGCCGGGACGACGACCACGGCCAGCGCCGCCGACGCCGGCAGCCGCAGCCAGTCCCGCCGGTGCCGGGGACGCGGCCCGGCCAGCACCACGACCGCGACCAGCAGCAGGACCAGGAGCAGCAGGTTCTCCTGGAACCGGACGTCGTCCGGCTGCGGATGACGCAGCCGGATCAGCCACGGCCCGGCCCCGGCGAGGGCGCCGAGGACCAGCGCCACCGCCCCGCGGAACGGGCTCACCGCACCGGCCGCGCGGGTCGCCGCGGCGACCGCCACCATGGCCAGCAGCGAGCCGACCGCCGCGCTGCCCAGGTTGAGCGCCCGCTCCACGTCGGTCGGCGACTCGGTCTCGGTGGCCAGGGCGGACATCACCGCGGCGATCAGCGCCACGGTCAGCAGCACCCGGTGCCGGGGCACCGACGGCAGCATGCCGACGGCGGCGCAGGCGCCGAGCGCGGCCACGGCGGTGACCGCGGCGAGCATGACGGTGCCGGAGGTCGGGTCGATCCGGTCCAGCTGGATGTCGGCCACCAGCCAGAGCAGGCCGCCGAGCAGCACGGCCCGGGTCGCCCGGCGGTCGCCGCGCGCCCAGACCAGCAGCACCAGGATGACCGCGAAGAGCGCACCCCAGCGCAGCTCCCGGGCCCAGTAGGTGTTGTTCTCCCCGGTCGCGTCCTGGAGGTGGGCCGGCTCGCTGAGCGGCTGGAGCACGGTCACGCCCACCGCCCAGGCCGCCGCGCCCGCGGCGGCCAGGCCGGCCAGCACGAACCGCTCCACGGTCAGCCGCCACCACGGCGGCTGAGCGTCGACCGGGCCGGCGGCGACCGGCTCCACCTCCGGCTCGACCGGCACCACCGCGGTGGTCCACCGGCGGACCGTCGCCCGGGCGAAGACCACCGCGAAGACCGTCCACGGCAGCAGCAGGCCGATCGTGCTGATCACGCTGACCAGCAGGTAGATCGGCAGGTCCACGACCGAGCCGAGGTGCAGCGGGAGATCCGGCAGGGCGGCCGCGAGCGGCACGCCCAGCACCGCCAGCAGCCGGGCCCGGGCGCGCCGCCCGGCGCTCAGCGCCCGCACCGTCGCCGCCACCAGCAGCATCGTGAGCAGCGCCCAGCAACCGGCGGCCAGCAGGCAGTTCACGAAGATGCCCTCGGTGCGCACCAGGAGGAAGAAGGAGAGCAGCGCGGCCAGCGGCAGCACCACCGTGGCGGCGACGCCCAGGCTGCCGGCCGGGCCGGGATCCGGCGCCCCGCGCCGGCCGATCCACCGGCCGGCCACGACGGCGTACCCGGTGACCAGCGCGGCGACCACGCTGTTCGCCAGCGCCCCGATGAGCAGCCAGGCGTTCCCGCTGTCGCCGAAGTCGAGCAACGACTCACCCAGGATCGACCGGATGACCATGGCGAGGCCCATCCCGAACGCCCCGGCCAGCGCCACCTGGGACGCCGAGCGCAGCGCCGCGCCGGCCCGCAGCCACTCCCAGCCGCCGCGCGGCGCGCCCTCCTCGTCGAAGCTCAGCGGCGTGATCGCCAGGCTGATCGCGAAGGCCAGCCGCCGCCCGGCGGTGCCCGGCCGGCGCTCCAGCTCGTCCAGCTCGGCGGCCCACTCGCGGGCCAGGTCGTCGCGCAGGTCGGCGGGCCACCGCCGGGCCGCCGCGCGCAGGCAGGCCGCGGTCAGCCGGCTCAGGAAACCCATGTCGGCCTCCCCTGCACGGCCGGGCCGGCGGTCGCGTGCCGCTGCCGGTACGCGCCGACCTCGCCGCGCACCGTGGTGACCGCGTCCGGGGCGAGCCGGTACCACCGCCGGGCCGGGCGACCGGCCAGCGCCGGATCGATCTCCTCCCAGCGAGACTCCAGCCAGCCGGCCCGCTGCAGCCGGATCAGGATCGGGTAGACGGTGCCGCTGGGACAGCCGGTCGCCTGCATGATGTCGAGGCCGTAGCGCTCGGCGGCGGGCTCGGCGAGGAACGCCTGGAGCACACCGGCCAGGGCGGCCGTCATACGTGGGGGTGACGCCATGCCCGGTTACGCTACATAGCCCTAGCAACTTTTTCTACATAGGGTTTCATCAGCCGTCCAAGGCGTACCGGGCGACCGCGATGAGGGCACGCACATCACGCTCCACCATCGGCTCGCCGGTCATCCCGAGACGGTGCAGCAGGGTGCCGACGATCAGGTCGATGAGAAAGAGCACCCGGTGCTCCGGCTCGCCGAGCGCGTCCTGCAGAGCCAGCCGGTAGGGGTCCTGGAACCGGGTGGCCAGGATCTCGCGCAGCGCCGGGTCGTTGACCGCGTCGGTGAAGACACCGGCGAACGCCGCGCCGATCCCGGACTCGCCGATCTTGCCGGCGATCCAGTGGATCGCGTTCTCCAGCAGGTCGCCGCGGGTGGCGCCGGTCAGCGGCACCGGGCCGAACGCGTCCAGCAGGCAGGCCACGATCAGCTCGCCCTTGGACGGCCAGCGCCGGTAGATCGTGGTCTTGGCGACCCCGGCGACCGCGGCGATCCGGTCGACCGTGGCCCGGGTGTAGCCCAGCTCGTCGATCGCGCTCAGGGTGGCGGCGAAGACGGTCGCGTCGACGCCGGAGCGGGGACGGCCGGGCGAGCGGGCGGGTTCGGCGCTGATCGGCATGGCGCCACTCTATCAATTACGCTACCTTCAGTATCGATACTTGAAGTAGCGTAATGACGAAGGGCGGGTGCGTGATGACCGAGGCGCCGGTGCGGGAGACGGTCGGCGAGGATCGGCCGCCGCTGGTGGTGCGGCTGCTCGACCGGGTGCGCAGCGAGCCGGACTGGGCCGCCATGTCCGCCGCGGAGCTGGCCGCGCTGCAGGTGGCGGAGAACCGCAAGCGCGCGTCCCGGCTGATGCGGCTGATCACCGGGTGGCCGCAGCCCGGCGTGACGATCACCTGGGAGCGGGTGTCGGTGGCCGGGCGGGAGGTGACGGTCCGGGTCCACCGGCCGGACCCGGGACGGGCGCGGACACCGGCCGGCGCGGCCCCGGGAACCGGCGGGCTGCCGCTGGTGGTGCACGTGCACGGCGGCGGGTTCGTCGGCACCGCGGCGCAGAGCGACTGGATCACCAGCGCGATCGCGGCCTGGCTGCCGGCCGTCGTGGTGTCGGTCGAGCATCGGCTGGTCTCGCCGGAGGTGCCGCTGCTCGCCGGGGTCGACGACGCCTGGGACGTGCTCGGCGAGCTGTTCCGGCACGCGGCACGGTGGGGCGTCGACCCGGGCCGGGTCGCGCTGGCCGGCGAGAGCGCCGGCGCGGCGATCACCGGGACGGTGGCGCTCCGGGCGCGCGACGCTGGTCTGGCGCTGCGGGCGCAGGTCCTGGTCAACCCGTGCACCGACCTGACCGCGACGGCACTCGACTACCCGTCGATGCGCGAGCACCCGGACAGCCCGACGCTCACCCTGGCGCAGATGCGGTTCTTCCAGCGGATGGCGGTGCCGGACGGGACCGACCCGCGGGCGGTGTCGCCGCTGCACGCCTGGGACGTGGCCCGGCTGGCCCCGGCGCTGATCGTGGTGCCGACCGTGGACCCGCTCGCCGATCAGGGCCGGGCCTACGCGGAGCGGCTGCGGATCGCCGGGACGCCGGTGCGGCTCACCGAGCACCGCGGGGCGACGCACGCGTTCGTCAGCATGCCGGGGCTGCTGCCTCAGGCCCGCGCCGCCCGGGAGGAGATCATTGGCTTCCTGCGGGAGAGGCTGAGCTGACCGGGCGTGCGCTTCGTCGTACGAAAATCGCGGTTGTCCCGGAGGTTTGCGGGGCAACCGGGAAGTCATGACGAAACAGGGCTCCGCCCAGACACTGGTGATTCTGGGTGCTTCCGGGGATTTGACGGCACGACTGCTGCTGCCCGGGCTCGGGGCGCTGCTGGCGGCCGACGCGCTGCCGGTGACGCTGATCGGCGCCGGGATGGACGACTGGGACGCGGCACGCTGGCAGGAGCGGGTGGCCACGGCGTTCGGCGAGCACGGCAAGGCCGAGGCGGCGGCGCGCACCCTGGACGGGACGCGGTACGTGCGGGCCGACGTGACCCGCGCCGAGGACCTGCGCGGGCTGCTGGACAGCGCGGACGGCGAGGTCTCGATCTTCTTCGCGCTGCCGCCGTCGGTGACCGTGAAGGCGTGCGAGGCGCTGTGCGAGCTGGGGCTGCCGGAGGGGACCCGGCTGGTGCTGGAGAAGCCGTTCGGGACCAGCGCGTCGTCGGCGGCGTCGCTCAACCGGCTGCTCACCCGGCTCGCGCCGGAGGAGCGGATCCACCGGGTCGACCACTTCCTCGGCAAGTCCACCGTGCTGAACATTCTCGGACTTCGGTTCGCGAACCGGATCTTCGAGCCGCTGCTCGGGTCGGAGCA
The DNA here is from genome assembly GCF_014205225.1 of Actinoplanes octamycinicus. Lineage (NCBI taxonomy): Bacteria > Bacillati > Actinomycetota > Actinomycetes > Micromonosporales > Micromonosporaceae > Actinoplanes > Actinoplanes octamycinicus. The sequence continues at coordinate 9,366,647 of NZ_JACHNB010000001.1, forward strand.
CGTCGAGTCGGTCGACATCGTCTTCGACGAGCAGCTGGCGCTGGAGGGACGGGCCGGCTACTACGACAAGGCGGGCGCCCTGGCCGACATGATCCAGAGCCACCTGCTGCAGATCCTGGCGCTGCTCACCATGGAGGCGCCGCTGTCGCTGGACCCGCGGGTGTTCCGGGACGCCACCGCCGAGGCGCTGCGGGCCACCCGGCTGTGGGCCGGCGACGCGAAGGAGTCCAGCCTGCGGGCCCGCTACGCGGGGTACGCGGAGGAGCCCGGCGTGGACCCGGCGCGGGAGACCGAGACGCTCGCCGAGATCGTGCTGGCGGTGGACAACTGGCGGTGGGCCGGGGTGCCGTTCCGGCTGCGGTCCGGCAAGGCGCTGGGCACCGGGCGCAAGGAGGCGGTCATCACGTTCAAGGCGCCGCCGCGTATCCCGGACGGCTTCCGGGGACCGGACACGCCGGACCGGCTGCGGATCAGTTTCGGACCCGACCGGCTGGCGCTCGACTTCGACATCAACGGGCCCGGCGACCCGTTCGTGCTCGACCCGGTCACCCTGGAGGCCGAGTTCGCGCCGGGCGAGCTGCCGCCGTACGGCGAGGTGCTGCGCGGGGTGTTCGAGAACGACCCGTTGTTGTCGGTCCGCGGCGACACCGCCGAGCAGTGCTGGCGGATCGTCGAGCCGGTGACCTCGGCGTGGCGGGCCGGGGAGGTGCCGCTGCAGGAGTACGCGGTCGGGAGTTCGGGGCCGGCGGGGTCGTTGCTCACCAGCGGCGGGGACTCGCCGCACTGACCTGCCGGAGTCGGTCGCGGGCCGGGGGCGGTGGGCGCGCCGAGTCGGCGTGCTCGCCCCGGGCCGGACCTCGGACGGGTCGGCATCCGCGCACGCCGGACCGCAGCGGCCGTCCGCGAGCAACCGTCCGGCAACCGCGGACGACCCGGCCGACAACCCGAGGCTGGTGGGATGGCGCGGTGACATCTTCGAGCAGTGGCCCACGGACCACCACGGCGCCGGGGAACTCACGGGCGCCCTGGTCGCTGGCCTGGGTCGGGTGGTGCCTGGCGGCGGCGGTGCCGGCTGTCGGCCACTTCCTCATACCGGCGTCGCACCCCGTCGCCCAGGTGGTCTCCTACTGCCTGGTGAGCGCCGGCACGGCGGCCGCGATGGCGGTGGGCATCCGGCTGCACCGGCCGGCCGCCCGGTCGGTGTGGTGGCTGCTCGCGGCCGGCCAGGTGATGTACGCCGGCGCCGACATCGCCTACTTCGTGACCACCACCGGCAGCGAGACCAACTATCCGGTGCTGGCCAACGTCCTGTACCTCGCGCAGTACCTGCTCGTCGCCGCCGCGCTGGTGCTGCTGGGCCGCAGGCGCTCACCCCAGCGCAACACCGCCGCACTGGTCGACACCGCGATCCTCGCGGTGGCCGCCGCGGTGCTGTGGTGGGTGTTCCTCATCCACCCCGCCGTCGCCGCGCCGGGCTTCTCCGCGTTGGACCGCGTGGCGGCCACCATCTATCCGGTCATGGACCTGTGTGTGCTCACCGTGGCGATCCGCCTGCTGCTCGGCGGCGGCGCCCGGCAGACCTCCTACCAACTGGTGCTGGCGTTCCTCGGCTTGACACTGTTCGCCGACACCGCGTACGGCCTGCTGACCCTGCACGGGATGTACGAGAACGGCGGCTGGTCGGACGCGGTGTACCTGGTCAGCTACCTCGCGCTCGGCGCGGCCGCGTTGCATCCGTCGATGCGGCGGGTCGCCGAGCCGGTGGAGGGCCGATCCGGCGCCACGCTGTACCGCGTGGTGCTGCTGGCGGTTGCCACCCTGGTGGCCCCGGTGGTGCTGGCCGTGCAGAACCTGCGTCACGCGGCGAGCTCGGACCTCGTCGTGGTGACCGCCTCGGCCGTCCTGTTCCTGCTGATGCTCACGCGGATGGCGGGCCTGATCGCGGCGCAGCGCAGGATCGCCATGACCGACGGCCTCACCGGCGTCCACACCCGTCGCCACCTGTCCGACGCGCTGCGCGCGGAGCGGGAGCGGGCGGCCCGGCACGGCGGCTCGTTCGCGATGCTGCTGGTGGACGTGGACCACTTCAAGCACATCAACGACACCTACGGACACCCGGCCGGCGATCAGGTGCTGAGAGAGGTGGCCGGCCGGCTGCGGGACGCCTGCCGCGACACCGACGTGGTCGCCCGGTTCGGCGGCGAGGAGTTCGCGGTGCTGGTGACCGGCGAGGTGCCGGGCCGCCTGGCAGCGCTGGCCGAGGAGCTACGGCAGCGGATCGCCGGGGCTCCGGTACTCGTCGACAACCGTACGGCGATCACGGTGACCGTCTCGATCGGCGCCGCCGTGCTGCCCGGCACGGCGTCCACCGAGGAACTGCTGGTCGCGGCCGACGGCGCGCTGTACGCGGCGAAGCGCGGCGGGCGCAACCGGGTCGTCGTGGGCGATGCGGAGTGGACCACCGCGGCCACGCCGGCCGGCAGCGACCCGGCCGACGTCGACCGGCAGATCCAGCGCTGGACCGCGCTGGTGAGCGAGGCCGTCCGCCGCCGCGCGGACCACCAGAACGTGCCGGTCAGCATGGTGGCCGGGGTCTGCGCCGCGTGGGCTCTCCTGCGCACCGCCGGCCCCGATCGCCCGGCGTTCACCGCCGAGCAGGCCCGAGCCGAGCTGCGGCGCTGCCGCGGGGTGCAGTTCCACCCGCACGCGGTCGACGAGTTCTTGGCTCTGGAGGCCGCCGAGGTGGTCGGCACACCCGCGGCCGCCGCCACTCCGCTGCTCCCGGCGACGCTCGGTTAGCTCGGCCCCCGCGCTGGTCCGCGGCCGCGCCAGCACGGCCGTCCCACCCGAGGCCGCACGTCGGGCCCAGTCCTCGGACAAGTAGCCGCGATCCGCTCGGATGGGGCGTGGCGGCTCGACCGGCGGGATCGGTATGAGCGTCAGCCTTGGTTGCGTGGCTAGCATCGCCACAGGTGACCGACGATCGGGGAGGCGGCGGGGCTGACATGGCCGGCTACTCGGGCACGCCGCTGTACCGCAAACTCGGCATCAAGCCGGGTCATCGCGTCGCGCTGCTCGACGCGCCGGACGGCTTCGCGACCACGCTCGATGGTCTGCCGGACGGGGTTGTCGTCCGGCCCGCCCTGGCCACCGACGCGCCGACCGACGTGATCGTGCTGTTCGTGACCCGACGTGGTGCGTTGCAGTCCCGCCTCGACGAGGTCAGACGCGGTATGGCGCAGAACGGCGGATTCTGGGTCGCCTGGCCGAAGCGGGCGTCGAAGGTACCCACGGACGTCACCGAGGACGTCATCCGTGAAGTCGCGTTGCCGACCGGGCTGGTCGACAACAAGGTGTGCGCGATCGACGGGATCTGGTCGGGCCTGCGACTGGTCATCCGCCGCGAGATCCGCGTACCAGCCGGTTAGCGGTGGTCACGGCCAGGGTCAGGTGCGGCGTTCGCTCGGGCCTTGATCTGGCCGCGGCGAGCTGGTGGCTGATGATGGCGCCGGCCGCCGCTCCGGTGAGCGCCCCGGCCGCGGTGGACCCGATGGAGCAGCTGCGCCGGCTCGGTGAGCTGCGCGAGGCCGGCGTGGTCACCGACGACGAGTTCGCCGCGAAGAAGTCGGAGATCCTGGCGCGGCTCTGAGCGGCCGGGTCGAGGCTCGGAGCGGTCAGGGCAGCGGGCCGGTGGGCAGGTCGCGGCGGATGACCTTGCCGGTGGGGTTGCGCGGGAGTTCGTCGATGAAGACCACGTCGCGCGGGACCTTGTAGCGGGCGAGCAGCGCCTTCACGTAGTCGCGGATCTCCTGCGGATCCCGGCTGGCGTCCTCGGTGGGGACGATGAAGGCGCGCAGCCGGCGGCCGAACTCCGGGTCGTCGACGCCGATCACCGCGGCTTCGACCACGTCGTCGCGTTCGGCGAGGAGGTTCTCCACCTCGAGCGGGTAGACGTTCTCGCCGCCCGAGATGATCATGTCGTCTTCCCGGCCGTCGATGTGGAGCAGGCCGTGGTCGTCGAAGTGGCCGCGGTCGCCGGTGGACATGAAGCCGTCGATGATCTGCTTGTGCTGGCCGTCGGTGTAGCCCTCGAACGGGATGCCGGTGCGGACGAAGACCCGGCCGGTGGTGTGCGGCCGGTCGATCCGCCGGCCCTCGTCGTCGTAGACGGCGACGTGCACGGTGACCGGCGGCCTGCCGACCGTGCCGGGCGCCCGCCGGGACTCGGCGGGCTGGGCGACCGAGGCGACCGCGACCTCGGTGGAGCCGTAGACGTTGTAGATCACCTCGCCGAACCGGTCCTGGAAGCGGTTGGTCAGCTCGGGGGCGAGCGGGGAGCCGGCGACGAAGACGGTCCGCAGCGTCGAGGTGTCGTACTTGTCGAGGATCCGCGGGTCGAGCGACAGGATCCGGGTGAGCATGGTCGGGACGGCGACCAGCATCTGCGCCTTGTGCTCGGCGATCGCCCGCAGGATGCTCTCGGCGTCGATCCGGCGCAGCAGCACGGCGTGGTCGGCGAGCGACATGCCGACCGTCCAGGCGCCGAACCCGGTGCTGTGGAACAGCGGCGAGGCGACCACGATGGCGCCCTGCCGGGGGAACGGGATCCGGTCCGCGATCAGCGCGCTGGCCAGCGGCGACACCTTGGTGCGCGGGGCGCCCTTGGGCAGCCCGGTGGTGCCGCTGGTCAGGATGATGAAGCCGGCCGGGCGGTCGGGCAGCGGCAGTGGGGTGACCGGCTGCCCGGCGATCAGCATGTCGATGGTCTTGTCGGCGGCGCCCTCGTCGGCCCAGGTCAGGTAGCGCGGGACGGCGTCCGGCAGGGCGTCGATCAGGCCGGCGAACTCGCTGTCGTAAAGCACCGCGCGGACGTTCTCCCGGGCCACCACCTCGGCGAACTGCTGCGCGGCGAGGCCGGTGTTCATCAGCGCGAGGCGCAGGCCCGCGCGGGCCGCGGCGCTGATCGTCAGGACCAGGCCGCGATGGTCCCGGGCCAGCACCCCGATCACCGACTTGTCCGGAAATTTCAGGTCTTTCAATGCCCGGGCGAGCGCGTTGGACTGCTCGTCGAGCTGCCGGTAGTTGAGGGTGCCGCGCTCGTCGGTCAGGGCCGGGGCGTGCGGGTGCTCGATCGCCGCCTTCATGATCAGCGCGGCCTGCGGGCCGAGCCTGGCGTTGCGGATCGCGGCGCTGACCAGGTGGTCCGGGCGCAGCAGGTTGACGATGCCGATCTGGTGCATCCGCAGCACCGCGTGCAGGTTCTCAAGAGCGCTCACGGTCAGCCTTCCGTAGGTCGAAACTCGCGGAGCCGAGCACAGCACCGGCCATCTCGGACAGGTGGTCGAAGGCCTCCGCGGTCGTCCAGTCGCTCTGCTCGTCGACGATGCGTTTGGCCAGGAGGACGGCGAGCGCCGGGTGCGCGGCGATCGAGGAGGCCAGATCGAAGGCGGTCTCGTACGCCTTGCCGACCGGCGTGACGCGGTTGATCAGCCCGAGGTCGTGCAGCCGACGGGCCGGCATCGGGTCCCCGGTCAGCGCGAGCTCCAGCGCGGTGGCCCGGGGCAGGCTGCGGGCCAGCCGGAGCACTCCCCCGGCCGCGGCGACCAGCCCGCGCTTGACCTCGGGGATGCCGAACAGGGCGTCCTCGGCGGCGACGATCAGGTCGGCGGCCAGCGCCAGCTCGAACCCGCCGGCCAGCGCGGCCCCCTCGACCGCGGCGATCAGCGGCTTCTTCGGCGGCTTGCCGGTCAGCCCGAGCAGGCCGCGGCCCTCGGTGATCGGGTATTCGCCGCGGGCGGCGGCTCTCAGGTCCATGCCGGCGCAGAAGACCGGGCCGGCGCCGGTGAGGACGGCGACCCGGGCGTCCGGGTCGGCCTCGAAGTCGTCGATCGCGCGTTCCAGGGCGCGGGCGGTGGCCAGGTCGACGGCGTTGCGGACGGCGGGCCGGTTGAGCCGGATCTCGGTGACCGGGCCGTGCCACTCGACGACAACCGGCGGCTCGCCCGGCGGCGGCAGCGGCACCGGCGGGCCGGCGAACGGATCCCCGTCCAGCGGCTCGGTGGCCCGGACCACCCGGGTGCCGTCGTCCAGGATCTCGGTGACGATCCCGGCTTCCGGGGTGCCGTCCCGGCGATACGTGACGGTATAGCCTTCCAGCACGCCCGTTTCATCGGCATGTGACGCGACTTTTCGTGTTGGGCGATGGAGGCGCACGTCCGCGTCGATGTCGCGGAACTCCGCGGCGGGCGGATGGGTGGAGAGCACCGTGGCGGCGTGCTTGGTCATGTACCAGCCGACGGCGGTGGCCAGGCCGTAGCTGCCCGGGTCGTGGCGCAGCCGGCTGATCAGGTTGACCACCGCGTGGCTGGCGTAGTTGTTGCCCGGGCCGCCGGCGAAGGTGAGGCCGCCGGTCACGGTCAGCGGCCGGTCCGGGTCGTCGTCCGGCACGCCCAGCTCGGCGGCGGCGATCTGCACCGCTGACGGAAAACAGGCGTACAGGTCGAGGTAGCGGATGTCGTCGATGGTGAGTCCGGCGTGGCCGAGCACCGCCCGGCCGACCGCGCGCAGAGCGGGCGAGGTGGTCAGGTCGGCGCGCTCGGTCACGAACCACTCATCCGTGGCATGCGCCCCGGCGTGCACGAAGGTCCAGTTCTGCTGGCCGATCCCGGCCTCCCGGGCCGCCTCGGCACTGCACACGATCATGCCGGTTGCCTGGTTGACCTGCAGGTTCGCGGTGAGCAGCTTGGTGTAGGGCCCGGAGACCGGGCGGTTGTCGCGGTCCGGGGCAGCCAGTTCGGCGGCGGTCCGGACCTGCGGCAGCCAGGCGCACCCGTTGCCGGCGGCCACCTCGGACATCCGGGACCAGATCTCGGTGATCTTCTTCCGGTGCGCGTCCACGCTGAGGCCGTCCCGGCGGCGCAGGGCCGACTCGATCAGGGCGTAGACGTGCAGCGGAGAGGTGAGGCCGGCGGCGGTCTCGGCGGTGTTGTTGGGTTCCCGGTCGATGCCCAGCACGCGGGTCGGCGCCGCGCTCCCGCGCTGTTTCGGCCAGTCCAGCCGCCGTCGGGCGCCCTCTGCGGCCGCCGCCGTCGCGGCGGCCTCCGCGCCGCCGAGCAGCGCGATCCGGGTCTCGCCCCGGGCGATCGCCGCGGCGATGTCGTTGAGCAGGCGCAGCGGGCCGTCGCCGCCGAACAGGCCGGTCTGCACGGTCTGCGCCGGGCGGGCTCCGAGCCGTTCGGCGAGCAACGCGGCACCGTCCGCGAACTGCCAGGAGACGCTGGCCACCCAGCCCACCGTGTCGGCTGATCTCACCAGGTTGTTGCCGGCCTGGTAGGTGCTGCTGTCGGCGTCGCGCATGGCGTGCACGGCGAGCGTGAGCGGATCGGAGCCGCCGGGGTGGTGGAAGCGTTCGACGCGTTGCGCGGAGCCGACGATGACGGGCGTCCACGGGTCGATCTCCCGACCAGTCTCCCGATGCACAATTTTTCCGGACTTTTCGCGGTTTATCAGGGCTGGACTGACCGTGGCGGTGGGCTTCGCATGACTCCATCGCTCGGGCGAGACCTGGCTCAATCGCTGGAGCGAGCTCCGCAACGCGTCGGTGAGACTGCGAGCCACCATCGGCCCCAACGGGCCGTCCGTCGGCCCGCCCTGCACGCCGCCGTCCAGCCGGACCAGCGCCCCGCCGTCCGCGGGCGCGACCGACAGGTAGAGCCCGACCTCGATCCCCATCGGCCCGGTCCCGTCCAGCCAGACCGTCCGATCGGACAGCCCCCGGACCGTCCAGCGCACCTCGACCGGCGTGCCCATCAGCTTGACCCGCTGCGCGAACCGGCCGCCCTCGGCCATCGCGCCCGGCGGCGGGGCCGGCCAGCCGGTGTGCATGACCAGCCAGTCCGCCATCCGCGCCGGGGTGGCGAGGTAGGCGAGCACCCGGTCGGGCGGGGCGCCGAGGGGGACAGACAGGGTCCAGGGCCGGTTCAGCCGGCGCGGCGGCTCCACGGCGGGCGGTGGTGCGGGCACGGCTCGGCGACCGAAGCGCATCGACATCCCCCCAACAGTCTCGCGTGACGGTAAGCCAGTGACCTGGGTCACGACAAGACCGAAAACGGCCAGGAAAGTCCGCAGTGGACCGCGGTTACCGTCAGGTCGTACGGTAAGTGCCGTGAGGCGCACGCAAGCCCAGCGCAGCGAGGCCACCCGGCTCCGGATCCTCGACGCCACCTGTCAGTCGCTCGTCGAGCGGGGATATGCCGAGACCACCACCGCCGAGGTGCTGGCCCGCGCCGACGTGCCCCGCGGCACTCTGCTGCACCACTTCCCCACCAAGGTCGACCTGCTGGTCGCCTCGGTGCAGCACGTCGCCCGGCGGCGGATGGACGCCATGGTCGCCGAGCTGGCCGCGCTGCCCGCGGAGGCGGACGAGCTGGACGCGTTCATCGACAGCGTCTGGCGGCACTTCTCCGCCCCGCTGTTCTGGGCCGCCCTGGAGATGTGGAACGCGGCCCGCACCGACGCCGAGCTGCGGGCCGCGCTGATGCCGGTGGAGAAAGAGATCTTCGGGGTGCTGCACGAGCGGGCGACCACGCTGCTCGGCGACGACCCGCGGGTGCCGACCGTGGTGCAGATGACCTTCGAGGTGATGACCGGCCTGGTGATGACCAGCATCGTCAGCGGGGAGCTGGGCCGCCGCGAGTTGTTGATCCGCCGGTGGAAGAGGGCGGCCGCGATCCTGCTCGGCCGGCGCGCCCCGGACACCCTCGTCGAACGCGCGAAGGGAACCTGAGGATGTATGACGACCCGTTCGAGACCGCGGAACGCGCCACCCTGCGCGAGGCGATGGCTGCCTTCGTACGCAGAGAGATCCTGCCCTTCCTGAACGACTGGGAGCGAGCCGGGGAGATCCCGCGCGAGCTGCACGCCAGCGCCGCGAAGGCGGGACTCTACGGCATCGGGTTCCCCGAGGAGGTGGGTGGCGACGGCGGCGACACGGTCGACATGGTGGTCGCCACCGAGGCGTTCCTGGAGGCGGGCGGCTCGTCCGGCTGCCACGCCGCGCTGTTCACCCACGGCATCGCGCTGCCCCACATGATCGCGGCCGGCGGCCCGGAGCTGATCGACCGGTTCGTCCGCCCGGCGCTGGCCGGCTCCTTGGTGTGCTCGCTCGGCGTCACCGAACCGGACGCCGGCTCCGACGTCGGCGCGCTGCGCACCACCGCGGTCCGCGACGGCGACGACTACGTGGTCGACGGCGCCAAGATGTTCATCACCTCGGGCACCCGCGCCGACTTCGTGACCACCGCGGTGCGCACCGGCGGCCCCGGCTCGGCCGGGATCAGCATGCTGGTGATCGAGCGCGGCACGCCCGGCTTCGCGGTGTCCCGCAAACTCGACAAGATGGGCTGGCTCTGCTCCGACACCGCCGAGCTGTCGTTCACCGGCTGCCGGGTGCCGGCCGCCAACCTGATCGGCGCGGAGAACGGCGGCTTCCCGCTGATCGCCCAGGTCTTCGTGCCGGAACGGATCGTCGCGGCGGTGCACGCCTACTCGGTCGCGCAGCGCTGCCTGGACCTCACCCTGGACCAGGTGCGGCGGCGTGACACCTTCGGCCGGCCGCTGATCAGCCGCCAGGTGGTCCGCCACAAACTGGTCGAGATGCGGCAGCGGATCGAACTGGCCCGCACCTTCACCCGCCGGGTCGCCGCCCGGCACGCCGCCGGCGACTGGGTGGCCGGGGAGGTGTGCTTGGCCAAGAACGCCGCGGTGGACGCGTGCAAGCACGTCGTGGACGAGGCGGTCCAGTTGCACGGCGGGATGGGCTATCTGCGGGAGTCCGAGGTGGAGCGGCACTACCGGGACAGCCGGATCCTCGGGATCGGCGCCGGCGCCAGCGAGGTGATGACCGACCTCGCCGCGAAGATCTTCCAATACGACCGATAGGCCGATTCGGCGCGTCGCGAGCGATGACGACCATCCCCGCTGCCGCGATGTCGCCCGATTTCTTGCGCATCCCTTTCTGGTACGACTCGCAGCCCGGTGGCAGCCGGCCCGCGAGGCTGCGGCCCGCGCACGACCGCTGCGCGTGTCGTGCGGGTCCGCTCGTGGACCGCGTTGCCCGCCGCTGGTCACGGTAGCGGCCGCGCTCCCGCCCCTCGGCTGGTCCTCAGGGGTGCCTCAACCCCTGTGAAAGACCCATGAGACCCAGCCGGGGACCGGGGGCGCGGCCGCGGCCGTGACCAGCGATGGGCCTCGCGGTTCGCCGGCGGACCCGCACGACACGCGCTGCGGTCGTGCGCGGGCCGCAGCCTCGCGGGCCGGTTCGCACAGAGCTGCCAGTCGTACCGGAAAAGATCCGCGCGCAGGCAAGCGGCATCGCGGCAGCGAGAGGAGGAGGGCGCACCGAAAGCAGACCGTGGTGTTGCGTGGTGGGTCGGCGACCGTATGCAATGGCAGCATGACGGGAGCTGGCGAGCCGGCCTGGGCGCCGGGGTCCTTTCTGGATCTGATCAGCGCTGCTGAGCGGGACGAGCTGTTCGCGCTGGGGGCCACGCGGCGGCTGCCGGCCGGGCGGACGCTGCTGGCCGAGGGGCACCGGGACACCCAGGTGGAGCTGCTCCGGGAGGGGCAGGTCAAGGTGACCCGGCAGGTCGGCGGGGTGCCGCGGCTGCTGGCGATCCGGCTGCCCGGGGACATCGTCGGGGAGTTCGCCGCGTTCACCGGCAGCGAGCGGACCGCGACCGTGACCACCTGCGGTGACGTGGTGTCGACGGTGATCCGGCAGCGCGACTTCATGGACTTCGTCGGCAAGCATCCGAACGTGGCGGTCCAGGTCGCCGCGACCATCGGGCGGCGGCTGCGCTGGGCGAACGAGCGGCGCACCGAGTTCTCCGCGTTCCCGGCGCACGTGCGGCTGGCCCGGGTGCTCCTGGAGATCGCCACCAGCTGCGGCGAGGCGGTCGACGACGGGGTGCGGATCACCGTCGACCTGTCCCAGACCGAGCTGGCCTACCTGATCGGCGCCCGCGAGGACACCGTGCAGCGGGCGCTGCGCCAGCTGCGCGCCGACCGGCTGCTGCGGACCGGGTACCGGCGGATCGTGGTGCTCGACGAGGACGGGCTCCGCGATCTCGTCGAGCACGCCGAGTGGACCTGACGACTCCCGACGTTGCCGGACTCCGCCATATAACGGAAAGTCACTGCCGGACTGGTGCTCCAATGTGCTTCCACGTGCCTGACCGGCCGTGGCACCGATAGCGGGGATCGGTGACATGCCGAATATGTTACCGAAAGTGAGGGTCTGATGACTGTCGCTGATGGGTGGGGGGCACCTTGCAGCGAATTCTCGGAGGGCACGCGGTGACCCTCGTCGACGAGCCGGCCGCCCGGGCCCGGGCGGCCGGCGACCAGGACGGGCTGCGGGAGCTGGCCGCCCGCGGCGCGCTCGGCACCATCCCGGCGGGCGAGCGGCGGGCGCTCTACCAGCAGGCCTGGACGATCGCTCACCCGATCGTCTTCGAGGTGGTCACCCGGCGGCTGGAGCTGCGGCGCGGGCACCCGCACTGCGCCCGGGACCTGCGCCGGCTGGACGGTCCCTGCCTGGACGGCTTCCACGACGACGTGGAGGCCGTCGTCGACCATCTGTTCACGGTGACCCGGCCGATCCGCGACCTGGAGGCCTGGCTGGCCGCCCGGGCGCCGCACGCCACCATCGACGGGCACCGGCGCCGGCGCGGCGCCCGCGGCGCCCTGCAACGGCCCCGGATGACCCGGGCGCTGGCCGCCGCCCTGCCCGACGATCCGTGGCTGCACGAGCTGGCCCTGCGCCTGCTGGTCTGGGTGGGCCTGCCGGCCGGGGCGGGCGCGGTGCTCTGGCCGGTCGAGGTGTGGGCGCGGGACCGGGCCGGGTTCACCGGCGACCGGGAGGGCAGCACCCCGGCCCGGGTGCAGGCCGAGGTGGACGTGGTGCTGGCCGCGATGCGCCGCCGGCCGCAGTGGTACGAGGCGCACGTCGAGCGGCCGCTCGGCGGCAAGACCGCGCCGGTGGCCGGCTCGCCCGGGGACCGGCCCGGCGACCCGCGCCCGCTGACCGCCGACCCGGCGGACCTCGCCGAGGCCCGGATCGTGGAGACCGCGGCGGCCGCGGTCCAGGCGATCACGGCCGGGCTGGCCGGCGGCCGGGACGTGCCGGGGACCGTGGAGACGGTGCTGCGCACGCTGTTCCTGGACGGCACCGGGGTGGACGAGATCGACCGCCCGCCGGGCGGCGAGTCCGGCCCGGAGGCGCGGCTGTCAGCGCTGCTCGGCGACCCCGTCGCCCGGGACGCCCTGATCGGCCGGGTGGTGCGGATCATCGGCGAGCTCGGCGGCTAACGCCCGCAGTGCCCGGTGGCGGCCGGCCAGCTCCTCGGCCAGCACCGCCGCCGGGACGCCGTCGTCGGCCGCGGCCCGGGCGGCCGCCCGCAACTCGTCCTCGAGCAGCCGTCGCAGCCGCTCGGCCTGCTCGGGGCTGAGTTCCATCAGCGGTGTCCGCACCTGGTGATCATGTAATGATTCTGCACCCGCCATGGCACCTCCAGGGGTTCGCACATCTCTGACGGACGTGCGTCCCTCGGAAGCGGTCAGTCGGGGGTGGCGACGATGGTGAGCGCGGCGGCGACGATCCGGTTCAGGCGGTCCGGCTCGGTGAGCGCGCCGGTGATCCCGCCGACCGGGTCGGCGGCCAGGTGCGGCGGCTGGTCCAGGGTGCTGGTCAGCACACCGCCGAAGACCGAACGGATCACCTCGGCCACGGCCGCCTCGGCGGGCTCGCCGGTGGCCAGCCGGACCCGCAGCGCGCGGACCGCCTCGGCGGCCAGGCGCTGCAGCTCCGACTCGACCTGCTGGTCCGGCTCGGTGAGCGGCAGCGGGGCGATCGGCTCGCCGTAGGCGTCCACCCCGGTCACCGCGACCGGCGGCTGCTTGGCGCCGAGCGGGCGCTCGACGAACGACTCGTACCAGGCCGGGCGGCGGCGCATCGCGGCCAGCACCCGGTCGACGTCGCGGGCCACGGTGGCCGGCGAGCTGCCGGTCCAGTCGCCGGTGTGCCGGGCCCGCTGCTGCGCCCACGACTCCAGCGGCCAGGTGCCGGTGCCGGCGGTGCCGCGCACCCCGACCCAGACCAGGATGTCCACCGCCAGGGCGCTCAGCCAGCGGTCCTGGCCCAGCTCGGCGGCGAGCCAGCCGGGCAGCCGCGGACGCTGCAACGCGCCGCGGGCGCCGCGCCGGCGCCGGTGCGCGTTGACGGTGGCCGCGCCGACCCGGGCGGCCACCCAGGCCTCCAGTCGCAGAATCGGCTGGCGGGCGTGGGTGAGCAGGTCGTCGATGACCGCCTCGACGTCGTCGTGGAACCGGTCCAGACAGTCGTCGGCCAGCCGGTCCACGCCGGACGCGCAGGCCGGGTGGCCGCGCTGCAGCTCGACGCGACGGGTCAGCCGGGTGAACACGATCGGCCACACCAGGTCGTAGGCGGCCCGGGTCAGGGCCGCACGGCGCGGGCTGCCCGGGGCCGCGGCCGCGGCGAGCAGGCCGTCCGCGGCCAGATCGGACAGCATCCGTACGCCGGAAGCCGCGTTCCGTGACCGGTGGAGCGCTCCGCCCGTCGCCCGCGCCGGCCGGATTCGTACGCTCGTCTCGCCCACCGCTTCTCCTCAGCTGCCGTCCAAGTGGTTTGCAGCTTCCCCGCGCGCACCGGCGCTCCGCGAGGGCCCGGCCCGCCGAGTAACCCGGTTCAGGTACCCGATCAGTACCAACAGCCCCACCGCGGGCGATATCCGGCGGCCCGGGCAACCCTTCCGGTGGATGCCGACCCCGGCTGGTCCGTCAGACATCGGTGTCGTGGTCGCCGCCCCCGGGAGGACGCTCGTGCCCGATCTGTACGCCCTGCTGGTCGGCATCGACCGGTACCGGTCCCCGGACATCCCGCCGCTGCACGGCTGCGCCAACGACGTGCGCGCCGCGGCTGCCCAGCTCACCATCGACGCGGCGCCCGGCTGCCGGGTGCACACCCGGCTGCTGCTCGACGACGACGCGACCCGGGCCGCGGTGATCGCCGCGATCCGCGCGCACCTGGGCCGGGCCGGGCGGGACGACACCGCGCTGCTCTGGTTCGCCGGGCACGGCTCGGCCGCGCCGGTCCCGGACTGGGCCTGGTTCCGCGAGCCGACCGGCCGGCTGCAGACCCTGGTCTGCGCGGACAGCCGCACCCCGGGCGTGCCGGACCTGTGGGACAAGGAGCTGTCGGTGCTGCTCGACGTGGTCGCCGAGCGGGCCCGGCACGTGGCCGTGGTGCTGGACAGCTGCCACGCCGACGGGGCCACCCGGGAGCTGCTCGGGCAGGAGCCGGCGGCCCGGGCCCGGTCGGTGCCGCCGGCCCCGGACCGCGGGCCGGACTCGCTGATCGAGGAACTGCTCCGGCGGGCCGGGCAGCCGGCGCCGGAGCACGTCGCGCTGGCCGCCTGCCGCTCCGACGAGGCGGCCCGGGAACGCACCATCGGCGGGACGGTGCACGGGGTGTTCAGCTGGGCGCTGCTGGACGCGCTGCGCCGGCTCGGGCCGGACGCCACCTACCGGGAGCTGCTGGCCGCCACCCAGACCGCGGTCGAGCTGAGGTCCGGGCAGGTGCCGCAGCTGCGGCCGGCCGCGTCGCCGCTGGCCGACCACGAATTCCTGGACGGGACGGTACGCCGGGCCGGCACCGGGATCCGGATGCGGCACACCCGGGAGGGGTGGGCGATCGACGCCGGGGCGGTGCACGGGCTGCCCGAGGACGGCGGCGTACGGGTCGGGGTGCACGGGACCACGCGGGAGGCGACGGTGACCCGGGTCCGGGCGTTGACCAGCCTGGTCGAGCCGTGCGACGGATGGCAGCCGCGGGACGGCGAGCAGTTCCCGGTGGTGCTGACCGACGTGCCGCTGCCGCGGGCCACCGTGGCGGTCGCCGGCCTCGACCCGGCCGGGCTGGCGGCGTCCCCGCACGTCCGGGTGGTGGACGGCGACACCACCGTGCCGGACCTGCGGATCCGGACGGGCGGGCCGGGACGGGTGACGATCACCGACCATCACGGCGCGGTGCTCACCGAGACGGACACCGGCCGGCTGGTGCCGGCGGTCGAGCACCTCGCCCGGTGGTGGCTGCTGTCCCGGCTGGCCAACCCGGCCTCGTCGCTGGGCCGGCCGGTACGGATCGAGCTGCTCCGGCCGGCGCCCGGGCAGGAGCTGGCGCCGCGCACCGGCGGGGAGCCGCTGAGCACGGTGGCCGGGGTGTACCGGCTGCCGTACCGGTGGTCGAACGCCGGCTGGCAGCCGCCGGAGTTCTTCCTGCGGCTGCACAACACCACCGACCGGAAGCTGTACTGCGTGCTGCTCGACCTGACGCCGCGGTTCAAGGCGCACGCGCTGCTGTTCCCCGGCGACTTCATCGGGCCGGGTGAGCGCGGGGTGGCGCTGGACGGGCAGCGGGTCCGGGCGTTCCTGCCGGACCGGACGGCGCCCCGGCCCGGGGTACGGGTCCGGGACCGGCTCAAGCTGTTCGTGGCCGAGGAACAGTTCAGCCAGCAGCCGTTCCTGATGCCGGAGCTGGGTGAGCCGGTCGGCAGCCGGGGCGGATTCGGGCGGCGAGGGCTGCTGGAACGGCTGGGCGGGCAGGCGATCGGGCGGGACCTCGGGGCGGCGCGGGAGAAGGGTGCGGCGTACGAGTGGACGACCGAGACGGTGAACCTGGAGATCGTGGTGCCGCGGCTCGGGGAGGACCTGGCGTGAGCGGCGCGGATGCGGACGCCGCCGGGCTGCGGGGTGTGGAGGCGACCGCGGAGTGGGCGGCGCTGGAGCGTTATCAGCAGTCCGGTGATCCGGCGGACCTGGACGTGGCGATCGCGGCGGTCGAGCGGGCCGGGCCGCTGGACGGGGCCCGGCTGGGGCGGCTCGGTGAGCTGGTGCTGCAGCGGGCCGAGCGGGGGCCGGACGCCGACGGGGCGCGGCGGGCCGCGGACCTGCTGCGGCGGGCCATGGCGGAGCTGGACCCGGACGAGGACTGGTGGGTGTGGCTGCGGGGCGCGGCGGCGGAGCGGCTGGCCGGATTCCTCAGCGGGGACGTCGGGCTGCTGGAGAGTTCGGCCCGGGTGCTGGACGGGATGCGGGTGCGGGCGCTGCCGGACGAGGTGCTGGTGGCGGTGATGCAGGACCGGCTCCGGACCGAGGTGGGGCTGATCGAGAGCGGACGAAGCGGGACCGGGGTGGGGCCGGCGCCGATCCGCGGGCTGATCGCCGACGGGCATCGGCTGCTGGACCGGGCCGAGGACCCGGAACAGCGGGGGGTGCTGGCCGGGCTGCTCGCCTGCGCCGAGGTGATGGCGGTGAAGGCGGACTTCGGGCCGTTCGACGGGGAGCGGGTGCGGGCCTTGCTGCCGGTGGCGGAGCAGGCTCACGGCGGGCCGGACTGGGCGGCTTCGCTTGATCAGGTGCGGACGTTGCTGGACCAGTACGACGCGCTGATCGGCTCCGGTGCGCCGACCGGGACGGCGCCGGCGCAGCGCGCGGAGCCGGTGCCGACGCCGAGCGGTGGACCGACGGGTGGGGATCTGCTGCTCCGGGCCATGCGGCTGCTCCGGGACGGGGACCTGGCCGGGGCCGGGAAGATGGTGGCGCAGGCGCAGGGGCTGGCCGGTGCGGACGAGCCCTATCTGCGAACCGTGGCCGGGGTGCTCGGGTCGCTGACCGGCGACGGGCCGATGCCAGATGTCTCGGACATCGGCCTGGTGGGCAGCGGGAGCACCAGCAGCCGCGATGGCGGCGGCCGTGGCGGTGCGCAGCCGGCGGTGCTGCGGATCGCGGCGGCCATGCTGGTGGCGGCCGGAACCGCGGCGCAGGCCGGGCGCAACGGCGATCTCGGCGGGCTGCGGGCGGCCCGGGACGAGCTGGAACGGTTGATCGAGCGGGTTCCGGAGGGGAACGAGCCGCTGCGGGGACGGATCGCCGGGCTGGCCGCGAACGTGGACGCGGTGCTGGCCCGGGCGCAGGTCGGTGAGCTGGAGGTGGCGGCGCGGGCGGTTCGGTCGCATCGGCTGGCGCTGCGGCTGGCCGGCGGGGCACGCACGGCGGGCGGCGCCGAGGTGGCGGTCGCGCTGGGCGAGATGTTGCGGCTCAGCGGTACCGGCAACCTGGGCGGGGTGCGGCGGCTCGGACTGGACGCGCTGTGTTCGGCGGCGCCGGGCCGGCAGCCCGAGTGGGCGGCGCAGGTCATCGGCTGGTGCGCGGCCGATCTCGGCGCCGATCCGGACGCGGCGTGGGACCTGGTCGCGGTGCTGGACGCGGCCCGCAACCGGGAGCTGGGCCGGACCGCCGAACCGGTCAGCCTGGGCCGGGTGCGCGCGGCGCTGGCCGAGGTGGAAGCGGATGCCCTGGTGCATCTGCTGCCCGGCCGGGCGGTGCTGGTCACCGCGGACGGTTCGGTGGACGTGCTGCCGGCACCGCTGCTCGGGGTGCCGATCGAGGAGTTGCGCGGGTGGGCCGGGCAGGCGGTGCTGGACGAGTTGCTCGGGCGGCTCCCGGAGGCCGGCCGGCGGATGGTGGTGGTGCCGTTCGGGCAGCTGGCGGCGGTGCCCTGGGACGAGGATTCGCCGGTCCGGTGCGCGCGGTCGGCCGGTCTGCTGAGCGACCTCGGACGCTGACCGCCGCCGGCTGCCAGCGCACGTCAGATGCCGCGCAGGACGAGCGCCGCGGCGTGGGAGTGCGCGGCCGGGCCGGTGAGGGCGGCCGACCAGGCGGGTGGCAGCCCGGGGATCTCCGGGCGGGCCGGGTCGCGCAGCCACTGGTGGGTCAGGTGGACCGCCACGGCCGGCGGCCGGCCCTCGGTGAGCAGGTGGTGGTGCAGGGCGAAGAGCGCCGGGGCGGCGACCTCGGCGGGGACCGGGCGGTGCCAGCCGATCACGCTGGTGAGGCCGGCGGCGAGCAGGGCGTCGGCGCGGTCCGGGAAGCCGGTGCCGCTGGGGTCGGCGAGGATGGCCAGGCCGTGGCGTTCCTCCGGGGTCTGGTGGGCGTCCAGGTGGACGACGAGCCGGTCGGCCGGTGCGGCGTCGCGGTAGAAGGCGTCGTAGAGGGTGGCGGCGTCGCCCGTCGGCTCGCCGAGGAAGACCGGCCGGCGTCCGGGGGTGGGACGAGGCCGCTGGGACAGGTCGATCAGGGTGGCGGCGGTGGGGACGTAGGAGACGATCCCGTCATGACCCCGCAGAGGCCGGCGGCCGAGGGCGATGACCCGGTCCGGCTCGGTGGCGCCCAGCAGGGTGCAGCCGCCGGGTTGCGGGACGGCCAGGGCCTGCGCGCCGACGCGGTGCACCGCTTCCAGGACGGGAGCCAGCCGGTTCGCCAGACCGGTCAGCACCGCGCCGGTCGGGTAGCGCTCGTCGAGGAGTCCGGCCAGGGCGCAGGTGACCGCGACCAGGTCGGCGGGGGCGGCGGGGAGTTGACCGGCGGCGTCGAGCAGATGCCGGCCGGCCATCCGGAGGTCGTCGTCCCACTCCCCCGCGAGCCCCGCGGTGAGACGGCTGCGCTGGTAGCGGGCGAAGGCGGCGAGCACGTGATCACCGGAGCGGGTGCCGCCGCGGTGCAGAACCGCCGCGCTGATCGCGGCGAGGTCGTCCACGACGGCGGCGGACAGGGGCGGCGCGTCCGGCAGCAGCCGGGTGGCGACCGCGGTCCAGAGACCGGCGCCGCGGACCAGCCGGTCGCGAGCCGCCCGGCGCAACGCCTCCACCTCGGCGGCAGCGGTCGCCGCCCGCTGCCGCGGCACGGCCCGCGACGCGGCGGCGGCCGAGGGACTCCCCGACGAAGGGGTGGCCGGTGCCGCGCCCGCCGATGACGGACCGGCCGGTGACGAGGTGGCCGGTGACGGCGCCGATGGCGGGGAGGTGACCACGGCGACCGGGTAGTCGAGGGCGTCGCCGTTCAGCACCGCCTCCACGTCCAGGAACGACGGCATCGGCACAGTCAGCCCACCGCCCGCCGGGCCCGGGGTCTCCTTGAGCCGCTGCATCGCCGAGATCATCTTGTTGAAGTCCAGGCCCTGCCCGCCCCGGCCGAGCGCCTCCACCAGGTCGCGCATCGCCTCGGCCGCGGTCAGCGAGGTCCGCGCCAGCCGGCCGATCTCGGTGCTTTCCGGATGGTTCTCGATCAGGGTCCGGAACAGGCCGGTCGCCCGGTCCACGTCGGCCGTCCCGGGCAGCGGAGTGCGCGTGCGGACCGCGGTGAGCAGCAGCTCCGAGTCGTGCAGCGGGGCGACCGCCCGGCTGATCAGGAGCAGCCCGAGGAACAGCCGGCAGCTGTCGTCGACCGGGCCGTGCACCGCCGGGCTGCCCTGGGACTCCTCCAGGACCTCGATGGCCAGTTCCCGGTCGGTGTCCGGCCCGCCGTAGGCCAGGCTCCGCCCGGCGAGCATGGTGCCGAGCACGGCGGCCAGCCGGTACCGGTGGGTGTCGTCCGGGTCGCTCCAGGTCCGGGCCTCGGTCAGCGCCTCGACGGCGGCGTCCACGTCGGGTTTCGCCGCGGTGGTGCCGATCCCGGTCTGCCAGGCCCGGGCGGCGAGCAGCTGGCCCAGCTCGGCGAGGGGCCGGAACCGGGCCGGGCCGGTACGCCTGGCCAGCAACGCGCGCAGGGCGGTGATGCGGTCGTCGTACATCGGCGGCTCCTACTGTCCCCAGTGGGTGAAGCCGGCCCAGGCGACCAGGTCGGCCGGGTCGGCGTGGTCGAGCCGGTCACGCAGCGGCGCGGGCAGCAGCTCCCGGTCCCGGGCCGGGTCGAGCATCCACAGCTGCGCCTCGCGCAGCGCCTGCCAGGGCGGCAGCCCGCGGGTGACCAGGTGGTGGTGGAAGACGAACATCAGCAGCGCGGTGGCCCCGTCCGGGATCGCCCACTGGGTGGAGAGCACCGAGCGGGCGCCGGCCGCCAGGAACGTGGTGCCCAGGCTGTACGCCTCGTCGTAGCCGTGCACCGACCGCCCGGTGTGGCAGGCGGCGAGCACCACCAGCCCGATGTCCCGGCCGTCGGCCAGGTCCCGCGCGGTCAGCCGGTCGCCGCCGGCGAGCAGCAGATACGCCTCCCCGGCCGCGGTGTCGACCACCCCGTGGCAGGCCAGGTGCAGCAGGTCGCCGGCGCACGGGCCGGCGTCGGTGAGCCAGTCCCGGACCTCGCCGGCGGCACCGGCCCCGGACGGGCTGACCGGGCCGTCCGGCAGCCGGCCGACGTAGCGGGCGCCGCCGTAGAAGGTGCGCTGCACGGCGAACGCCTCGAGCCGGGCGGCCGGCAGGTCGCGGGCCGCGCCGCCGGTGTCCGGGTCGCCGACGACCAGGCCGAGCGGGCTGACCGGGATCGGTGGCCGGGCGGCCGAGTGGCAGAGCATCCGGGCCGAGGCGGCCTGCGAGATGGCGATCCGCTGCACGGCGTACCGGCCGTCGCCGCCGCGCGCGGCGTGCCACGGGATCCGGGCCAGCTCGCCCATCGGCACCAGCACCACCCGGGGCACCCGGCGCGCGGTGGCCGGCGCCACCCGGGGCAGGGCCCGTTCGATGAGCGGGCCGATCGCCGCCCGCCACGCCCAGTCGCACATCCGCTCGACGGCCGCGACCAGGTCGTCGCCGCCGGGCGCCGGCGCCGGGCCCAGGTCGCGGGCCAGGCTGCGCAGGTAGCGTTCCACGTCCACCTCGGCGTCCACCCGCAGGAACGGCAGGATCAGATAGGCCGGTGGGCCGGTGGCCGGGGCGAGCACCGCGAAGCCGGGCTGCACCCCGTCGGCCGGCACCAGGTAGACCAGCGCGTCGGCGTCCAGCCGGGCCAGCGCGGCCTGGATCTCGTCGAGGCCGGGCGGGTCGAGCAGCGCGGTGTCGCCGGTCTCGGCCAGCGCCGACCACACCTCGGCGCGCAGCGCGGCGGGCAGGCTCTCCGGGTCGCCGCCGGCCCGGGCGGCCCGCCAGCGCCGGGCCAGTCCGGTACGCCCGGCCCGGTCCAGCCGCTCCGCCACCCCGGCGGTCTGGGTGGCCGCGTAGAGCGCCAGCCCGCGCCCGGAGTCCAGCGCCCGCAGCACCCCGGCCGGGTCCCCGTCGCTGAGGAACTGCCGGGCCACGTCGATCGCGTCCCGGGCCGCGTCGCGCACCGCCGACCGGGTCGCCGCCGGGCTGGACTGGATCAGCGCCCGCCAGGCGTGCCGGCGCAGGCCGTCCAGCGAGGCCTGCCCGGCGTCGGTGCTGCCGGGCAGCCGCCGGCGGGCCACCGACAGCATCTCGTTGATCATCGCCCACTGCGGGTGCCGCGGCCCGCCGGCCAGCGTCCGGGCCTCCTCCAGCGCCTCGGCGGCCGCGCGCAGGTCGGCGATCCCGCCGCCCAGCTCGTTGCGGCGGAACAGGCCCATGGCGAGCAGCCCGAGCTGGGTGGCGCGGCCCGGGTGACCGGCCGGCAGCACCCGCAGCGCGGCCCGGATCCGGTCGATGCCGGCGTCGACCCGGTCCCGGTCGCTGTCCATGGCGAACTCGGCCAGCCCGGCGCCGCCGAGGAAGAGCGCCCGGTCGTGGTCGCTGATCCCGGGCCGGTCGGCCAGCTCGCCGAGCGCGGCCAGGTCGGCCGGGTCGAGCGGGGTCTCCGGGTCGTCGATCAGCCGGGCGAACGGTTCCGCGACGCGCATCAGGTCGTCCAGCCCGGATCGCGCCGGGTGGTCCGCGGGCAGACCGTCGAACACCGTCTTGAGCTGCCGGAACGCGTCCCCCGGATCCTCCCCGCGCTCGTTGGCGGTCCACGCGCGGTAGGCGGCGTCGAGCAGGTCGGCGTGCCCGTCCGCGCCGGGCAGCCCGGCGGCCTGCTCGCGGATCGCGGCGATCTCCCGGTCCACGCGCAGCAGCGGGGCCTCGTCGCCGTCGGCGCGGGCCTGCTCGCGCAGCACCGCCATCCGGGCCAGCCCGACCAGGGTGCGGGCCGCCGGATCGTCCGGGAAGGCGGCCAGCTCGGCGAGCGCGGCCCGCGGGTCGGTGAGCCGGGACTCGGCGATCGCCAGCAGCATCGAGGCGGCCCGCGCGGCGCACCGCTGGCGGGGCCAGGCCGGGTCGCCCGGCGGGTCCGCGTCGGCGAGCCGCAGCAGCGCGTCGACCTGCTGGACGCGGCGGATGTCGGAACCGTCGGCGGTGTCCCGCAACAGCCGGCCGACGAGGGCGGCGGCGAGCGGGCCGCGTACCGGAAATCCGTCCGGGAACCGCAACAGGTCGGCGACCGCCGCGTCGAGATCTCCCTCGCCGCGGGCGGCGCGGCCGATGGCCGCGCACCGCGCGCCGATCCCCGCCTCGATCATCCGGTCACCTCCAGGTCCGTCTCGCCACCGGGATCTGACGGACCGATTCCGGTACGCCGGGGAGCGCGCGGCCTGTCCGTCAGATGTCGGCGCGAGGAAACACGTACGAGAGGAAGCGCACCGGCGATGGACCAGGAAGTGATGTTCGTCAGCATGGTCTGCAGCTCCCAGCGCCTGCCCACGGTCCTGCGGTTCCGCTGGGACGGGAGCATGTTCGTGGCGGTGGGAGCGTCCAAGCAGCGTCCGGGAAGTGTCATCCCGCCGGGCGACGGCGGCCCGGTGCACGGCGGGTTCGGCACCACGCCGGCCTATCCGGGATGTCCCTATTGCGGCGCGGACGGGTTCGTCCACTGCGGCCGCTGCAAGGAGCTCAGCTGTCACGACGACAGCTGGGAGGTCTTCACCTGTCCGCGGTGCGGCAACTCCGGCCGGATCACCGGGACCATCGACTCGGTCTCCGGACTGGGCACCGCATGAGCCCGGCGCAGACCACCCGCCGGGTCCGCGGGACGCACGGCGATTACACCGTGGTCGGCGAGGCGATCAACGCGGGCGGGGTGGGCAGCATCTTCCGCACCACCGACCCGAAGTGGGTCTACAAGGAGTACCACTCGCCGGACAAGGCGCCGCCGGCCGAGCACCTGCAGCGGCTGGTGGACATCGGCCGGGACGTGCTGATCCGGCAGGGTCAGGAGATCGGGTCGCGGCCGGAGTCGTCGATCAACTGGCCGGTGGACGTGGTCCGGGACGCCGGCGGCCGGATCGTCGGCTGTGTCCTGCCGGCCATCCCGGACCGGTACTTCCACCCGACGCTGAACTGCGTGAACACCATCGAGTTCCTGGTCATGCGACGGTCCGGGCCGCCGGCCGCGACGTACCGGATGGTGGTGCTGCTGCGGATGGCCGAGATCCTCGCCTTCGTGCACAGCAAGCGCCTGGTGCACGGCGACGTGAACGCCAAGAACGTGGCGTGGACGCTGCGGCCGGAGCCGGCGGCGTACCTGATCGACTGTGACGGCATGGTGCCGCAGGACCCGCCGCCGACCAGCGGGGTGCAGGCGAACTACTGGACCGATCCGCGCGTGGTGGACCGGGTGGTGCCGGCCCAGGACCACTACAGCGACTGGTACTGCCTGGCGCTGGCGTTCTACCGCGGGCTGCTGCTGCCGGCCGGCGGGAATCTGCCCAAGGTGAACGGGACCTGGGCGGCGCCCAGCCAGATCCCGGACGACCTGGATCCGCGGATCGCCGGGCTGCTGCGTCGCGGGCTGACCGATCCGCTCGACCCGAGCCGGCGGCCGGAGCCGGCCGAGTGGGTGACCACGCTGATGCAGGTGTACATCGTCGGCGGGAAGTACGACGATGCCGCCCTGGCCAAGCTGGACCGGGCGCTCGGGATGCCGAAGCCGGATCCGGTGACCTTCACCCCACTGCCGCCGACGCCGCCACCGCCGTCGCCGCCACCCGGCGTGCGCCCCGGCACCCGGCCGCCGCCACCGCCGCCACCGCCGTCGCCCGCGCCGGGGATGCGGCCGCCGCCACCGCGGACGCCCCCGTTCGCGCCGCCGCCACCGCGGATGCCCCCGTTCGCCCCGGCGCCGCCGCGCCCGGTGCCGCCGCCGCGCTATTCCGAGCCGCCGGCCGGCCGGCTCGCCCTCTGGGCGATGGACGGCGGGATCCGCTGGTACCTGCCGATCGCCCTGATGACCATCTGCCTCTTCCCGGTGGCCGGGATCCTCGCCCTGATCGTGCTGCTGCAGACCCTCAAGGTCGACCAGCACCGGCCCGGCCGCACCCCGGCCGTGGTCAGCAGCAGCGTGGTCCTGGCGATCTGCGCCGCCGAACTTCTCAGCACCCTCAGGTGACCGTCCCGTTCTAGGAGCACCGCATGACCCAGTCCGAACTCTTCACCGTCTTCCCCGTCTTCCTGCTGGTCGACGTCAGCGCCTCGATGGCCGGCGGCCCGATCGAGGCGGTCAACAAGGCCCTGCCCGACATCCAGAACGAGATGCGGGTCAACCCGATGGTCGGCGAGATCGCCCGGATCGGGCTGACCACGTTCTCCGACGAGGCCCGGGTGGTGATCCCGATGTGCGACCTGGCCGACGCCCACCTGCCGGAGCTGATGGTGGAGGGTGGCACCAACTTCGCGGCCGCGTTCCGCGGGGTCCGCCAGGCGATCGAATCCGGACTGACCTCGCTGCCCAAGGGCACCCCGGTCTACCGGCCGGTGGTCTTCTTCATGAGCGACGGCGCGCACCAGTCGCACGACGACTGGGTGGCGCCGCTGAAGGAGCTGCGGGACTCCGGGTGGAAGTTCGCGCCCGAGGTGGTCACCTTCGGCTTCGGCCAGTCGCAGCGGGAGTCGCTGCAGAAGATCGCCACCCGGTTCGCCTTCGAGGCCAAGGGCGACGACACGGTCAACCAGGTCCGGGAGATCATGAGCGCGATCGTGCGCAGCATCCGCACCACGTCGACCAGCCTGGCCGACCCGTCCAAGGCGCAGGGGCTCTACCTGGACACCCCGACCGAGACGTTCACCCAGCTGCCGACGCTGACGATCTGATCGGGTGGTCATGCAGAGATCTGACCGACGCCGCTTCCCCGACCTGTCCCGGCTGCGCGGGCCGGCCCCGGCGCCGGCCGTCGAGGCGGCCGAGCCGGAGCCGGTGGCGACCGAACCCCCAACCGAGCCCGCAACCGAGCCCGCAACCGGAATCGAGGCCGGGACCGAAGCCGGGACCGAAGCCGGGACCGAGGCCGAGGTCGAGGCCGGGACCGAGGCCGAGGTCGAGGAGACTCCGGCCGGGCCGGTCGACCTGGCCGGCGAGGCGCCCACCATCGGCCGGGCCACCGCGCCGCACCTGGGCCGGCTCAACCCGGGCACCGCGCTGCGCCCGCCGGCCGTCGCGCTGGACGGCACCACCGCCGGGCCGTTCCGGGTGGCCGCCGCTTCCATGATCGGAACCGGTCATCTGGCCTCCGGGCATCCGCGCCAGGACGCCTACAACTTCATGGCCGGCGACTCCGGGCGGCTCTACGTCGCGATCGCCGACGGGCTCGGCTCCCGGCCGATCTCCCAGCTCGGCGCGCACCTGTTCACCGAGTCGGTGCTGCTCGCCGCCGCCGAGGCGGACCCGCTCCCGGACGACCCGGACCCGGCGGCGCTGCTGCGCCGGGCCAGCCTGCGGACCGCCGACCTGGTCGACCGGGTCCACGGACAGGATCCGCGGACCGCCGGGTTCGTCGGGGCGGTCGCGGTGCTCACCGGGACCGGCGGCCGGCTGGCCCGGATCGGTGACGTGTCCGCGTTCACCCTGGCCGGCGGGGAGTTCACCGAGCTGTTCGCGGCCGACGAGGGGCTGGTGAACGTCGTGACCGCGTCGATGCCCGGGGAGCGCGCGGAGGAGATCGAGCTGGTCGCCGTGCCGGCCGCGCCGGTGCTGGTGCTCGGCACCGACGGGCTGGCCAACGACCTGCGCACCTCCGGCACGCTGCGGGAGTGGCTGGGCGAACGGTGGCGGGTGCCGCACCTGCCGTTCGGGATCGGCGACACGCTGCGCTACCGGCGGCAGGGCTCCCACGACGACCGGACCGCCGTGCTGGTCTGGCGCGATGCGGCGCCGGCCGCGGACCCCACCGACGAGGCCGGCGCGGAGCGGGCCGATGAGACGTGAGCTCACCGGCGGCGGGCTGCTCTCGCCGCTGCACTTCCCGCTGCTGTTCCTCCTGCTCTGGGGCGTGCTCAGCCTGCCCTACGGCCCGCTGCTGGCGCTGCCCGGCGCGGCGGTGCTGACCGTGCTGCTCGCGGCCGGGGTGAGCCGGATGGCCGGTTCGGCGTGGTTCCGCGGACTGGACCGGCGGCCGGCCCGGCGCACCCTGGCGCTGTGCCTGACCGTGCTGCCGGCCGCGGTCACCACGATGCTGACCGCGCTGCTCGGGCTGAGCCTGATCTGGGCGGTCCCGCTCGGGCTGGTGCTGCTGACCGGGGCCACCGCGATCCACCTGACCACGCCGCGGCCCCGGCATCCGCGGAGCTGGCCGGCGCCACCGCCACAGCCGCCACCGGCTTCGCTGGCCCCGCCGCCGTTCGTCCCGGCGCCCGGGAGGCCGGGGACTCCCCCGCCGCCGCCCGACCGGCTGGCGCACGCCCGGGAGGTGCTCACGGCTTCCGGGCCCGGCGCGGCGCTGCCCGTACTGCAGATGGCGATCAGCGACCCGGCGGTCGATCCGGTCCCGGCCCTCGCGGTCGCCGACGAGCTGGTCGAGGCGGAGAGCCGGCGGGCCGAGCAGACCCACGACGACCGGCCCTACGCGGCCGCCATCGCCGTGCTGACCGACCTGGTGCAGCGGCATCCGGACGTGCCCGGCGGGCGCAGCCTGGTGCACAGCCACCGGGCCCAGTTCCTGATGTTCCAGGCCGGTCGCCTCACCGAGACCACCGCCGCGGACGACCCGGCCCTGGCCGGCAAGCTGCAGGAGCTGTTCGGCCGCACCGAGACCGAGCTGCGCGCCGCGATCGGCGCCGCGCCGCCCGGCAGCGCCGACTGGGCCCGGGAGAGCGCCGCGCTCGGGCTGCTCTACTGCCATGCCGGCGACCGGATCGACGAGGGCATCTCGCTGATCCGGCGCGGCCTGGACGAACGGCTGCCCCGCGAGCAGCGCGCCCAGGCCGGCCTGGACCTGGCCGAGGCGCTCGGCGTCCGGATCCGGCGGGAGGCGCGGCCCGGCGACCGGGACGAGGTCGACCACCTGCTGCGACAGGTCGCCCGGGCCGGGCCGCCCTACGACGAGCGGGCCGCCGCGCTGCGTGCCGCACTGTGAATCGGTGCTCCCGGACGGTTGCCATTCCGGATCGCGAACGATAGACAGTGATGTCTGTCCGATAGGGATCGTGGAGGGTGCCGTGACGGAGCCGAACGACTGGGTGCCGGCCGGGATCGACGTCAACCAGCCGAGCGCCGCCCGGGTCTACGACTACTTCCTGGGCGGGGCGCACAACTTCGCGGTGGACCGGGCGCTCGCCGAGCAGATCGCCGCGATGACGCCGAACATCGGCGAGACCATGCGGTCCAACCGGGTCTTCCTGCGCCGCGCGGTGCGCTACCTGGCCGGGCAGGGGGTGCGCCAGTTCCTCGACATCGGCTCCGGCATCCCGACCGCCGGCAACGTGCACGAGATCGCCCTGGCGGCGGCGCCGGACGCCCGGGTGGTCTACGTCGACATCGACCCGGTGGCGGTCGAGCACAGCCGGGCGATCCTGGCCGGCGTCGACGGCACCGGGGTGATCCTCGCCGACATGCGCGACGTGGACCGGGTGCTGGCCGAGGCGGAGAAGGCCGGGCTGGACTTCAGCCAGCCGGTCGCCGTGCTGCTCGCCGGGGTGCTGCACTTCGTGCCGGACAGCGACGACCCGGGCGCGCTGGTGGCGGCGCTCGGCGCGGCCGTGGTGCCGGGCAGCTACCTGCTGATCTCGCACGCCACCGCGGACGGGCAGCCGCCCGAGGTGATCGAGGCGCAACGGCTCTCCGGCCGGACCGGGACCGAGATCGTGCTGCGGCCGGCGGCGGTGCTCACCTCGTACTTCAAGGGTTTCGATCTGGTCGACCCGGGCCTGGTCTTCATCCCGCAGTGGCGGCCGGACCCGAGCGACCCGGTCGACGAGCACCCGGAGCGAGTGGGGGCGTACGCCGGCGTCGGCCGCAAGGGATGACCGACTTCGCCCAGCTGTGGCGGCGGCGGGTCGCGCCCGAGGGTTTCGTCCCGCTGGACGGCGCGGCCCTGGAAGCGCTGCTGGACCGGCTCACCCGCCGGCTCCTGGAGGACGATCCGGCCGCCGCCCGGGAGGTCGGCGCGGAACTGGTGCACGCCCACCTGACCGATCCCGGCGTGCTCGCCGCCACCATCACCACGATCGGCGCGGCGCTGCCCAGCGCCCGGCTCGCGGAGATCCAGGCCGCGGTCGCCGAGGGGTACGCGCACGCCCTGCGCGAGGCCACGATGGCCGAGCAGGAACGCCTCGGCCGGGCGGTGCTGGACGCGCACGCCACCGCCGAGCGCGCGCTGCGGGCCAGCGAGTCCCGGCTGCGCGCGATCTTCCACAACGCCGCGGTCGGGATCGGCGTGAGCACCATGGACGGCCGGATCGTGCGGGTCAACCAGGCCTTCGCCGATCTGCTCGGCTACACCCCGGACGAGCTGTGCGCGATGACCGTCCCGCAGCTGGCCCACCCGAGCGATCCGCCCGGGATGTGGCGGCTCTACGACGAGATGATCCGCGGCGAGCGGGACCACGTGCGCCTGGAGAAGGCGTACTTCCGCCGGGACGGCACCGTGGTGTGGACCGACCTGTCCTCGTCGCTGATCCGCGACGACGACGGCAAACCCGAGCTGACCATGGCGATGGTGCACGACATCACCGACCGGCGCCGGCTCAAGGAGAGCCTGGAGCACCAGGCCAGCCACGACCCGCTGACCGGCCTGCCGAACCGGTTGATGATCGCCGCCCACCTGGACAAGGTGTTCGCCACCGCGGGCCGGGTCGGTCTCTGCTACCTCGACCTGGACGGCTTCAAACGGATCAACGACACGCTCGGTCACCAGGTCGGCGACGCGCTGCTGGTGACCGTCGCCGAGCGGATCGCGGCGTGCGCCGACGAGCCGTGCCGGATCGCCGGGCGGATGAGCGGCGACGAGTTCGTCCTCGCGGTCCGCGACCCGTCCGGGCCGGCCGAGATGAGCGCCCTGGCCGAGCGGCTGCTGGCCGAGCTGACCCGGCCCTACCAGATCGGCCGGCACCGGCTGCGGGTGTCGGCCAGCATCGGCGTGGTGGACAGCGACGTGCCGGGCACCACCCCGGACGAGCTGATGAAGGCCGCCGACCTCACCCTGTACGTCGCGAAGTCCGAGGGCAAGGCCCGGTTCGTGATGTACGACGCGGACCGCAACGCCCGGCAGGCCGCCCGGTACACGCTGGCCGCCGCCATCCCGGACGCCCTGGACCGGGCCGAGTTCACCGTGGTCTACCAGCCGCTGGTGGCCTTCGCCGACGAACGGCTGTGCGGCGTCGAGGCGCTGGTCCGCTGGCGGCACCCGGTGCTCGGCACGCTCACCCCGGACACCTTCATCCCGCTCGCCGAGGAGACCGGCGTGATCGTCGCCCTCGGCCGGCACGTGCTGCGCGAGGCGTGCGCCCAGGCCGCGTCCTGGCCGGACGTCTTCGTCAGCGTCAACGTGACGGTCGCCCAGGTCCGCGAGCCGAGCTTCCCGGCCGAGGTGGCCGCGATCCTCGCCGAGACCGGCCTGGACCCGCGCCGCCTGGTCCTGGAGCTGACCGAGAGCGCGGTGATGGACTCCGACGGGGCGCCGCTCGCCGCCCTGGACTGCCTGGCCGGGCGCGGCATCCGGATCGCCATCGACGACTTCGGCACCGGCTACTCGAACCTGGCCTACCTGCGCCGCCTGCCGATCCACATCCTCAAGCTGGCCGGCCCGTTCGTGGACGGGCTGCGCGAGTCGTCGTCGGTCGACGAGCAGATCGTCCGGACCATCGTGACCCTGGCGCACGCGCTGCAGGTGACCGTGACGGCGGAGGCGGTGGAGACCCGCGACCAGGCGGACCGGTTGCGGGAGCTGGGCTGCGACACCGCGCAGGGCTACCTGTTCTCCCGTCCGCTGCCGCCGGAGTCGCTGATCCCGCTGCTGCGGGGCGCCGCCTGCGCCGCCCACCCCTAGTACGGCGTGTCTCGTGATCCCGCCGGGTCACGAGACACGCCCTGGAGCGGGCTTGCGGGGGCGAGCGAGACTGGCGCGATGAGCGCCGCTTTCGATACGTATCCATGCCCGCACTGTTCGGCGGTGGCATCGGTGGCGGACGGGTGCCCGGCCTGCGGGCGGGGCCCGGATGCGGACGCGATCGAGGTGATCCGGCTCAACGTCGAGCTGACGGAGCTGCACGAGCGGTTGCGGGCGGCGCGGACCGAGGTGGCCACGCTGGAGGCGTGGATCGGCGACGTGGCCGGGCGGCGGAACACGGCGGCGGCCCGGGTCCGGGTCGCGGTCCGGGCCGCCGGCCGCCGAGCGGCGGCGCCGGCGGCGGTCCCGGACGCGGCGCCGGCGACGGCCCGCGACGCGGCGCCGGGAACGACGCCGGCCGGACCGCCGGTCGTCTTGGCGGGCGGCGTGGTCGAGGAGCGGCCGCTGACCGCGCTGACCGCGCAGAACGTGCTGTTCGCGCTGGGCGGGCTGCTGCTCGTGGTGGCCGCGGCGGTGTTCACCGCGGTGGCCTGGGCGCAGGTCGGCGTGGCCGGGCGGGCGGCGATCCTGGCGGCGGCGACCGGGGCGGTGCTGGCGGTGCCCCCGTTCGCGGTGCGGCGCGGGCTGACCGGGGCGGCGGAGACCCTGGCCACGGTCGGGCTGCTGATGATCCTGCTGGACGGGTATGCCGCCTGGACGGTCGACTTCCTCGGAGTGCGCGGGCTCGCCTCGACGGCGTATGCGGCGGTGGTCTGCGCGGTCGCCTCGGCGGCGGCGTTCGGCTACGTCCGGCTGCCCGGGCCGCGGATCGCCGCGGTGGTCCTGGCGCAGCCGGTGTTTCCGCTGCTCGCGGTGGCTGCCGACGCCACGGCCACCGGGTGGTCGCTGGCGCTCACCGGGACCGCCGCGAGCAACGTGGCGGTGCTGCGGCGGGTCCGGTTCGCGACGGCCGGGGCGGGGCTGGTGGCGTACGTCTGCGGTGTCGCCGCCGCGGTCTCCTCCGGGGCGGCGGCGGTCAGCGCGCTCGCGATCGCGGGCGGCGCCGGTTCGGCGACCGGCGCCGCGGCGGCCGGCGGCGCGCTGGTGCTGGTCACGGCGGTCGCGACCGGGGCCGCGGGGCTCGCCCGGCACCGGACCGCGCAGACCGTCACGGCCGGGCTGCTCACGGTCGCCATCTGCGTCGCGGTGGGCGAGTGGGCACTGCTGCTGATTCCCGGTACGCCGATCCTGCTCCTCGCCGTGATCGCCCTCGCCGCCGCGGTCGCCGCCGCCCTGCTCCGCAGCCCGGGGCGGACCGGGCCGCAACCACCGGGGGCAGCGGGCCGCCGGGCGTGGACGGCTGCCCTGGCGCGCGTCCGGCTGCCGGAGCCGGTGGCGCAGGGGCCGTGGGCGGCCGCCCTGCTGGTGGCGACCGTCCCGGCGATCGGGGTGCTGGTGGCCGCGGCCCGGGTGGCGGTGAGCAGCGTCGAGACGGCACGCCCGCTGCTCGCCGCGCCGTGGGCGGCGACGGTCGCCGGGCCGGGCGGGGATCTGCCGGTCGCGGCGGTCACGGTCGCTCTGGCGTACGCCCTCCTGCTGCCCGCCGTGCCCCGGGCGGACCTGGCCCTGGGCACCCTCGCCGTGGTGACGCTGCTGGCGCCGGCGGCGCTCCGGTTGCCGTGGTGGGGCGCGGCGGTGCTGGGGATGACGGTGGCCGTGGTGGCGCTCGCGCTGGCCGCGCAGGCGCGCGAGGTCCGGGCGCTGGACGTGCGGCTCGCGGTGGCCGCGGTGCTCGCCGGGCACGCGGTGCTGGTCGCCTTCGGGTCGGCCGGGACGGTGGCCGCGATGTTCGCGACGGTCGCGCTGGCCGGCGTGGGCGCGGCGGTGCTGGTCCGCTCCGGGCCGCGGCGGGCCGACGTGGGGGTCGGCGGGCTCACCACCGGGCTGCTGGCGACCGGGCCCGCGGTGTGGTTCGGGCTGCTGGCCGGGGACGCCTCGGCGACCGTGCGGGTCCGGGCGCTGCTGCTGCTGGCCGTGGCGTTGTGTGTGCTGGCGCGCCGGGCGTCCGGGTACGCGGCGCAGGTCACCGCGGTGGCGCTGCTGGTCACGGCGGGCGCCCCGGTCTGGGCGATGGCGGGCGGCGACGCCGTCTCCCTGTACGCGGCCGCCGGCCTGCTGCTGGTCGCCTCGCTGACGTCGGTGCCGCGGGGACGCGAGCCGAGGTCGGCGGCCGCGGCGGCGGTGCTG
The DNA here is from genome assembly GCF_014205225.1 of Actinoplanes octamycinicus. Lineage (NCBI taxonomy): Bacteria > Bacillati > Actinomycetota > Actinomycetes > Micromonosporales > Micromonosporaceae > Actinoplanes > Actinoplanes octamycinicus. The sequence continues at coordinate 9,398,985 of NZ_JACHNB010000001.1, forward strand.
GTCGTCGGCCTGGTGGTGGCGACCGGCCCGGACCTGCTGGCGGTGCTGGCCGAGCCCTATCGCGCGCTGGAATCGGTCTGGTCGGGGGTGGTACCGGAGCCGCCGGCCGGCTCCTGGACGACCGTGGCGGCGGTGCTGATCAGCGCGGTCGCGGCGGCCGCGGCGACCCGGTTCCTGACCGGGGCGCGCCCGGCGCTGCCGGCCGTCGCCGCCGGGGCGGCCGCGCCGCTCCTCGCGCTCGCCGTCCCGCTCGCCGCGGCGGCCGCCGGAGCCGCCTGGCCGACCGTCCCGTTGTCCAGCCTGATCGCCGGACTGGCCGGGCTGACCGCGGTCACCCTGCGTCCCCGGCCGGCCCCGTGGCAGGGCCCGCTGTTGGTCGCCTTCGGCCTGCTCGCCCTCCCCGGCCTGGCCGGCTCGACCCCGGCGCGGGGTGCCACGCTGGCCGCGTTCGCCCTGGTGGTGGTCGTGGGCGCGGTGATCGGCGTGGCCGCCCGCGACGAACCGGCCCGGATCGCCGGCTGGACCGCCGGCACGCTGTCCGTGGTCGTGGTGGCCGGCACCGCCGCCGACCTGGCCGCCCTCGCCGCCGGTGGCACGGCACTCGCGCTGCTCGCGGCGGCGGCCGTCGCCGCGGTCCTGGAGTGGTTCCTGGCCGCCCGGCGGCCGCGCGAGGCGCCCGCCGTGGCCGCGGTCGCGCACGCCACCGCCGTGCTCGCCCTGCTCCACGCCGGGACGCCGGGACGGGCCGCGCTGATCGCCACCCTGTGGTCGGCCGTGCTCGCGGTCCGGGCGGTGCGGCCCGGCGAGCACCGGGCCGGCCGGACCCGCTACGCGATCGCCGCGGCCGGGTCCGCGCTGGTCGGCTGGTGGCTGTTCCTGTCGTCGCGGCAGATCGGGATGGTCGAGCTGTACACCGTCCCGGCCGCGCTGCTCGCCCTCGCCGGTGGCTGGCAGGTCCGCCGCAGCCGGGCCGAGCTGCCGTCCTGGACCGCCTACGGGCCGGCGCTGGCGGCCGGCTTCCTGCCCAGCCTGGCGATCATCGCGAACAGCGACCCGAGCGACCCGCAGTACGCCCGGCGGCTGCTGCTCGGCGCCGGTGGGCTGGTGGTGCTGCTGGTCGGGGTGCGGGCCCGGCTCCAGGCGCCGGTGCTGGCCGGGGGCATGGTCGTGGTGCTGATCGCCCTGCACGAGCTGGTGCAGTTCTGGGATCTGGTGCCGCGCTGGGTGCCGCTGGCGGTGAGCGGGCTGCTGCTGGTCGGCATCGCCACCACGATGGAGCAGCGCCGCCGCGACGTGCTGCGCCTGCGCGACGCGGTCCGCCGGATGACCTGACCGCCACCACCCCGCGGCGAACGCCGAGCGGCCGTTGCCGACCCGGCTGTCACGGGCGGGGCCTACCCCGTACCGGACATGGGTCTGACTGTGAGCAATCCGCCTGCCCCGTGCCCGACCCCGCACGCCCGTCGTTGAGCCGGGCATGTCTCGCACGCTTGTCCTCACCGCCGTCGCCGCCCTCGCCGTCACCCTCACCGGATGTTCCAGCGGCTCCGACTCGACGATCGCCCCGGCCGCGCAGAACTCGCCGCCGCCGGCCGCCGGGCAGTCGCAGCCCGACCTGCGGGCCAGCATGGAGGCGCAGCTCGGGTTCCCGCCGAAGCCGGACGCCGCGACCGCGCAGGCCTACCTCGCCGACCTGAAGACCATCGACCCGTCGCTGGTCTCCTCGAAGGACGCCGACACGCTGGTGAACCGCGGCCGCGACCAGTGCCGGGACCTGAAGGTCCGCCCGGAGAAGGACTGGACGGCCACGGCCAACCAGCGGTTCACCACCCCGGACGCGCCGGGCGGCCTGGGCGCAGCCGCCGCCGCGAAGATCATCAAGGTGGTCCGGACCCGTCTCTGCCCGACCTACTGACGATCGCCTCCCGGCCGTCGATCGGGCAGCCGGTGATCGGCCGGCCCGGTCCCATCGGTGAGCAGCCGCGACAGGTCGTCGAAGAGCGCTTCCGGCACCGGATCCACCAGCCGCCGCCAATACGCTGACCCGCAGATCCAGGCCGCGGCGATCGCCCGGTGCACGTCCGGCGAAGCCGTCGCCCCGCGCACCGCCGCGACCACCTCCGGCGGCAGCTCCCGCTCCGCCGCCCGCGACGGCGTCAGCCAGTGCCCGGTCCGCCCCTCCGCCAGCCGCGCCATCCACAGCAGATGACGCTGCACGTGGGCGAGCGCGTCCACCGCCCGGAGCAGCTCCCCGCGCAGCGCCACCTTGTGCGCCAGCACCAGCCAGTTCGCGAACCGGCCGGACAGCTCCGCCGGGTCGGGCAGCTCCGGCGTGGCGGGCAGCGACTCGAGCGCCGCCCGCAGCTCCCCGGTGCGGTCCACCACGATCATCCGGTCGACGTCCGCGCTGCGGGCCGGCCAGGTCGCCACCGAGCCGATGTCGCCGGCCGTCGCGAAGTGGAACTCGCCGCGGACGAGGTCCGGGAAGAACACCACGTGCGCGCCGAACTCGTTGACCACCACGTGCCGGAACGGAGCGATCATTTCCAGCCAGCCGACCGGGTCAGGCAACGGCGTCGCGAAGAACAGCCAGTACTCGACGTCGCTGTGCTCGTCCGCCTCGCCGGCCGGGAACGATCCGTAGGTCAGCGCCGCCACCAGCCGCCGGTCGCGCCGGCACAGCTCGCCGACCCGGGCGATCAGCTCGTGCTGGCGCACCGGTCAGGCCATCAGGATGTCGTCGACCTTGACCGTGCAGTTGCTGACGTGCACGCCGTACTTCTCCACCGCCGCGATCACCCGGGCGCGCACCTCGCTGGTCACCTCGGCGACCACCTCGCCGGCCCGCAGGCAGAGCACCACGGTGATGTCCACGTCGATGCCGTCCACCTTGGCCGTCACCCCGCGGGTCGCGTCGCCGACCTTGTCCAGGCCGACCTTGTCGAGCACCGAGTTGAAGAACCGGGCCACGTCCCCGCCGAGCTCGGCCACCCCGGGCACCGACCGCGCGGCCGCCGCGGCCAGCTTCTCGATCACCTCACGCTCGAAGACGGTGTCCCCGCGGTAGGCCGCCACCTCGACCACCTCGGCCCCACCGTGCTGCGGCGGCACCGGCGTGACCACCGCGGGCAGGAACAACTCCTGGGTGCGGTCCCGGCCGGACTCGTCGCTCATCGAACAATCCCCCCACTAGGCGTGCTGCGAGCCTACAAGAGATCATTTCCCGGTCCCGGGCCGCTCGCGCACCCGCCACAAAGGCCGGAAACCACCATCAAGACCTTCCGGTACGCAGGTCCGCCGGGGTGCGGACCGCATGCTCCCGCGCGGGCCGGGAGCCGGCGCTCTGGCCGCTGCGCGTCCAGAGCGATCACCGGCCCCCGTCATTGCCCGTGGACGGTTCCGGAGATCAGAACCATCCGTCAGGAGCCGAGGTACTTCAGCGGCAAGCGGCTCACCCGGCCCGCCGCGTCGTAGGCGACCAGCTCCGGCGCACCCACCCGGGTGCTCGGATACCAGCCGAAGAACCGGCCCTCGACCAGGATCGTCGGGAGCACCGTCCGGTCTCCGAGATGGACCTCGGCCCGGACGTTGTCACCGGCGGTGGTGTCGAAGGTGTGCGCCCGCGCGTCCCCGTTGATCGCCAGCCCGTCGCCGAAGGCCGCGCTCCGGCCACTCGGCGCGCAGGTCGCCCCGTTCGGATCCGACCGCTGCGGCTGCCCCGGCGTCTCGAAGGCGGTGGCGACACAGGTGATCCCGTTGTCCCCGGTGGCGACCCAGACGGTGAAGACCGTGCCGTCCGGCCCCGGAACGCCGGCCCGCCGTTCCAGTCGCTGCGGATCCACCCCGACGTCGCGCTGCCAGCTGCCGAACGCCCGGGTGAACGACTCCGGCAGCCGCCCGGCCGCCCCGGCGACGCCGATCCCGGCCGCGAAGATCCCGAGGCCGGCCAGCGACACGATCACGGCCCGGCGGCGCAGCCGGCGGCGGGCGGGCGGAGCGTCCGGCTCGGTGGCCAGCACCCGGGCGAGGCAGACGTCGCGGTCCGCCTCCGGCCACTGCCGGTCGAGCGACGCCTCGGCCGGGCGCAGGGCGGTGAGCAGCTCGTAGCGGTCGTGCTTCACGATGTTCCCTCCACGATCTCGGTGATGGGGCGGCCCTCGGGGACGTGCCGGTCGGCCAGCTTCCGCCGGGCGCGGAACAACCGGACGTGGAACGCCGCCCGCCCGCACCCGGCCACCCGGGCCGCGTCCGCCGGCTCCAGCCCGTCCCACGCCACCAGCAGCAACGCCTCCCGTTCCCGCGGGGTCAGCCGGGCCAGCGCGGCCAGCACCTCGGCCCGCTCGACCGCGGCCAGGTCGGCGGCCGGCGCCGGCTCGGCCAGGTGACGCAGCCGCTCCACCTCGGCCCGCAGGCGCGCCCGCCGGTCGTCGGAACGCCGGTGGTTGGCGATCGTCTTGCGGGCCACCACCAGCAGCCAGGGCAGCGGTTCGGCGGGCAGGTCGGCGAAGCGCCGCCAGGCGACCAGGAACGTGTCGGCGACGATGTCCTGCGCGACGTCCCGGTCGACGTGGCGCAGCGCGTACGCCAGCACCCGCGTGGCGTTGTCCCGCCAGACCCGGGTGAACGCCTGCTCTCTTTCTCGGCTCACACCGGGGAAGTGTCCGGCAGCCCCGGCCCGCTTACGGCAACCAGCACGGGTTTTCCGGTACGCCGCCGGCCGCGGGCCGGTTCCGCGCCCGGCGGCGTACCCCGGGCAACGCCCGGAGCAGAAATGGTCCGTTGCGGATGAGGTAGAGGGTGAGGGTCGAGCGGTGCACTGTGTCCATGTTCGATGACAACGGATCGTTCCTGCTGGCAACACTGGAGTTCTTCATCTTCCTGGCCTGGTTCATGTGCCTCTTCTGGATCTTCGGCGACCTGTTCCGGAGCAAGGACCTGGGCGGCTTGGGAAAGACCCTCTGGACCCTCTTCCTGATCTTCCTGCCGGTCATCGCGATGCTGGTCTACCTGATCGCCCGCGGCAACGGCATGACCGAGCGCTCGATGCAGTCCGCGGTGGACGCGCAGAAGCGCCAGGAGGCCTACATCCGCCAGGTGGCCACGCCGGCCCCGGCCCAGCACGCCGGCCCGGCCAGCGAGATCGCGGCCGCCAAGGAGCTGCTCGACGCGGGCACCATCAGCGCCGCCGAGTTCGAGCAGCTGAAGAGCAGCGCCCTGCGCAAGACCCCGGCAACCGCCTGATCCCGGCCACCCGGCGACGGTCCGCCAGCCGTCGCCGCGAGGCCGCTCGCGCTCAGAGCCGCTGACAACGACGTCGCGGCTCTGCTCGGCGGCCGGCCGGCGACTACGATCGTCGGTCGTGTCGAGCGTCGAGGAACTGACCGAGCGGGTGCGCGCCTTCGCCCGTGAGCGGGACTGGGAGCAGTTCCACACCCCGAAGAACCTGGCGATGGCCCTGGCCGGCGAGGTCGGCGAGCTGCTCGCCGAGCTGCAGTGGCTGACCCCGGAGCAGTCCGCGGCGGTGATGGCCGACCCGGAGCTCGGGCCGCGGGTCCGGGCCGAGATCGGCGACGTCACCGTCTACCTGGTGCGGCTGGCCGACGTGCTCGGGATCGACCTGGTCACCGCCGCTCTGGACAAGCTCTCCGAGGCCGGGACCCGCTACACCGTCGAGGCCGCCCGGGGCCGGGCCGACAAGATCAAGGACGCTTGACGGTACGGCGGTCGTCCGGCCCCCGCCGCGTCAGCCCGGTCCGGTCGAGCAGCTCCAGCAGCGGCACCGCGACCCGGCGGCTGGTGTTCAGCGCCTGCCGCGCCTGGCTCAGCGTGAACGGCTGCGGTCCGGCAGCCAGGATCTCGGCGGCCCGGGCCGGGGCGCCGGTGGGCAGCACCACGTTCGGCGCGAGCTGCACGATCAGCCCGAGCCGGACCGCGGCGCCCAGCTGGCGGGCGCCCAGCCCCAGCTCGGCGAGCCGGTAGGTCTCCGGCGCCACGAACGGCTGCTCCGGATCGAACGCCCGCCGCACCGCCTCCACCAGCTCACCGGGCGCCCCGGACCGCCGCGGCCCGACCCGCCCGCCACGCACGGTCAGCGGCTCCCCGGCCGTCCCGCTCCCGGAATCGACCGCCCCACTCCCGGACCCGGCCACACCGGCACCGGACCCGACCGCGGGAGTTCCCGACACGGCCACACCGTTCCCGGACCGGGCCACACCGGCACCGGACCGGACCGCAGCAGTCCCTGACGCGGCCATACCGGCACCCGGCCCGACCGCAGCAGTCTCCGACCCGGCCATACCGGCACCCGGCCCGACCGCAGCAGTCCCCGACCCGGCCACACCGGAACCGGGCCCGACCGCAGCAATCCCTGACGCGGCCACATCGGTCCCGGGCCCGGCCGCCGTCCGGGACTCTCCGGCTCGGGTGACGAGTGCCTCCACCAGGCTCCGCTCCGGCAGCCCCAGTTCTTGCCGCAGCGCCTCCACGGGCATGCCCGCTTCCAACGGATTTTTCGCCATATAGCGGTTCACGATGTCGGCGAGGCGCACACCGAGCGAAGCCCAATGCTCCGGATCCACAAACCAGTCACCCACCACCGGCATCGCCCCAGCCGACGACGGGCCCGCAGCGGGGCCGGCCGCCTCTGGGTGGGCCGCCGCGGGGTGGGCCGCCGAGGGGTGGGCCGCCGCGGGGTCTGCCGCCGCAGGGCCGGTCGCGGGGTCCGCCGCCGCAGGGCCGGTCGCAGGGTCCACCGCCGCAGGGTCCGCCGCAGTAAGGCAGGCCGCCGCAGCAGAGCCGGGCGCCGCAGCAGGACCGGCCGCAGGGTCGGCGAAGCCCATGCGGAGCAGGTCGTCGCGGTGGATCAACCGGCGTCGGCGCAGCTCACCCGCGAGATCGGCGGTGCCGTCCATCCCGGCCAGCTCGATCGCCCGGGCCGCGCCGGCACCCCGCCGCTTCAAGCTGGGCGGCGCGACGTCGAGCACGGTCACCCCACCGGCCACGTGGTGCCGCCCCGGATCCCGCAGCAGCGCCCGGTCACCGATCCGCAGCGGCAGCGCCCGGCCCAGCCGCAGCCGCGCGGTGTCGACGCCCAGCGGCCGCACCCGCACCGGCACCGCCGCCGCCCCGACGTGCAGCATCATCGTCTCCGGCAGCGACGCCACCGGGTCGCCGTGCACCCGGACGTCGACCAGCTCGGTGAGCCGGAACCGCCCCGGCGTCAGCAGCGCCGCCCCGCGCCCGACCAGGTCCTTGTCCACCCCGCGGAGGTTGACCGCGACCCGAGCGACGGCCTCCACCCGGTCGACCGGCTCGCCGAGGCTCTGCAGCCCCCGCACCCGGACACTCCGGCCGGTCCCGGCCAGGTCCAGTTCCTGCCCCGTACGCAAAGATCCCGCCCCGAGCGTCCCGGTGACCACCGTCCCCGCGCCCCGGACGGTGAACGCCCGGTCGATCCAGAGCCGCACCGCCGCGTCCGGATCCGCCGCCGGCAGCCCGGCGACCAGGCGGTCCAGCGCCGCCCGCAGCTCGTCGAGCCCGGCGCCGGTCACCCCGCTGACCGCCACCGCCGGGACCGGCCCGAGCGAGGTCCGCTCGATCTCGGCCAGCGCCGCCGCGGTGGCCGCCGCCGGATCGGCCAGGTCGATCCGGGTCACCACCAGCAGCCCGTGCCGCACGCCGAGCGCGTCCAGCGCGGCCAGGTGCTCGGCGGACTGCGGCTTCCAGCCCTCGTCGGCCGCCACCACGATCATCGCGGCCGGCACCGGTCCCACCCCGGCCAGCATGTTCGGCACGAACCGCTCGTGGCCCGGCACGTCGACGAACGCGACCGTCTCCCCCGAGTCCAGCCGCGTCCAGGCGAACCCGAGGTCGATGGTCATCCCCCGGCGCCGTTCCTCGGCCCACCGGTCCGGCTCCATCCCGGTCAGCAGCCGGACCAGCGTCGACTTCCCGTGGTCGACGTGTCCCGCGGTGGCCAGCACGTGCACGGTCAGCGCCCGGCGGCCAGGATCGCGCGGAGCAGCGGCTCGTCCGCGGACGGTGGCACGCAGCGCAGGTCGAGCAGCAGCCGGCCCTGGTCGACCCGGCCGACGACGGGCGGGTCCGCGTGGCGGAGCGGTTCGGCGTACGTCGAAGGCAGCGACAGTGACCACGACGGGAGCTGGAGTTCCGGGGCGCCCCCGCCGCCGACGACCGCGACCGACGGGATCACCTCGGCCCCGGCGAGGCCGAGGCGCCGGCACAGCCGGGTGGTGCGGTCGCGCAGCTCGTCGAGGTCGTAGCGGAGCGCCTGCCAGGTCGGCGGCACCGGGCCGGCCACGGTGGCCTGCAGCGCCGCGAGGGTGAGCTTGTCGACCCGCAGCGCCCGGGCCAGCGGATGCCGCCGCAGTCGCTCGACCAGGGCTGACGTCCCCAGCAGGAGGCCGGCCTGGGGGCCGCCGAGCAGCTTGTCGCCGCTCGCGATGACCAGGTCGGCCCCGGCGCGCAGGGTCGAGGCCGCGTCCGGCTCGCCGGGCAGCAGCGGGTCCGGCGCCAGCAGGCCGGAGCCGATGTCCGCGACGACCGGCACGCCGAGGCCGGTCAGCTGCGGGATCTCCGCGGCGCTGGTGAAGCCGCGGACCACGAAGTTCGACGGGTGCACCTTGAGGATGAAGCCGGTCGCCGGGCCGACCACCGCCGCGTAGTCGGCGGGCGACGTGCGGTTGGTGGTGCCCACCTCGCGCAGTCGTGCCCCGGTCGATTCCAGCAGGTCGGGCAGCCGGAAGCCGTCGCCGATCTCCACCATCTCGCCGCGGCTGACGATGATCTCGCGGCCGGCGGCGAGCGCGGTGGCGGCCAGCACCAGGGCGGCGGCGCCGTTGTTGACCACGTGCACCGCTTCGGCGCGCGGGACCGCGGCGGCCAGGGCGGCCAGCGCGGTCCGGCCGCGGCGGGCGCGTTTGCCGGTGTCCAGGTCGAGTTCGACGTCGGTGTGCCCGCTCGCGGCCACCATCGCATCGACCGCTGCGGATGAAAGCGCGGCCCGCCCGAGGTTGGTGTGCAGGACGACGCCGGTCGCGTTGAGCACCGGCCGCAGCCCGCCGGCGGTCGCCGGCAGCGCCGCCACGGCCGCGTCCGCGACCTCGGCCGGCGCCAGTTCGCCGGTGCGCACCTGCTGCTGCGCGACACGGACGGCGGCCTTGACCGGGTCGCGCCCGAGCCGCTCGGCGGCCGCCTGCAGCCGGGGATCGGCCAGCACCGCGTCGGTCCGCGGAACCTCCCGCCGCCGATCCACCTCGACCTCCCGTGCCGGCTCGCGCAAGCCACCGTGCTGGCGGAGGCGGACGGGAATCGAACCCGCCTGACCCGGATACCGGGTCACGTCGGTGTTGAAGACCGCGAGGAGCACCAGCCGCCTGAACGCCTCCGTGATCACCGTAACCGATCGTCCGGATTGCGCCACCTGCGACATGTGCGACAGTGCCTGGATGAGCATCCGGTTGACGCAGTACGCGCACGGTGGCGGCTGTGCCTGCAAGATCCCGCCGGGCGAGCTGGAGCAGATCGTCTCCGGACTGACCGGCCCGTCGCCGACCGGCGGCGCCGCACCGCCGGTCGCCAACGCCGAGCTGCTGGTCGGCTTGGACGGCGGGGACGACGCCGCGGTCGTGCGGATCACCGGCGGCACCGCCCTGGTCGCCACCGCCGACTTCTTCACGCCGGTCGTCGACGACGCCTACGACTGGGGCCGGATCGCCGCCGCCAACGCGCTCTCCGACGTGTACGCGATGGGCGGCACCCCGGTCGTCGCGGTGAACCTGCTCGGCTGGCCGCGCGACGTGCTGCCGATGGAGCTGGCCGCCGAGGTGCTGCGCGGCGGCCTGGAGGTGGCCCGCGCGGCCGGCTGTCACGTGGCCGGCGGGCACAGCGTCGACGATCCGGAGCCGAAGTACGGCATGGCGGTCACCGGCGTCGCCGACCCGGCCCGGCTGATGCGCAACGACGCCGGCCGCCCCGGCCTGCCGCTCACCCTGACCAAGCCGCTCGGCATCGGCGTGCTGAACTCCCGGCACAAGCGGACCGGCGAGGTGTTCCCGCAGGCCGTCGCCGCGATGACCGAGCTGAACCGGGACGCCTCGGCCGCCGCGCTGGCGGCCGGCGCGACGTGCGCCACCGACGTGACCGGTTTCGGGCTTCTCGGCCATCTGCACAAGCTGGCCCGGGCCAGCGGCGTGACCGCCCGTGTCGACGCGGCCGCGGTGCCCTACCTGGAGGATGCGCGGAAGGCGCTCGCCGACGGCTTCGTCAGCGGCGGCAGCCGGCGCAACCTGGACTGGGTCCGCCCGCACGCCGACCTCGGCACGCTCCACGAGGACGAGTTGCTGCTGCTCGCCGACGCGCAGACGTCCGGCGGCCTGCTGATCGCCGGCGAGGTCCCGGGCTATCCGATCATCGGCGAGCTGCTCCCGGCACAGGAGGGCCGCACCCTCACGATCCGCTGAGGACCACTTGTCGGTACGGGGTGAGCGCTCACCCCGTACCGAAAACCGGTCTTGATCTGTATCGGTCAGCGATAGGCCGGAACCGGCTCGTCGGGGGTGGTCCGGACGGTGTCGACGCCAGGGGTGGCGAGCACGTCGGCGATCGCCGCCTCGCTGCCGCCGATGCCGGCCCAATGCGGGTCGACGTCGTCAGCGAGGCACCAGGCGCGGTCGGCCGGCCAGACGAACGCCGGGTCGGGCAGCGCGTCATCCCACTGATCGAGGTCGGACAGCGCGCCGCGGAACAGGTAGTAGGCACGGCCCGGCACGACGACCTTGGGGGCGGCCAGCTCGGTGCCCCAGCCGTCCCAGACGCAGACATAGCAGTCGTCCGGGGTGCCGGTGTGCCGGGCCAGCGTGGCCAGCACGGTACGCACCTGATCGATCTCGGGCGGCGTCTCGACGGCGGGCACGTCCGCCTCGTGCTGACCCGGGTAGGCCGGGTCGGGGATGAACCGCAGCCGGGCGTGGGCCGCAAAACCGGCCGGGCCGAGGGTGAGCAGCCGGCCCCACGGCTGGTCGTCGTCGATCAGCCAGCCGGCGGCGGACAGGTCGGTGCAAAGGGAAAGCGCCACCCGGCCATCCTGCCCGGCCGGGTGGCGCTCCCGTCACGCGATTACTTGACGATCAGCTTCTGGAACTCGGCCCGCACGTCGGCCGCCTTCACGTCGACGTCCATGTGGCGCGGCGGCCCGAGGTCGGAGCCGAACGTCGTCTGGTAGCGCACCGTCGACGGGCAGCTGGACCCGCCGAACTGCATGGTCTTGTTGAAGACCACCCGGCCGGTCCGGATCTCGATGCCCTTCACCGCCACCTTGACCTTGTGGAAGGTCACCTTGTAGCTCGGGCCGGACCCGAAGTTGCTGCGGTAGCTGCAGGTCTGCACCGAGGCGCCCTGGGTGTCCGGGCCGATGCAGACCACCAGCGAGGCGTTGGTCGGGTCGGTGCCCGCCCAGCCCTTCGGCAGCGTGTTCGACTGGCCGGAGTTGCCGAAGAACAGCGCCCGGTTGGTGCCCTTGCCGTACGGCTTGGCGGCGCTGTACTTCGCCGGATTTCCGCAGTACGTCGGGAGGCTGCTGCCACTGCCGGTGGCCAGCCGCTCCTTGACCGTCTTCAGCTCGATCTCCAGGTTGGCCTTGGCGATCCCGGCCTCCGCCCGCGCCTTGCCGGCGTCGGTCGGGTACTTGGTGAGCAACCGCTGGTACCGGCCGCGGGCGTCGACCCACTCGCTGGCCGCCATGTAGGAGTCGGCGCAGCCGAGCAGCGCGGTCGGCTCGTGCTGGGCGACCAGGTCGGCGGTGCGGTCCAGGGTGTTGTTCGCCTTGGGCCGCTCGGCCAGCCACTCGGTGATGGCGACCGTGTCGCAGGCGTCCTTGGCCGGCAGCTGGGTCATGAACTTGTCGACGACCGCGTCGGCCATCTTCTCGTGCCCGGGCAGCGTGGCCAGCACCGTGGTGATCTGGCCGAAGCCGTTGTTCAGCTCGGTGACGTCGGCCTCGGTGACGCCGGTGCTGAGTTTCTCGCCGGCCTCGGTGAGCTGCCGGCAGGCCTTCACCGTGTCGTCGCCCTCGGCCGCGAGCGGGGCGTCCGCCATCCGCAGACCGAGCCACACCTTGTCCAGGTTCTCCACGGCGTGCTTGCAGTCGCCGCTGGCCTTGGCGTCGGTGACCGCCTGGCCGATGCCGCCGGCCTGCACCCGCAGCAGGCCGAGGAGCAGCAGCACGACCGCGGCGGCCGCGCCGCCGACGATCCGCTGGCGGAGCTTGACGGCCGGCTCGACCGGGCCCTTGGCCAGGAACCAGCCGTGCACGATCATCGCGATCCACCAGAGCACCGCGACGATCTCGATCAGCACGGTGTGCACCGACGGCACCACGAAGAACAGCAGGATGAAGCTGACCAGCAGGGTGAGCAGGCCCAGGCCGGCGCGGCGCATCATGAAGTAGCCGATGCTGAGGAACGACGCGTTGGCCAGCGCGACCGCGATCCGGTCGGCCTTCTTCGGCTCTCGCGGCGGGGCCGGGGCCACCGGCGCCGGGGCCTGCCAGCCCTGCTGCGGCTGCTGCGGCCACCCGGGCTGCGGCTGCTGCGGCTGCTGGGGCCAGCCCGGCTGGGCCTGCTGGGGCGGCTGCGGCCAGCCCTGCTGCGGCGGCCAGCCCTGCTGCGGCTGCTGGGGCGGTGGCGGCTGCTGGGGCCAGCCCGGCTGTGGCTGCGCGGGCTGCTGCGGCCAGCCCGGCTGGGCCTGCTGCGGCGGCTGCGGCCAGCCCGGCTGCTGCGGGGCGGGCTGTTGCGGGGCGGGCCAGCCCGGCTGCTGCGGAGCCGGCTGCTGCGGGGCCTGCCAGCCCGGCTGGGCCTGCTGGGGCCAGCCCTGCTCCGGGGTGGGCGGCTGCTGGGTCCAGGCCGGCGGGGGCGGGAAGGCGGTGGTCGGCGGCTCGGCGTGCGGGTCCGCGGCCGGAGTCGGCTCGATCTTCTCGCCCGCCGGCATCGGCGTGGTCGGCGGCTCGGCCTTGTCAGCCGGCTCGGCCGTGACGACCGGCTCGGGCTTGACGACCGGCTCGGACTTGACGACCGGCTCGGCCTGCTCAGCCGGCTCGGTCTTGTCAACCGGCTCGGCCCGGCCACCCGCCGGCAACGGGGTGGTCGCCGGCTCGGCCTTGTCGCCGGACGGCATCGGTGTGGTCGGCGGCTCCTGGGCGGATGCCGACTGGGGCTGCGGCTGATGCGGCACCTGAGGCGGCTGCCCGTCACCGGACGGCGGCTGCGGCGGCTGCCATCCCGACTGCGGCTGGGTCATGGTGGTCCCCCGAGCTGAAGGCGTGCGGACAATGTTCTACGGGTTAGAAGATCAACAGGCGCGAATGGTCACATTCAAGACAACATCCACATGTTGAGAATGATCAATGTCGTTCGACGCGACAACATCGATCCGCCACGCCCCTGCCTCCCCGTCGCCGACGGGCAATCCATCGACCAGAACCGCAGCGTACCGAACCGCCGCTAGGGAGTTTCCCGCCGGGTATCCCCGGAGAAATGCAGCTCAGAGCGAGCTTTACGCGATTTTCCCGGAATGGCGGTTAAGCCGCTCCCGCTGCGGGACCACGGTGTATTTCGGGTCGCGCGCCGACGCCACGCCACCCTCGAAGATCCCGAACCGGGTGGCCACCGACGCGGCGAGCAGCGACAGGCCGGACAGCGCGGAGACCACCCGGCTGCGGCGGCCGAGCACCGCCCCGGCCACCCCGGCCGCGGTGAGCGCCCGGCCGGCCCGCAGCAGCCGGCCGGGCCGGCCCTGCGCGTACGGTTCGCTCAACATGCCCTTGCTGGTCTCGACCCGGTGCGCGCCGTAGAGCTCGAGCGCCGCGCCGAGCACCGCCATCCGCCGGGCCGGCCCGGCCTGCGCCACCGGCGCGGCGAGCAGCCCCACCCCGGCGCCGCTGGCCAGCGCGCTGCCCGCGAAGATCACCGGCAGTTCCCGGTACGCCTCGTGCCAGCTCGGCGTGGCGGTGTCGGCGAGCAGCACCGCGGTGTAGGTGGCCAGGGCCGGGGCGAGGGCGGCCGCGCCGTACTGACCGGCCCGGCCGAGCGGCCGCAACCCCGGGATGCGCGGCGCCACCTCGGCGGCGGCGGAGGCGCCGGCGGCCGCGCCGAAGGCGCTGAGGATCCAGGTGCCGACCGACATCGGCGAGGTGGGCTTGGCGACCCGGAGCATGTGGTGGAAACGTTCCGGCCGGCCCAGGTCGTTGATCAGGAAGTACGTGCTGGCGCCGAGCGCGCCGAGGGCGGTCAGCCGGCCGGCGCGCCGCAGCGCCGGGCGGCCGGTGGCGTCGCCGCCCGCGGCCAGCAGCGCCGACCCGGCGGCCAGCCCGCCGGTGAACAGGTAGGCCGCGATGTCGTGCCGCCAGACGGCCGGCCGCACGATCGGCCGCCCGTAATAGGAATCGGTCACGACTTCCCTCCCAGGAACGACACCGCCACGGCGGCGACCATCGCGAGCCCGGCCCAGCCGGCGCGTTTCCACATCTCCGGCAGGTCCCGGGTGGGCACGATCGGGTCCGGCGGCAGGCCGTAGACCTCGGGCTCGTCGAGCAGCAGGAAGAACGCGCCGTCCCCGCCGACCCCGTCCGCCGGGTCGTGCCCGTAGAGGCGGGCTTTCGCGACGCCCTGCTCGTGCAGTGCCGCCACCCGGTGCCCGGCCCGCTCGCGCAGCTCGTCCAGCTCGCCGTACTGGATGGACTGGGTCGGGCAGGCCTTCGCGCAGGCCGGAGTCAGGCCGTCGCCGATCCGGTCGTAGCACATCGTGCACTTCCACGCCCGGCCGTCGTCCTTGCGCTGGTCGATCACGCCGTACGGGCAGGCCGGAATGCAGTAGCCGCAGCCGTTGCAGATGTCCTCCTGGACCACGACGGTGCCGAACTCGGTGCGGAACAGCGACCCGGTCGGGCAGACGTCCAGGCAGCCGGCGTGGGTGCAGTGCTTGCACACGTTCGACGCCATCAGCCAGCGGAAGTCGTCGCCCGCCTCGGCGGTGGCCAGCGCGTCCACCGCGGGCTGCTCGATGAACGCCACGTGCCGCCAGGAGTTCGCGGACAGGCCGCCGGTGTTGTCATAGGAGTGTCCGAGCAGGTCGAACCCGTCGTCCGGGATCGCGTTCCACTCCTTGCAGGCGACCTCGCAGGCTTTGCAGCCGATGCACACGCTGGTGTCGGTGAAGAAACCCATCCGCGGCGGCGCGTCGAGGTACCCGGCGTCCGGCGCCGGGTCGAGCGGACCGTAGAGGCTGTTCTCTCCCACTCAGCGCTCCTTCGCCCGGCGACGGTAACTTTCGACGTACGCCAGCAGGTCCGGCCCCACCGGCCGGCGCCCCGGCTGGATGTCGCAGGTGCCGACCTTGCTCTCCTGGATCAGCACGTTCGGGTCCAGGGTGATCCCGATCAGGTCGTTCGCCGAGTCGCCGGTGACCAGCCCGGAGCTGCCCCAGTGGTAGGGCATCCAGATCTGGTGGATCCGCCGGCCCTCGATCCGCAGCGGCCGGAGCCGGTCGGTGACCAGCACCTTCGCCTCGATCGCGGCGCGCGCGGTGACGATGTGCGCCCAGCCCAGGTGGGTGAGCCCGCGCTCGGCGGCCAGCGCCGGGGACACCTCGACGAACATCTCCGGCTGCAGCTCGGACAAGTACGCCAGCTGCCGGCTCATCCCGCCGGCGGTGTGGTGCTCGGTCAGCCGGCTGGTGCTGAACACGTACGGATACACGTCGGAGATCGGGTTCGCCGGGTTGTCCGGCCGGTCGTAGACCTTGCGGGTCGGGTTGGCCTGCTGACCGTAGAGCGGGTTGCGCGCCGCCGACTCGGCCGGCTCGTAGTGCGTCGGCATCGGGCCATCGACCAGGCCGGCCGGGGCGTAGAGCCAGCCCTTCCCGTCGCCCTGCATGATGAACGCGTCGTCACCGGCGATCGCCGCGACGCCGCTGGCGCCCTCCGGCGGGCGGTAGTCCGGCGCCTTGGTCTTCTCGAAGTCCGGCACGTCGTAACCGGTCCACTCGCCGGCCTCGGCGTCCCACCAGACGTACTTCTTCCGCTCCGACCAGGGCCGGCCCTGCGGGTCGGCGGACGCCCGGTTGTAGAGCGTGCGGCGGTCCGACGGCCACGCCCAGCCCCACTCGGCGGCCACCCAGTTCTGCTCCGAGCCGGGCTTGCGGCGGGCGGCCTGGTTCACCCCGTCCTTGAAGACGCCGGAGTAGATCCAGCATCCGCAAGCGGTCGACCCGTCGGCCTTGAGCGCGGTGAAGTTCGGCAGCGGCTCGCCGGTGGCCACCTGATAGCCGTTGATCTCCTTGAGCACGCTTTCGCCGTCGTCCGGGTCGTAGTCCCACTTCAGCTTGAGCAAGGCCTGGTCGCGGGGCAGCGGGGAATCCGCCAGCCTCTCCCGGATGATCCGGCCGAGGTGGTGGAAGAACCACAGCTCGGAGCGGCAGTCGCCCGGCGGGTCCAGGGCTTTCTCCCGCCACTGCAGCAGCCGCTGGGTCTGGGTGAAGGTGCCCTCCTTCTCGGCGTGCGAGGCGGCCGGCAGGAAGAACACCTCGGTCCGGCACTCCTCCGGGACGATCTCCCCGGTGGCGATCTCCGGGCTGTCCTTCCAGAACGTCGCCGACTCGATCATGAAGAGGTCGCGGACCACCAGCCAGTCCAGGTTCGCCATGCCGAGCCGCTGCGCGCGGCCGTGCGCGGAGCCGACCGCCGGGTTCTGGCCGAGCAGGAAGTACCCCTTGATCTTGCCGTCGATCATGTCGAGCACCTGCTGGTACGTACCGTGATCGCCGGTGAGCCGGGGCAGCCAGCCGAAGCCCCAGTCGTTCTCCGCGGTCGCGGCGTCACCCCAGTAGGCCTTCAACAGACTGACCGCGTACGCCTCGGCCTCGGCCCAGAAGCCCTTCTGCTCCGGGTGCCGGATCGCGTCCACCCACTGCCGGAACGTCTCGTGCTGCCGGTGGTGCGGCATCGGCAGGTAGCCGGGGAGCAGGTTGAACAGGGTCGGGATGTCGGTGGAGCCCTGGATGCTGGCGTGCCCGCGCAGCGCCATCACCCCGCCGCCGGGCCGGCCCATGTTGCCGAGCAGCAGCTGGATGATCGCGCCGGTGCGGATGTACTGCACGCCGACGCTGTGCTGGGTCCAGCCGACCGAGTAGACCAGCGCGGTGGTCCGCTCCCGGCCGGAGTTCGCCGTCCACGCCTCGCACACCTCGAGGAACTTCTCCGGCGGCACGCCGCAGACCCGCTCCACCATCTCCGGGGTGTAGCGGGCGTAGTGCCGCTTGAGGATCTGGTAGACGCAGCGCGGATCCCGCAGCGTGGGGTCACGGGGCACGTCGGCGGGCACCGGCGGGCCGTGCGACTCCTGCTCCAGGCCGGAGGCGGTCTCCCGGTCGACGTGCGACTCGCCGTGGTCCTGGACCGAGTCGTCCTCGCCCTGGCCGCGGTAGGCCCAGCTGCCCTGGTGGTACGACCGGGTCTCCGGGTCGTAGCCGGAGAACAGCCCGTCCAGGTCCTCGGTGTCCTGGAACTCCTCGCTGACGATCATGGACGCGTTGGTGTACGCCACGACGTACTCCCGGAAGTCCTTCTCGTTGCTGAGGATGTAGTTGATCACCCCACCCAGGAAGGCGATGTCGGCGCCGGCCCGCAGCGGCACGAACGAGTGCGCGAGCGCGCTGGTCCGGGTGAACCGCGGGTCGATGTGGATCACCTTGGCGCCGCGGTTCTTCGCCTCCACGACGTACTGGAAACCCACCGGGTGGGCCTCCGCCATGTTGGAGCCCTGGATGATGATGCAGTCGGCGTTAGCCAGATCCTGGAGGAATCCGGTGGCCCCGCCACGGCCGAAGCTGGTCCCCAGACCGGGGACGGTGGCGGAGTGTCAAATGCGCGCCTGGTTCTCGATCTGCAACGCGCCCATCGCGGTGAACAGCTTCTTGATCAGGTAGTTCTCTTCGTTGTCCAGGGTGGCGCCGCCGAGGCTGGAGATGCCCATCGTCCGGTTCAGCGGACGGCCCTCGTCGTCGGTGTCCTCCCAGGTGTCGGCACGCGCCTTGAGCACCCGGTCCGCGATCATGTCCATCGCGGTGTCCAGGTCGAGCTCCTCCCAGTCGGTGCCGTAGGGCCGCCGGTAGAGCACGGTCCGCTGCCGGCGGTCGCTGGTCACCAGGCTCTTGCTGGCCGAGCCTTTCGGGCACAGGCGGCCCTTCGAGATCGGGCTGTCCGGGTCGCCCTCGATCTGGGTGACCTCGCCGTCCTTCACATAGATCCGCTGGCCGCAGCCGACCGCGCAATAGGGGCAGACCGAGCGGGCCATCGAGTCGGCGGTCTCGGTGCGGGCGGTCAGCGCGCGCGAGCGGTCGCTCTGGGCCGCGGCACCGCGACCCAGCGGGTCGGTGCCGGTGAGCTGCCGGTAGACCGGCCAGCCCTCGATCCAGGTGCGGACGCCCATGGGAAGAGACCCTAACCCGGCTCGGGCGACCCCGCACGGCTTGTCGAACGTGCCAGAAAAGTGAATCGCTGGGCGGTTGTCGGTCGTCGTCACTAATATCGTCCCGTCCGGTCACGGAGGGGAGGTTTGGATGGATCCGGAGCGCGACGACGCGGAGCGGGCACGCAGCCCGGGGCCGTGGGACACGCCGCCGCCTCGCAAGGGCGAGCCGGCGCCGTCGTCGGCCGATCCGCCCGAGCCGTCTCCGCAGCCGTCGCCGCCCGCTCCGTCCGGCACCCGGGTGATCCGGTCGTCGGGCAAGCATCGGAAGAGCACCGTGCCGGGCCGCCCGCCGGACCCGCCCCCGCCGGCCGCTCCGCCGCCGTCTGCCGCTCCGCCCTTGTCGTCCGCTCCGCCCGTTCCGCCGCCGTCGTCGGCTTGGCATGCGGCGCCCGCTTCACCCGGTTCGGTGGCGCCGCCCGGCTCGTCCTCGGTGCCCGGCCGGCCCGTTTCTCCGGGGCCGGGGCCCGCTCCTGCTGAGCCCTGGCCCGCTACTGCTGATCCGCCCCGGGGCACGACGTCCCGCCTGGCCAATCCGTGGGCCGCCGGCGCTCCGCCGAGAGCGCCGAAACCCAGCACGCCGCCGCCGCGCAGCCCGGATCCGAGTGCTCCGCCGCCTCGCCGGCCCGAGCCCGTCGCCCCGGCGCCGCGCCGCCCCGAACCGTTGACCCCTCCCCCGCAGGCTCCGGCGCCGATCACGCCGCCGCCGCAGGCTCCGCGGCCGGTGACGCCGCTGGTCACTCCGCCGCCGCGCGATCCGCCGGTGTTCCGCCCGCCGCCCGCCGCCGGGCCCGCCACCTCGCCGCCGGCCGCCGGCCGGCCCATCACCCCGCCGCCTTCCGCCCGGCCACCGGCGGCGACCCAGCCCGTCACGCCGCCGCCTTTCGCCCCGCCACCGGCGGCGACCCAGCCCGTCACCCCGCCGCCTTTCGCCCCGCCGCCGGCTGCGACCCAGCCCGTCACCCCGCCGCCTTTCGCCCCGCCGCCGGCTGCGACCCAGCCCGTCACCCCGCCACCGGCTTCGCCTTCTCCGCCGCGCCGGCCGCCGTTCGCCGGCGCTCCCTTCGAGGCCCCGCCGGCTCACCGGCAGCGACCGACCAGTCCCCCGGAGCCGCCGCCAGTTTCCCGGCAGCGCCAGTCCGGTCCCCCCGAGGCGCCGCCGCTTTCGGGGCAGCCTGCTTTCACTCCCCCGCAGGCGCCGCTCACTTCGGGGCAGCGTGCTTTCACTTCCCCGCAGGCGCCGCCCATTCCCGGGCAGCGTCCGTCCATTCCGCGGCAGCGCTCGGAAACTGTTTCTCCACGGGAGCGCGCGCCCGAGCATCCGCCGGCTCCGGCGCCGCCGCCCGGGGCCTGGGAATCGCCGCCCGGCCCGCCGCCGCCCGTACCGCAGATGGTTGTTCCCGCGCCGGCGCCGGCGTTGCCCGTACCCCAGCCGGAATTTGTGCGGGAAGCGGCGCCGGACGCGCCGCGGCGAGCTTTCCTGTGGATCGGCATCGCGTTGTTGCTGGCCCTGGCCGCTGGCGGCGGCCTGGTCTATCTGCGCACCCGGCCGGCCGGATCGCCGAGCGCGATGGACGCCGCGGCGCAGGCCGCGACCGCTCTGCGCGGCCAGAAGGCGGCGTCGCTCAAGGTGAGTTTCTTCGACCAGACCGGCGTCGACGTCACCGGTGATCTGACGGTCACGGCCGGCGGGACCGCGCACGGCACATTGACCGACGCCGGTGGCGGAAAAGCGGACTATCTCGCCTCCGGCGAGGACACGGCGGTCCGCGGGGACGAGGCTTGGTGGGCGCGTCGCGACGCCGCCCGGGTCGGGGCTCTGAAAGGCCTTTGGGTACGCCCGGAAGCGCTCGCCTTCCCCATCGAAGCAGCCGCGCTGGAACCCGATTCGCTGGCCGGCATGATCGACTGGGTGCGCAACGACGGGGCGTCGGCCCCGGACGTCACCTCGGTCGCCGGGCAGCCGGTGGTCGGCCTGCGCCGGGACGGCTGGACGTTCCTGTTCACCCGCGCGGCGCCGCACCGGTTGCTGTGGTTCGGCGGGGCGACCCAGGAGCGGGCCCCGATCGCGCCGCTGCAGCCGGGAAACGCGTTCACATACCAGTCGTCGGACATGGCGCCGCCGACCCCGCCCTATGTGAGCGTGCTGGTCAATCCGCCGCCGGGCGACGCCAAGGCCACCCCGTTCCCGGGCGACACCGTGGCCGAGGACAAAACAGCGGTGAAACGGCCGAAATTCGACGTGGTGGTGAACGCGAGCACCTGCCGGACAGCGACCTGCACCTGGTCGGTGACGGTGACCAACAAGGGAAACGCGTCCGGTGAGGCGTCGGTGATCGCCTCGGTGTCGCCGGGAATGCCGCAGACCGAGGTGAGATCGCTGGGCATCGTGCAGCCGGGTGCGAGCGCGACCACCGCGACGATGAGCTTCCCGAACCCGGCGCCGACCAACCAGGACGTCTCCGCCGACTATCGCGCCGAGGTCTTCAGCAAGGAACTGCACGGCTCGAACCTGAAAGTGATGCGCCGGCTGCAGGAGGACGGCATCGTCGTCGGCCGGTCCGAGCTGTTGAGCGGGCTGGATCCGAGCCAGATGCCGACGGCGCTGCTGGCCCTGGACGGGATGCGCAAGGCCGCCCGTTTCGACCCGGACAAGGCGGTCCAGGCGATGGAGAACGCGGTGACCTACCGCGCCCTGCCGGAGGTCGGTGAACTGGTCCGGTCCGGCCGCCTGGAGAACCCGGAGATCCTCTACACGAAACTGCCGAACCTGATCTTCGAGTACGACACCGGGGCGCCCGGCACGCCGGTGCACGAGAAACTCGGGTCGCGACGACAGTTGCAGATCGCCGCCGGGATGCTGCGGCAGGATCCGGCGGCGCGGGTGGCGCTCGACGGCGTCGAGGTGCTGGACGGCAAGAAGTACCGGGCCGACGTGCTGGTCCACGCGCCGGGGAAACCGCCGTCTGCCATTCAGGCGAAATCGGTGAGCAGCGATTCGGTGGCGGCCAATGTGCGCAGCGCGCTGGCCGAGTTGCAGAAAAGCGCTCCGCCGAACAGCGCCCGGGTGGTGTGGCTCCACCTGGAGGCGCCGGCGGGCTATCCGCATGCGGCCGGCCGGGACTACTTCGACGCCGTGTTCGATGACGTCGGATCCGACCTGTGCAAGAAGGCGGACGAGGTCGTGGTGGTCAACCAGGCCGGCCTGCAGCGCTGGACCAAGCAGCAGCTTCCCGGCTGCGGCTGAGTTATCCACAGGCACGGATTTTTCCGCTCGGCGGGTTCGCTGATCGCCTAGCGTCGATTCCGGCCGGCCAGCCTGACCCCTTTCGGACCCGCTTCCGCGGTCGCCGCCGTCGTTCGGTGTGCTCGTTCGCGGTCGCCCTCTGCTTTCGGACCCGCCTCAGCGGTCGCCGTCGCCCTCGGAGCCGCCTCGGCGGTCGCCGTCGCTTCCGACCCGCTTCCGCGGTCGCCGTCGCTTCCGACCCGCTTCCGCGGTAGCCGTCGCTTCCGACCCGCTTCCGCGGTCGCCGTCGCCTTCGACGCGCGCCGCGATCGCCGTACTGAAGGAGCCTCGCATGGCCTCGAACGTGGAACCCCTGCTGGAGCCGGGCATGGCGCTCGACCGGATCGCCGTCTGGCAGCGAGACATCGACAGACTCGTCACCCGGACGCGGACGATGAGCGCCCGGCTGGCCACCCTCCGGGTGACCATGAGCGACCCTCGCCGCCTGGTCGAGGTCACCGTGGATGCCCAGGGGGTGCTGCTGGACCTGCGGTTCGGCCCGCGCCTGGCGCTGCACGACCCGGACACGCTGTCGCGGACCGTGATGGCCACGATCAGCGAGGCCCGCCGCCGAGCCTCCGACCGTGCCGTCGCCATCATCGTCGACACGGTCGGCGCCGACTCGGCCGCCATCCGCGCCATGGTGTCCGGCGCCACCGCCCCGGCCCGGCCGTGATCCCGCCGGAGCAGCTCCTGGTGGACGCCACCCAGCTGCGTCGCCACGCCGGCAGGCTGCGCGGTTTCCAGGACCGTTTCGACACTGTCCGAGCCGCCAGCTCCGCCATCACGCGGGACGACGCGGCGTTCGGCATGCTGTGCAGCTGGCTCCCGGCCGTCCTCGCCGCCCGCCACCGCCGCCAGGAGGAGCTCACCGACTACATCGCCGAGAACCTCCAGTTCCTGATCGACGACCTGGAGTCCGCGGCCACCGACTACGAGTCGACCGACCACCGCTCCGCCGCCACCATCCGCACCGCAGGCGGCCGAACATGACGTCCCCGGTCGCCGCTCGGGAGTCACCCGGCTTCGCTACCACTTTCCCTGGAGCCCCGCCGAAGCCGCCGGACTCCGCCGCCACTTCCCTGGCGGCCGCCCCGGGAGCACCCGGGTCCACCAGCACTTCGCTGGCCGCCGCTCCGGAGGCATCCGGGGCCGCCGGTACTTCGCTGGAGGCCGCTCCGGAGGCACCCGAGGCGGCCGGCACTTCGCTGGTGGCCGCTCCGGAGGCACCGGATTCCGCGGTCGGGGCCACGGCGATCGGGGACATGGCGGACCTGGTGGCCACCATCCGCGGCGGCGACTGGGTGGACGGACTCCTGACCGGGGCTGCCACCGGAGCCGGCCTGGCGTCGGTCGCGATCGACCCGTTCGGCTCGTTGCTGGCCAACGGGCTCGGCTGGGCCATGGAGTATTTCGAGCCGCTTCGTCACATGCTCGACGAGCTGACCGGCGCGCCGGAGAAGGTCACCGCCCACGCGGCGACCTGGCAGAACATCGCCACGTCCCTGGACGACGCCGCCTCCGACCTGCGGCACGCGATGACCGGCGACCTGCCGGACTGGCAGGGCACCGCAGCCGCGGCCTATGCGTCGATGATGTCCCACAACGTGGCCGCGCTGGGCATCCTGAGCGGCACCGCCTCCGCGATGGCCGCCGCCACCGAGGCCGCCGGCAACCTGGTCAGGTTCACCAGGGACGTGGTCCGCGACCTGATCACCGACCTGGTCGCCCGAGTGATCGTCTGGTCCCTCGAAGCCATGGCAGTCATCACCATCCCGGCGATCGCCGCCCAGATCGTGGTAGCGGTCGCCAAGTGGGCCGCCCGAATCGCCGGCTACACGACAGCCCTGACCACCAGCCTCACCAACCTCTCCCACCTGGTCGGCAGTTGATCCAACGATGGCGCGCCCGAATAAAACAAGACACAGCGGCTCGTCGGGAAACCGTCCTGGCCCGCGAAGCGTTTCGAAGGGACAGGACGGCGCGGCACATGCCGGTGGGCGCGGACGTTCGCGTGGTAAGAGCGCCCCCTCCCACGCCCGGTATCCGGTTGATCCGACCACGACGCATCCCACAGGTCCGTCAGATGGCGTTCCTACAGGGAAACGGACGATCATCGAGCCGGGACAGGGCGAGGAAGGGCGCCGATCGATCGGCCGAGAGAATGCGATAGCCGACCTTCTCGCCACCAAAGGATATGTGACTCATCAGAACCCCAGCTCGGAAGAGGTAGCCCAAGCTCGCCAAAACCACGACGACCATGGAGACCCAGGAAAAGAACCGGACTATTTAATCGAGGGCCGCGTGTTCGACTGCTATTCACCGAACCCGGCGACAAGCACACGAAATGCATGGAGCTATGTTGAAGACAAAGTTCAAAGAGAACAGACGCAGCGTGTGATTATTGATCTGAAAGAGTGGCGCGGCGACTTGTCATCGATCGCGCCCCAATTTCACAATTGGGACATTCCCGGCCTCAAGGAGGTCAAGATCGTGACGCCGGACGAAGAAATCATTCAGATCCTTCCTTGATCAAATAAGCTGGAGGATGAACTGGAGGATGAAGAAGTGGCGATAGAGTACCGATTCACCATAGCCGGATCGACTCCCGTCGCGGAGATTGCCCAGCGCGCATTCCCTTACCCCGCCGACCGCCCGGTCGAGTACCCAGGAGGGAAACCAGGACTCCTATTCGCGGATCTGCGCGAAACAGCCGGATTCAGCGTTACCATCCGCGCCGGCGAAAATGGATACCTTCAAGCCGAGTCCGACGATGGAATGTGGGAGTGGGAATCAAGCATTTACGTTCGAATGACATTCCGGTTGACGAATGGGGCCGATGTTGACCGAGCACTGAGCGCCATGCTGACAGCAGTGCAGAGAACAGTGAAATCTGGACACGAGGATGTCGTATTGGATCTCAACGGCAACTGGCTGCTCCTAACTCGAATCGACGGTGTCCTCGCCAAACACAAGCTGGCCGATTGGTGGAACCTCCACCAAGTCGCCGGCCTGATCGGTCCAACCTGAGGTTTCGTTCGCGGTCAGAGCGGGACTCCTGCGGCTTCACTCGGGGTGGATGAGGGGGTGGTGGGGTGGATCCGTACCCTGAAGGCATGGACGAAGACCTTGCTACCAGCACCGATGCGGGCTTCGTGGGGCTGGGGCTGCGGCCCGAGCTGTTGCGTGCGCTGACCGACCTCGGTTATGAGGAGCCGACCCCGATCCAGCGGGAGGCGATCGCGCCGCTGGTGGCGGGGCATGACCTGGTGGGGCAGGCGGCTACCGGGACCGGCAAGACGGCCGCGTTCGCGCTGCCGCTGCTGCAGCGGCTGACCGCGGGCGAGTCCGACGGCCCGGTCGCGCTGGTGCTGGTGCCGACCCGGGAGCTGGCCGAGCAGGTGTCCCAGGCGGTGCACCGGTACGGGCGGGACCTGAACGTCCGGGTCCTCCCGGTCTACGGCGGCCAGCCGATCCACCGGCAGCTGCAGGTGCTGCGGCGCGGGGTGGACGTGGTGGTCGGCACGCCGGGCCGGATCCTGGACCACATCGAGCGGGAGACGCTGCAGCTCGACGCGATCCGGACGGTCGTGCTGGACGAGGCCGACGAGATGCTCGACATGGGCTTCGCCGAGGACATCGAGGCGATCCTCGCCGAGACGCCCGAGGAGCGGCAGACCGTGCTCTTCTCGGCGACCATGCCGCCGCGGATCGACGCGATCGCCCGGCGTCACCTGCGCGACCCGCTGCGGATCACGATGCGGCGGGAGACCCCGGCCGCCGACGCGCTGCCTGCCGTGCGGCAGAGCGCCTACCTGGTGACCCGCCCGCACAAGGCGGCCGCGCTGGGCCGGGTGCTCGACGTGGAGGCGCCGACCGCGGCGATCGTCTTCTGCCGCACCCGGGAGGAGGTCGAGGAGGTCACCGAGAGCCTGAACGGCCGCGGCTTCCGCGCCGAGGCGCTGCACGGCGGCCTGAGCCAGGACCAGCGCGACCGGGTGATGAGCAGGCTCCGAGCCGGCACGACGGAGCTGCTGGTCGCCACCGACGTGGCCGCCCGCGGCCTGGACGTGGAGCAGCTCACCCACGTGATCAACTTCAATGTGCCGTCCGCCCCGGAGGCCTACGTCCACCGGATCGGCCGGGTGGGCCGCGCCGGCCGCACCGGTGCCGCCATCACCCTGGCCGAGCCCCGCGAGCAGCGGATGCTGAAGGCCATCGAGCGGCTGACCGGGCAGCGGATCGTACTGGAAAAGCTCCCGACCGTGACCGACCTGCGGGCCCGGCGGCTGGAAGTGGTCCGCACCACCGTCCAGGAAGCCTTGGACGCCGACGACCTGGACCGGTTCCGATCAGTGCTGGCCTCGCTCACCGAGGAGGCCGACCTGGAGCAGGTGGCCCTGGTCGGCCTGAAGCTGCTGCACGAGGCGAACGGCGGCGACGTCGACGAGCCGGAGATCCCGTCGGTCGCTCCGCAGCGCGAGCGCGAGTTCGACAACCGCGCCGCGCGCCGCAGCGGCCCGGGCAACGACCGCTACAACGACCGCGGCCCGGGCCGCGGCCGGGGCCCGGGCGACGCGGTGACCAGGGTCTTCGTCGGTCTCGGCCGGCGCGCGGGCCTGCGGCCGCAGGACCTGGTCGGCGCCATCGCCGGCGAGGCGGGCCTGCCGGCCCGCGACATCGGCGCCATCCAGATCACCGACCGCTTCTCCCTGGTCGAGGTCCCGGAGGCGGACGCCGAGCGGGTGATCCGAGCCCTGAGCCACAGCACCATCCGGGGCCGCCGCCCCACGGTCCGCCGGGACCGCCCGCAGCGCTGACCTCGCCGACCGCCCTCCGGGCTCGCCACCGACGGCACGCCGGTCGGCCGAGAGCAGCTGCCGATGAGTGAAGACACCCCGGTCGACGTCGAGCACGCGCCGGCGTCAGGCTGCACCCGGGCAGCCAGGTGGGCGAGGACTGCCAGTATCTGATCGAACAAGACCCGGCCTGGATGCGGTCTACGAGAGTTGGCCGCAGCTCGGTCCGGTCGGAAGGCTGACACGTCGCGACCCTTCCTGTCACAGTGACAGGAAGCTATGGTGCATTTCATGGATGTCGATTCGTGGACTCCGCCTCCGGTGCTCGTCGCCGTCGATCTGGTGATTTTCACGCTGCGGGCGGGGCGGCTCCAGGTGCTGCTCGTGCAGCGTGGAGTGGAGCCCTTCGCCGGGGCCCGGGCGCTGCCCGGCGGCTTTCTCAGTCATGCGCAGGAGGACCTGGCCGCGGCGGCCGAGCGGGAGCTGGCCGAGGAGGCCGGGCTGGCGGCGGGTGAGCTGCACCTGGAGCAGCTCGGCGTCTACGGCACGCCGGGGCGGGACCCGCGGGGCCGGGTGATCTCAGTGGCCTACCTCGCGATCGCGCCGCGGCTGCCGGAGCCCGTGCCGGGCACCGACGCGGCGGACGCCTGGTGGGTGCCGGTCGAGGTGGCGCTCTCCGAGCAGACCACGCTCGCCTTCGACCACCGGCAGATCATCGCCGACGGAGTCGAACGGGCCCGGTCCAAGCTGGAGTACTCGGCGCTGGCCACCGCATTCTGCGCGCCGATGTTCACGATCGTCGAATTGCAGGAGGTCTACGAGGCGGTGTGGGGCGTGCGGCTCGATCCGCGCAACTTCTACCGCAAGGTGCAGAGCGTGGACGGCTTCATCGTCCCCGCCGGCCCGGTCCGGAAGAACGACAACGGGCGCCCCGCGCGATTGTTTCGAGCCGGACCGCGCCAGGCGCTGTATCCACCGATGACCCGTCCGCCCGCCCCGGCGGACCAGCCCCTGACGACCCGGCTGCACGCGCCGGCGGACAAGGTGAGGAACGAGCATGAGCACTGACGTCGTGATCCTCACGGCCTTGAATGTCGAGTACGAGGCCGTACACGAAAAGCTCGACGATCCGCGGGTGCACTGGCATCCGGCCGGGACCCGCTTCGAGACCGGCCGGCTCGGCCCGGACGGCTGCCGGGTGGTGCTCGGCCTGGTCGGCAAGGGCAACCATCCGGCGGCGGTGCTGGCGGAGCGGGCGATCACCGAGTTCTCCCCGCTCGCGGTGCTGTTCGTCGGGGTGGCGGGCGCGCTGTGGCCGGGCATCGAGCTGGGTGACGTGGTGGTCGCCTCGCAGGTCTACGCCTATCACGGCGGGACGTCCGAGGACGACGGGATGAAGGCGCGGCCGAAGGCGTGGGAGATCTCGCACCAGGCCGGCCAGCTCGCCCAGCACCTGATCCGCAGCGGCGGCTGGGCCCCGGAGCCACGCCCCAAAGTCCACTTCGGGCCGATCGCGGCGGGCGAGGTGGTCCAGGACTCCCGGATCTCCGGGCAGGCACGCTGGGTGCGCGAGCACTACAACGACGCCCTCGCCATCGAGATGGAGGCGGCCGGGGTCGCGCAGGCCGGGCATCTGAACCGGGCGCTGCCGATCGTGGTGATCCGGGGCATCAGCGACCGGGCCGACGGCACCAAGGTGCGGTCCGACGGGGCGAACTGGCAGTCGCGCGCCTCGGCGCACGCGGCGGCCTTCGCCGCCGCGCTGGCGAACGACCTGGTCAAGGAATGCGGTGACAGTCAGCGGCAGACGCGGGAGAGGAACCCCCACATGGGTACGGGCACCAGCTTCACCAACCTGGCCACCGGCAACGCGCGCGTCGGGGCCCAGTACGGCCAGGTCATCGGCAACGTGACGATGGGCGGCGGGGTGTCGTCCGGGCCGGCCGACGTGGCGGCGGAACTCGCGACCTTCCGTGATCTGCTGAAGCGCGCGCACCGGGACGGACGGCTCGACGACGACAGCTACACCGCGGCGTCCGAGGAGCTGGACACCGTGACCGGCCGGCTCGACGACCCGACGCCGGCGGGCCGGGGGCGGCTGCTGGTGACCCTCAAGAAGGTACGCGGCCTGGTCGGCGACAGCGCGGACCTGGCCACCCAGTTGGCGGCGATCATCTCCCTGGTCAAGGACATGTCATGAGCGCGCCGACGTACTCCAACGTCGCCTCGGACGACGCGCACGTCGATCTGCAGGTCGGGGTGCTGCACCTGGACATCGACTACCAGGTGCCGCCGGACGCGTCTCCGGAGGAGCTGTTCCGGATCGGGGTCAGATATCTGGAAGCCCGGATGCCGCGGGAGGCCCGCGAGTTCATCGAGAAGGCCGCCGCACGCGGTCACGATTCCGACGAGGTGCACTTCTACCGCATGCTGGCGCTGCTGACCGGGCGCACACTGACCCAGCTGGACGGCGACGAGTTCACCCGGCTCGGCGCCATCCTGGAGAGCATCGAGCGGCGGGCCGGGCGCGACGACTGGCGGGCGGGGATCCGCGCGATCGTGATGCTCGTCGACGGGGCACGGCGGCAGGACACCGAAGGCGCGGTCAAGGAGATCGAGGAGCTGCCTCCGACGCAGCGGAACCTGATCCTCAAACATCTGGGCGTGCTGCGCGACGGGCCGGTCGAGGACCGGATGTGGCGGCTCTCGGTCGAGCAGGCCCGCGCGGGTCAGACGGCAAACGATCGTGCCGAACGGGTGTGGGCCTTCTTCGAGCCGGTCCCGGCCGGTCCGCGCGCCCGGCATCCGCGGCCTGCCGCGGCGGCGCCGATCGACTGGTTGCGGGCAGTCGGCGGCGGCATCATCTTCGCCTTCGCGGCGTTCCGGATCGGGTCGCTGGCGATGCACGGCGACGCGACCGCGATCCTGGGTGGTGCGGTCGCGGTCGCCGGCCTGCTGGCCTTCCTGGTGAACGGGTCGGACTGGCATTTCCGGTTGCGCCGGGTGCAGGCGAAGGACGCGCAGATCCGCGCCGCTCGCCATGCCGAGGAGCCCGGCGGGGACGGTTTCGCCCGGCGGGTGGGCCGGATGGTCGACGACTGTTTCCGGCGCTACGTGCCCAAGGAGACCGACCGCTCGCTGTGGCTGGACAAGACCGCGGGGATCCGGCAGGCGATGCGCGACGAGCTGGTGGAGATCTACCGCGAACAGCCGGTCAAGCCACATCAGATCGCCTGGCTGGTCCGGCATCTGGTCGGTGACGTCCGGACCCGCTGGGAGAAGCGGACGCTGCTCGCCTATCGGCGGCAGTGGCGCCCGCCCGCACAGGTGAAACTGGCCTGCCTGCTGGGGCTGGCGGTGCTCGGCGCGGCCGGGTTCTGGATCGTGCCGGCGGTGTGGGACCGGGCCCCGATCGCGGGGGCGGCGTGGCTGCTGATCGCCGTCGTCTCGGCCGGCTTCGCCACGCCCAGCGGATTCCGGATCGACGCCGAGCGGCGCCGGGTGAACGCCGATCAGGACGAATACGACCGGCATCTGCGCGCCCGCCAGCAGGCTCACCAGCGGTGGCTGCGCAAGCTGGCGTGCAAGCCGAGCGACGCCGAGATGGCGGAATGGCTGGAGTGCGACCGGCGGATCCTGGTCGACGAGACAATGCGGTACTACCGCTTGCGGCCGGGCCAGGTGATCGCGCACGCCTTCATCGAGGCGCCCGGCAGGTATGCGAAGAAGGCCAGGATCCCGCGCGGGCCATGGCGGTACTCGCGCTACCGGATGCTGCTCTTCCTGCTCACCGGTGAGGGTGTCCGGCAGGTCACCATCGACCTGGACTTCGAGGAGGGCGATTCCCGGCGGACACAGCGGCTCAACTACCGGTTCGACACGGTCGCCGCGGTGCGGGTCGAGGGTGCCGAGGGCCAGCGGCAGACCTTCGAACTGACGTTGTTCAACGGGGAGCCGGTGCGGGTCCCGGTGTCGGTGCCGGCCGACGACGAGATGCCGGCCGACGAGGACGAGGCGAGCGTGTCCCGCCTCGCGCTGGACGCCTCGGGGTTGCCGCAGACCTTCGACGTCCTGGAGGGAATCGCGGCCGAGGGCAAGGAGTGGATCCAGGGCAAGCGCAACCGGACCAGGGACCGCCTCAACGACCTCGCCGCGACGATTCGCGACCTGCTGGAATAGCGGCATGCGCCGCGCGTCCCGGCCGTGACGGCGTGCCGCCCGGGCCGGGATGCGCGGGCGGCGGCCCGGCGGACATCAGGACTTCTTGCCGGCGCCGGTCAGGCGCTTCCACACGCGGGAGGTCCACGCTCGGGCGGTCAGCCACAGCACCTGCAGCAAGCTGGTGCCCTTGAGCAGCGCCTCCCCCGCGCACGCCGACGCGCGGTCCATCACCCGCAAGGCATGCGCGTAATCTTTCGGATCGTCGCGCAGCTCCCACAACGTCTCCGCCTGTTCCCAGGCCATCGCTCGGGTCGTGCGGACCAGGATGCGCTGGCTCCAGTCGTCCAGGTCGCCCACGCAGCGGTCGATCTCCAGCTGCCAGGCGGTGGCGAAGCGGCGGCGCAGCAGCGGGATCTGCTGGTAGAAGATCTTGTTCACCAGCAGGTAGTCCGGGTGCTGCGGGCCCTCGCCCGGGTAGCCGAGGCGGTCCCAGGTGGCGAGCAGGGCGAGTGCCAGGTCGTGGTTGATGTGCGCGTTGACGCCGAGGACCGCGGCGTCCATCACGGTCACCTTGTCGTCGTAGGCGCGCCGGAACAGCACCTCCCAGGCGTCCGCCGGGTTCTTGTCCGGGACGCCCCAGGCGGCCAGGGCGGTGAAGTAGAGCCGGGCGAACTCGACGTCGAGGACCTCGAGCCACTCCGGGTCGACGCAGTCCGGGCTGCGCAGACTGTCGGCGACCTGTTCGGTGATGGTCAGATAGAGGGTGTTGAAGGACGCGACACGGTTCGTGCCCGGGCTCGGCGGCAGAAGATCAAGCACTTTCTGTACGGCCTTGAGCCGCTCGATCACGCCGATGATGTCCTCGGGCGGCTCCGCGACCAGCGCGAGCATCTCGTCCTGGGCCGGTGACCAGTCACGTGCGACGGTGCTGACGGCGCGCGCGATCCGCTCCCGGCCCTCGGCGAGCGCGACGGCGCTGGACTCCACCCGTACTCGATCGAAATTCACGTTCTTCATGGTGGGGGTGTCGTCCCGTACGGAAAACCTCTTCGCACGGTCGGATCCCTGACGTATCAGACGAGCGCTTCGGGAATGTCCGGAATCCGCCGTCCCCCGGCGCGGCGGTGTGGACGCCATCATGGTGCCCATGCGATTGAACATTCCCGATCTGGATCAGGGGTTCCGGCTCAAGACGCAGACCATGCTGGCGATCGCGGTGCCGCTGATGTACGAGCAGTTCACCGAGCACATCGACGTGGCCGCGCTGCGGGCCGCCGGGTACGGGTCGGTGGTCACCTCCGCCGAGTTCAGCCGGGGCCCGCAGCCCCTCGCGGTCGGCGGCGAGCTGGACGCGCGGGTCGAGACCCGGCAGGTGGAGCTGTCCGGAAAGGGGCTCGGGCAGCGGTCCAGCCGGATCGGGTTCGAGTGCCGGTACACGTTCGCGGCGCGGCCCGGGACCGGGGATCCGTCGCGGTACCGGGAGACGGTCGCCGGCACGCCGGTCGTCTGCGGGCAGGCGCGGCTGCTGCTCACCCTGATCCGGCGGGACGGGGCGCCCGGGCGGCGGGTGGTGAACGACGTGCTGCCGGAGACCCGGCACCTGGGCGTACACCAACTCGACGATCCGCACCCGGCAGCCGCCGCGCTGGCGCAGCCACCGGAAGCGACGACGGTCGCCGCAGGCGATCGGGACGGGGTGTTCGGGCTCTCCCACACCGACACCAACCAGGTGGTGTTCACCGGCGAACACCTGTCGTTGCTGGAGGGTCAGCTGGCCTGGCTGCTCGCCGAGGCCGGCCGGGAGGTCGCCGCGTGGAGCGTGGAGCGGGTCGCGATGGTCTTCCGGGAGCCGTTCCGGGCCGGGGACCGGTTCCGCGTGCGCGGCCGGCTCTGGGACGACGGCACTGCGGTGATCGGCGTGCACCCGGACGGCGCCGACCAGCCGGCCGTGGTCGGCCGGCTGACGCTGGCGAAACGCTGACGTCAAGCGACCGCGACCAGGTCGCTGGGCACCTCGACGGCGATGTCGGTGGTGCCGCCGGGCGGGCTGAACACCGTGATGAACCCGTCGAACGGCGACAGCCGCCGCTCGATGCCGGTCAGCCCGCTCCCCCGCGCCGGATCGGCCCCGCCCACCCCGTCGTCGTGCACGGTGACCCGCAGCCGCCCGTCGCGGTAGCGCAGGTCGACGCTCGCCTCGGTGGCGTGCGCGTGCTTGACCACGTTGCCGAGCAGCTCGGAGACGACGAAGTAGACGGCCGACTCGACCGGCGGCGACACCCGGCCGGGCACGTCCGCGGTCACCGTGACGTGCACCGGCAGGGTGAGCGCGAGGGCCCGCACCGCGTCGACCAGGCCGCGGTCGGACAGCACCGGCGGGTGGATGCCGCGGACCAGTTCCCGCAGCTCGCGCAGGGCGCTCGCGGAGCTGTTCTTGGCCTCGGTGACCAGCGCCAGGGCCTGCTCCGGGTCCCGCTTGAGCATCGTCTCGGCGGCGGCCAGGGTCATCCCCATCGAGACCAGCCGGGCCTGGGCGCCGTCGTGCAGGTCGCGCTCGATCCGCTGGATCTCGGCGGCCTGCTGGCTGACCGCGTCGGAGCGGGTGTCGGCCAGGTGCCGGACCCGCTCGGCCAGGTCGGCCCGGCTGCGCCCGTCCAGCATGGCGCCGACCCAGTTGCCGTGCAGCCGCAGCAGCCAGGGGCTCAGGTACAGCCCGGCGTAGATCTGCGCCGCGCCGAGCAGCGCGGCCAGGTAGGCGGTGGTCTGGTCGACCAGCGGGACGAACAGGTACCAGCTGTTCTCCCAGCCCCAGTCGTCGACCATGATCTTCCAGGTGAACGGCAGGGTGAGACCGAACAGCCCGTCGAGCACCATCAGCGCCGGCAACAGGCCGAAGAACGACCCGGCGACCGGGTTGAGCACCAGCCAGCGCAGGTCGCGCCAGGTGGCCGCGTCGTTGATCATCCCCCAGGTGCGCTGGAGGTGGCCGGCGAAGCCGGGCTGGGTCACCGGAGTCGGCAGGTACCGCTCCTCGGCCACCACACCGAACCACTCCCGGGCCAGCCGGCGCTGCCGCCCGGTGCGGGCGCGGGCCCGGTCCAGAGCCTTCGGCAGCAGCGGGATCCCGATGCCGATGGTCACCACGCTGACACACAGGTTGATCCAGATCAGCAGCAGGCAGTCCACAAAGGCCAGTCCGGCGAGGCGCAGCCCGCGCACGAAGGAGATGAACATGCTCGAAGCATGCCAAGCCGAGCCCACCGGGTCAGTGGTACTGGAACCACCATTGGTTAGGGTCATCGCGTGCGGCTGATTCTCGCGGAGGACCAATTCCTGCTCCGGGAGGGGCTGGTCAAACTGCTGGAGGCGCACGGACACCAGGTGGTCACCGCGGTGACCAGCGGCCCGGCGCTGCGCACCGCGCTGGCGACCGAGGAGTTCGACGTCGCGCTGGTCGACATCCGGCTGCCGCCCGGCTTCACCGACGAGGGCCTGCAGGCGGCGCTCGAGGCCCGCCGGGCCCGGCCCGGCCTGCCGGTGCTGCTGCTCTCCCAATACGTGGAGCAGCTCTACGCCACCGAGCTGCTCGCCGACGGCGCGGGTGGGGTCGGCTACCTGCTCAAGGACCGGGTCTTCGACGGCGAGCAGTTCATCACCGCGCTGCGGACGGTGGCCGGCGGCGGCACCGTGATGGACGAGGACGTGGTCTCCGGGATGGTCGGCCGCAGCGACCGGCTGGCCGCCCTGACCGCCCGCGAGCTGGAGACCCTGGCCCTGGTCGCGCAGGGCCGGTCGAACGCGGCGATCGCCGCCCGGATGTTCGTCACCGAGAAGGCGGTGGCCAAGAACATCAACAGCATCCTGGCCAAGCTGCAGCTCCCGCCGTCCACCGACGACAATCGCCGGGTGCTGGCCGTCCTTGCCTATCTGGACGCCTGACCCAGGATCACGACCGGTTTCCGGTACGCCGTGAGCACTCCCCGCAGAGCCGGATCGGCCCCCACTGCTCGTCGAGGAAGTCGTCGTGGAACCCGGTCCGCGGCACCGCCGCCGTGACCTCGGCCCCGCACAGCGCGGTGCGCCCGGCGCCGAGCAGGGCGTGCCCGACGATCTCCTGCTCCGCGCCCGAGGCGTCGGCCCGCACCGCCTCGACCCGGCGCGCGTCGGTGGGCGTCAGCGCCAGGACGACCGGGACCGGCTGCTCCATGGCTGGAGGCTAACCGGGCGACCGGCGGCGGTGCCAGCCCGGCCGTCCGGGCCGCGCCCTCGAACCCGTGGGATGCGCGTCAGGGCTGTTGATCGTGATCGTGATCGTGATCGGTCACAGCAGGCCGCTGTTCTGCGCCAGCGTGACCGCCTCGGTGCGGCGTGAGGCGCCCAGCTTGCGATAGACCGCCCGCATGTGCGCCTTCACCGTGTTGACCGAGACGCCGAGGTCCGCGGCGATCTCCGCGGCGGTGAGCATCGTCGCGAGGTAGCGCAACACCTCGGTCTCCCGCTCGCTGAGGCTCTCCGCGGGTTGTTCGGCGCGGGCCGGGCGCAGCTCGCCGACAAAGTCCGCGACGAGCGGGGCGAGCAGCCGCATCCGCTGCAGCAACCCGTCGAGCCGCGGGTCGGCCGGGATCAGGAACGGTCGCCGGATGCCCTCCTCGGCGGCCCGGGTGACCGCGTCGGCGAGCAGGTCGGCGGCGCGCACCGACTGGCCGCGCGCGTCGGCCAGCAGCGCGGCCAGGATGCCCGCCTCGACCCGGCCGACGGTGTCCCGCTCGGCCACGGTCACCTCGCCGAGCAGGCGCTGGGCCTGCCGGACGTCGCCCTTGAGGTAGGCGGCCCGGGCGGCCAGCAGCGGCTCGGCGTCTCCCGGGTCGGCGCCCGCGGCGAACTCGACGGCCGCCTCGGTCCGCGCCAGCCAGCGCTCCAGAGCCCGCACCCGGAGCCGCGGATGGCGGTCCTGCCGCGCCTCGTCGAGCGCTCTCCGGGCGGCCCCGACGTTGCCGCGGGCGATCGCGAGCCGCGCCTGCACACCCAGCGAGACCAGACGCTGGGACACCTCCGGGTCGCTGTGGTGACCGCGCAGCCCGTCCTGCAGCGCCTGCCGGGCGCCGTCCAGGTCGTGCCGCTCCAGCCGGACCAGGGCCAGCGCGAAGTAGGCCGGCACGGTCTGCAGGGCGTAGCGCCAGCCGCGCTGCTCGGCCAGGTCGACGGCGCCGCCGGCCAGCGCGGCGGCCTCGTGCACCGCTCCGGACATCACCTTGAGCAGGGCCAGATGGCCGGTCGCGTTGACCTCCGGGAGTTCGACGCCGGCCGCCCGGGCCGCGTTCGCGCCGGCCCACAGCTCCCGCTCGGCCTCGCCGGTCCGGCCCGACCAGAGCAGCGCGACGCCGCGGGCGCCCAGCGCGATCGCCCGGTTCTGCGCGACCGCCGGCACCGGCACCGTGCGGGCCTGGGCGACCAGGTCGAGCAGCCGGTTCGCGCCGGCGAGCAGCGCCGGCATGTCGCCGGCCGCCCGGTCGGCGGCAAGTTGCAGGGTGCGCGCCATGATCTCGACCGGTTCCCGGACCGCGTCCGGCCGGCCGTGCAGCAGCTCCCGAGCGGCGAACAGCCGGGCCGGGATGGCGTCGTAGTCACCCGCGTGGAAGAGCAGCAGCGCCGCGCAGATCAGCAGCTCCGGGGTACTGGTCAGCCGCTCGGCCGGCACCCGGCGCAGGATCTTCACCAGTGCCGGGCGGTGAGCGGACACCATCAGCGGCGCGGCCTGGGCGGTGACCAGCCGGCCGACGAAGGCCCAGTCGCGCGCCGACACCGCGTGGGCGAGCGCCTCCAGCACCGAGTTGTTCGCGGCGTGCCAGCGGGCCGCGCGCCGGTGCAGGTCCGGCAGCACCCCCGGGGTCTCCACCCGCAGCCGGTGCCCGAGCACGTCGCGCAGCAGCTGGTGGTAGCGGAACCAGAGCGGTTTCGCGCCG
Organism: Actinoplanes octamycinicus; assembly: GCF_014205225.1. Lineage (NCBI taxonomy): Bacteria > Bacillati > Actinomycetota > Actinomycetes > Micromonosporales > Micromonosporaceae > Actinoplanes > Actinoplanes octamycinicus. The sequence continues at coordinate 9,435,733 of NZ_JACHNB010000001.1, forward strand.
AGCCGGACCACGAAGTCGTTGTCGTGCTCCAGCTCCTCGAGGATCCGCTGCCCGTCGGTCCGCTGGGTGATCGCGTCGGCCAGGCCGGCGCAGACGTTCTCACAGATGCTGGTCTGCAACAGGAAGCGCCGCTGCCGCCGGGTCCGATCGGCCAGCACCTCCTCGGTCAGGTAGTCGTCCACCCCGCGCACGTCCCCGGCGAAGTCGGTGATCGTGCGGGTGCCGCCGTGCCCGGCCAGGAAGGTGGCCGCCAGCTGCAGCCCGGTGGCCCAGCCCTCGGTGCGGGCCACCAGGGCGGACATCTCCTCGGCGGACAGCGCCAGCCCGTGCCGCCCGACGATCTCGGCGGCCTCGTCGTGCCCGAACGCCAGGTGCTCGGCCCGGATCTCGGCGAGCTGCCCGGCGGCCCGCAGCCGGTGCAGGCGCAGCGGCGGCTCGGTCCGCCCGACCAGCAGCAGCCGCAACGGCGGCGGCGGGTGCCGCAGCAGATCGGCCAGCTCGTGCAGCACGTCCGCGTCGTCGATCTCCTGGATGTCGTCGACCACCAGCACGGTGTCCGCGGACAGCCGGGCCAGCCCGGCGGCGAACAGCCGGCCGCGCTCGCGCGGGTCGGCCGGCACCGAGGTCAGGTCGGCCAGCGGGTTCCCGGCCGGCACCGCGCCGGCCACTCGCAGCGCCGCCAGCAGGTAGGCCCAGAAGACCTGCGGGTCGTTGTCGTGCCGGTCGACGCTGAGCCAGGCGACCGGCCGGTCCCGCTCCTGCGCCCAGCCGGACACCCCGGTCGTCTTGCCCCAGCCGGCGCCGGCGCAGACCAGCGTCACCGGGCGGCCGGCCGCCGCGTCCAGCAGCTCGTGCAGGCGCCGGCGGGCGACGCCGGCCCGGATCGTCCGCGGGCGTGACGTCTTCGCCGCGACCAGCGGCTGCAGCACCGCGGGCGCGACCCGGTCGGGTGTTCCCGCGTCCGCGCTCATGCCGCCAGCCCTCCGCCACCATCCCCCGAGTCGCCCTTCGACAATCGCCGCGGCGGTCCGCCAGCGTCAACCGTCTATCGGACGTGCGGGGGATTGTATACGCTCCTACTAGGAGTCAAAAACGGTCAAGTCGTTCGGGAAAACCGCTATCCGGCATTAAGGCTCTGGTCATATTCGGACAGTTCCCGTCTCGATGAGACGTCCAGCTCGGCCCGCACCTCGCGCATGTGCCACTCCACCGTTCCCGGGCTCAGGAACAGCGCCGCGGCGATCTCCGGGCTGGTCCGGCCAGTCATCGCCAGCCGCATGATCGTCGTCTCCTGTGGAGTGAGGTCCACCGGCGCGCCCGGCTGCCGCTTCCGGACCGTCTCCCCGGTCGCGGCCAGCTCCCGACCGGCCCGCTCGAATCGCTCGCCGGACGGCTCGACCAGCGCCCGGATGCCGCGCCCGCACCGGGTCGGGCAGGCCGCCCGGTCCCGCGCCCGCCCGCGCAGCTCGGCCATACTCGCCCCGCCCCCGGACGCGCAGCCTATCGGGGATGGTTGCCCGCGCACCCGGCCCACGAAGGCCCAGCTCGCCAAGATGATCAAGCCAGTCGATGAACCTTTCCGCCCCACCAGGGGTTGTCATCGGAGAACGACGAAACACGCCGACCGGCAGGAGCGTCATGAGCATCGACTTCGAGCCTCTCGCGGCACGCGCCGCGGCCGCCCTGCGCAGCGCCGAGCTGAGCGGGCAGGGCGAGGACCGCACCGGGGCGGTGCTCGTCACGCTGGACCCGGACGGCCGGGTGACCGGCGTGCGGGTGACGCAGCGCTGGCGGGAGCGGCTCACGCCGGCGGCGCTGGGCGACGCGGTCCGGGAGGCGGCGGGGGCCGCCGCGACCGCCCGGTTCACCGCCTGGGGCTCGGCGTTCGCCGACGACAGCCGACCGGCCGGCGGCGACGCCGGGTTCGGTGCGGGCGGTGAGTTCGCGAGGGAGCTGAGCCGGTTGGCCACCCGGCGGATGAGCACGGACGACTGCCGGGTGGCGCTGAGCGAGCTGCTGACCGTCCTGGACGACGTCGAGCAGGGACTCGACCAGGCGCTCGCCCAGGTGGCGGCGGCACGGTCGCGGACCTGGACCGGGCACAGTCCGCACCGGGACGTCACGGTGACCGTCACCGGCGGTGGCGAGGTCGGCGAGGTGCGCTATCACAGCCGGTGGCTGGCCGAGGCGCACGAGACGAACATCGGGCGGCAGACGGTCGCGGCGTTCCGGGCCGCGTACGCGCTGGCCGCCCGGGACAGCGCGGAGGCCGCCATCGCCGAAAGCCGGCTGGGCTCCGCACTGCGGGCCACTCGGGATCCGTTCGAGCTGGCCACGCGGTTGCGGTTGCGGTGAGCGGGGAGGAGCGGGCGGATGACGTTGCGGGTGGCCCTGGACGCCATGCGACACGACGCGGACACCTGGGAACGGGTCTCCCGGACCACGGGAGTGGCCGGGGACCACGCAAGTCACCTCAGCCTCGGCGCGCACGAGGTTTCCGAGATGGTGGCCCGGACCGAATTCCTGACCGTGTACCAGGCGATCCAGGAGAAGACCGCGAACCTGCTCGCTCAGGCCGGGCAGAAGACGCTCGACCTCTGCGTGACGCTGCACCGGGTTGCCGACCTCTACGAACGCGACGACGAGGCAGCCGCCGAACAGCTGAAGGGAGTGTGGGAGGTCCATGAGTGACACCGCGCTGGCCGGCGTGGAGGCCGAACTGATCGGGAAGGTCCTCCAGCTGGTTGACCAGATCGAGGAGAAGACACAGCAACTGCACCGGATGGTGGAGCGCGGGTTGCCGTTCCTACCGCCACCGATGCGGATGCAGGCCACCACCGGCTGGCAGAAGTTCTGCGACAGCATGGCTGACTGGTGGAACTTCTGGCGTGAGGTCGCCGCCGATCCGGGGTCTCCGTCGAAGCTCCATGCCCGGGCGGCGGACTGGACCGTGCAGGTCGGCGGCCCGGTCAGCGGTCAGGTGCAGGCGGTGGACAGCGGCCGGCTGGGCGTCGACGACAACTGGGACGGTGCCGCGGCGAAGGCCTACCGCGACCTGCTGCCCGCGCAGAAGGATGCCCTGACCCAGATCAAGGCCACCCTGACCGACAGCATCGGCGACGCGATCGAGAGTGTCGCCACCAGTCTGGTCGTGTTCTGGACCGCGTTGGTTGTCATGATCGTTCCTCTCGTCGCCGCGATTGCCGGCGCGACGACCAGTTCGGCAACGGTGATCGGCATACCTGTCGGCGTCTTCATCGCGCTCGGGGCCGCCGCGACCGCGGCTGTCGGACTGAATGTCGCCATCATGGTGCTCAAGTCGTCGGTCGACGGGGCGACCGCGAAGTTGCGCCAGAAACTCGGCGACGACACGGCTTTCGGCGGCGGATGGCCGCCGACCGCGACCGGTGGACCGATCCCGCGATGACGAGAGGAAACGGAGACTTGACCGCGATGGCCGGAACATCGGGGGTTCGTCCCTCCCACCCGTGGACTAGCGTCTGCCTCATCGCGCTGCTCTGCTACGACGTCGCCGTCACCGTCGTCGGCATCCTGTTCCTGCACGGTCAACGGGACGGATTCCTGCGAAGCGCGGAGGTCGCGCCGTTCAACCTCTGGGCGGCCAGCTCCGCGGTCGGGGTGCTGACGCTGGGATTGGCGCTGCGGGGAAGCCTCGCCGGGGTGGCCGCCCGAGGTGCCGCCGAACTCGCCTGGGGACTGGCCTGGATCCGACTTCTCAACCTGCCCGTCTTCGTATTCATGATCACCGCTGGCTTCGGCGTCGGCGGTCCGGGCAATGTCGTGGCCATCATGCTGATGCTGGTCGAGTCGGTGGTGACGTTCGCCTGCACCGTGGTGGTCCGCCGCCGGCTACGCCGAGAAGCCGAACGGGCCGCAGGCAGCTGGACGCCTCCGGCCCGTTGACGACCGCCCCAGGGACGGTCCCTGACCGGCCCGGTGGTGCTGGCGTCAGCCGATCAGTGCGAGCAGGTCCGCCTCGCTGCCCCGGAACACGTTGCAGTCGCAGGTGCGCTGCCCGCCGATCACGCTGTCCGAAGTGAACTGCAGGATCGCCGGGGTACGTCCGCTGTACGCCGTCCACCCCGGGTGCCTGCCCTGCTGGGTGTGCTGCCACTCGGTCCGCCAGGGCGCCGGCGGGCCGGACCCACGGTAGTCGGACGCCCAGAGCGGGTCGTTGCCCGGGATGCTGTCGCCGTACGCCCACTTCGGCGCGTAGTGGAACCCGACCGGCTTGCCGGTACGCCGGTTCAGCTCGCTCAGCAGCGCCGCCCCGGTCTTCGGGCTGACCTGGTCGTAGACCTTCCCGTGCGAGTCTCGCCAGATCTCGGTGTCCACCTGCCAGCGGAACCGCTGGTGCCCGATCATCCCGGGCGCCTGCGCGTCCAGCGTGTCGATCGCGAAGTCGGCCTGGTCGGCGACCGGCCGCCCGGACCGGGCCACCACGTAGGCGCCGAACCACACCATGCCGGCGTCGCGGGCCGCCTTGAGCATGTCGCCGCAGCGTTTGTGCACGGTCTTGCCGCCGGCGCCCCACTCGCTGATCTTGTGGGTGAAGAACCGGATCCCCTCGTCGTGCGCGGCCCGCAGATGCCCGGTGCGCATCCCGCGCCCGTAGTCGAAGTCCGAGGCGTCCCACCCGAACACGAAACCGCCGGCCGGCGCCACCGCCGCCGCGGCCTTGAAGAGCCGGGCGAAGTCGTCCGCCCACACCTGGCCGAAGAACTTCGTGCCGGGCATCTCGGCCCGCTGGAAGACTGTCACCGCGTCCGCGGTCAGCTTGCCGAACGACCCGTCCGCCCACCTCGCCCCCGGATCGGTCACCCCGGGCACGTAACCTTTGCGGATCAGCTGGCGCTGGATTTCGCGCACCCACACCCGCTCGTCCGGCGTGTCCCCGCCGTGCGACTCGGCCGGCCCGCTGAGCAGCCCGAAGTAGTGCCCGCGCGGCAGCGGCCAGGTCATCGAGAATTCCGGAAGCTTTGCCATGATCATCCCCTCACAGGCGGAACAGTTCGGCGAAGTCGTCGGCCCACACCTGCCCGAAGAACTTGGTGCCGGGCAGGTGCGCCTTCTGGAACCGGGTCACCGCGTCGGCGGTCGCCTTCTCGAACACGCCGTCCGCCCAGCCGCCGTCCGGGTCCGTCACCCCCGGCACGAACCCGGCGCGGATCAGCTGCTTCTGGATCTCCTTGACCCAGGCCCGCTCGTCAGGGGTGTTCCCACCGTGCGACTCGGCCGGTCCGCTGAGCAGGCCGAAGTAGTGCCCGCGCGGCAGCGGCCAGGTCGTCGAGAACCCGGGTAGCCCTCCGCTGCCACCCGGGGCCGGCGCCGGCGGCTTCTCGCCGAGCGCCCGGAGCATCGCGTGACATTGCGCCTCGGTCATCGCGATGTGGATGTGGGTCAGGTGCGCGCCCGGCTCGTCGTAGAAGCCGGCCGGCACCGGCTTGCCCTCCTTGATGTAGAAGCCGTTGTCGTCGCTGAACCTGGTGGAGTGGATCAGCTCGACCAGGAACCGGCCGTACTTGAGCAGCTCCCGGGCGGCGGCCTGCATGGCCCGCCGGCCCTGCTCGGTTTTCGGGGCGGCCAAGTCCAGCGCGGCGCCCCGACTGCCCTGATAGGACAGGTTCGCGTAGTGCCAGGACCGCTTCCCGTGGTCGCTGTCGGTGCCCGAAATCCAGATCAGCGAGCCGTGCAGGTGGGCGGGAATCACCCGCTCCGCGCACCGGCGGATCAGCCCGCCGATGGAGTCCTCGCGGAACGACGATTTCCGGTTGATCGCCACAGTTGATCACCTCTTGTCATGGTTGCCGGCGATCCCACGACTGTCGGTGTGGTGCGGACAGATCAGCAGGGTTCTGTCCTCGATCCAGCCTCTTGAGCGGTCGCTCAAATCTGCTAGGTTTGAGCAGTCGCTCAAACCGGCGGGAGGTGCCATGGCCAGGATCTATGTCGAGACGACCATCGCCGCGACGGTGGATCGTGTCTGGGACGCGACGCAGGACCACCGGCTGCACCCGCGCTGGGACGCCCGCTTCGGCCGGATCGACCCGGTGCCGGGCAGCTCCCCGGCGGCCTTCACCTATGCGACCGCGGTGCTGCCCGGCGTGGAGATCGCCGGTTACGGCGTGCACAGCGGCGACCGGCGGCCGGCCGGTGGTGGCGCGGTCTCGGCGCTGCGGTTCGGCTCCACCGACTGGCGGTCGCCGATCCGGGAGGGCTCCGGCTACTGGCGCTATCTGCCGGTCCCCGGCGGCGTCCGCTTCCTGACCGGCTACGCCTACCGCACTCGCTGGGGCCGCGCCGGCCGGCTGATCGACCTGGTCTTCGGCCCGGTCTTCGGCTGGGCCACCGCCTGGTCGTTCGACCGGCTCCGGCTCTGGCTGGAGCACGGCGTCACCCCGGAGCGGGCCCGCCGCCACGCCCTGGCCGAGCTGCTGCTGCGCACCGGGCTGGTCGCCGCCGCGCTCACCCTCACCGGCCACCCGCTGGTCGTGCTGCTGACGGCCGCCGTGGCCGCCGGCGTTCCGCCACACCCCCGCACGCCCGCGGCGCGCCGCTGCCTGCGGCGCCCCGGAAAGGACGACCCACGATGACCTCGGTCTTCGAGCACGCTCTCGGCGACGACTTCGGCCGCCTGCACCCGCGGCTGCAACGCCGGTTCGGCGTCGACGGCGGGCGCGACCAGGGATGCGTCGGCACCGGCGTGATGACCCGGGTGTGGCGCGGCCCCGGCTTCACCGCGCCGTTCCTGCACCTCGGCACGCTCCGGCACGTGCTGTTCCCGGAGACCGGCGCGGACATCCCGTTCACCATCGAGAACTACGCGTACCGCGACACCTACGACCGCCCGACGCTCACCTTCGTCCGCACCTTCCAGGTCCGCCCGCACCGCCGCCGCCGCTTCGACGCCACGATGGTCTACCACCCGGACCGCGACGTCATCGTCGACTACCTCGGCACCACCCAGCACATCGCGGTCGACCTCGACGTCACCGTCGACCGCACCGGCGGCCTGCACCTCCGCAGCGGCCCGCAGACCTTCCGCGGCGGCCTCGGCTGTCCGCGTCTGATCACCGGAGACGCCGAAGTCCACGAGTGGTGGGACGAAAAATCCGACCGCTTCCGCATCCAGGTCTCGGTCACCAACCGCCGCTTCGGCCCCCTGTTCGGCTACTACGGCAGCTTCACCGCCGCCTACACCCCAGCCGGCGCCCCGGTCCCCGCCGCCGTCCGCCCCCTCCGCGAAAACGCCACCTGACCCATCCCTCCGCCGCCTCCGCGAAACGCCACCTGACCCATCCCGCCCCTCCACCCCCCTCCGCGAAAACGCCACCTGGCCCATCCCTCCCCTACGCCGCCCGACCGACACCGACCGCGCACGGCCCGCTCCGCGACAAACACCGCCCGACCGCCAGCCCGCCCGAGGTCCGCTTCCGCTTCCGATCGCCATTTTTCGGTACGACTCCGCGTCCCGTGCCAGTCAGCACGCGAGGCCACGACCACTCCGGACCGCAACGCGTGTCGTGCGGGCCCGCTGCTGGTAGCGGCGCAGGCGCGCAGCCAGCCGCAGGGCGCGTCGCCGCAGGCGTCGTGCGGACCCCGTTTGCCACTGCGCGCGTCGTGCCCGCCCGCTGCCGGTGACGGCGCAGGCCCGCAGTCAGCCACAGGACACGTCGCCACACGGGCGTCGTGCGGACCCCGTTTGCCGCCGCGCGCGTCGTGCCCGCCCGCTGCCGATGACGGCGCAGGCCCGCAGCCAGCCACAGGGCACGTCGCCACACAGGCGTCGCGCGGACCCCGTTTGCCACTGCGCGCGTCGTGCCCGCCCGCTGCCGATGACGGCGCAGGCCCGCAGCCAGCCACAGGGCACGTCGCCACACGGGCGTCGCGCGGATCCGCGGCTGGCCTGGGCGGCTGTCGTGTGGCTCCACTGCTGGTCGTCGGGCTGACCGTGACGGGCAGCGGACCCGCACGAGCCGCGCCGCGGCCGCGCGGGGGCCGGGCCTCGCGGGCCGACCGCCACGGGGCTCCGAGTCGTACCGGATAAGACATCCGGACGCCTGCGGACGGCATCGCGGCAGCGGGAATGGTGTTGAGACGGGCCCGCCGCAGCCTACGGACGGCATCGCGGCAGCGGGAATGGTGTTGAGACGGGCCCGCCGCAGCCCACAGACGGCATCGCGGCAGCGGGAATGGTGTTGAGACGGGCCCGCCGCAGCCCACAGACGGCATCGCGGCAGCGGGAATGGTGTTGAGACGGGCCCGCCGCAGCCCACAGACGGCATCGCGGCAGCGGGAATGGTGTTGAGACGGGCCCGCCGCAGCCCACAGACGGCATCGCGGCAGCGGGAATGGTGTTGAGACGGGCCCGCCGCAGCCCACAGACGGCATCGCGGCAGCGGGAATGGTGTTGAGACGGGCCCGCCGCAGCCCACAGACGGCATCGCGGCAGCGGGAATGGTGTTGAGACGGGCCCGCCGCAGCCCACAGACGGCATCGCGGCAGCGGGAATGGTGTTGAGACGGGCCCGCCGCAGCCCACAGACGGCATCGCGGCAGCGGGAATGGTGTTGAGACGGGCCCGCCGCAGCCCACAGACGGCATCGCGGCAGCGGGAATGGTGTTGAGACGGGCCCGCCGTGGGCTGCGGACGGCATCGCGGCAGGGAGCGGCGTTACCCGCTGACCGGTCACCCGGTCGGCAGCCAGAAGCGCCACTTGTCGCCGTGGCGGTCCTGGAGGACTCCGCCGTTGCGCTCGATCACGCGGCGCGAGATGACGTTGTCGACGTCGCAGGTCAGCAGGGCCGAGGTGATGCCCAGGGCGCGGGCGAACGGCAGGGCGTCGTGCAGCATCCGGGTGGCGTGGCCGCGGCGGCGGGCCGACGGGCGGACGTCGTAGCCGATGTGCCCGCCGCCCTCGCGCAGCCGGTCGGTGAGGCGGTGCCGGATCGCCAGGCGGCCGAGGTACTCGTCGCCGTCGGTCAGCCAGAGATTGGTCGACGGGACGTATCCGGCGGGCCGCGGCGCGTCCTCCCGCGCCTGGTCGAGAAGCCACCGCACGTAGACGGCGAACCCCTCCGGCGTCTCCCACGAGTCGCCGAACTCGCGGATCTCCCGGCCGATCTCGAACGGGTCGCCGGGCGTCCCGCGCCCCTCGGCCCGGAACTCCGCCATCGCGGCGAGAAACGACACGTGCACCAGAACCGTCGGAGCACCGAGCTGCGCCATATTGGCAGTGATACCACTCCGGACGCGAACGGGGGGACGGCGGTGACGGACGCGGCCAGGCGGATCGGGCTGGTGCTGGCCCGGGAGGCGTACTACCACGAGTTCATCGACAGCCTGGAGCGCGGGCTCGCCCCCGCCGGGATCGCCGTGCTGGTCCGGGTGGTGCCGGACCGGGCCGCCGAGACCGCGGTCTACCGGCGCTGGGCGGCCGCGCGCCGGGTGGACGGGGTGATCCTGGTCGACATGGCGCCGGGCGACGAGCGGGCCGGGCTGGCCGGTCGGCTGGGGATGCCGGCCGTGCTGGTCGGGGACGTGCCGGACGGTCTCGGGCAGCCCGCGGTCCGGACCGACGACGCCGGGTGCGCCCGGCAGGCGGTGGGCTTCCTGGCCGGGCTCGGGCATCGGCTGATCGGGCACGTCAGCGGTCCGCTGACGGCCGCGCACACCCGGCTGCGCCGGTCCGGGTTCGAGACCGAGACCCGGGCGCGGGGTCTGCGGCTGGTCCAGGTCGAGGGCGATTATTCGTACGATCGGGGCGTCGCCGCCACGGCCACCCTCCTGGTCGAGGATCCGGCGCACCGGCCCACCGCGCTGGTCTTCGGCAACGACGTGATGGCGATCGGCGGCCTGCAGGCGCTCGCCGCCCGCCGTCTGCGGGTGCCGGCCGACGTGTCCGTGGTGGCCTGGGACGACTCGGCGCTGTGCCGGTTGGCGACGCCGCCGCTGACCGCGATGAGCCACCACGCCGGCCGGATCGGCGGGCTGGCCGCGACCGCGATGCTGGACGCGCTGGCCGGCCGCCCGGCCACCGTGCACCCGGCGCCACCCGCGCACATCGTGGTCCGGGACAGCACCGCCGCGCGCTGAGACAAACGCATCGCGACGCGGGACAGCACCGCCGTGCGCTGAGACAAGCGCATCGTGACGCGCGACAGCACCCCCGCGCGCTGAGACAGGCGCATCGCCGGTCCGGGACAGCAGCGGCCACGCAGAGGCGGGCGCGGCGGCGTACCGGGAAGCGGCGATCCGAAGCACCCGCGGACCTCGCGCGTGCCCGCGGCCATTCTGGGTATGCGGAGCGCTGTCCCAGTGCCTGTGACCCCGGGAGGACCCCGTGACCGACGCAACCCGCACCGATGTCTTCGACGTGCTGATCGCCGACCACCGTGACGTGACCGCGCTGATCGGCGAGATCTGGCAGGTCGCCGACCCGATGATCCGCCGGGACCTGACCGACACCGCGATCAGTGAGCTGGTCCGGCACGCGGTGGCCGAGGAGATGTACGTCTACCCGGCGATGAAGAAGTACCTGCCGGACGGCGACAAGGCGGTCGAGCACGACGTCGAGGAGCACAAGGAGCTCGAGCAGACGATGAAGCGGCTCGAGGACGTCGACGTGTCCAGCCCCGAGTTCGACACCGCGCTGCGCAAGCTGGAGGAGGTGCTGGCCGACCACGTGCAGGACGAGGAGACCGACCAGTTCCCCGAGCTGCGCCGGCTGGTGCCCGCCGACGAGCTGGTCGAGCTGGCCGGCAAGGTGGAGACCGCGAAGAAGCTGGCGCCGACCCGGCCGCACCCGGGCGCGCCGAACAACGAGCTGTTCCACAAGCTGGTCGGCCCGGGCGTCGGCCTGGTCGACCGGCTGCGCGACAAGCTGACCGGCCGGGCCACGAAATAATCTCCGGGCGAGTGGGCGGCGGCGGACGCGGGTAGTCGGGGGCGGTGACCACCGAAGCACCCGCGGCCCCGCCGTCGGCCTGGGCGCCGCTGCGGATCGCGGCCTTCCGCGCCCTGTGGCTGGCGCTGCTGGCCAGCAACATCGGCACCTGGATGCAGACCGTCGGCGCACAGTGGCTGCTGGTCGAGCAGTCCGGCACCGACACCCTGGTGGCGGTGGTGCAGACCGCCAGCACCCTGCCGATCGTGCTGCTGGCGCTGCCGTCCGGCGCGCTGGCCGACATCTTCGACCGGCGGCGGCTGCTGATCGCCGTGCAGATCTTCCTGGCCGGGGTCGGCGCGCTGCTGACCGGCCTGACCGTGGCCGGGCACATGCCGCCGAGCCTGCTGCTGACCCTGACCTTCGGGCTCGGCGCGGGTCAGGCGCTGACCGCGCCGGCCTGGCAGGCGCTCATCCCGGAGCTGGTGCCGCGGGCCCAGCTCGCCTCCGCGTCGGCGCTCGGCGCGATCAGCATGAACCTGGCCCGGGCGGTCGGCCCGGCGGTGGCCGGTGTGCTGATCGCGCAGACCGGCACCGGCGTGGTGTTCGGCCTCAACACCCTGTCGTTCCTGGCGTTCGCGCTGGTCCTGTGGCGGTGGCGGCCGGCTGCCGGCGGTTCGGCCGGCCTGCCCGAGCCGTTCGCCGCCGCGATGCGGGCCGGCAGCCGGTACGTCCGGCACTCCCCGGTGGTCCGCCGCATCCTGCTGCGCGCCGGCCTGTTCCTGGTGCCGGGCAGTGCGCTCTGGGCCCTGCTGCCGCTGGTCGCCAGCCGCCGGCTCGGGCTCGGCTCGGGTGGCTACGGGGTGCTGCTGGGCGCGGTCGGCGCCGGTGCGGTCGCCGGCGCGCTGCTGCTCCCGCGGATCCGGGCCCGCTGGTCGCTGAACCGGCTGCTGGTGGTGGCGAGCACCGGCTTCGCGGCGGTCCTGGCCGCGCTCGCGCTGGTCCGTTCCGAGGTGGCCGTGGTGATCACGCTGCTGCCCGCCGGGATCGCCTGGGTGATGGTGCTGTCCAGCGTCAACGCCGCGATGCAGCTGTTCCTGCCCGGCTGGGTGCGCGCCCGCGGCCTGGCCGTCTACCAGATGGTCTTCGCCGGGGCGCAGGCCGCCGGGGCGCTCGCCTGGGGCGCGCTGTCCGACCTGGCCGGGCTGCCCGCCGCGCTGCTGGCGGCGGCCGCGCTGATGCTGGCCGGCGCGGTCACGGTGCGCTGGTGGGCGCTGCGCGACACCAGCGGGCTGAACCGGGAACCGGCGGTCTACTGGCCGGAACCGCACCTGGAGATCGACCCGGGGGACCACGACGGGCCGGTGCTGGTGCTCGCCCGCTACCCGGTCAGCCCGGCGCGCGAGGCGGCCTTCGTCGAGGCGATGGCCGACGTGCGGCGCAGCCGGCTGCGGACCGGCGCGGCCCGCTGGGGACTGTTCCGCGACGGCGAGGACGCCGGCCGGTTCGTCGAGGTCTACCTGGTGCCGAGCTGGGACGAGCACCTGCGGCAGCACACCGGCCGGCTGACCGGCACCGACCAGGTGATCGAGGAGCGGGCCCGGGCGCTCGCCGACGGGCCGCCCGAGGTGAGCCACCTGCTGTCCCGGGACTGAGGCTCAGGTACGGCCGTCCCGCTCCTGTGCCTGGCGCAGCGTCTTCTCGTGCGGCACCCAGTCGGCCAGCCGCACCGGGTAACCGTCCCGTTTCAGCCGCCGCACCACGTCCGGGTCGTCGTCGACGATCACCGTGATGGTCCGGTCGGCGGCCAGCCGGCGCACCCGGGCCGCCTTGTACTCCTGTGCCGGGCGCCGGTCGTGCTCCGGCCGCATCAGCAGCCGGCCGGCGGGCAGCTCGTGCCGGGCGAACCAGTGCTCGGTCACCGCCCGCAGGTGCTCGGGCCGGCCGGTGAGCCAGACCAGGTCGTGGTCGCGGGCGAACTCGTGGACCAGGTCGACGCCGTCGGTCAGCGCCGGGTCCCGGTCGGCGGCGGCGAAGAACGCCGCCCAGTTCTTCGGCCGGTTCGCGATGTGCCGCAGCCGGTGCCGCACGTCGGCGACCACCCCATCCACGTCGAACACGGCCACCGGCTTCATGATCGAAGCTTCGCACAGTGCCGGTGGGTCAGCGGACGCCACCCATCAACCGGGTGATCGGCCGGGCCGCCGCGGCCAGCGCCACCCCGAGCAGGATCGCCACCAGTCCGAGCACCCCGAAGTACGCCGTCTCGTGCTCGGCGCTGTAGAACGTGGCGAGCGTGCCGGACGCGGCGGTGCCCAGCGCGATCGACAGGAAGAACAGCGCCACCATCTGGGTGTGGAAGGCGTGCGGCGCCAGCTTGGTGGCCAGCGACAGCCCGACCGGCGAGAGCAGCAGCTCGGCCACCGTGAACACCAGCAGGATGCCGGCCAGCGCGATCAGCGGGGTGCTGTTCGGCCCGCCGCCGGCGAACGGCAGGAACAGCAGGAACGCCACACCCATCAGCGCGGTCCCGGCGGCGAACTTGATCGGGGTGGACGGCTGCCGGTCGCCGAGTTTGGTCCACAGCGCGGCGAACACCCCGGACAGGACGATGATGAAGACCGGGTTGATCGACTGCACCCAGGAGACCGGCATCTCCCAGCCGGCCACATCGCGATCGAGGCGTTCGTCCGAATAGATCGTGACAACCGTGAATTGCTGCTGATACAGCGACCAGAAGGCGGCGCTGGCCAAGAACATCGGCAGGAACGCCACCACCCGGCGCCGTTCGGTCCGGTCCAGTTTGTGGCTGGTCAGGATCACCGTGAAATACGCGGTGGCGGCCAGCACGCTCAGCACCACCACCACCGTGGACAGCCGGTCCGCGGTCATCCAGGTCAGCGCCGAGACCACGATGGCGGTGACCGCGGCCAGGATCACCACGATGACCACCGGGCGGCGCGACGCGGGCAGCGGGTTCGGCACCTCGCGGCCCGCCGCCGGCAGGTTGCGGCGGCCCAGCGTGTACTGGGTCAGGCCGATCGCCATGCCGACCGCGGCCAGCCCGAATCCCCAGTGGAAGCCGGCGGTCTCCTGCAGCAGGCCGGTGAGCAGCGGCCCGGCCAGCGCGCCCAGGTTGATGCCCAGGTAGAACAGGGAGAACCCGGCGTCGCGCCGCTCGTCGTGCTCGTCGTAGAGGCTGCCGACCATCGAGGTGGCGTTCGCCTTGACGCCACCGCTGCCGACCGCCACCAGCATCAGGCCGACCCCGACGCCGAGCAGGCCGGGGAGCGCGGCCAGCGCGATGTGCCCGCACATCACCAGGATCGCGCTGAGGAACAGCACCCGCTCCGAGCCGAGCAGCCGGTCGGCGACCCAGGCGCCGAGCACCGTGGAGAGGTAGACGGCGCCGCCGTACGCCCCGACGATGCTGGTCGCGGTGTCCTGGTTGATGCCCAGGCCGCCCTCGGCCGCCGAGTAGTACAGGTAGATCAGCAAGATCCCCTGCATGCCGTAGAACGAGAAACGTTCCCACAGCTCCACGCCGAACAGGTTGGCCAGCGCCGGAGGCTGCCCGAAGAACGTCCGGCCGGTGCGCGCCACAGGTGCGGTATCGGTCATGCCGATGACTCCACTCTGACATCGACCTCGGTGAAGCCCATCACGTACCCGCCGGAGACCCGGGACAAAACCGCTTTCCGGTACGAATGGTCGTACCGGAAAGCGGTTTCGCTCTCAGCAGTCGCCGCCGGGCAGGACCTGCGCCGGCTTGAGCGCGCCGCGAAATGCGTCGACACGGTCCGCTGCCGTGGCCAGGATGGGCCGCGTGGATGTGGACGGGTTCGTGCGGGACGGGTGGACTGTGGTCCGCGGGGCGTTCGACGCGGCCACCGCGGCCGCCTGCCGGGAGATCATCTGGGAGCGGCTGGGCGAGCACGGGGTGCGCGCCGACGACCGCGGCACCTGGCAGCCACCGCTGATCAGGATCGGCACCCCGGCCGGTGAGCCGTTCCGGCGGGCGGCGGCCTCCCCGGCGCTCGTCGCGGCCTACGACGAGCTGATCGGTCCCGGCCGCTGGGCCGCGAACCCGGACATCGGCGGCACCGTCCCGGTCCGCTTCCCGTCCGAGGACTTCCCGGGCGAGATCGGCTGGCACATCGAGGGCTCCTGGTGGGGCGGCGACGACTGGTGGGCCGATGTCCACTCCCGAGCGCGCGGCCTGCTCGCCCTCTTCCTCTTCTCCGACGTCGGCCCGGACGACGCGCCCACGAAGCTGATCGTCGGCTCGCACCGCTACGCCGCCGCGGCCCTGGCCACCAAGGGCGAGGCGGGCATGCCCGGCGGCGATGTCGCCGCCCTGCTGCGCCCGTCCACCTTCTGCCGGACGACCGCCGAAGCCACCGGCTCGGCCGGCGACGTCTACCTGTGCCACCCGTTCATCGTGCACACCGCCACCTGGCCACACCGCGGCACCGAGCCCCGCATGATGGCCCAGCCGGCGATCAACGCCGCCGGCTTCACCCTGGACGGCTCCGACCCGTCCCCGGTCGCCCGGGCCATCGTCGAGGGCCTCACCGACACCAGCCAGCTCCGTCCCCTCCCCTGACCAGCGACGCGCATCCTCCCGGTACGGGGTCGTCCGTCACGGCCCCGGGGGCGTTTCGTCCGCGTCCTCCCGGGGCCGTGACGCCACCAGGCGGAGCGAGGCGCCCGGGAAGGGCACCGCCGCCAGGAACTCGACCAGGCCCCCGTCGAAGGTGGGCCAGTCCTCCCGTCGGATGTCACGGTGGTGGACACCTGAGCGGGCGCGGGCGTGGACAGGATCGCCCGGAGCGGTCAGGATCCGGGGGTGCGGTGGGTGATGACGGCGCGGGGGCTGCGGCGGTGGGCGATCCACTCGTTCGCCGCGTTCGGGGTGGCGGCGCTGCTGCTGCAGTCCTATCAGGCGATCTGGGACAGACCGCTGTGGCCCGGGCACGCCGGCCAGGTCGCGGCCGCGGTCGCGATCGCCTCTGTGCTGTACGGGCTGGTCCGCACCCGCCCGGCGAAAGCCGTGGTCCGGGACCTGAGACGGCCCGGGTGCCGGATCGAGGTGGTGCCCGGCGACCTGTTCGAGCAGGACGAGTCGCACCTGGTCATCGGGTTCACCGACACCTTCGACACGGACGTGACCGACGACCGGGTGGTGCAGGCCGGCAGCGTGCAGGGCCAGTTCCTGCGGCGCGTCTACGACGGTGACCAGCGCCGGCTCGACGCCGAGCTGGAGAAGCTGCTGGCGGCCGAGCCGGTGGTCGCCGAGCTGACCCGTGCGACGAAGCCGTACGGAAAACTGCGTCGTCATCTGATCGGGACCGTTCTGGTGCTGGGTGACCCGCGCCGGCATTTCTTCGCCGTCGCCTACAGCCGGATGGGGCCGAACCTGGTCGCCCAGTCGTCGGCGGATCAGCTCTGGCAGAGCCTGAGCCGGCTCTGGGCGGCGGTGCACGAGCACGGCCAGCGGCGGCCGGTCGCGATGCCGGTGGTCGGCGCCACCCTGGCCCGGGTGGACGCGCTGGACCGGGAGGCGCTGCTGCGGCTGATCCTGCTGTCCTTCGTGGCCGCCTCCCGCGACCAGCTGGTCACCACCCGGCTCCGGGTGGTGCTGCGCCCGGACGAGTTCGCCGAGGTGAACCGGGCCGAGCTGCAGGCGTTCCTCGATTCGATCTGAGTCGAAGCAGCCGTTGCCGGTGGGCGAGCGGCCGTGGTTGAGTGGACTCGCCACGACGTCCTGGGGGTAATCGTGACCGCTGCCGCGCCTCGCCGGCCGAACCCCTGGGCCCCCGGCACCTTCCTCGGCAGCCTGCCCACCGAGGTGGCCCTGGCGCTGGTCGCCGACAGCGTGAAACGCCCCTTTCCGGCCGGCCGGGCGCTGCTCCGCGAGGGCGACCGGGACACCCACGTCGTCCTGCTGATCCGTGGCTTCGTCAAGGCGACCACCGCGGTCGACGGGGTGGAGACGCTGCTCGGCATCCGGATCCCCGGCGAGGTGGTCGGCGAGATCGGCGCGCTGACCGGTGAGCCGCGCACCGCGACCGTGACCGCGTGCGGGCCGGTCACCGCCGGGCAGGTCAACCGGGGCGACTTCGAGGCCTTCCTGCGCCGGCGGCAGGACGCGTCCGCGCTGATCGCCGCGGCGATGGCCCGGCAGCTGCGGTGGGCGAACCGGCGGCGGACGGACTTCGCCGCGTTCCCGGCGCACATCCGGCTGGCCCGGCTGCTCGCCGAGATCGCCGACGTGTGCGGGCGGCCCCGGCCGGACGGCGGCGTCGAGATCGCGGTGCCGCTGAGCCAGCCCGACCTGGCCTCGATGATCGCGATCGCCCAGGCCACCGTCCAGAAGGCACTGCACGAGCTGCGCGACGCCGGGCTGATCGCCACCGGATACCGCCGGCTGGTGATCACCGATCTGGAGAAGCTGAGGCTCGCCGCCGAGTTGTGACCCGGGAATTCCGGAGAACCCCTACCAGTAGGAGATCCGGCGTCCCCGGCGAGCCCACCATCGAGCGGTGAGAGTCGCGGCGTCCGTTTCCAAAACCGGACATCCGGCTGATAACCGATGTCATCCCGGCGAGAGTGATGCGCCGGACGACGAGCGGGTAAACCCCTTGAGGCAATTAACTTGATCACTCCAGCGGACCAGAATCGGCAGTCCACCCTCGGACCACGGCGAGCACGCGAGGGAGCACACACTGGACACCCACGGACGCGGCGGGGCACCGTCGTGAGCGGCCCGATCGTCGGCCGCGCCCGCGAGCTCGCGGTGCTGCACCAGGCGCTCGACGACACCAAGGACGGCCGCGGCGGCTGCCACGTGATCTTCGGGCCGCCCGGCATCGGCAAGTCCCGGCTGCTGCTGGCCGCCGGCGACCACGCCGACGAGCGGGACATCGCGGTGGCCGCCCGGGAGGCGTTCCGGCACGACCTGGCCGCGCCGCTGGTCACCCTGGCCGGCGCGCTGCGCGCGTGCAGCCCGCCGACCGGCGACTTCGCCTGGCTGTCCGGCGTGGACGACCACCCGACCGGCAACTATGCCAAGATCCACCGGTTGCGCGACTCGCTGGAGCGGTTCGCGGCCGCGCAGCCGCTGCTCATCGTGATCGACGACGCGCACTGGATGGACGAGCTGAGCGCGCTCGCCGTGCGCGAGCTGGTGCCGGCGCTCGCCTCGTTCCCGGTCCGCTGGCTGCTGGCCAGCCGCACCCAGCCGGCCGACACCCCGGGCGGGCAGACGCTGAGCTGGTTGTCGCAGCGCGGCACCCCGATCCACCTGGACGTGCTCGACGACGAGGCGACCGAGCGGCTGTGCGTCGAGCGGATCGGCGCCCGGGTGGACAACACCGTGCTGGCCCTGGTGGCCGGGTGCGGCGGTTTCCCGCTGCGGATCGAGCAGCTGCTGGACGCGCTGCTGGCCACCCGGCAGATCATGGTGGCCGACGGGATCGCCACGGTGGTCGGCGAGGACCTGCCGTCCAGCTTCGTCGCCACGGTCCGGGAGATCGTCGGCAGCCTGTCCGCGGACGCCCAGCGGCTGCTGCGCTCGGTGTCGGTGCTGGACCGGCCGTTCGACATCGAGAGCGGGGCCCGGCTGATGGGCAGCCAGGACCCGGCCGAGCTGTTCGGGCTGATCGACGAGGTGACCACCTCCGGGCTGCTGGTCGAGGACCAGGACGGGCTGGTCTTCCGGCACGCGCTGGTGCACCAGGCCGTACAGAACAGCCTCGGCAACTCCCAGGCGCAGCTGCTGCACGGCAAGGCGGCGGTGCTCGCCCGGGAGCGCGGCCGGCCGACCGCGGAGATCGCGGGTCATCTGCTGCGCAGCGGGCGGGTGGGGGCCGGCGCGGCGGTCGAGATGCTGCGCGGCACGGCCGCCGGGGTCGCGGCAACGGCCCCGGCGACCGCCGCCGACCTGATGCTGCAGGCGCTGCAGGCGATCGGCGAGCACGACCCGGCCCGGCCGGCGATCATCGCGGACACGGTCGGCCTGCTCGCCTCGGCCGGCCGGGTGTCCAAGGCGCACGAGCTGGGCATCGAAGCGCTGCGCGCGGAGCTGGACCCGGCCACCCGGGCGACCATCCAGCTCGGCCTGGCCGAGGCGTTCAAGCACGCCGGGCAGAACGCCAAGGCCGCCGAGTTCGCCGAGGACGGGCTGAACCAGCCGAAGATCGCCGAGGACGTCCGGGCCCGGCTGCACGCGGTCCGCGCACACGCCACGTTCTACCTGGACGATCTGACCGCCGCGGACGCGGCCGGCGCCGAGGCGGCCCGGATCGGCCGCGAGCACGAGCCGGGCGCGGCGGTGTTCGGCCTGACCGCGCGCAGCCTGGTGGCCGGGGCGGAGGGCCGGCTGGACGAGGCGCTCGGGCACGCCAGCCGGGCCACCGAGCTGGCCGACACGGTGCGCGGGCCGGCGCTGCACCGGCACCCGCGGATCTGGCTGGCGAACGCGCTGATCGCGCTGGACCGGTTCGACGAGGCGGAGCAGGCGCTGCGCCGCGGCCGGCAGGAGTCGGACGCGCTGGGCACCGCCTGGGCCCAGCCGCTCTGGCACTACCACTGGGCGGCGCTGCTGACCGCCCGCGGCCGGCTCGACGACGCGGTGGCCGAGGCCGACGCCGGGGTGACCACGGCGGAGCAGCTGACCGCGTACCAGCTGGCCGTCCCGCTGCTCGGCACGCTGGTCAAACTGGCCGTGCTGCGCGGCGACCCGGATCAGGGCCGCGGGCTGCTGGAGCGGATGCGCGAGCTGCTCGGCACCGGGATCACCGCGGCGCCGGAGGACGTGATCTGGCCGGAGGCCACCCTGCTGCTCGCCGAGGGCGCCACCCGGGAGGCGTTCGCCCTGCTGCCCGGCCTCTACGACACGGCGGTCGAGCGGCCCACCCTGATCGTGCAGCACCCCGGGATCGCGGCCACCCTGGTCCGGCTGGCCACGGCGGTCGGCGACCCGGGGCGGGCCGAGGCGATCGCCGCGAGCGCGGCCGGGCTGGCCCGGCGCAACCCGCAGTCGCACGCCGCGGCCGGGGCGGCCGAGCACGCCATGGGGGTGCTCGGCCGCGACCCGCGGCGGCTGCAGGCGGCCGTGCAGCGGTTCCGGCTCAGCCGGCGGCCGCTGGCGCTGGCCGCCGCGCTGGCCGACGCGGCCGAGCTGGCCCGTGCGACCGGCACGGCCGGTGACCGGGCCGGGGTCCGCGGCTGGTACGACGAGGCCCTCGGCCTGTGCGCCTCGGCCGGCGCGCACGGGCTGCGCCAGCGGCTGGAGTCCGGCCTCGGCGCCTGGCTGGGCGCCGTGCTGCCGGAGCCGCCGCCGGACCAGCGGGAGACCTGCCTGCCCTCGCTCTCCCCGGCCGAGCGGCCGGTGGCGCTGCTGGTCGCCCAGGGGATGACCAACATCGTGGTGGCCCGGCAGCTGAACCTGTCCCCGCACACCGTGGACAGCCACCTCCGCAAGATCTTCATGAAGCTGGACATCCGCAGCCGCGTCGAGCTGGCCGCCCTGGTGGCCCGGGAATGTCACGGCTGATCCCGTGGACGCGTGATGTGCCGGGCGACCGTTCCGGCCCACGATGACGGTAGGTGCCCGCGATGTGCCGGGAAGGACCGGAATTGAGTGACATGCCCGCATCCCGTACGCCGGTGCTCGTGGTCGGCGCCGGCCCGACCGGCGCCGTGCTCGCCCTGGAACTCGCCCGGCACGGCGTGCCCAGCCTGGTCGTCGAACGGGCCTCCCGCCCACCCCGGCACCCGGAGCTGAACGTGGTCGGCGGCCACACCCTCGACCTGCTGCGGCGGCTCGGCGTGGCCGAGCGGATCACCGCGGCCGGCCTGGACCCGGACGGTCACGACACCACGGTGTGGAGCCGGTCGATCGGCCGCCGCCCGGTGGCCACCGCGCCGCTGCCGGCGCCCGACCGGCCGCGCCCGGACGAGTCGCGGGTGCTGCTCACCGGCACCGACCTGGTGGTCCGGCTGCGCGACGCGGCCCGCGCCCACCCGCTGGTCGACCTGCGCGAGGGCTGGATCTTCACCGATCTGTGGCCGGTCGCCGGCGGTGCCATGGCGACTCTGCTCGACGGGCACACCGGCACCCGGCACCGGGTCCGGGCCGAGCACCTGGCCGGCTGCGACGGCGCGCAGAGCACGGTGCGCCGCTGCCTGGGCGTGCCGATGGACGAGGCGCTGACCACCGCGTCGTACTACACGATCCACTTCCGCAGCGACCACCTGGCGCGCCGGTTCCCGGAGCCGGCCACGCTGATCGCCGACGGGATCGCGCTGACCCGCTGCTCCGGGCCCGGCATGTGGCTCGGCCACCTGCCGCTGGACCGGCCGGACGCGGAGAGCGCCGACCCGATCGCGCTGCTGCACAGCAAGCTCCCGGCCGCCCTGGCCGCCTCGCAGATCCTCGAGGTGTCGCAGTGGCCGGACCCGCTCGGTGTGGCGCACACCTACCGGCGCGGCGCGGTGTACCTGGCCGGGCAGGCCGCGCACACCCTGCACCCGCCGAGCACCACGGTGGACACCTGCCTGGGCGACGCCGTCGACCTGGGCTGGAAGCTCGCCGCGGCGGTGCACCGGTGGGCCGGGCCGGCGCTGCTGGACAGCTACGAGCAGGACCGCCGGCCGCTCGCCGTCCGGGATCGCCGGCTGCTCTCCCGGGAGCTGGCCACCCGCCGGCGGTTCGGCCGGCTGGCCGCGGCCGGCGCGTCCCGGGAACGGCTCGCCGGGGTGCTGCTGCGCGACCAGCTCCGGCACGCCGGGAGCGGGACGCCGCCGCGGCTGCCGACCGACCGGCTCGGCCCGCAGTTCACCCTGGTGGACCTGACCGACGCCGGCAGCGGGCGATCACTTGTGGACCGGGCCCGCGATCGCGGGATCCCGATGACCCGTCTCGTGGTGGCCGACCCGGCCGTGCGGGACCGCTGGCCGGGCAGGTTGTTGCTGGTCCGGCCGGATCAATTGGTGGCGTGGCAGTCGGCCGGGGAGGTGTCCGACTGGGACGGCGTCCTCGATCGGGTGACCGGCTGTCCGTCCAGGATCACGTGAACACGTGATGCGTCTCCGGGGCCGTCCCGGACACGCTGATCGGGCGACCACGCCTTGGCGAAAAGGACTGGGGACATGACGACGGCAATCGCGGATCTGAACAACACCGTCGTGGGCGGGTGGGTACGGCGGCTCGCCGGCAACGCCTCGCCGCGCCGGAACCACTGGAACACCCGGACCACGTACTACCGGGCGGCGGTGACGGTCCTGAACGCCGCGCCGCGGACCGCGGTGACCTGGAAGTCGGTCGTCGCGGCGGCCCAGCCGCACGGGTGCCGCAGCACGTTCTACGAGGTGGCCGGCGCGCACGCGCGGCACCGGATGATCGACGACCTGATCGGCGACGGGCGCACCGACTCGCTGCAGATCGCGCTGCGCTACCTGCGGGCGGACGCCGTCGACCAGCTGATCGACGAGGCGAAGGTCTGGTCGTTCTGGCTGCACCGGCAGCAGCTGACCCGCCGGCTGACCACCCGGATGACCACCGACCAGCTGGAGAACGAGCTGCTCGCCGAGGTCACCGCGTGGGCGCGGCGGCGGCCGGCGCTGGCCCGGGCGATCGACAACGCCCCGCCGGCCTGCGCCGTGGAGGACCTGACCGTGCTGCACGGGCGCCGGTTGTCCGGGACGCAGGCGGCCCATCAGCTGACCGAGGTGGTCCGGACCGCGACGGCCGGTCACTGACTTGCCGAGGGGACCGTCCGGGCCGCTGGTGCGCCTGGTCGGCCGCCAGGTCGAGGCGGCCGAGCGGGACCGGGCGGCGGGAGATCAGCTGGCCGCCCGGGACCGGTACGCCCGGGTGCTCGACCGGCTCCGGCGTGGACCGTCCTGGTGGCACTCGCCGCTGACCCGGCTGCTCTGGGCGCAGGCCACCGCGGACGCGCTGACCGTGCTCGGCGAGATCGACATGGCGCGCGGCCGGCCCGACCTGGCCCGCCCGTCCTTCGAGGCGGCCCGCAGCCGGTACCGGGAGATCGTCCACGAGACCTCCGAGGACTTCGCGACCGTGCTGAACAACCTCGGCGTGGTCTACGAGCAGCTGGGCCTGCTGGCCGAGTCCGAGGAGGCGCTGCGCCAGGCCGTCCGGTTCAGCCGGGACCCGCGGGCCGCGCTCAACAACCTGGCGCTCACCCTGCAGGCCGCCGGCTACCCGGACGCGGCGTTCGACGCCCTGGACCGGGCGGCCGCGCTGACCGGGCCGGACGACTCGCTCGGCTGGATGCTCGACGGCGAACGCGCCTTCCACCTGATGTACCGCGGCGACTTCGCGACGGCGCTGGTCCGGCTGGCCGGCCGCTACGAGCAGGCGCGCGATCCGGTCGACGCGGCCTACGCCGCCGGGAACCTGGCTCAGGCGTACGCCGCGCTGCACGACCCGCCGCGGGCCCTGGACTGGCAGCGCCGCGCCGTCGACCTGCGCCGCCGGTGGCAGCCGGACTCGCTGCCGCTGGCGATCAGCCTCTACAACCTGGCTGACACGCTCGCCGGCGACGGGCAGCACGCGGCCGCCGAGGAGCCGCTGACCGAGGCCGTCCGGCTGGCCGAGGCGATCGCCCCGCACGGCCCGGAACTGGCCGGGATGCGCGCCGCCCGGGTCTGGCAGCTGCTCGAACGAGGCGAGCCGGCCGCCGCCGCCCGGCTCGGCGAGGAGGCGCTCGCCGCGCTCCCGTCGGTCACCCGAAAGGCGATCGGCCTGCTGCTCGCGCTCGGCGTCGCGGAGGACGACCAGGGCCGGCCCGGGCGCGCCCGGGAGCACTTCGACCGAGCGAGAGCCATCGGTACGGCCATCTCCCCGCTGCTGCCCGAACTGCTCTGGATCGAGACCGCCCTCGGCCGGCACCTGCTCGACGGCGGCGCCCCCGCCGAGGCGGCCGGCTGTTTCGACCGGGCGATCGCGGTGGCCGAGAGCCTGCGCCCCGGGTCGGCCGCCGAACCCGGCCTGGAACGCCTCTTCGGCTCGGCCCGGTCCGCCTACCACGGGCGGATCGAGGCCGCCTGGCGCGACGGCGGCCCGGCCGAGGCCGCGATCGCCTTCCACGCCGCCGAGAGCTTCCGTGCCCGCACCCTGGCCGAGCTGCTCGGCGGCGCCGGGCAGCGGCTGACCGGCGAGGCCGCCCGGATCGTCGGTGAGCTGGACCGGACCCGGTCCGAGCTCGGTGCGATCTACCGGGGCGCCGGCGGTGACCCGGGGCCGCTGGAGGAGCGGGCCGAACGGCTGCGGCTGCGGCTGCGGGCCCTCGACCCGCGGACCGCCGACCGGGAGGCGCCCCGGGCGTGCACGCTCGCCGAGGTGCGGGACGCCCTGGCCGACGGCGTCACGGTGGCGGTCTACGAGGTGACCGACGACGGGGTGTTCCTGTTCGGGGTGAGCCGCGACCGGTTCACCTTCACCCGGCTGGAACCCGGCGCCGACCAGCTCGGCACGCTGGTCGAGGCGGTCGCGGCGGCCTGCGCCGACCCGGACAGCGCGGTGCCGGCGGCCGAGCTGCGCCAGCTGGGCGAGTGGCTGCTGCGCCCGATCGCCGACCGGCTCGGCAGGCTGGCGGTCTGTCCCGGCGGGGTGCTGGCGCGGCTGCCGTTCGAGGCGCTGGAACTGGACGGGGTCGCGCTGCTGGAGCGCTCGGTGGTCTGGTCGGTGCCGTCGGCGACCGTGCTGACCCGGTTCGCCGCCGCCCCGCGGCGGGCGCCCGGACGGCCGTTCGCCGGCTTCGCGATGGCCGCGACCCCCGGGATGGACGCGCTGCCCGGGGCGGCCCGGGAGGTGCGCGCCGCCGCCGAGATCCTCGGCACCCCGGACGCCGTCGACCTGGCGCCGACCGCCGCGTCGATCCGGGCCGGGGCGGCCGGCGCCCGGTACGTGCACCTGGCCATGCACGGCTCGACCAGCGACACCCAGCCGCTGTACTCCGGCTTCCCGCTGACCGGCGACGAGTTCCTGTACGCGTACCAGATAGCCGATTTTGATCTTGCTGCCGAGCTGGTGGTGCTCTCCGCGTGCGAGACCGCCACCGGCGCGTCGCGGGCCGGCGAGGGCGTGGTCGGGCTGGCCTACGCGCTGTTCACCGCGGGGGCCCGGGGGGTGCTAGTGAGCCGCTGGCCGATCGCCGACCCGATCGCCGCCCGGCAGATGAAGGTCCTCTACCGCGACCTGGCCGACGGGCAGCCGGCGGCCGTCGCGGCCCGGGCGGCGGCGCTGCGGATCCGGCGCACCCGGCCGCACCCGCGGCACTGGGCCGCCTTCCACCTGATCGACCTCAGCACCGGAGGGACCTCCGCATGATCACCGTGGATCGGCCGACCGAGCGTCGCACCGCCTGGCTGCAGTACCTCGTGGTGGTGCTCACCTTCACCGGGCTGCTCTGGTTCACCGTCGGCAGCCTCCGCCTGGTCCTGCTGCTGTTGCCGCCGCTGCTGCTGATCGCCGGATACCGGTCCTGGCTGGTGGAGCGCCTGTCCCCCCGGCTCGCGCAATACTACGGGCACGCGGTGGTGGCCGGCGCGGCCGACCGGATCGTCCGCCAGTTCGCCACCAACGACCACCTGTTCGAGCAGTGGACCGCCGCCGGGGCGCCGGCCTCCCGGCTGGTGGCGGCGCACCCCGACCAGATCACGGCCGGCATGACCAGGCTGCGGGCGGCCGGTCCACCGGCGCGCCGGATGCGCCCCGCCGCCCGCGCCGCCAACCGCACCACGGCCGCGGCGCTCGGCCTGACGCTGGGCGCGGTCCTCGGCCAGGCGCCGATCGGGACGCCGACCCTGCCGATCGTGCTGGCCCTGGTCGTCGTCTTCCGCGTGGTGGTGAGCGTCCGCAACCGCGGCCAGCTGGCCCGGGTCGCCGGCGCCATGCGCACCAACACCCGGGCCGAGCTGACCGCGCTGCTGAACCCGCCGTGGACCGACCGCCGGATCGCGGTGGTCGAGGAGCTGCGCCGCCTCCTCGACCCGGCGCCGCACCCGGCACGCCTGCCCGAACTCCGGCTGATCGAACTCCTGCTGATCGGCGGCGCCCTCATCGGGGCGGTGGTCAGCTACCTGCTCTGACAGATCAGGTCGTCGAGCAGGGTCAGCTGCCGCTGGACGACCGCCCGGTCCCGGTCCGGGTCGGCCAGCTCGGTGGCCAGGTAGAGCACCGTCGAGCGGCGCCCGCCCGGACCCGCCGCGGCGAGCGTGCTCATCCCGGGCATCGAGCCGAGGTGCGCCCACGCGCCGCCGCACCGGTTCGGGATCCACATCACGCCGAGCCCGTAACGGATGCCGGGCCGCAGCGCCTGGAAGTCGTCGGCCGGCACGGTCCGGTGCAGCTCGGCCAGCTGTCCCGGCGGCAGCAGCCGGCCCCGCTCCAGCGCCTGCCAGAAGCCGGCCAGATCGGCCGGGGTGCTGACCAGGCCGCCGGCCGCGCCGGTCACCGTCGGGTTGAACTCGGTCGTGCCGACCAGCGGCCCGCCCGGCGCGAACTGCTTGCTCGCCTCGGCGTGCGGCCGCGGCAGGCTCACCCGGTCGCCGGGGTAGAACGTGTGGGTCAGCCGCAGCGGCGCGAGGATCCGGGACCGCACCGCGGCCTGCCACGGGCGCCCGGTGACCCGCTCCAGCAGCATCCCGGCGACCAGGTAGTTGGTGTTCGAATAGCTCCACCGGGTGCCAGCCGGGAACAGTGGCGCGTGCCGCATCGCGGTCGCCACCAGGTCCTTCTCGGCGTAGTGGTCGAAGCGGTGCGCCGCGAACCCGTCGGCCGACTGCCAGACGGTCAGGTCGAAAGTGGGGTCGTAGAGACCGCTGGTCTGCTGCAGCAGGTGCCGCACGGTGACCCGCCGGCCGTCGTTGCCGTTGCCGTCCACCACCCCGGGCAGCCAGCGGTCGACCGGATCGTCCAGGCCGATCCGGCCCTCCCCGGCGAGCTGCAGCAACGCCACCGCCACGAAGGTCTTCGTCACGCTGCCGATCCGGAAATACCCGTCGACCGGCGCCGCGCCGCTGCTGGCCGCGACCGCCCGGCCGCCGTCCCGGACCAGCCCCTGCACCCCGGTGATGCCGAGGCCGTGCAGGTCGTCCACCCCGTGCCGCAACACCGCGGCGGTCCCCGGGTGAGCCACCGCGGGCGCCGGCACCAGCACCCCGGCCATCACGATCGCCACACCCCTGCGAATGACAGCGGAAATCCTCACATCGATGCCCCATTTCCGTTCGAAGGATTGCCCTCAAACCGTATGAAAAGCATCGATCCCCCGGCCAGCCGGTCACCCCGAGTTCCGCGCTGGGGGTTATCCCCCGTCGTCCGAGCCCAGGTGGCGCAGGACCGCGAGGACGCGGCGGTTGTCGGCTTCGGCCTGAGGGAGGCCGAGTTTGTCGAAGATGGCGGCCACGTGCTTCTCCACCGTGCCGCCGGTGACCACCAGGGCAGCCGCGATGCCGGCGTTCGAGCGGCCCTCGGCCATCAGGGCGAGCACGTGCCGCTCGCGGGCGGTGAGCGCGGCCAGGCCCTCCGCGCGGCGGCCGGCGCGCAGCAACTGGCCGACGACCTCGGGGTCGAGCGCGGTGCCGCCCGCGGCGACCCGCTCCAGCGCCTCGGCGAACTCGGCGACGTCGGCCACCCGTTCCTTCAGCAGGTAGCCGGCGCCGGCCGCGTTGCCCCGCAGCAGCCGGGCCGTGTAGCGCGTCTCGATGTACTGGGAGAGCACCAGCACCCCGGTGCCCGGGTGCCGGCCGCGGATCTCCAGCGCGGCGCGCAAACCCTCGTCGGTGTGGGTCGGCGGCATCCGGATGTCGACCACCACGACGTCGGGCTGGTGCTCGGCGACCGCGGCGAGCAGCGCCGCCCCGTCGCCCACGGCGGCGCACACCCGGTGGCCGTGGTCCTCGATCAGCCGGGTCAGGCCGGCCCGGAACAGGACCGCGTCCTCGGCGATCACCACCCGGGCGCTCACGCGTGCATCGGCAGTTCGACGGTGGCGGTGGTCGGGCCGCCGGGCGGGCTGGCGATGGTGAACCGGCCGTCCACCACCGCGACCCGCTGGGTGAGCCCGGACAGGCCGGTGCCCCGCGCCGGGTCGGCGCCGCCGGCGCCGTCGTCGGCGACGCTGAGCCGCAGCACGTCGCGGGCGCCCGAGGCGCGGACCACGATCCGGCTCGCCGAGCTGTGCTTGACCGCGTTGGCCAGCAGCTCGGCGGCGCAGAAGTAGGCGATGGTCTCGATCGCCGGGGTGGGCCGGACCGGGACGCCGACCCGCAGCTCGACCGGGATCGCGCTGTCCGCGGCCAGCGAGGCGAGCGCGTCGCCCAGCCCGGAGTCGAGCACCGGCGGGTGCAGGCCGCGGGCCAGGCCGCGCAGCTCGGCGAGCACCTCCTTGGCACCACGCAGCGCCGCGTCGACCAGTTCGCGGGCCGCGGCCGGGTCCGGGACGTCGCCGTGGTCGCCGAGCTTGCGGCGGGCCATCCCGAGGTTCATCGCGAGGGTGGCCAGCCGGATCTGCGCGCCGTCGTGCAGATCCCGTTCCAGGCGCCGCAGCAGGGCGGCGGAGTCGTCGACGGCCAGCGCCCGGCTGTGCTCCAGGGCGTGCACCCGCTGGGCCAGCCGGCCGGGCCCGAGCAGACCGCGGATCAGCCGGGCGTCGGCCCGGGTGACCGCCCGGGTCACCCACGGCGCGGCGAGCAGCATGGCCGCGCCGGCCGCCGCCGCGGTGAAAGTCCCGGGCAGCGTGGTGACCTGGAACGTGCCCTCGCCGAACAGCCCGAACGGCGTGTAGACCGGCAGCGGGTCCAGCCGGGCGCCGGGCGGGTGGTTGCGGAAGGCGCCCCACAGCAGCGGATAGCCGAGGTTGACCAGGCCGCCGATCCAGAAGTAGGCGGCGTACAGCTCGAGCAGGCCGATCGGCAGCTTGACGCACTGGTAGGCGACGATCCGCCAGGCGGCCCCGTCACCGGCG
Source organism: Actinoplanes octamycinicus (assembly GCF_014205225.1). Taxonomy (NCBI): domain Bacteria; kingdom Bacillati; phylum Actinomycetota; class Actinomycetes; order Micromonosporales; family Micromonosporaceae; genus Actinoplanes; species Actinoplanes octamycinicus. The sequence goes on from NZ_JACHNB010000001.1 coordinate 9,464,641, forward strand.
TGGTGCCGGGCCGGCGGGGGCGCCGTCACCCGGGTCCCGAGCAGCCGGGCCGCCAGCCGGCGCTGCGGCGCGCCGAGGCGGTGCGCCGCGCCGGTCGACACGAGCAGCACGACCGCCAGTCCGGTGCCGGCGGCCGCGACGGCCAGGACCGCCGGGGACGGGTTGCCGCCGCGGCCGCCCTCGGCAGCCCACCACGTGAGATCCACCGCGACGACCAGGAACACCACCGGGTTGAGCACCGCGAACGGCGACGCCGCCAGGCAGAACAGCAGCTCACGGGCGTACCGGAAGGGTTGTCGGACCGGACCACAGCGGACCGGAGACGGAATGCTCACGGAGGGAGACGGTAATCGCGCCGGGGTCCGGGCAGAACCCGGCAGGCCGCCGTCCTCAGGTGGGGGATTTCCCCCAGAGGCCGGCGAAGCGGGCCGGGTCGAGCCAGTCGGCGCCGGAGGTGTCGATCGGGAACCCGGCGATCCGCAGCCGCTGCGCCACCCGCTGCACGAAGACCTCCCGGTCCGCGCGGGAGTCGCCGTCCAGCCGGACGATCTCCCGTCCGTCCAGCTCGGTGACCCGCCCGGCCGCGCCGATCTGCACCACGATCGTCTGGTCCGGGTACAACGCCAGCGCCCGCCCGGCCCGGATCAGCGTGTCCGGATGGGTGCCGTTGACGTCGTCCGGGGTGAGCAGCACCAGCGACGCCGGGCCGATCGCGAAGCCGGCCCGGACCACTTCCTCCCGGTACGGCGTCGGCTTCCCGGTCCGGCCGACCACCTCCTCCCAGTCCAGCGGACGCAGGTCGAGCGAGCGCAGCAGCCCGAAGACGGCCGCGCTGGCCGGGGTGTCCCGCCCGTGCACCACGAAGATCTCCCGCCGGACCGGTTCCGGCTCGGCCACCACGGCCGGAGCCGCCGGGCGACCGGCGCCGCCGGTCCACAGCCAGGCCTTCCGGTCGAACGTCTTGACCCGCACGTCGACGCTGCGGAACTCGTCCTCGGTCAGCCCGTCGTAGCCCTCCCCCACCACGTCCTCGTGGGTCCGGTCGGTGACCAGCGCGACCACGTCGGCGTCCGGGTGCGCGGCGACCGCCTCGCGCAGCGCCGAGCTGTCCAGCAGCCGGCCGATGCTGATGATGGTGTTGTCGCTGAAGCCGATCGCGGCGACCGCGAACGGCCCGGAGCCGACCGACAGCCGCAGCCGGATCCGGTCGGCCGGGTGCGCCGCGTTGTCCGCGCGCATCGCCGCCCGCCAGCCGTGCAGCAGTTTCGGCAGCGCGAGGTGGGCCGGCACGCTCGCCGGAAGCACCACCATCATGCCGTCGCCGGCGTCCTGCCGGTCGGTGTCGTGCAGAGGCAGGCCGAGGCCGGTGATCACCTGCTCGACCAGGCCGGCGACGCGCCGCTGCACCTCGCGGCGGCGCGGCGCGGACCGGGAGCTGTAGTCCACCACGTCGATGCCGAAGCCGACCCGGTACTCGACGTCGGGCTTGGCCGCGGTGTCCGGCGCCCACTGCGCCGGCACCAGCTTCTCCACCCGTTCCGCCTCCTCCCGGGTGGCGTCCAGGTATTCGACGTCGTCGTCGATCCGGCCGGTCAGCCACTCGGCGACCTCGGCGTCGGCCGGCAACGGCACGGGCAGCGACCGGTCCATGTTGGCCCGGGCGATCCGCACGCTCTGCCGCATCCGGCGCAGGCCGCCCAGCGCGGCGGCCAGCTCCGCCTCGTCGGCGGCGAACGCGGCGAGGTCGACCGGCTCGCCCGGTCCCCCGGCGCGCAACCGGTCGCGGATCTCGGCGACCCGGCCGGTCAGCCGGGACCGCAGCTGCCGAAGCTGCCCGGCGTCCAGCACCCGGGCCTGGTAGCGCAGCTTGGTGGCGTGCATCAGGTAGCGGCCCAGCGGCGGCAGCGCGGTGCCGCCGTCGCTCCAGGCGAACCGGCTCAGCGGCTCGTCCTGGTCCATCGCGCCGATCAGCACCAGCCGCCGGTCCGGACGGCTGCCGGCCGGCGTGGTCTCCCAGGCGGCGAAGTCGTCCAGCGCGCCCCGCCGCGACCACCAGCCGGCGCCGTCGTCCGGCCGGCTCGGCACCGCCGCGCGCACCTCGGCGGCCGCCGGGTCGGCGGCCTTGGCCAGGTAGACCAGCGCGCCGCCGAGCAGCCCGGACGGCTCGGCGCCGCCGAGCTTGTCCCACCATCGGGTGTACTCGTGCCAGCCGGGCGGGACGGCGGCGCCGATCCGGGGCCGGTCACGCACCACCGCCGCCGGGGAGGCGATCGCGAAGGAGAGGTTCAGGACGTCGTGCTCGCGGCGGGCGATCACCTGGAAGCGCACCGCGGGATCCTGCAGGCCGGCCAGGGCGCCCTCCGGCTCGGCCGCCGGGTCGGCGGGCAGTCCGGCGGCCAGGTCCGCGCCGAGGATCGGGTCGGTCATGCCCAGTTGGGTACGGCACCGCTCCCAGAACCGGCCGATCCAGCGCAGCGCGGTGGCGGCGTCCGGCCCGTCCAGCGGCGCGTAGAGGTGCGCGACGAGCTCCTGCTCAACGAGCTCGCTGGTCGTCACGACCCACCTCCGGCTCGGTGCGGGACACCGAGGCCGGCGTCGGCTCGCCGGTCAGCCGGTGCACCAGCTCGTTGCGCCGCTCCAGCACCCGCGGCGGGATGCCGACCTTGTCGGTGCTGCCGATCCGGAGGATCCGCTCCGGCCCGTAGATCTCCAGGTCCGCCGTCGCGTCCCGCAACTCGTCCAGATCGCCGGTGTCGAGCGCGGTACCGACCCGCCGGAGGACCTCGGACACCCGCTCCCAGCGTTCCGGCACCAGGGTGTAGAGGACCAGGTCGGACAGCAGGTCGACGGCTTCGGCCACGGACTCGGCGTCCCAGTGCTTCGGGAGGTCCATGATGGGCACTGTAGCCAGCGCCGGGCCGCCCGCGCCTCCACCGACCAAACGACCCGTTCCGAGACTGTCCTGATTAGCATCGGTCACATGCCGGACCCCCGCGAAGTCTTCGTCATCCACGGCCGCGACGAGCAGGCCCGCCTCGCCCTGTGGCGGTTCCTGCAGGCCATCGACCTGCACCCGCTGGACTGGGAGGAGGTCGTCGAGCGCACCGGCCGGGGCATCCCGCACATGACCGAGGTGCTGGCCAAGGCGTTCGAGGAGAACCAGGCGGCGATCGTGCTGTGCACCCCGGACGACGGGGCGGTGCTGCACGAGGAGCTGCGCGGGCGGCGGGAACAGCCGTACGAGACCGAGCTGACCGGCCAGGTCCGGCCGAACGTGCTCCTCGAGATGGGCATGGCGCTGGCCCTGCAGCCGGAGCGCACGGTCATCGTGGAGATCGGCGACCTGCGACCAGTTTCGGACATCGCCGGGATCAACGTGATCCGGTTCAACGGCACCGCGGAGAGCCTCAACAAGATCGCCGGCCGGCTGGAGCTGGTCGGCTGCGCGGTCAACCGGAAGGGCACCGACTGGCTGGACACCAAGCCGTTCGAGGACCTGTCGGCGTACCAGCGCCGGTTCACGCCCCGGTCAGCGTGAACGCCGCCCAGAAGTACGGGCTGCCGAGCCGGGGCAGATGGCCGGCCGCCAGCTCCGGATAGGCCGCCCGCAGCTCGGGCCGGGCCGTCCCGCGCAGCCAGCGCTGCGCCTCGGCGAGCGCCCGGGCCGGACTGGCCGCCCCGGCCGCGAGCAGATCGTGGAACCGGGCCATCAGCAGCGCCGTCACCCGGTCGTTGACCCCCCAGTGCGCGGCCACCACCCCGGCCAGGCCGAGCTGGAGCAGGCCACCGGGCAGGCCGATCATCTCGTCCGGCAGCTCGTGGCCGATCCGGTGGCTCTCGCACGACGACAGCACCGCCAGCCGGCCCCGGCCGGGCGGCAGGCGCAGCAGGTCACGCAGGGTCACCGGGCCGTCGGCGAGCAGCAGCCGGCTGTCCAGGATCCGGTCCGGCGCCGCCTGCCCGTGACAGGCGAAGTGCCACACCGAGTGCCGGGGCAGCTGGTCCAGCACCGCGTCGCCGGTGGCCCGCGGCAGCACGGTCACCGCGGCGGCGCGATCCCGCCACAGCCGGGCCACCACGTCCACCTCCGGGCCGACGTTGACCAGCTCACTCGTGGCGGCGGCGACCGCGAGCACGGCCGGGCGCGCCGAGGCGAGCCCGGCGGCCCGCGCCTGGGCGATCCGCAGGACGCGGGCGCTGGGCGCGTAACGGAAGTCGTTGCGATCGGTCAGAGCCCGCCATCCGTACGCGGTCAGCGGGTCCTCGATCGCCGCGGCGTGCACCGGCAGCAGGCCGAGCAGCCCGACCGCCACGATCGTCACCAGCTCACCGTCGCCCAGGTGGCCGTCGAGCTCCCGCATCCCGTGCCGCCAGAGCCACCGGGCGAGCCGTTCGACGCGGCGCGGGTCGTCGTCGTCCTCCAGCAGGCCGGCCTGGTGCCGGACCGCGTCCGCGGTCAGCTCGGGCAGGTCGACCGGCACCGGCTCGCCGTCGTCGTCGCGGACGATCAGCGCGTACCCGCCGGCCCGTGCGGCGGCCAGGTAGACCAGCGGTCCCTCGGCGGCGGCCGGCCGGATCCGGGCCAGGTCGCCGGCATCGGTCAGGCCGAGCCCGTCGACCTCGCGGCGGACCGCGTCGAAGGCCGCGGCGGCGCGGTGCAGCCCCGAGGTGAACTCGTCGCCGTGCGCCCAGCCGCGTTCGGCCCGGGCCAGTTGCCGGGCCGCCGCACGGTACCGGCCGGCGAGATCGTCGTGGCCGGCGGCGCGCAGCGCCGACTCCACCGCCGGGTCGTCCCGGCCGGTGATCTCGCGGAGCGCGACCGCCCGGCCGAGTTCCAGGGCGACCACCGCGCCGGCCGGGTCACCGGCCCGCAACAGCCACCAGCCGGCCTCGGCGGCGCGGTCCCGGACCCGGGCGAGCAGCCGGTCCCGGGTCCGGCTCTGGTACTGCGGGCCGGTGGCCAGCGGGACGGCGGCCATCATCGCCCGGTGGGCCGGCGCGCCGAACCGGACCTCGCCGGTCGACTCGGCCCAGGTCACCCACTCGTCGCTGACCTGCAGGAGCCGGTCCGAGGTGCCGGCCCGGTTGGCCCGCCAGGCGCGCTCCCAGGCGGCCGCGATCCGGTGCGCGGGCCGGGGCCGGGCGCCGGACAGGTCGGCCGCGGTGATCGCCCGGGCCAGGCCGGTGAGCGCGTCGAGCCGGGTCTTCGGCCCGCCGTGCCGGGCCGCCCTGCGGAACAGCCGGACCGCCCAGCGCACCTCGAACTGCCGGGTGGCGGCGGCCAGCAGCACCGACGCCTGGGAGACCTGGACCGGCGCCCGGCGGGCCGGGCGCCACCCGGCCACCCGCAGTCCGGCGCGGCACAGGTCCACCGCCTCCCGCGCGGTCAGCTGCCCGGCGTGGAAGGCCAGCTCGGCCCGGGTCCCGTGGACGTTGCCCAGCTCGCGCAGCAGGGCCGGGCCGGCCAGGTACAGCACGTGGTCCAGTTGCCAGAGCGCGTCCCGGATCAGCGCCTCCGCGGCCGGCTCGTCCGCCGTCGAGAGCTGGGCCAGCAGGTACTCGGCGCTGGCGTGGGCGGTCATGGCGTGCGCCTCGGTGTCCCCGGGCAGCCGGGCGACCGCCGTCTGCAGGGTGTCCAGGGCCGCGGTGTAGCCGGCCAGGTCGTCGCTCCGGGCGTACTTCGCCTGCATCAGGGTGACCAGGTCGAACGCGACACCGAACAGGCGCACCAGGTCGTCCGCGGGCAGCTCGCCGGCCGCCGCCCGGAGCAGGTCGGTGGCCTCGACCAGGTCGTCCGGCCGGTCCAGGAAGCTGGACCGGTGGACCAGCACCCGGGCCAGGGCGAGCTTGTCGCCCCGCTCGCGGGCCTCGGCGACGGTCGCGTCCAGGTCGGCGCCGGCGGCCGCGCGGTGCGGCTCGCGGAGCCGGTCGCGGGCGTTGCGGCGCCGGAGACGGCGGTGCGCGGCGATGCTCGCCGGCCGGTAGTGCCGCAGCAACGGCATCCCCTACTCCTCAGCAAGCCTCGTGCTGCGCGTCGACGTCGCGGATCCGCAGCCCGGCGCCGCTGTCGGCGAGGGTGTAGACCATGGTCCAGCGGGTGCAGGTCTGGTCCGGGTCGTCGGCCGGGCCGTAACCGGCGGCCTGCCGGCTGCGGAAACTCAGCTCGGCGGTGACCGTGCCGCCGTTGTCGGTGACCGCGCCGAGCTCGATCTCGTCGTCCCGGGTGGTCCTGATGTCGGCGCCGAACTTGGCGACCACGGCGGGGTCGGCCGGGTTCATCCGGCCTTTCGGCTCGACCACGCTCAGGGCCGCGTCCGGGTCCTTCGCGTTGATGCCGGCGAAGTAGGTCTCGAACATGGTGGCGACCCGGTCGGCCAGGTCGCCCGGCTGGTCGATGGCGACCAGCCCGGCCGGGCCGGCGGTCGCGGCCGTGGTGGTCTCCGCGGTGGTGCTCTCGGTCGCCGGGTCGCTGGTCGCCGGGGTGTCGTACGTCGTGCCGGTCGCGCCCGGGCTCTCCTCGGCGTCCCCGTCGCGGGTGGTCACCACGATCGTCCCGACCACCGCGGCCAGCAGGACCGCGACCAGCGCGAAGGTCGGGCCCTGGGAGCTCCGGCGCGGTGCGGTGACGACCGGCGGCGGCGTGATGCCGATGCGGGGCGGCGCACTCGGTGGTGTGGCCCGCGGCGGTGCGGCCCGCGGTCGTGTGGCCCGCGGCGGTGCGGCCCGCGGCGGTGCGGCCCGCGGCGGTGCGGCCCGCGGCGGTGTGGCCCGCGGCGGTGCGGCCCGCGGCGGTGCGGCCCGCGGCGGTGTGGCCCGCGGCGGTGTGGTCCTGGCCGGGCGCGGGGCCGCCGGCGGGTGCACCGGCGGGACCGGGACGAAGCGCCGGGTCGGCGTGTCCGGCCCGGCCCGCTCGCTGCCGCCGCAGACCAGGCAGGCGTGGCTGGCCGGGTCGTTGTGGGTGCCGCAGGCCACGCAGGTCCAGGCGGACATCACGGTCCGCCCGGCGGTCTGAGCAGCTCTCCCCTCGACAGCGCCACGGTGTCGGACAGGGGCCAGAGGAGGAGCCAGTCGTCGTGGTGCACGACCGGCGAGAGGTCCGGTCCCTTGACCGGCGGGGGCGGCTCGACCGGGGGCACCGCCGGGGGCGGCTCGACCGGTTTCGCCGGCGGGGCCGGCTCCGTCTCCTCGACCGGGTCCGGCTCGGAGACCTTCACCCGGCTCGCGGCCGGCGGCTCCGGCTCCGGCTGCTCGGCGTGCTCCCCGGGCCGGCCGGCCCAGGCGCCGTGGATCACCGGCTCCGGCGGCGGCTCGCTGCGGACCCGGCTCACCGGCTCCGGCAGCGCCTCGGCCCGCATCCGGCCCACCGGCTCGGGCAACGGCTCGGCGCGCACCCGGCTCACCGGCTCCGGCGGCGCCTCGGCCCGCGTCCGACCCGCCGGCTCCGGCCCGGCGGCTCCGGCGGCGGCCATCCGCTCCACGTCACTGAGCAGGGCCTCCCAGGAGACGCCGGAGAGACGCACCCCGACCACGTCCAGCCAGGCGCTGCCCGGCTCGACCGCCTCGCGCAGCCGGGGCAGCAGGTCACGCACCCGGTCCAGGGACACCTGCAACACGAACTCACTGGGCCCGACGATCCGGAGCACGCCGTCGGTCACCCGGTACTCGAACGCCGCCCCCTCCGCCGCGTGCCTCGGCCCGCCACCGTCCCGGCTCACCGCTGCGTCCCGCTCAGATGCTGTTGCCGATGGCGTCGATGATCTCGGTGAACTCGAACTCGTTGAGTCCCTCACCGGCCCGCGACGGCACGTAGATGGTGTTGTTCCAGTCCGCGGCGATCTCGTTCCACGGGGTGGTGTCCGGCGCGAACAGCAGCAGCCGCTTGGCCGCGTTCTCCATCACCGCGGACTGGCTGCCGCCGTACCCCCAGACCTCCATCAGGTCGTCGATGCTGGCCGGGGCGACCTGCGGATAGGTTCCGGCCGAGCTGCCCACGCCGAGCGGGTGCGCGGAGGCGTCGGTGAACAGCGCGACGATGTGCCGGCGCCGGTCCTGCCCGCGCTCCCAGTCCGAGTTCAGCGCGACGGCGAGCGCCTCCAGGCCGGACTCCGGCTCGTCGCCGCCACCGCCGGCGCGCAGCCCGCGGACGAACGACTCGAACTCGCCGACCTGCTCCGGGATGGTGAAGAACGGCGACTGCTCCAGCGCGTCCGAGGCGTTGTCCCGGAAGTCCCGGTAGGCCACCACCCGCAGCCGCAGCTTGCTGATCGCCTTGTCCTTGTGCGACATCGACTCCTCGAGGCGCTTGTGGAAGGTGAGCGCGCCCTCCTTCACCTGGTCGAGAACCGGGTACATGCTGCCGGTGACGTCGATGCAGAACACGATGTCCACCGCGTACTTGAGGCTTGTGCTGTTCGCGTCCATGACGATCCCCTCGGTCTATTTCTTGGTGTCGAAGTTGATGCGCACCCGGGACGGCGGCGCGTCCGCGGGCCGGGCCGGCGCCGGAACGGCGGGCTTCGGCTCGGACTTCATGTTGATCTTGACGCGGCCACCCGCCGGACCGGCTCCGGATCCGGCTCCCCCGCCGACCGGCGCGGGGGCCGGCGCCGGGATCGGCGGCACGGTGTGCCCGCCGATCTTGACCACCTTCTCGTCCTGGAAGACCGTGATGATCTCCTCGATCGACGGCCGGGCGGCATGGTCGGCGGAGACCATCCGGGCGATCAGGTCCCGGGTCTTCGGGTGCAGCTGGCCGGAGAGCACCAGCGGCTCACCCGCCCAGACCGCCTGGGACGGCGCGCCGAACCGGCCGCGGTCGTAACCGGGCATCTCGCCGACTAGGTAGACGTGGGTCATCAGGCCGAGCGCGAAGATGTCCGAGGCCAGCGTCAGGTGCTCGGCGGCGATCTCCGGGTCCTCCTTGACGTACCGCAGCCACTCGGGCGCCCCGTAGAGCTGGTCGCCGACGATCTGGTCGGGCGGCGGCGGGTCACCGGACAGGTACGAGTCGTCGAAGTCGATCATCTTGGCGGTGAACAGATCGGCGCCGCTGGACCGCTGCAGCAGCACGTTGGCCGGCTTCAGGTCGCCGTGCACGATCCCGGCCCGGTGCAGCAGCTTCATGCTCTGGAACAGGGTGCGCAGCACCACCAGGGTCTGCCGGTCGCTGAGCTCGGTGAGATCCTTGGCCGCCTCGGCCGCCACCCGGTCGGTCACCTTGTAGTACGTGGTGCCCTCGCGGAAGAACGCGGTCGCGGTGACCAGGTTGCCGCCGCCGGCCACCTTGCCGCTGATCCGGCGGTTGACCTCCTTGTGCCGTTTCTCGAACTCCAGGCAGACCGCGCGCCGGCGGGCCTTGCTGGCCGGGCTGCCCATCGACTCGTCGGTCGGCCACTTCGGGTCGAGGAACTGCTTGATGAAGTAGTCGCGGCCACCGCGCTCGGCGAACGACCACACACAGCGGCCACCGCCGCTGTTGGTCGGCTCCGCCACGACGGTGAAGCCGCCGATGTTCTCGCCCAGCTTCACAAGGCCCTCCCGGCCATCCGCTCCAGGTACATTCCGCAGTAGGTCTTCCAGGACAGGAGCCGGAACTCCTCGAGCCGGCGCTGACGCTCGCCGTCGTCCAGCGGGGCGTGCTGAAGCTCCCGCAGCGGCTGCGCGTGCTCGCGCTCGAGGTGGCTGTAACGATGCTGGAAGCCCGACCACAAGCCGCGAAAACTGCCGAACCCGATCGCGACGAGCGCGAGGGTGGCGTCGTCGCCCGCCGTCCGGCACCGCCAGTCCGCCAGCCGCCGGCCCCACTCCGCCAGGCTGGTGGCCCGGCCGAGGTTGTCCAGCAGCTCGAACTCGAACATCGCCGGGCTCGGCACGTACCCGAAGAAGCCGTCCGTGGCGCAGAGCAGCACGCACGGCTCGGGCAGCGGATACACCAGCTGCTGCCGGAGCCGGAACGGGAGACCGGCGGCCACCTGGTTGGTCAGCGGCTGATCGGCCATCAAGGTTTCCAGCGGATCGTCCACGATCGAGTCGTCCCGGCTGATCTGCTGCAGCCCGCGGTCCGGGGTGAGCAGGTAGCACCGCGAATCGCCGGCCCACCGGGCCAGCGCCCGCAGCGGCTCGGCCGGGTCCGGCCGCCAGAAGTCGATCAGCGCGAGCGTGGTCGGCAGCTGCTTGGTGATGGTGCCGCGCAGTTTCCTGGCGCTGGGCGGACGGGCCGCGTCGAAGACCTCGCGCAGCCGGTCCTCCAGCGGCTGCCCACCGGTGTGCCCGCCGGCGAACCACTCCTGCACGGTGAGGTGGGCCAGCCGGGACGCGGCGAACGCGTGGCTGACCGGCCGTCCGTCCACGGTGTGCCCGAGCAGCCGGGCGCCGGCGCCGCCCAGCCCGTCGTAGACGCCGACCACGCCGGCGTTGCCACTCTGCCGCAGCAGCAGCGTCGGCTCGGCATCCTCACCCAGGCCGGGACGCTTCTCGGTCCAGACGCCCAGGCACTGCACGTCGGCCCGGCCGGTCCGGCCGGCCCAGACCGCCTGCCGGCCGCCGCCGCCCGGCTCCTCACCACGATCGAGACGCAAGATTCGGCTCCCTTCCCGGCACCACCGTGCACGGGAGAAAGTCATTCGTACATTGCCCGTATGGACGACGCATTCCGTGGTGATCGGGAGCGGAATTTCACCGAGCAGGTTCGATTCCACCGAACGGGCTAACCGTTCCGGCTAGTTCCGCGGGACAGCAGATTATTGACATTGCCGCAGCCCGGTCCGCGTGTGAATCTGCCGGGTGAAGAACGGAGGGCCGAATGTGGCAGTGCGCCGATTGCGATACACAGAACGGCCCTGAGTCCACCACCTGCATGGTCTGCTCGGCGCCACGGCGCGCCACCCCGGCCCGGCCGGCCGGCCCGGCAGCCGGGCACCCGGCCACCGCGGCCTGGCCGTCGGTGCGTGCCGTGCCACCCGCGCGCCGGCCACCCAAGGGCCGGTCCACCGGCCCCACCTCGACGCCGGCCAAGCGTCCCGGCCGCCCGACGCCCCCGGCCCGCCCGACGCCCCCGGCCACGCCCACGGCACGGCCCGCGCCGGTCGGCCGGCCGAAGCCCGCCACCCGGCCCACCCCGCCGGCGCGGCCGGTGCGCCCCGTGCCGCCCCGCCCGGCCGCCCGGATCCCGGCGCGCCGCCGTGGCGGCATCCGGATCGGCTGGTTGATCATCGCGGTGCTGGCCGGGGTGCCGATGGTCAACGCCTTCCTCTCCCGGATGGACCCGGGCGGCCCGGCCGGCTCGTCGGCCACCGCGGCCACCCCGCGCGACCAGGCCCGCGCGGTGGTCGCCCTGATCCAGGACTCCAGCCGCAGCCGGACCGCGGTGAAGGACGCGGTGAGCGCCACCAAGGCGTGCCGTTCGCTGCGGGCCAACGCCAGGACCTTCACCGGCGCCGGCGACGCCCGCCGCGCCCAGCGGGAGCGGGCCGCCGCGCTCGACGTCTCCGACCTGCCGTCCGGGGCCGCGCTGACCGCCACCCTGCTGAGCGCCCTGGACCATTCGCAGCGCGCCGATCGCGCCTTCGCCGCGTGGGCCACCGAACTGGCGGACGGATCCTGCGTGACCGGCGACACCGGCACCGCGAATTTCAGGAAAGCGGATCGCGAATCCACCGCGGCCACCGCTGACAAGAAGAAATTCGTCGCCCTCTGGAATCCGATCGCGAAGACCTACGGCCTCACTGCATTCGCCTATTCCGACGTCTGACCGGCACCCTCGACGGCCTCCGGCGCCGCCCCGGTCCGGTCACCCGGCCGGCCCGGCGGGTCATGAAACAGCTGAAACAGATTGACACTCGCCTATCGCCATGTTTCGCTGCGATGACGCGGTGTTTCGCTTTGTTTCATTTGTTTCATCCCTCGACCGGGTGACGACCACACGACGGGTGGCGACGAACGATGAGAAGAATCAGCTATCGGCTCGGGGCGGCGGTCCTGGCCACCGCCCTCGGCCTGACCGGCGCCACCAGCGCCTCCGCCCAGCACCCCGGCCGCGCGCCGAGGGCGCAGGTCTGGGTCACCACCGTCGACCGGTCCGAGCTGCTGCACCAGCGGGCCCCGGTCGCCTTCGGCCGGCGGAGTTCCGGCCTGCCGACCATCGTGGTCGACCCGGCCCGCGCCTACCAGCGGATCGACGGCTTCGGCGCGTCGATCACCGACTCCTCGGCCGCGGTGCTGTCCGGGTTGGCTCCGGCGGTGCGCCGGCAGACCATGCGCGAGCTGTTCGACCCGCGGCACGGCATCGGGGTGAGCTTCCTGCGTCAGCCGATCGGCTCGTCGGACTTCACCGCCGCCGCCCAGCACTGGACCTACGACGACGTGCCGGCCGGGCAGACCGACTTCGCGCTGCGGCACTTCAGCATCCGCCACGACCAGGAGCGGATCCTGCCGCTGCTGCGCGAGGCGCGCCGGCTCAACCCGCGGCTCACCGTGCTGGCCACCCCGTGGAGCCCGCCGGCCTGGATGAAGACCACCGGTTCGCTGGTCGGCGGCCGGCTCAAGGACGACCCGGCGATCTACGACGCGTACGCCCGCTACCTGGTCAGGTTCGTCACCGCGTACGCCGCCGCCGGCGTGCCGATCGACTACCTGACCGTGCAGAACGAGCCACAGAACCGCACCCCGTCCGGCTATCCCGGCACCGACCTGCCGGTCCGCCAGGCGGCCGAGGTGATCGAGCGGCTCGGCCCGCTGCTGCGCGCCACCAGCCCGCGCACCCGGATCCTCGGCTACGACCACAACTGGACCACCCACCCGGGCGACGTGGCCGGCACGCCGCCGGGCGAGGACCCGGAGACCGACTACCCGTACCGGTTGCTGTCCGGGCCGGCCGCCCGCTGGATCGCCGGCACCGCCTACCACTGCTACTCCGGCGACCCGAGCGCGCAGACCGCCCTGCACGACGCGTTCCCGGACAAGGGGATCTGGTTCACCGAGTGCTCCGGCTCGCACGGCGCGGCCGACCCGCCGGCCAAGTTCTTCCGGGACACCCTGGTCTGGCACGCCCGCATGATCGCCATCGGCACCACCCGCAACTGGGCGAAGTCGGTGGTGAACTGGAACATCGCGCTGGACAGCACCGGCGGGCCGCACCTGGGCGGCTGTGACACCTGCACCGGCCTGGTCACCGCCCAGCCGGACGGCACCGTCACCACCAACGCCGAGTACTACACGATCGGGCACCTGTCGAAGTTCGTCCGGCCCGGCGCGGTCCGGGTGGCCAGCACCTCGTTCGGCACCACCGAGTGGAACGGGGAGATCATGGATGTCGCGTTCCGCAACCCGGACGGCTCGACCGCGCTGGTCGTGCACAACCAGAACGACGAGCCGCGCGGCTTCGCCGTGACGGTCAGCGGCCGCACGTTCGAGTACACCTTGCCCGGCGGCGCCCTGGCGACGTTCGTCTGGCCCCGTTAGAGCTGGAGCAGGCCGAGACGATTGGCGGCATCCCTGGCGAGCAGGAAGCCGACGATGCCGACGATCCAGGCGAGGGTGTTGCTGCTCGACATCCAGTCGCTGAACCTGGTCAGCGGCTTGGTGATCCGGTCCCCGGCGGCCAGCCGGAGCACCAGCAGCACCAGCGCCGGGACGATCATCAGCAGACAGTAGCCGGCCATCACCAGGGCGATCTGCGCGCCGGGCAGGTCCGAGGTGGTCACCAGGCCGATCGCGGCCAGGTAGGGCAGCATCGTGGTCAGTTCGGCGGCGGCCGCGGCCAGGGCCAGCGCGGCCAGCCCGGCAGCGCCCCGGTCGTCGCCGAGCGCCCGCTCCCGCCAGCGGACCAGCCGGCCGCCGCCGGACGGCTTCCGGTGGTCCAGCCGGAAACTCCAGAAGAACAACGCCACCCCGGCCACCAGCTGCACCCACATCGCGGCCCGGGTGTCCAGCACCCGGGTGATCTGCGGCAGGAACGCGCCCGCGCCGAGCGCCACGGCCACGCCGACCGCGTAGTAGAAGGCGGCGACCGTACCCAAGAAGACCAGGATGCGGCCCGGCCGCAGCGACCCGGGATGCAGCAGCAGCCAGATCGGGATCAGCAGCGTGCCGAAGCTGGTCGCATCGATCAGCGCGAGCACCGCGAGCGAACCGAGAAGCGCGACGTCCATGCCGGAAGCGTGCCGCCCGGCGCGGCACGGCGCGTCCGTCGAAGGATGTCCGCGACGCGGACGCATACACCTTTCGAGGTACGCCGAAAGCCCCGCCACGTGATGGGATGGGCCGGTGCGGATCCGGGAGCGTTGGCGCGACAGCACCCGCTTCCAGGACGTCGGCACCGCCGTCGCGACGTTCCTGGCGGGCCTGGCGTTCAATCTGGTCGGGCTGACCGGGGTCTGGACCCTGTCGCCGGTCCAGGAGGCGCCGTCCTGGTGGCACACCGTGCTGCTGGCGATCGGCTGTCTCGGCATGCTGGGCAAACGCCGCCACCCGCTGCTCGCGCTCGCCGTCGGGGTGGCGGTGACGGCCGTGGACGGCCTGATCGGCGGCAGCGTCGCGCTGATCCTGGTGCTGTTCGACGTGATCTTCTCGGTCGGGCTGTTCGCCTCCGCGCGGGCCCGGACCGCGGTGACCACCGCGGTCTTCGTGGTGATCGGCACGGCGAGCGTGGTGGGCGGGCTGGCCGCCGGCGAGTTCCGGGTCGCCGCCTTCATCGGCCTGAACCTGACCACCCTGCTGTTCGTGCCGCTGTGGTGGTCGGCGAACCTGCGCCAGCAGCGGCAGCTGGGCCTGCTCGACGCGGAGCGCAGCGCCCGCGAGGCGGTCCTGGCCGAGCGCGCGGCGATGGCCCGCGACCTGCACGACGTGATCGCCGCGCACCTGTCCACCACGGCGATCCACTCCGGTGCGGCGCTGGCCCGCCCGGCCGACAGTGACCGGGACCGGGCGACCCTGCGGGCGGTCCGGACCAGCAGCCTCGCCGCCCTGGAGGAGATGCGTTCGATGATCATGTTGTTGCGGGCCGACGACCCGGCCGCCGCCGACCCGACCCTGCCCGGCGGCCTGGACCGGCTGCCCGACCTGGTGACCGCGGCCCGCGCCGGTGGCCTGCGGATCGAGACCGAGCTGCGCGAGGTGCCCGGGCTGCCGGCGATCGCCGGGCACACCGTCTACCGGATCGTCCGGGAGGCGCTGACCAACGCCGCCAAGCACGCCCCCGGCTCGGACGTGCGGCTCGACGTGCGCCCGGCCGGCGACCTGGTCACCGTCACCGTCACGAACACGCTGACCGGTGGCGCCGCGCTCGACCACCGGGCGCTCAGCTCGGGCACCGGCCTGACCTCGCTCCGCGAGCGAGCCGCGCTGCTCGGCGGCGAGCTGACCGCGGGCCACGACGGCGAGACCTTCACGGTACGAGCGACGCTGCCCCGCCACCCGTCCGCGAGCGGCTCATGATCCGGCGCGCCACTCCCCGGGAGCAGCTCACGACCCGGGGTGCCGCTCGCGCGGTCGCGGGCCAGGAGCGGCTCCTGACCCGCGTGCCGGTGGCCGGGAGCGGCTCGTGATCCGGGTGCTGCTCGCCGACGACCACGCCGCGATCCGGGCCGGGATGCGGCTGATGCTGGAGCAGGCGGACGACATCGCGGTGGTCGGCGAGGCCGCCGACGGCGCGGTGGCGATCCGGCAGGCGGCGGCGCTGCGGCCGGACGTCGTGCTGATGGACATCCGGATGCCCGGGACCGACGGGATCACCGCGACCCGGGAGATCACCGCGGCCGGGGCGGCCGACGTGCTGATCCTGACCACGTTCGACTTCGACGACTACCTGTTCGGGGCGCTGCGGGCCGGGGCGGCCGGGTTCCTGCTGAAGTCGGTCGAGCCGGACGCGCTGATCGACGCGGTGCGCCGGGTGGCGGCCGGGGACGGGTTCCTGGCGCCGGAGGTGACCCGGCGGCTGCTCACCGCGTTCGTCGAGGCCACCCCGCCGCCCCCGGCCCCGGTGCCGGCGCTGACCGGGCTGACCGACCGGGAGCGGGACGTGCTCGCCGCGCTCGGCCGCGGTCTGTCCAACGCGGACCTGGCCGCCGAGCTGGCGATCAGTGAGGCGACCGCGAAGACGCACGTGTCGCGGGTGCTCGGCAAGCTCGGCTGCAGTTCCCGGGTGCAGGCCGCGATCCTGGCCAAGGAGGCCGGCCTGGCTTGACCCTCAACGCCGATCCGGCGGCGGCCAGCCGGGCGGCGTCTCCCGGTCCGGCGGCGGCCAGCCGGGCCGGGTTTGCGGAGGCGGCGGATATCCCGGCGGCGGATAGTAGCCGGGCGGGGCCTGCTGAGCCGGCGGATATCCCGCCGGCGGGTAGTGGCCCGGCGGGGCCTGCTGAGCCGGCGGGTGGTAACCGGGCGGCGGCTGATAGCCGGGTGGTGCGACCGGATAGCCGGGTGGTGCGACCGGATGACCGGGCGGCACCGGATATCCCGGCGGTCCCACCTGCTGCGGGATGGTCGGATAGCCACCCACCGGCACCCGCCGCCGGCGCGCGCTGAGCACCGCCAGCCCGACCCCGGCCACCACCACCGCGAGGCAGAGGCCGCCCTGCCACCACGTCACCTCCGAGTCCCCGCCCGGGAAGGTGACCGCCGGCTCGCCCTCGCCCGGGGCGGCCGCCGCCGCGCCGGCCGCCGGGCCGGGCGCGATCAGCGGGTTCGCCGACACCGGCGGCACCTTCGCGGTCAGCGCCGCCACCGGGTTGACCGCGCCGAACCCGTACTCCGGGTCGCGCCCTTTCGGCCCGCGGTCGTCCGCGGTGCGGATCAGCCGGTTCACCACGTCGGCCGCGCTGAGCTTCGGATACTTGGCGCGGACCAGCGCGGCCACCCCGGAGACGATCGCGCTGGCGTCGCTGGTGCCCTTGCTCAGTCCGTACCCGTTGTCGGTGACCCCGGGCGGCGCCGGACTGATGATCTTGTCGACCGGGGCGGCGAGCACGGCCTCCGGGCCGTGCGTGGCGCCGCTCCAGGCCTTGCCGGACTTCACCGTGCCGGTCACCGCGATCACCCCGGGGATGCTGGCCGGGGTGTCGATCCGGGTGATGCCCTGCTCGATGTTGCCGCTGCCGGCCACCACGACGACGTCCTTGGACATCGCGTACTCGATGGCCGCGCGCTCGACGTCGTTGCGGTCGGTGGCGACCAGCGACAGGTTGATCACGTCGGCGCCGTGGTCGGCGGCCCAGCGGACCCCGTCGGCGACGTCGCGGTAGGTGAACTCCGGGCCGGTGGCGACCGGCAGGATCTTGGCCCGCGGCGCGATGCCGAGCACGTGCGTCTTGCCGCCGCCGCGGGCCGCGATGATCCCGGCCATCGCGGTGCCGTGGCCCACCTCGGTGTCCGGGTCGGTCCGGCCGTCCTTCGGACTGTCCGGATTGGTGCCGTGCCCGGGCAGCACCTGGCCGCGCAGGTCGGGGTGGGCCGCGTGGACGCCGGAGTCGACCACCGCGACCACCACTCCGGCGCCCTTGCTGATCCGGTGTGCCTGCTTGATCCGCAGCGCGGTGAGGTACCACCGCTGGTAGTCCGCGACGGTCTCGGCGCGGGCCACGCCCGGGCAGCCGAGCACCGCCGCGGCCGTCATGGCCAGCGTGGCCGCCGCGCACCGTCGTCCCCGTCGCATCGCGTCAGGCTATCGGCTCGGCGCCCGCCGGGACATCGACCGACGCCTCAGCGTCGCCGGGCCAGCGCCACCCCGCCGAGCGCGATCGCCCCGCCGGCCAGCGCCAGCACCTGGGGAGTTTCGGACAGGATCGGCCAGGCCAGCAGGATGGTCAGCGGCGGCACCAGGTAGGTCGTCACGCCTAGCCGGCCGGCGGTCATCCGGGACAGCGCGTAGGCCCAGGTGCCGAACGCGAGCGCGGTCGGCACCAGCCCCAGATAGAGCACCCCGAGGATCGACCCGGTGCTCGCCGAGCGCACGTCGTGCACCAGGCCACCGGCGAACGGCAGTGTCGTGATCATGCCGACCACGCAGGCCATCTGGGTGACCTGCAGGGCCGGCAGCCGGCGCAGCGCCGGTTTCTGCAGCGTCACGCCGATCGCCCAGGCCGCCGCGGAGAGCAGGCAGAGCGCCACCCCGACCGGGTCGGCCGCGCTCTCCCCGCGCCCGGCCAGCCCGATCAGCAGCACCCCGCAGAACGCCACCCCCGCACCGAGCAGCAGGCTGCGCGGGAAGCCCTCGCCGAGGAACGCGCCCGCCAGCAACGCGATCAGAATCGGTCCGACGTTGACCAGCATCGCCGAGGTGCCGGCGTCCAGGCGTTGCTCGGCGGCGTTCAGCGCCACGTTGTAGACGCCGAACCAGACCACCCCGCAGCCGACCACCAGCGCCCACTCCCGGGCGGTCGGCCGGACCCAGGTCCGGGTGGCGGCCAGGGCGATGGTCAGCGCGACCGCGCCGGCGGCCAGCCGGCCGAGGGCGAGCGGGCCGGCGGCGAAGTGGGCGTGCACGGCGCGGATCGCGACGAACGCGGACGCCCAGGCGGTGACGGTGACCACGACCGCGGCCACGACCGGCAGGGCCGGGCGGACGCGGTCGTCGGGGACAGCGGAGACGGACATGAGGGTCACCGTAGAGGGGCGACTGTTCGGCCGCCGCCGCACCACCGTGGCGATGCCCGGAAACCGGACCACTTCCTGGGATCATGCGGCGATGACTGTTGTGCGCACGATCGCCAGCGCGGACCTGACCGCGGGCGACCGCACCCGGGTCCGGGACCTGCTGGACGAGGCCTTCGACGGCGATTTCGACGACCACGACTGGGAGCACGCGCTCGGCGGCCAGCACATCCTGATCACCGTGGACGCCACGGTGATCGCGCACGGCTCGGTGGTGCAGCGGCGGATCCTGCACCAGGGCAGGTCGTACCGGTGCGGTTATGTCGAGGCGGTCGCCGTGCACCCGGCGCACCAGCGGCGCGGGTTCGCCTCGGCGCTGATGGCCGAGGCCGAGCGGATCATCGACCACGGGTACGCGCTGGGCGCCCTGTCCGCCTCGGGCGCCGGGCTCACCCTCTATCTGGGCCGGGGCTGGCGGCGCTGGCCGGGCGGGACCGCGGTGCTGGCGCCGGCCGGGGTGATGCGCACCGAGGAGGACGACGACAGCACCCTGGTCCGCCCGGTGGCCGGTGGCGCCGAGCTGAACGAGGCGGCCCTGCTGATCTGCGACTGGCGCGACGGCGACGTCTGGTGATCCGGCCGGGCGCCGGGCTCAGCGCACCCGGCGGAACAGCCGGCCGGCCAGGTCCGCGCCGATCACCGTGCCGTCGGCGTCCCGGGTGAGGTACCCGCGCTGCCCGGCCAGCCCGCCCTCGGTGATCACGTACTCGTCGTCGGGGAGCAGGCCGAGCGCCGCCGCGGCGTAGTCCGGGGGCATGTCCGCCTCGGACGCCGCCCGCATCGCCGGTTTGATCCCCACGGCCAGGGTGAGCCCGGCGCCGTCGGTGGCGATCTCCAGGTCCATCGCGTCCAGCTCGTAGCGCCCGGCGATCTCCCGGGCGCGCTCGTCGTCGTACGCAAGTGGTTGGATCTCCTGCTCGCGCACGCCGAGCCAGTCGGCGAGAGCCCAGCCGATCACCTCCTGGTTCGCCGGATAGCCGGCCGGGCCGGCGTTGGCCAGGCTGACCACCGCGAAGTCGCGGCTGGGCACGATCAGCAGCTCGGCGAACTGGCCGTTGCCGGAGCCGCCGTGCCCGACGGCGCGGACGCCGCCGACGTCGCGCAGGAACCAGGCGATGCCGAACGCGTCGCCGAGGCTGCTGGCGCGCAGCGGCACGGTCGGCTCGGTCATCGCGTGCAGGTCGGCCGAGTCGAGGTGGTGCCGGGCCCAGCGCAGCAGGTCGCTGACGCTGGACGCGATACCGCCGCCGGGGTGGTTGCCGCGCGCCCCGGCCGGCCACGACGACCAGGGTGTGGCCGGACGCAGGCGGCCGTCGCCGTCCGGGTTGTGCCCGACCGCGAACCGGTGCCGGACGACCTCGTCGAGACCGAAGACGGTCCGCTCCAGGCCCGCCGGGCGCAGGGCGAGATCGGCGACCACCTTTTCGTACGGAAGTCCGGTCACCCGCTCGATCACCAGCCCGGCCAGGTTGTAGCCGGCCTGACTGTAGGACGCGCGCTCCCCCGGCCGGCCGATGATCGGCAGCCGCGCCAGCTCGCCGGCGAACCCCTCCAGGGTGGCCTGCTCGCCGTCGATCAGGTTCCACTCCAGGCCCGCGGTGTGGTTGAGCAGCTGGTGCACGGTGATCTCGGCGGTGCTGGCCGGGTCGGCGAGCCGCAGCTCCGGCACGAAGTCGCGGACCGGCGCGGCCAGGTCGAGCCGGCCGGCCGCGGCGAGCCGGACCAGCGCGGTCGCGGTGAACGTCTTGGTGACCGAGGCCAGGTGGAACAGGGTGTGCTCGTCGACCGGCTGCGGGTTGTCCAGATTGGTGACGCCGTGCGCCGCGTGGACGATCCGGTCGCCGCTCAGGACGCCGGCGGCCATCCCCGGGACGTCGTGCCGACGGGCGATCTCGGTGAGCTTCTGCTGGAGCATGGAGTCCTCCGCTTCGACTTGAACTAAGTTCAAGTTAGCCCCGCCTTGAACAAAGTTCAAGTACGATTCCGCGCATGCCCCGCACCACCCTGACGCCCGACCAGATCGTCCGGGCCGCCATCGACCTGCTCGACGAGCAGGGCCTGGACGGCCTCAACATGCGCAGCCTGGGCCAGCGCCTCGACTCGGCGGCCACCGCCATCTACTGGCACATCAAGACCAAGGACGACCTGGTCCGGCTGGCCGCCGACGCGGTGTGGACCGAGATCCCGCTGCCCGGGATGCCGATCGCGGACTGGCGGCCGGCCGCGGAGCTGCTGGCCACCGGCATGCACGAGATGTGCGGCCGGCATCCGTGGCTGGGCCAGGCGATCGGCAGCCACCTGGTCTACGGCCCCGGCAAGACCCGGTTCGACGACCGCACCCTCGCCGTCTACGAGGCGGCCGGTTTCGCCCCCGCCGACGCCGACCGCGCCGCCGCGACCGTCTTCGTCTTCGTGCTGGGCAGCGCGCTGGGCCCGGCCGCCCAGGTCTCGCTGACCCGCCGGCTCTCCCCGGAAGCGCTCACCGAGGCGGTCGCCCAGGCCCGGATCATCGGCGCCGATTTCCGGTACGTGCGGTCCCGCCTCGACACCACCGCCGGCACCGGATATGCCGCCGCCCCGGACGAGACCTTCGCCTTCGGCCTGCGGTCCATCCTCGACGGCTTCGCCGGCCGGCTGCGTTGATCGACCCGACGCCACCCGTGAATATCCCCGCAATTGGGGTATACCGCCGCCATGGACAGCGAATCACAGGCTGCGGGACCGGCCTATCGGCTGCGTCGTACCGCGACGATCATGTCGCCGGATCAGGATGATCCGCTGGAGTTCTGGGGCGCCTTCAACCCCACCGTGGGCCGCACCCCGGACGGCCGCTGGCATCTGCTGACCCGGGTCACCGCCGAGGGCAACGTCTCCCGGCTCCGGCTCGCCGAGCTCACCCTGGACGGCTCGACCCCGGTCGGGGTGCGGCGGCGCGACGTCGCCCTCGCGCCCGACGAGGCCTGGGAACGCGGCGGCGGCCGCGGCGGGGTGGAGGACCCGCGGGCCACCTGGGTCGAGCAGCTCGGCGTCCACGTGCTCACCTACACCGCGCAGGGGCCCTACGGCGCCCGGCCGGCGATCGCGGTCTCCGAGGACTTCGTGCACTGGACCCGGCTCGGCCCGCTGCACTTCGCCTACGACCCGGAGCTGGCCCACGACCTCAACATGTTCCCGAACAAGGACGTGGTGATGTTCCCGGAGCCGGTCCGCGCGCCGGACGGCCGGACCGCCTTCGGCTTCCTGCACCGGCCGATGTGGGACCCGGCGCTCGGCCTGCCCACCGGCGTGGACGATCCGCGGCACGGCATCTGGGCGTCGTTCGTGCCGGTCGACCGGGTCACCAAGGATCTGCGCGCGCTGGTGTACTTCGATCAGCATCGGCCGGTCGCGCTGCCCAAGTACCCGTTCGAGAACCTCAAGATCGGGGCCGGTCCACCGCCGGTCCGGGTCCCGCAGGGCTGGCTGCTCGTCCATCATGGGGTCAGCGAGCACCAGACCGGGGATCCGATGCCGCGGCTCGACTACGCCGCGGGCGGCATGATCCTGGACGCCGACGACATCACCCGGGTGCTGCACCGCACCGCCCACCCGCTGCTCGCCCCGGAGACCACCGAGGAACAGGCCGGGATCGACCGGCACATCGTCTTCCCCACCGGCCTGGCGCGGATCGACGGCGTGCACCACCTGTTCTACGGCGTCTCCGACCGGCACGTCGGCGTGGCGGAGCTGCTCGACAACCACGCCGGCGCGCCGGTCGAGTCCCCGTGGCGCCCGGCGCACGAGCAACCGGAGAGCACGCCGGCGGCCGACCCGCAGCGGGACGACCCGGCCAGGGCGCCGGTGCCGGTCGCCGCGTCGGCCGGGCGATAGCGCCTGGTCCGGAGCCCGGCCGGGCTGCGGCCGGACTCCGGAGCAGGCGCTCTAGGCCAGATCGGTGGCGATGATCCGCTCGATGTTGCGCTCGGCCAGGGCGGTGATCGTGACGAACGGGTTGACCCCGGTGCTGCCCGGGATCAGCGAGCCGTCGATCACGTACAGCCCGGGGTGCCCGGGCAGCCGGCCGTAGTCGTCGGTGGCCCGGCCGAGCACGCAGCCGCCGAGCGGGTGGTAGGTGAGGTCGTCGCCCCACACCTTGTTCACCCCGAACAGGTCGCTGCGATAGACGGTGACCTGGGCCTTGTTGATCGTGTCGAAGACCCGCTTGGCCGCTGCCACGGCCGGCTGGTTCTGCGCGGTCCGCCAGGTCAGCCCGACTGTGCCGGTCGCGGAGTCGTACGCGAACTGGGCTCTGTTGGGGTTCTTGGTGATGGCCAGGTAGAGACTGATCCACAGCTCGGTGCCGGCCGGGAACGGCGCGATCTCGGCGAAGACCGGGCCGGCCGGGTCGGCCCAGTTGTCGATGCCGACGGCCGGCATGCCGGACTGCAGGGCGCCGGTGGTGTTCCACAGGTGCTGGGCACGGGCCACCATGACGTTGCCGTTGTTGCCCCAGCCCTGCCCGACCGCGGCCGGCAGGTCCGGCAGCCGGCCCTGCGCGCGCATCGCGACCAGCAACTTGCTGGTGCCGACGCTGCCCGCCGCGAAGAACACCCGGTCGGCCCGGACGGTCTTGGTGGCGACCGTGCCGCCCGTGGTGGCCAGCTGGTTCATCGTCACCGCCCAGCCGCCGGCCGGCGCCGGGGCGACCGCGGTGACCACGTGCTGCGCGGTGATCGTCAGGCGCCCGGTGGCGGCCGCCGCGGCCAGGTAGGTCTTGTCCAGCGACCGCTTGCCGTGGTTGTTGCCGTAGATCACCTCGCTGGCCAGCGCCGACCGGGGCACCGTGCCGGCCTGCTCCTGCCGCATGTAGCCGAAGTCGTACACGTTGGGCAGGAAGGTGGTGGCGTAGCCGGACGCCCGGGCCTGGTCGCGGCTGACCCGGGCGTACCGGTAGCAGTCGGCGGTCTCGAACCAGGCCGGGTCGACGGCGTTGACGCCGAGGGCGGCGGTGGCGCGCGGGAAGTAGGTGGCGTACATCGCGGCGGCGTCGACCGACGGCAGGATCTCGGCGAGGTAGTCCCGCCGGGGCACCACCGCCATGCCGCCGTTGACCAGCGAGCCGCCGCCGACGCCACGGCCCTGGTAGACCCGGATCCCGGCGAACCTCTCGGAGTCGAGCACCCCGGTGTACCGCTCGATCGACCTGTTGGCGTCGATCCCGAGGAAGTAGCCGACCGGCTGGTCGGTGCGGGTCCGCAGCCAGTACGACCGACGGTCGGGATCGAGCATGTCGCAGAAGATCTTGCCGTCCGGTCCGGCGGTGTTCCAGGCCATGCCCATCTCGACCACGGCGGTGGCGATGCCGGCCCGGGTCAGCCGCAGCGCGGCCACCGAACCGCCGTAACCGCTGCCGATCACCAGGGCGGGCACGTGGTCGCCGTCGTCCAGGGGCAGCAGGGCGGCGGCCGGGACGCCGAACAGGGCGGCGCGCAGCAGGGTGCGACGACTGGTCATCTCACACCCCGGCGAGGTCGTCGGCGGCCAGGTACCCGAAGGTCATGGCCGGTCCGATGGTCGAGCCGGCGCCCGCGTAGCTGTGGCCCATCACCGCGGCGCTGGAGTTGCCGGCCGCGTACAGGCCGGGGATGACCGAGCCGTCGGCGCGCACCACCCGGGCGCGCGGATCGGTGCGCAAGCCGCCCTTGGTGCCGAGGTCGCCCGGCACGATCTTGCAGGCGTGGAACGGTGGCAGCCAGAGCGGCGCGAGGCAGGAGTTCGGGACCACCGCCGGGTCGGTGTAGTAGTGGTCGTAGGCGCTGTCGCCGCGGTGGAAGTCGGCGTCCGTCCCGGTCCGGGCGAACCCGTTGAACCGGGCCACGGTGGCGATCAGCGCCGCGGCCGGCACCCCGATCCGGCGCGCCAGCCCGCCGAGGGTGAAGTCCCTGACCACCGCCCCGGAGGAGTACCACGAGTCGGGGAACGGCAGGCCCGGCGCGACGTCGCGGAACAGGTACCGGTTGCGGTAGTTCTGGTCGAAGATCAGCCAGGACGGGATGTCCGGGGTGACGCCGTTCCGGTCGTACATGACGTGCACGACGTCGCTGTACGGCGCGGCCTCGTTGACGAACCGTTTCCCGGCGCTGTTCACCAGGATGCTGCCCGGCAGCGTCCGCTCGGCCAGGCAGAAGTACGGCTCGCCGGGCAGCGGGATGGCCGGCCCCCACCAGGCGTCGTCGAGGAAGTCGGTGGCCGCGCCGGCGCTGAGCCCGGCCCGGATCCCGTCGCCGGTGTTCTCCCGGGCGCCCACCGTCCAGTCGACGCCGATCGGCTGCCGCTGGTAGGCCAGGCGCATCGCCAGGTTGTGCTCGAAGCCGCCGGCCGCGACCAGCACGCCGCGGGTCGCGGTGACGCCGGTGGGGACGCCGTCGCGGGCGACCACCACCCCGGTGACCCGCCCGCCGGCGTCGATCCGCAGGTCGGTGAGCGGGGTGTTCAGCCAGACCGGCACCCCGGCCGCGGCCAGCCCGGCCCGCAGCGCGCCGGCCAGGGCCTGCCCCATGGTCAGCGGGATCCGCCCGGCCAGCACGGCGGCGGTGTAGCGGGCCACGCACTCGGCCGCGACCGCGGTCCCCTTGGCGTTGACCAGCGCCAGGTTGAGCCACTTGTAGTCGGCGCTGAACACGGTCACGCCGTCCGGGGTGGGCAGGTAGGGCGGGTTGAGGTGGGCCAGTTCGGCGCCGAGCAGCCTGCCGTCGAACAGGTCCGGCTCGATCGAGCGGCCGCGCGCGATGCCGCCGGGCAGCTCCGGGTAGTAGTCCGAGTAGCCGTCCATGTGGCGGAAGCGCAGCGGGCTGTTCGCCATGACGAAGGAGATCATCGCCGGGCCGGCGGCCAGGAACGCCCGCTGCTTGGCGGTCGGCACGTCACCGCCGACGACCGCGGCCAGGTAGGCGGCCGCCAGGGCCGGGGTGTCCGGCACCCCGGCGGCCAGGATGACCTGGTTGTTCGGGATCCAGATGCCGGCGCCGGAGCGGGCCGCCGAGCCGCCGAAGGTGGGCGCCTTCTCCACCACCAGGACACTCAGGCCGTGCTTCGCGGCGCGCAGGGCCGCGGTCATCCCGGCGGCCCCGCAGCCGACGACCACGACGTCGTAGGCGGGCTCGGCGGCCCGCGCCGGACCACCGAGCGCGGCCGATCCGGCGACCAGGCCGGCGGCCAGCAGTTGACGCCGATTGAGGTGACCGGACATCGGAACTCCTCACCCGAGAACACGTTTCAGTTGGGCGACATCCGCGACCCGGTCGGCCCGGGTCGCCGCGAGCGGCGAGACCAGCAGCGTCGTCACCCCGGCGGTGGCCAGCGCGGCCACCCGATCCCGCAGTTCGTCCAGCGGCGCGACCAGGGCGGTCGCCTGCAGAAGCTTTTCCGGTACGACCGCCGCCGCCTCGGCCCGCCGCCCGCTCAGGAACAGCTCCTGGATCGCCTCGGCCTCCCGGTCGTAGCCGTAGCGGCGGACCAGGTCGTTGGAGAAGTTCCGGCCGCGGGCGCCCATCCCGCCGATGTAGAGGGCGAGCTGCGCGCGGTGCCGGGCCAGCAGCTCCGCGGTCGGCTCGGCCACCGCGAACGGCATCGGCACCATGATGTCCAGTGGCCCGAGCGCCGGATCGCGGCGGGCGCGCCCCTCGGCCAGTGCCGGGCCGAACACCTCCGGCAGCGCCGCCGGGTCGAGGAAGAGCGCCTGCCAGCCGTCGGCGATCTCGGCGGCCAGGGCGACGTTGCGCGGTCCCATCGCGGCCAGCAGGATCGGGATCCGGTCGCGGACCGGCCGGTTGATCAGCTTCAGCGGCCGGCCGGCCAGCGGGATGCGGTAGTGCTCCCCCGCGTGCACCAGCGTCTCCCGGCGCCACACCGTCCGGCAGATCTGCACGATCTCCCGGGTGCGGGCCAGCGGCGCGTCGTAGGCGACCCCGTGGAAGCCCTCGACGACCTGCGGGCCGGAGGCGCCCAGGCCGAGCGAGAACCGCCCGCCGGAGACATAGTCCAGGCCGGCCGCGGTCATCGCGGTCAGCGTCGGCGTGCGGGTGTAGAGCTGCATCACCCCGGACGCCAGCCGCATCGTGCGGGTCCGGGCGGCCAGGTAGCCGAGCTGGCTGACCGCGTCGAAGCTGTACGCCTCCGGCACCACCACCAGGTCGGCGCCGGCCGCCTCGAACTCGGCGACCTCGTCCACCGCCTGCGCGAAGCCCTCCCCGCTGTAGCCGAGCTGGATGCCCAGCCGCATCTCAGGCGTCCAGGTCCGGGACGATCACCTGCCGGATCACGTCGCCGCGGCCGAGCGCGCCGAGCGCCTCGTCGACCTGCTCCAGGCGCAGCCGGTGCGAGATCATGCCGGTCAGGTCCAGCCGGCCGGCCCGCCACAGCGCGATCAGCTTCGGGAAGTCCCGCGGCGGGTGAGCCGAGCCGTACAGCGAGGGGATGATCCGCTTGCCCTCGAAGAGCAACTCGAACGGATTGAACTCGACCTGGTGCTCGGCCCGGCCGGCGCCGACCACGACCACCGTGCCGCCGCGGCGGGCCGCGGTCCAGGCGGTCCGCAGGGTCTTCGGCAGGGCGACCACGTCGAACGCGTAGTCGAAGCCCTCACCGCCGGTGACCTCGGTGACCAGCTCGCTGAGCCGGTCCGGGGTGACCGCGTGGGTGGCGCCGAAGCGGCGGGCCACGTCGAGCTTGGCCGGGACGGTGTCGACGGCGGCGATGAGCGCGGCGCCGGCCACCCGGGCGCCCTGGATCGCCGAGATGCCGACCCCGCCACAGCCGATGATCACCACGCGGTCGCCGGGCCGGACCCGGGCGGTGTTCACCACGGCACCCACCCCGGTCATCACCCCGCAGCCGACCAGCGCGGCCACCTCGTAGGGCACGTCGGCGTCGATCGGCACCGCGCCGATCCGCGGCACCACCATCTCCTCGGCGAACGCGCCGCACCCGGCCATCCCGAAGATCGGCAGGTCACCGGCGAGGAAGCGGGGCATCGCGTAGCCGGTCAGCACGTGGGTCATGCAGAGGAACGGCTCGCCGCGCCGGCACTCGGCGCAGTCGCCACAGGACGGCAGCCAGTTGACGATCACCCGGTCGCCGGCGGCGAGGTCGTCCACCCCGTCGCCGACCTCGAGGACGTCGCCGGCCGCCTCGTGGCCGAGCACCGCGGGCATCGGCTGGGGCAGGCCGCCGTCGCGGGCGGACTGGTCGGAGTGGCAGACGCCGGCCGCGCGGACGCGGATCCGGATCTCGCCCGGGCCCGGCCCGAGCACGGTCACATCGTCGCGGATGTCGAGTTTCTCGCCCAGATCGTGGAGTACCGCGGCCCGCACCTCGCCACCTCCTCAGAAAATAGAACGCGTTCTAGGTTAGGGGTGGTCCGGCACCCGAGCAAGCGTTTGGCCGGGACTCGGCGATAATCAGCAGGTGACGACCACCAAGAAGGCAGCGCCGCCGTCGGAGCGCCGGGCCCACCTGGTCCGGCTGGCCGCCGACCTGTTCGCCGAGAAGGGCTTCCGGGCCACCACGGTCCGGCAGATCGCGGACGCGGCCGGCATCCTCTCCGGCAGCCTCTACCACCACTTCGACTCCAAGGAGTCGATCGGCGACGAGATCCTGCGCGGCTTCCTCGACGACGTGCTCGGCGGCTACCGGGAGGCGGTGGCCGGGGTGGACGATCCGCGCGCCGCGATCGAGCGGATGGTGCGGTTCAGCACGGCGGCGCTGAGCCGGCACCGGGCCGCGCTGACCATGCTGCAGAACGACTGGGCCTACTTCAGCGACCAGAAACGCTTCGCCTATCTGCGCACCGCGATGAAGGAGATCGAGCAGACCTGGCTCGACCAGCTGGAGCGGGGCAAGCAGGCCGGGCAGTTCCGCGCCGACCTGGACGCCCGGCTGGTCTACCGGCTGCTGCGCGACATCCTCTGGATCCCGACCTCGTGGAAGCAGGCCCAGGGCCGGTCGTGGACCACCGACGAGATCGTCGACGGCCTGCTGCGGCTGCTCTTCGACGGCATCATCGCCCGCTGACGGTGCTACATTCCCAAGCAAGCGCTTGGGAGGTAGCCATGGGCCGGTTGGACGGCAAGGTCGCTCTCATCACCGGCGGCGCCCGCGGCATGGGCAAGTCGCACGCCCGGCACTTCGCCGCCGAGGGCGCCCGGGTGGTGGTCGGCGACGTGCTGGACGCGAAGGGCGCGGCGGTCGCCGGCGAGGTCGGCGGGGTCTACGTGCACCAGGACGTCACCAGCGAGGCGGACTGGACGGCGGCGGTCGGGGCGACGCTCGACGCGTACGGGAAGATCGATGTCCTGATCAACAACGCCGGGATCCTGCGGCACGGGCGGATCGCCGAGATGGACCCGGCCGAGTTCCGCCGGGTGCTCGACGTGAACCTGGTGGGATGCTGGCTCGGCGTGCACTTCGTGGCGCCGGCGATGATCGCGGCCGGCGGCGGCTCGATCGTGAACGTGTCGTCGATCGAGGGCTTCGCCGGCGCGGCCGGGCTGTCCGCCTACAGCGCCAGCAAGTTCGGCATCCGCGGGATCACCCGCTCGGCGGCGCAGGAGCTGGGGCCGTCCGGGATCCGGGTCAACTCGGTGCACCCGGGCGGGGTGATGACCTCGATGGCGATCGCGGCGGCCGGGCAGCTGACCGACGTCGACCCGGGCGCTTTCCTCAAGGCGCTGCCGATCGCCCGGTTCGCCGAGCCGATCGAGATCTCCCGGCTGGTCGCCTTCCTCGCCTCGGACGAGTCGTCCTACACCACCGGCGCCGAGTTCCTCGCCGACGGCGGGCTGCTCGCCGGGCCGGGATACTGAGATGGGCACGCTCGACGGCCGGATCGCCGTGGTCACCGGCGCCGGGCAGGGGCTCGGCGCGGCCGAGGCCCGCGCGCTGGCTGCCGAAGGCGCCCGGGTCGTGCTCAACGATCTGCCCGGCCCGGGGCTCGACGAGGTGGCCGCGCAGATCCCGGGGGCCGCGGTCCGTCCCGGTGACATCGCCGAGTGGTCCACCGGGGAGGCGCTGCTGGCCGCCTTCGGCGGCGTCGACATCCTGGTGAACAACGCCGGGGTGCTGCGCGACCGGATGATCTTCTCGATGTCCGAGTCCGAATGGGACACCGTGATCCGGGTGCACCTGCGCGGGCACTTCGTCACCACGCGGCTGGCCACGGCGTACTGGCGGGAACGGAGCAAGGCGACCGGCGGGCCGGTCCACGCCCGGATCGTCAACACCGCCTCCGAGGCGTTCCTGCTCGGCTCCGCCGGGCAGCCCAACTATGCCGCCGCGAAGGCCGGGATCGTCGGGCTCACCCTGGCCACGGCCCGTGGCTGCGGGCGGTACGGGGTGCGGGCCAACGCGATCTGCCCGCGCGCCCGGACCGCGATGACCGGCGACCTGATGGGCCCGCCCCCGGACGGTCCCGACCCGCTCGACCCGGCCCGGGTCGCCCCGCTCGTCACCTACCTGGCCGGGCCGGCCGGGGAGCGGATCACCGGCGAGGTGTTCGTGGCGCACGGGGACGTGGTGGCGGTGCTCGGGCCGCCCACGGTGCGCGCGGCCTTCCACGCCGCGGGTGGTCGGTGGACGCTCGACGAGCTGGACGCCACGCTCGGCAAGGTGTTCACCGCCGACCCGCCCCGGCCGGGCTTCGTCTGCGAGGAGACGCTGCCCCTGGCCGCCGCCACCCCCGGCTTCGCACAGCGGCCGGATCCCCCGGGGCGGCCGAGTCGATGAAGCAGCGCGACACCGTGTCGATGCCCGCTTCGGAGGTGGCTTCGCTGCTGGCGGCCGGCCGCAAGCTGCAGCTCGCGACGATCAACCCGGACGGCACCCCGCACCTGGTCAGCATGTTCTACGCGATGGTGGACGAGCGGATCGCCTTCTGGACCTACCGCGCGTCGCAGAAGGCCCGCAACCTGGCCCGCGATCCGCGGGTGACCTGCCTGGTCGAGGACGGCGACGACTACTTCGAGCTGCGCGGCGTGCAGGTGACCGGCGTGGTGACGGTGATCGACGACCTGGCCGGGGTGACGTCGGTCGGCCGCCTGATCGCGGCGAGCATGCCCGGCCCGGCGGTCGGCGGCCTGCCGCCCGACCAGGTCGCCGCCGCCCTGGACGGTTACGTCGCCCACGCCGCGACCAAACGGGTCGCCTACCTGGTCGAGCCGCGCCGGGTGATCAGCTGGGACCACCGCCGCCTGATCGCCTGACCGGGCGGTTCACCGGTGACGAGATCGTTTGACGGCGATCGCGATGAGGGTCAGTCCGGCGAGCGCGGGTACGCCGATCAGGGCGGCGCTGTCTTTCAGCAGCTCGACCTTGGGGCCGAGGTGATCCTCCTCGAGAACGAGCGTGTAGAGGAGGAAGACGCCACAGGCGAGGAGGGCCAGACCGGCCAGCGCGAGGACGGGTGAGGTCCTGCGGGCCGGGCTCGAGGTGTCCGCCATGCGGCACACCGTACCAGCGGCCGGCATCTCGGCGACCTCCCCATAGCCGACACAGAAACTTGTGCAAACTAAAGATTTTGTGCAAGCTGTAGGCATGACGCGATCGGTTCTCATGGTTCTCACCTCCCACGGCCAGTTCGGCGCCACCGGCCGGGCCACCGGCTTCTGGCGGGAGGAGCTGGTGACCCCCCTGCACGCCTTCCGAGAGGCCGGACTGGCAGTCGAGCTCACCTCGGTGCGCGGCGGGCAGCCGCCGGTGGATCCGGCCAGCACCGCCGGCGCCGCCGCCGACCCCGATCTGGACGCCCTGCTCACCGGCGTCGAGCCGCTGGCCTCGGTCGATCCGGCCGGCTACGACGCGGTCTTCCTGGTCGGCGGGCACGGCACCATGTGGGACTTCCCCGGCAACGAGTCGCTGGCCCGGCTCGTCAGCACCATCGGCCGCACCGGCGTCGTCGCCGCCGTCTGCCACGGCGTCGCCGGGCTGCTCGACGCGACCACCCCGACCGGCGACCCGCTCGTGGCGGGACGGACCGTGACCGGGTTCAGCGACGCCGAGGAGGCGCTGGCCGGCGCGACCGGCGCCTTGCCCTTCTCGCTGGAGCAGCGGCTCAAGGACCTCGGCGCCGATGTCGAGACCGGTGACCCGTTCACTCCGACGGTGCGCCGCGACGGCCGCCTGCTCACCGGGCAGAACCCGGCGTCCTCGGCAAGCCTCGCCGCCGCTGTCATCGACGCCCTCGGGTCGCGATGACCACCGCCGCCGACCGGTTCGCGGCCCTGCCGCTGCGCGAGCGCAAGCGGGCCCGGCTCCGCGTGGAAGTGTGGCGGGCCCTGCGCGAGCGCGTCGAACGCACGCCGTTCGCCGACATCCCGGTGCGGGAGCTGGCGGCGACGGCCGAGGTGTCCGAGCCGACCTTCTTCGCACACTTCGGGTCGAAGACCGAACTGCTCGCCTACCACATCTGCATGTGGCGCATCGGCACCGTCCTCGCCGTCGACAGCACGGCGGAGGGCGTCGACTTCATCCGGCAGTTCTTCGACGAGACAGCCCGGTCCATCATCGCCGGGCCCCGCATGTGGTTCGAGATCACCGCCGAGGTGGCCCGCGGCGGCGGGGTCTGCGCGGTGCTGGACATCAGTGCCGCCGAGCGGCTGCTCGTCTTCGACGACCCGCGCGCCCTGGACGTCGCGCTGACCCCGCAGGGCGACCTGTTCCGCCGTCATCTGGCCTCGTCGCCCGACCCGGAGGCGGCGGTGACCGGCCTGCTCGCCGGCTTCTACGGGGTGCCGCTCGCCCTCGGCGCGGACCGGCTCGGGGAGCTGCGTGACGCCTACCGCGCCCACGTCGACCGGTTCGCGGTGGCCGTCCGGTGACCGGTTCCCGCGCCGTCGCCGACCACGTCCTCGACCTCCTCGGGCCGTCCGCCGCGGTGGTCCTCGCCCCGTTCTTCGGCGGCTGGTCCCTGCGGCGCGGCGGCGAGCAGATCGGCATCGTGATGGACTCCGCCTACGCCCGGGTCGATCCGGCACACCGGGACGCCTGGGACGCCGCCGGCTCGACCCCGTTCCGGTACGCCGCCCGCGGCCGGACGATCACCGTCGAGGCGTACTGGAGCCTGCCGGCCGACGCGCTCGACGATCCGGACCGGCTCCGCGAGCTACTCCTCGGGACCGACCCCGATCGGCTCCTCGCCCACCCGGGTCGCGCCGGCGACGCCCGACCAGCGGACTCCAGCCGCGACGCCGGGACCACCTGACCACCGCGGGCGAAGGCGCTCCCGATACCGGCCGGTCGCGGGGCCCGGCGGCGGATCGGCGTCGGTCATTCCACGTCGTCGTCGGTGTCCGGGATCTCCGGGCAACCCTCGCCGCGCAGGTAGAGGGCCTTGCCGGCGACCACCGCGGCGCGGCTGTCGGCCACCAGGTCGTCGTCGACGTAGACGTCGATGTCGGCGCCGACCGGGATGCGGGCGTGGAACACGGTGCCGACCGGCAGGGAACCGCCGGCGACCGGCTCGCCGGCGCGGCGGAACTCGATGCGCACCTGCTTGCCGGCCGGGCGCTCGGCGGTCGGCGCGAGGCACACGGCGAGGCGGCCGCGCGGATCGGGCTCCGCGCCGCCGCAGCCGGCCGGCCCGGCCAGGAGGCCGGTGGCCAGCAACGCGCTGACCAGATGACGTATCCGCACGGCGGCTACTCCATCACCCGCCGATCATGATGTCCAGTCGTTCACATCATCTCGTCGCCGGTCGGGATCAGCACCGTCTTGACCTCGGTGTACGCCTCGATCGAGGTGCGCCCGCCCTCGCGCCCCAGCCCGGACTGCCCGAACCCGCCGAACGCCACGTGCGGCTCCAGCTGGTAGCCGTTGACGCCGACCGTGCCGGCCCGGACCGCCCGCGCCATCCGGATCGCCCGCTTCACGTCCGCGGTGTAGACGGTGGCGGCGAGCCCGTACGACGTGTCGTTGGCCAGCCGGACCGCCTCCTCCTCGTCGGTGAACGGCACCACCGCCAGCACCGGCCCGAAGATCTCCTCCTGGGCGATGGTGGCGCTGTTGGCGACGTCGGCGAAGACGGCCGGTTCGACGAAGTTGCCGGCCGACAGCTCGCCGTCCGGCCGGCCGCCGCCGCACACCAGCCGGGCCCCCTCGGCCTGCCCGCGCTCGATGTAGCCGAGCACCCGGTCCCGCTGCCGCTCGTTGATCAGCGGCGCGGCGGTGACCTCCGGGTCGAACGGGTCGCCGTAGGTGACCAGCGTGGTCATGCCCTGCGCGATGGCCAGGAACTCGTCGTAGACGTCCCGGTGCACCAGGGCGCGGGAGTGTGCCACGCACGCCTGGCCGGAGAGCCCGAGCGTCACGGTGCCCATGGTGAGCGTGGCGGCCGCGTAGACCTCGGCGTCCGGGAAGACGATCGACGGGCTCTTGCCGCCGAGCTCCAGGCTGACCCGTTTCATCCCCTCGGACGCGGCGGCCAGGACCCGCTTGCCGACCGCCCGGCTGCCGGTGAAGGTGATCTTGTCGACCATCGGGTGGGTGATCAGCGCCTGACCGGTCGGGTCGCCGGGCCCGGTCACCACGTTGAGCACGCCCGGCGGCAGCCCGGCCTCCTCGAAGAGCCTGGCCAGGCGGAGCGCCGCGAAGGTGGCGAACTCCGACGGCTTGAGCACCACGGTGCAGCCGGCCGCCAGCGCCGGCGCGACCTTCTGCGCGGCGAGCAGCAGCGGGCCGTTCCACGGCACCACCGCGGCCACCACGCCGACCGGCTCGCGCAGGGTCATCACCAGGTGGTCGCCGCCCTGGTAGCCGGGGAGCGTCTCGCCGGCCAGCTTGTCCACCCAGCCGGCGTGGTGGTCGAAGACGTCGGCGACGCACTCGATGGACATCGCGTACTCGTCGCCGAAGGTCAGCGGCACGCCGTTGTCCAGCGCCTGCAGGGTCCGCAGCTCGTCGGTGTGCGAGCGGATCAGCTCGGCCATCCGGCGCAGCACGGTGATCCGCTGCTTGGCCCGGGACCGCGGCCAGGAGCCCTCGTCGAACGCCTGGCGCGCGGCCCGCACCGCGGCGTCCACATCGGCCGGACTCGCCACCGCGAAGTCGCCGACCTGCTCCCCGGTGGCCGGATGCCGGTGGGTCCAGGTCCGCCCGTCCGCCGCGGCCCGCCAGGCGCCGCCGATCAGCAGCTCCCCGGTCGCCAGCCCGACCGCGTCCCGCCTCGTCTTGATCGAGAGAACCATCCCGGCACCTCCGGCGTAGAAATTGAAACACGTTCTACTCAGCCGCAGGGTAACACCGGCGCCGCCGAACTCCTATCCGGCCGGGAAGGTCACCGCTCACCGCAGCGGGGGCAGGTAGCCCGGCCACTCGCCGCCGCCGTGGACCGTGACCGTCGCGCCGGTCACGTACGACGCGAGCGGCGACGCCAGCATCAGGCAGACGCCGGCCACGTCCTCCGGGGTGGCCGGGCGGCCCATCGGCACCGTGCGGGCCACCGCCTCCGGGTCGAGCAGGCCGGCGACCGGGCCGGGCACGACGCTGTTGACCCGGACCGCCGGGGCCCACTCGGCGGCCAGGCTGGTCGCCAGGTGGTGCAGGCCGGCCTTGGCCGCGCCGTAGGCGGCGCCGCCGGGGGACGGCCGGGTGCCGCTGACGCTGCCCACCATCAGGATCACGCCGCCGCCGGGCTGGGCCCGCATGACCGCGTTCGCCGCCTGGGCGACGTGCAACGGGGCGATCAGGTTCAGCTCGATGATCTTCGCGTGCAGGCGGGGCGAGGCGGTCGCGGCCGGGATCGGGGGTGCCCCGCCCGCGTTGTTCACCAGCACGTCGAGGGGACCGTCCAGCGCGGCCACCAGCGCGGCGGCCTGCTCCGGGTCGCGGACGTCGGCGCGGTGGAAGCCGGCCGGCCCGTCGTAGGAGCCGCGGCCGCAGACCAGCACCCGCGCGCCGGCGGCCAGGAACGCCGACGCGATCGCGGCGCCGATCCCCCGGGTCCCGCCGGTGACGACCACACCGCGGCCGGTGAAGTCGAGAGGGTCCATGGCGCGAGGCTAGCTCACCAAGCAAGCGCTAGGTTAGCCTGCCTCCATGGGCGAACCTCCGATCGCCGAGATAGTGCTCGACTTCCCGCCGGTCAACGCGGTGCCGGCGGCCGGCTGGCAGTCCCTCGCCGACCTGATCACCGCGGCCGGCGCGGACCCGGCGACCCGGGTGGTGCTGCTGTCCGCCCGGGGCCGGGGCTTCTGCGCCGGGGTGGACATCAAGGAGATGCAGCGCGACCCGGGCCACGAGGTGCTGCTGGCCGCCAACCGGGGCTGCGCCGCCGCGTTCGCCGCCGTCTACGACTGCCCGGTCCCGGTGATCGCCGCGGTGCACGGTTTCTGCCTGGGCGGCGGCATCGGCCTGGCCGGCAACGCCGACCTGATCGTGGCCGCCGACGACGCCACCTTCGGCCTGCCCGAGGTGGACCGGGGCGCGCTCGGCGCGGCCACCCACCTGGCCCGGCTGGTGCCCCCGCACCTGATGCGGGCGATGGTCTACACCTGCCGTCCGGTCACCGCCGCCGACCTGCACCGGCTCGGCAGCGTCCACCAGGTGGTGCCGGCCGCCGAGCTGCCGGCCGCGGCCCGGGCGGTGGCCGAGGTGATCGCGGCCAAGGACCCGGTGGTGATCCGGCGGGCCAAGGAGGCGCTGAACGGGATCGACCCGGTCGACGTGCGGCGGTCGTACCGGTTCGAGCAGGGCTTCACCTTCGAGCTGACCCTCGACGGCGCCGGCGACCGGGCCCGGCGGAGCTTCGGGGAGCGGCGATGACCGTGCTGAGCGTCGACGACGTGGTCGCCGAGCTGCGCGACGGGATGACCGTCGGGATCGGCGGCTGGGGGTCGCGGCGCAAGCCGATGGCGCTGGTCCGGGCGGTCTGCCGGGCCGGGCTGCGGGACCTGACCGTGGTCTCCTACGGCGGGCCGGACGTCGGGCTGCTGGTCGCGGCCGGCTGCGTGCGGCGGGTGGTCACCGGGTTCGTGTCGCTGGACAGCATCCCGCTGGAGCCGCACTTCCGGCGGGCCCGCGAGGCCGGCACGGTCGAGCTGACCGAGTACGACGAGGGCATGCTCCACTGGGGCCTGCTCGCGGCGGCGCACCGGCTCCCCTTCCTGCCGATCCGGGCCGGGCTCGGGTCCGACGTGATGACGGTCAACCCCGGTCTGCGGACGGTGCGGTCGCCGTACCCGGACCGCTCGGACCTGGTGGCGATGCCCGCCGTGACCCTGGACGCGGCCCTGGTCCACCTGAATCGCGCCGACCGGCGCGGCAACGCGCGCTACCTGGGGCCGGACCCGTATTTCGACGACCTGTTCTGCCTGGCCGCCCGCCGCCGCTTCGTCTCCTGCGAGCGGCTGGTGAGCACCGCGGACCTGATCGATCAGGGGCCGCCGCAGGGCCTGCTGCTCAACCGGATGATGGTCGACGGCGTGGTGGAGACCCCGCACGGGGCGCATTTCACCAGCTGCGTGCCCGATTACGACCGCGACGAGGCGTTCCAGCGGGAGTACGCGACCGCCGACTGGGCGACGTTCCGGGCCACCTACCTGGACGGCGACGAGGACGACTACCAGAAGGCGGTGGCCGCGCGATGAGCCGCGCCGACGTCTGCGTGGTGGCGTGCGCCGAGGCGTGGCGCGGCGACGGCCCGGTGCTGGCCTCGCCGACCGGCCTGATCCCCCGGCTCGGCGCCCGGCTCGCCCAGCTCACCTTCGCCCCCGAGCTGCTGCTCACCGACGGCGAGGCCACCCTGCTGCACGGCGACGAGCCGGAGGGCTGGCTGCCCTTCCGCGCGGTGTTCGGCGTGGTCGCGGCCGGCACCCGGCACGTGATGATGGGCGCCAGCCAGCTCGACCGGTTCGGCAACCAGAACATCTCCTGCGTCGGCGACTGGCACCGGCCCACCCGGCAGCTGCTCGGCGTGCGCGGCGCGCCGGGCAACACGGTCAACCACACCACCAGCTACTGGGTGCCGCGCCACCAGCCGCGGGTCTTCGTCGACCGCGTCGACATGGTGTCCGGGATCGGTCACGACCGGGGCGCCGTCGAGATCCGCGTGGTGGTGACCGACCTGGCGGTGCTGGACTTCGCCACCCCGGACCGCTCGATGCGGCTGCGCTCGGTGCATCCCGGGGTGACCGTGGCCGACGTCCTGGCCGCGACCGGTTTCCCGCTGACCGTGCCGTCCGAGGTGCCGGTCACCAGGGAGCCGACCGGCACCGAACTGGCGATCATCGAGCGGCTCGACCCGGACGGCCGGCGATGAGGACCCGGCTCACCGAGCTGCTCGGCTGTCCGCATCCGATCGTGCAGACCGGCATGGGTTACGTGGCCGGGGCCGGTCTGGTGGCGGCCACGTCGGCGGCCGGCGGCTTCGGCATCGTCGCCTCCGCCACGATGAGCCTGGACCAGCTCCGGGACACCGTGCACAAGATCCGCGCCCGCACCGGCGCCCCGTTCGGCGTCAACCTGCGCGCCGACGCCCCGGATGCCACCGACAAGATCGATCTTTTGGTACGCGAGGAGGTGCGCCTGGCCTCGTTCGCCCTGGCCCCGACCCGTGACCTGCTCCGCCGCTGTGCCGACGGCGGCGTGCTCACCATGCCGTCGGTGGGCGCCCGCCGGCACGCCGAGAAGGTGGCCGCCTGGGGCGCCGACCTGGTCCTGGTGCAGGGCGGCGAGGGCGGCGGGCACACCGGCCCGGTCCCGACCACGCTGCTGCTGCCGCAGGTGGTGGACGCGGTCGGGATCCCGGTGGTGGCGGCCGGCGGCTTCTTCGACGGCCGGGGCCTGGTCGCGGCGCTCGCCTACGGCGCGTCCGGCATCGCGATGGGCACCCGTTTCCTGCTCACCTCGGACAGCCCGGTCGCCCTCGACGTGAAGCGCCGCTACCTGGCCGCCGACCTGACCGGGACGGTGGTCACCACCCGGATCGACGGGGTGCCGCACCGGGTGCTGCGCACGCCGTTCGTCGACTCCCTGGAGCGGGCCGGCCGGCTGGCCACGCTGGCCCGGTCGCTGCGCAGCGCCGCGGCGTTCCGCCGGGAGTCGGGCATGTCCTGGCGGGAGCTGGCGCGGGCCGGGCGTACCCGGAACGTGATGGCGGCGAACACGCCGGCGCTGCTGCGCGCCTCGATGGTGGAGGGCCGGGTCTCCGCCGGGGTGATGTCGGCCGGCCAGGTCACCGGCCTGATCGACGACCTGCCGTCCTGCGCGGAGCTGATCGACCGGATCATGGCCGAGGCGGACGCCCGGCTGGCCGCCCTCACCCACCCGCGGTGACCCGTGGTGAGCCGATCGGGCTCCGCAGACTGACCGACGGGAGGGTGCGGCGCCGATCCATTTCGATCTAGAGTGTCCCGTCTTGCTCACTTAGTTACAGGGATCCACCTCATGCGACGCATCATCCTGGCCGTTACCACGGGCGCCCTGCTGCTGACCGGCACCGCCTGCGGTTCGAAGTCCGACGACACCGCCGCCCCGGCGGCGCCCGCGGCGACCACCGCCACCACGTCGGCTGCCCCGGCCGCGGATTACACCGCCGACACCAAGAAGACCTGCGGCGACCTCACCAAGCTGCTCTCCGGCCAGTCGATGGTGAAGTTCGGCGAGGAGCTGGGCAAGATGATCGGCTACAAGCAGGCGAAGGCCACCGCCCAGGCGAAGCAGGCCCGCACCGACGCCGGCAAGAAGCTCAAGGAGCTGGCGGCCGAGGTCACCAAGTCCACCGGCGCGGCCCAGGACCCGGAGCTCAAGGCGGCCGGCGAGAAGGTCGCGCAGAGCATCACCACCAGCGCCGGCGACGACGCGTTCTTCGCGAAGTTCAAGACCGAGAAGGACGTCGACAAGGCCCTCGAGACCGAGATGACCGCCTGGTTCACGCCGCTGGACACCTTCTGCTC
Organism: Actinoplanes octamycinicus; assembly: GCF_014205225.1. Classification (NCBI taxonomy): domain Bacteria; kingdom Bacillati; phylum Actinomycetota; class Actinomycetes; order Micromonosporales; family Micromonosporaceae; genus Actinoplanes; species Actinoplanes octamycinicus. The sequence goes on from NZ_JACHNB010000001.1 coordinate 9,504,204, forward strand.
CTGAGCACCACCCGCATTCCCTGAGCACCACTCGCTGATGGGCCCGCCTCACCACGAGGCGGGTCCATCGGCGTCGTTGCCCCCGGCCCCGCGGGTCAGTCGTAGAGCGCCGACACCCACAGGTGAGTCAGCGTGTCCACCAGCACCGCGCGGTCGTCGAAGGGCGGGACCCCGCACGCGGCCAGGTAGTAGAGCCGCTCCCCGGCCCAGGTCAGCGACGCGGCGAGGGCACGCACGTCGACCCCGTCCAGCCGGGCCGGATCGGCCTCGATGCGGGCCACCGCGGCCTCGGTGAACGTCGCCATCTGGGCCAGCCACAGCTCCCGCAGCTGCGGGTCGGAGGCCCAGCTCTCCACGATGGCGCGCAGCACCGGCGCGTGCGACAGCCACAGATCCGCGCCCGCCTCGACCCCGGCCCGCAGCGCCTCGCGCGGGTCCGCGCTCCCCCGCACCCACGGCTGCGCGGCCTGGTGGCCGGCGCCGACCGCGCGACGCACCACCTCGGCCAGCACCGCCTGCTTCCCGGCGAAGTAGAAGTAGAAGCTCGCCCGGGAGACGCCCGCGGCGGTGATGATCTCCGCCACGCTGAGCGAGTCGAAGGTGCGCTCGCGCAGCAGCTCGTGGAATCCGTCGAGGATGCGTTCGCGCAGGCCGGTGCTCTCCGGCGGGGCTTCGTCGCGGCGGGGTGTCACACTTCGCAGCGTACCGGACACTGGTTCTGGACGGGTTGACCAGACAGCGTGTATGGTCGGTCGCATGAGGTATACGACGTTCGGGCGGACCGGCCTGCGGGTGTCCGAGTTGGTGCTCGGCGCGATGACCTTCGGCGAGCAGGGCGGCGTCGGCGCGCCGATCGAGGAGTGCCGGCGCATCCTGGACGCCTACGCCGAGGCGGGCGGCAATGTCGTCGACACCGCCGTCAACTACCGCGGTGGCGCCAGCGAGGAGATCCTCGGCGAGCTGCTGGCCGGGCGGCGTGACCGGTTCGTCGTGGCCACCAAGTACACGGTGACCCGGGACCCGGCCGATCCGAACGGCGGCGGCAACCATCGCAAGAACCTCCGGCTCTCGCTGGAGACCAGCCTGCGCCGGCTGCGCACCGACCACCTCGACGTCTACTGGGTGCACATCTGGGACCGGCACACGCCGATCGAGGAGACCATGCGGGCGCTCGACGACGCGGTCACCGCCGGCAAGGTGCTCTACGTCGGGGTGTCGGACACCCCGGCCTGGGTGGTCTCCCGGGCGAACACGCTGGCCGAGTGGCGCGGCTGGACGCCGTTCGCCGGCCTCCAGGTGCCGTTCAGCCTGATCAACCGCGACGCCGAGCGGGAGCTGCTGCCGATGGCCGAGGCGCTGGGCCTCTCCGTGACGGCGTGGAGCCCGCTCGGCGGCGGCGTGCTGTCCGGCAAGTACAGCAGCGCCCCGGCCGGGCCGGCCCGGCTGGACCGGGACGCGATCAGCGACCGGGACCTCGCCGTGGCCGGGGCCGTCCAGGCGGTCGCCGCCGAGCTGGGCGCCACCCCGGCCCAGGTCGCCCTGGCCTGGACCCGCCGCCGCGCCGGCGTGCTGCCGATCATCGGCGCCCGGACCGTCGACCAGCTGCGCGACAACCTGGGCTGCACGGCGCTCACCCTGCCGCCGGAGCTGGCCACCCGCCTGGAGGCGGCGACCGATTTCAGTCTCGGCTTCCCGTCCGACTTCATCACCCAGACCACCCCGTGGGTGCTGGGCGCGGCCGCTCTCTGACCTACCGCCCCGGAGATCGTCCCCGCGATCCATCCGGAGCACCGCCACCCACCGGGCCTGCCGTCGATGTGATCGCTCAACCCGGCACGGCTCGGTGTGAGGTCCAGCCGGGTTGATCATCAGATCGAGGGGTCACACTTCCTCGACCGACGTCGCCGGACGTCGTGGCCAGGGCCGCCCACTCGGCCAGGTAACGGTCGAGCGGCACGCGGAACCACGTACTGAAGGTGTTGTCGGCGCCCACCATGATCCCGACCGTTCCGGCATGCCGCCAGATCAGAATTCGCCAACCCTGCTCCTCATCGTCGAACGGTTCGTCGACGTCACCGACGGGCGCACCTGCTGGGCTCTGGATCACCTGCTCGACGTCATGACGACTCCACCACGGGAACCCGACACACAGGGACAACCGCTCATCCACCAGCTCCAACCTGTCGTCGGCCCAGCGCACCGAGAACTGGGCGGCGCACGGGAACCGATCCAGGTCCAGCCTGGAGATGTCCCGGTAGTCCTCCAGAAAGATCGGCTCCTGATCCGGCACGTTGCTGATTCCTCTCTCGGCCGCCGGACTCGGGCTCAGGCCGAGAGCGGTGACTGTGGTGGCGTGGCGAGCCACTTCCTCGGCGCGGTGCCGAGGTGCTGGGCGAAGACGCGGGAGAACGAGGACGCGTTGGCGTAGCCGAGCTCGGTCGCGACCGTGGCCACGGCGGCGCCGGTGCGCAGCCGCTCCTGGGCGATGGTGAGCCGCCAGTGGGTCAGGTATTGCCCCGGGGTCGCGCCGATGACCTCTTTGAAGTGGGCCGCGAAGGCGCTGCGGGACATCCGCGCCGCGGAGGCCATGCTGTCCAGCGTCCAGTCCGCTTCCGGCGACTCGTGCAGTGCGATGAGTGACGGGGCCAGGCGCGGGTCGGCGAGACCGGTCAGGATGCCCGACGGGATGCCCAGGTCGCCGACGTGGTCGAGGATCCAGCGCAGCAGGTGGATGAGGACGACCTCGAACAGCCGGTCGGCGACGAGCCGTTGACCGCAGCGGACGTTGTCGACCTCGGCGAACAGCAACTGCAGTAACGGCTCGACTCCCCCGATGTCGTCGAGCGGGACGATGAGCACCGGGGGCAGTGCCCGCATGAGCGGATGTGTCGCCCCGCCCTCGACGTCGAGCGACGCGCAGGTGAAGTCGGAGCCGTCGCTCGGCGGGTTGTGGAAGGCGTGGTCGAGGGGCTGCGGGTAGAACAGCAGGGTCGGCCGGTCGATCTCGATCCGCCGCACCGCGCCGCCGGGCTCCCGATGGGTGACCGCCATTTCTCCGCGCCGCAGGATGTGCAGGAATCCGCGGCCGGGCTGGGCCGCGAACGTCGTCACACCGCAGAGCGGGCCGGCGTGGAACAGCGTGGTGGTGACCCGGAACCGTTGCAGCAGCGGGGTGAGCCGATCGGAAGCTTCCACGCCGCCATCTTATGGACGATCCGCTAAGAATCAAAGACTTTCCGATACGTATCGTCCGAGCGGGCCGGGCAGGCTTAGGGGCACGAACCCCCGCCCGTGGGTGTTCACCGAAGATGGGAATCAGTCATGGCGAACGTGCCCCTGATCGACCGCGACGCCGCCTCCGGCGAGGTGAAGGAGCAACTGGACCAGATCCACGCCGCCTTCGGTGCCGTGCCGGCGATGTTCAAGGCGGTCGCGAACTCGCCCGCCGCGCTGAGGAGCATGTGGGGCTCGTTCGGCGCGTTCTCCGGCGGCACCCTCGGCGCCGCCCTGGGCGAGCAGATCGCCGTGGCGGTCGCGAATCGCAACTCGTGCGAATACTGCCTGGCTGCGCACACCGTGCTCGGCAGGAAGGCTGGCCTGAGCCGTGACGAACTCACGGCCGCGCAGGTCGGCGAGTCCGGCGACGCCCGTACCGCCGCCTTGCTCGGCTTCGCCCTGAAGCTGGTCGAGGAGCATGGTCAGGTCACCGCCGAGGACGTCGAGGCGGTCCGCGAGCAGGGCTGGAGCGACGAGCAGATCGTCGAGACGATCGCCCAGGTCGCCCTCAACCTGTTCACCAACTACGTCAACATCGCCCTCGGGGTGCCGGTCGACTTCCCGGCCGTGACGCTGCGCCGGGCGAGCTGACCCGTCCGCACCGGCCACGTCGCCACGCGTGCTGACGTGGCCGGTGCGCACCATCCGTCTACCTTGACGGGATGACATGGACGGACCGGGTGGCGGAGCGCTACCGAGAGCTCATGCGGCGACGCGCCACCCATCCCTTCTCCGGCGTGTGCGCCGAGTGTCGCCACGATTGGCGGGAGCACCTCCCCGACCAGGGCTGCAGCGAGTGCCGGTACGAGATCGACCACGGCGAGCCGGACGCCCCCAGCACGGTGTGCGCCGCTCAGGCGCCCGGCCACACCTTCCCGTGATCGCCCCGTGCTCGGCCGGACCGACCGCGGGGCATCGCATGTTTCACGATCGGCGCCGTCTGATTCCCGGGAGGTTTCGGGGCTGACATTTCCGTTCCCGGCGGGCTGTAACGTCGCTCACTGATCAACTTATTGACGCATCGGGCGGTTTCCGAGAGGACATTTATTCTTAACCGGATCGGGAGTGTAGCCACAGCTCAGAGCGATGGGTGAACCGATCGATTAATTCTGGCAGCAAGGCCGCAATGACAATTGCACAGCTCGGAAACATCGCCTCCGGATCAATCGACGGCAGCGCTCGCAAATCTTCGACTTTTGCTGTTCTCTAGGGAACGGCACCGAATCCACGGTGCTGAATGCCGAAGATCTGGGAGCATTCATGACGGCACCGCCCGTACCTTCGGCCAGGCCGGGCACCCGCCTGGCCTGGCGGAAGCTGCAGCGCTCGACCCGCGTCGCGATCATCGCGGCGCTCGCCGCGACCGTCTTCTACCAGCTGTTCCTGCTCAACCCGGCGTACCGCGGACCCACCTGGCTGTGGGTCGCCATGCTGGCTGCCGAGGGCCTGACCGCCCTGCACCTGATCGGCACCTGGTGGACCATCCTGGCTCACGACGACCAGCCCGAACCGGTGGATGTCGTGGTCTGGCGCAACCGGCTGCGGGCCGGCGCCGACGTGCCGTCCATCGACGTGTTCGTCACCGCCTACGGCGAGGATCCCGCGCTGGTGCGGGACACCGTCCTCGCGGCCCGCGACATGGACCTGCCGCATCGCACCTTCCTGCTCGACGACGGCGACAGCGACGCGTTGCAGCAGGTCGCACGGGAGGCCGGGATCGGCTATCTGCGGCGGCCGGGCGGGGCGCACGCCAAGGCCGGGAACGTCAACGCCGGGCTGGCCCGCACCGACGGCGAGTTCGTCGTCATCTTCGACGCCGACCACGTGCCCGAGCGCACCTTCCTGCTCAGCATCCTGCCGCATTTCCAGGACCCGGATGTGGCGTTCGTGCAGTCCCCGCAGTCGTACACCAACAACGTCAACCTGGTCGCCACCGGATCGGGCGAGGCCCAGCGCATCTTCTATGAGCTGGTCTGCCCGGGCAAGAACCACTTCAACGCCGCGTTCTGCGTCGGTACGAACGTCATGTTCCGGCGGGCGGCGCTGGACGGGATCGGCGGCATCTGGACGGGCAGCAATTCCGAGGACATCTGGACCTCGATCGAGCTGCACAAGGACGGCTGGAAGTCGATCTACGTACCGCAGGTGCTGGCCCGCGGGCTCGCCCCGGAGGACGTCCCGTCCTACCTCAAGCAGCAGATGCGGTGGGCCAGTGGCGGCTTCGAGGTGCTGCTGCGCGGCCGGCTGCTCAAACGCGGCAGCGGCCTCACCATCGACCAGCGTCTGCAGTACCTCTTCTGCGGCACGCACTACCTGCTGTCCCTGGCGATGCTGACCTTCATGCTCTTCCCGTCGCTCTACCTGCTCTTCGCGCTGAGTCCGATCCGCGCCGACGGCTTCGCGTGGGCCACCCACTATCTGCCGTTCCAGGCCGCCGTGCTCCTGGTCACCTGGCTGCAGTCCGGCGGGTTCAAGCTGTCCGCGATCGTGGCCAGCATCGGCGCGACCCCGGTGCATCTGCGAGCGCTGGTCGGCGTGCTGCTCGGCCGGCCGGCGAAATGGAAGGCCACCAACGCCGGCGGCGACGACGCGCGGTCGCTGTGGGCCGTCATGCCGCTGGTCGCTCTGTTGCTGCTGAACGCCACCGCCATCGTCGTCGGTGTCCTGGTGATGGCCGACCCGGCGCCGACCTGGCTCTCCGTCGGCTGGGCCAGCATGATCGTGCTCATCCTCGGCCGGATGATCATCGAATCGGTCACCGGTGGCCGGATCCGCCGCCGGTTCACGACGCCCGCCGTGTCCGAGGTGGGAACGCGCCGGCCGGTGACCCGGGAGCTGCCCGCGCCGCCGCGTATCGCCCTGGAGTCCGGCTCGGAGCCGCAGCCGGTTCCGGCCACCGCCTGATCCCGCTCCTGGCACCGGCGCCGGCCCGGGATGACATGACGACTTCCTCCGAGAGAGGCGTGACCATGAGCACCACCATCGAGAAGACCAGCATCGAACCCGATTCCGCACCGAGTGCGGCCGACCAGCCCGGACCGGCGCCGGCCCCGCCGAGGAAACAGCGCTGGCGGGCGGTGTTGCGCTTCCTGCGTACGCTGATCGTGGTTTTGATCTTGCTTGCGGCGGCTGTCGCGGGCGGCACCTACCTCGTCCGGCAACGACTCGCCGAGCGGACCATGGTGGACGCCGGCACGGCGGTGCTGGCCGCCCAGCCGATCACCGTGGGTTCGCCGGACGCCTCGGTCGTCAACCGGGTGGTGATCGCCGAGCGGGACAGCGTGACCGCCGGCGCGCCCCTCGCCACGATCACCCGCACCGCCGACGGCGGCGGGCCGCGGGTGCAGCAGCTGAAGGCGCCGGCCGCCGGCATCGTCACCGAGATCAACGTCGCACCGGGGCAGATCGCCCGGGCCGGCGAGCCGATCATCACCCTCTACGACCCGTCCCAGCTCACCTTCCGCGTCGACGTGCCACTCGAGACGCTGCGTGAGCTCCGGCTGCAGATGACCGCCTACGTCTCGGGGCCCGGTCTGCCCGGCCGGATCGCCACCACCCTCGAAGAGGTCGAGGCCAAGGTCGGCGGTGGCGGCGCGGCGGCGCCCTCGGATCTGCTCACCGTCGTGTTGCGGCCCGACCCGGCCGCCCTGTCCACCGTGCGCACGCTCGTGCCGGGACTGCGGTTCCGCGCCGTGGTGGACACCACCACGGCCGCCGGCGGCACCCCGGCGGTGAACAGCGCATGAGCCCTCGTCTACAGGCTGCGGCCGCGGTGATGGCTCTGGTCACGGTGGCCGCCTGCTCCGCCGAGCCGGCCGGTGAGGCGGCGGCGCCGGACGCCGGCCCGGTCATGGAGGACGCCTCGGCGTCTGCGATCACCGTGCCCCGGGTGGCCGGCAGCGGCAGCGTCGCCGATACCCTGCCGGCCGGAGCGCGGCCGACGAAGAACCCCGATCAGGCCGGTGATCTCGCCGGCCAGGCGGTGCCGACCAACCAGTGGTGGAGCTCCGCGCTGACCGGGCCGCGGACCCAGCCGATCTGGACGCATCCGCTGGCGGTGCGCGCCGCTGACGCGGGCGTGCAGATCAGCGGCGCACCGGTCACCGCCTCCGCCAACGCCATCACCACGCCGTTCCTGCCGGCGCTGACCGTCAGCGCCGCGACCGGGGCGGTGCGGGTGGCCGGCTACGGCGCGTTCCACGTCGTGCTGCGCGTGGACCTGGCCGGTGGCGGGTCGGTCGACGTCACCCTGGTGCAGGGCAGCCCGGTGCTCTGGCTCCGGTTCCGGGGCGCGACGCCCAGCCTGACCGGCGCTTTCCGCGACGTGGGGAGCACGGCCGCACGTGCCCGGCTCGACGTCGCGGGCGGCCGGTGGGACGTCATCGGCGACGGCCTGGCACTCAACGGCTCCACGGTCACCGGGTCCGGTGAGCAGCTGGCCGTCGCCCGCGTGCCGGACGGCGGCGACCAGGCGGGCTGGGAACGGGCCAGCACCGCCGACCCGGTCGTGCGGACCACGGCCGCGATGGCCTACGACGCCGCGACGGGAACGGTCACCCAGACGCTCACCGCCCGGCGAGCCGGAGGTGGCGCCGGGGTGTGGGCGCTGCTGCCGCACCAGCAGACCGGGCTGCTGCCCGGACCGGCCGCCGTGGCCGGTTCCTACCCGGACGCCCGCGGGACGATGTCGCTGGTCTCCGCCGACACGGTGCGGGTACGGGTGCCGATGCCGGGCCTGCTGACCGCCGTGCCGCAGGTGCCGCTGACCGCGGCGGCGAGCCGCGCGGTCCGCGACGACCTGGCCCGGGACCTGGCCGACCCGGCAGGCGCGGGCGGCAGCTACTTCGGGCTCAAGGAGCTCGGCCGGCTCGCCACCATCGCCGAGGTGGCTGCCGCGGTGGGTGCGAAGGAGGAACGTACGGCGGCCCTCGCCCGCCTGCGGCCGCTACTGATCGACTGGCTGACCTACTCCGGGCCGTCCGACGGACGCTACTTCGGCTACGACGGGACGTGGGGCGGGCTGATCGCCGTGCCGGCCGAGTTCGGCGCCCAGGACTACAACGACCATCATTTCCAGTACGGCTACCTGGTCCGCGCCGCGGCTGTGCTGGCGTCGGCCGACCCGCAGTTCGCCCGCGACTACGGCGACGTGGTCGACCTGATCGTCCGCGACTACGCCGGGTCGCTCGCGATCGGGCCGGCGTCCGGGCTGCCCCCGTTCCGGGCCTTCAACGCCTATCTCGGCAGCTCGGCCGCTTCCGGCTTCGCGCCGTTCGCCGACGGCAACAACCAGGAGTCGTCGAGCGAGGCGGTCGCGGCCTGGGAGGCGGTCACCCGCTGGGGACTGGTCCGCGGCGACAAGGCGATGACCGGGTACGGCGTGGCCCACTACGCGATGGAGGCGGCGACGGCCCGGATGTACTGGCTCGGCGCCGGGCTGACCCGGCCGGCGGGCTACGCGCACACCACCGCCGGGATCGTCTGGGATGCCAAAGTCGACTACGCCACCTGGTTCGACCCGAAACCGGAGTCGATCCTGGGCATCCAGCTGCTCCCGCTGACCGCCGGCTCGTTCTACCGCGGCCCGTCCGAGACCCGGGAACGGGAGCTGGGTCCCCGCCCGCGGGTCTGGGGCGACCTGTTCGCCGCCGACCTGGCGCTGTCCGACCCGGCGGCCGCGCGCGGCCGGCTCGACGCGGGAGTCAGCCGTGAGGACAGCACCAGCCGGGCGATGGTCCGCTACTGGGTCGAGGCGCTGGCGGTGCTGGGCCCACCGCAGTCCGGTGTCCCGGCACCGCTGGGATCGCTGGCGTTCGGCTCGGCCGGCAATCCCCGGCTGGTCCGGTCACCGGCCGGATAGGCGCTGCCACCGGGGTGCGCGGCAGGAGCGCGCACCCCGGGTCGGGCCCCGGCCTGGCGGGCGCTCACACCCGCCGGTCGGGCAGCCGGGGCGAGACCGGCGCCGTGGATCCGCGGACAGCCACGCGGCGCGTCAGAGGCGTTCGACGATGGTGACGTTCGCCTGGCCGCCGCCCTCGCACATGGTCAGCAGGCCGTACCGCCCGCCGCACCGCTCCAGCTCGTGCAGCAGCCCGGTGAGCAGCCGGGCGCCGGTCGCGCCGAGCGGATGGCCGAGCGCGATCGCGCCGCCGTTCACGTTGACCCGGGCCGGGTCGGCGCCGGTCTCCCGCAGCCAGGCCAGCACCACGCTGGCGAACGCCTCGTTGACCTCGAACCGGTCGATGTCGGCGATGCCCAGCCCGGCCCGGCGCAGGGCGTACCCGGTCGCCTCGATCGGCGCGGTCAGCATCAGCACCGGGTCGCCGCCGCGAGCCGACAGGTGCCGGACGGCGGCCCGCGGCCGCAGGCCGTACCGGCGCACGGCCGCACCGGACGCGACCAGCAGGGCCGCGGCCCCGTCGGCGAGCTGGCTGGCGGTCGCCGCCGTGGTGACGCCGCCGGGCCGGAGCGGGGCCAGCGCCGCCATCCGCTCGGCGCTGGTGTCCCGGCGCGGCCCCTCGTCGGCCCCGCCCGTCCCGATCTCCGCCCGGAACCGCCCCTCGTCGATCGCCCGGATCGCCCGCCGGTGGCTGGTCAGCGCCCAGTCCTCCAGCTCGGCGCGGGACAGCGCCCACTTCGCGGCGATGGCGTCGGCGCTGCGGAACTGGTCGACCTCCCGGTCGCCGTAGCGGGCCGCCCAGCCGGCCGATCCGGCGTAGGGCCCGGCGGGCGCCATCGCGCTGCCGATCGGCACCCGGCTCATGCTCTGCACCCCGCCGGCCACGACGAGGCCGGCCGTGCCGCTCAGCACCGCCTGCGCCGCGAAGTGCACGGCCTGCTGCCCCGACCCGCACTGCCGGTCGACGGTCACGCCCGGCACGTGCTCCGGGAGCCCGGCCGCGAGCCAGGCGGTCCGGGCGATGTCGCCGGACTGCGGCCCGACCGTGTCGACGCAGCCCAGGACCACGTCGTCGACCTCGGCCGGGTCGACGCCGGCCCGGTCGAGCAGCGCCGCGATGACCTGCCCGGCCAGGTCGGCCGGGTGCACCCCGGACAGCGCGCCGCCGCGGCGGCCGACCGGCGAGCGGGCCGCCGCCACCAGATACGCCGATTCCACGGTTGACGCCCCCTCACCGAGAGACCAAGCTAGAACTCGTTCTAATCTATGACCTCGGGCGGCCGCCATGCACGTGGGATACACCCCGGAGCAGGAGAAGCTCCGGCAGGAGCTGCGGGCCTACTTCGCCGGCCTGATGACGCCGGAGCTGCGCGCCGCGCTCACCGACGACGACGGGGAGTACGGCGACGGCGACGCCTACCGCGCGGTGGTCCGCCGGCTGGGCCGGGACGGCTGGCTGGCGCTGGGCTGGCCGGTCGAGCACGGCGGCGGCGGGCGGTCCCGGATGGACCAGCTGATCTTCGCGGACGAGGCGGCGATGGCCGGCGTGCCGGTGCCGTTCCTGACCATCTACACGGTCGGGCCGACCATCGCCCGGCACGGCTCCGCCGAGCAGCGGGCCGAGCTGCTGCCCCGGATCGCCGCGGGTGAGGCGCACTTCTCGATCGGTTACTCGGAGCCGGAGGCCGGCACCGATCTGGCGGCGCTGCGCACCCGCGCGGTCCGCGACGGCGACCAGTACGTGATCAACGGGCAGAAGATGTGGACCAGCCTGATCCGGTACGCCGACTACGTCTGGCTGGCCTGCCGCACCGACCCGGAGGCGCCCCGGCACCGGGGCCTGTCGATCCTGGTGGTGCCGACCGGCGCGCCCGGTTTCTCCTGGACGCCGGTGCGCACCGTGGCCGGCCCGACCACCAGCGCCACCTACTACGCCGACGTCCGGGTGCCGGTCGCCGCCCGGGTCGGCGCCGAGAACGACGGCTGGCGGCTGATCACCGACCAGCTCAACCACGAGCGGGTCGCGCTCACCTCGGCCGCCCCGCTGCGCCGCGCGCTCGACGAGGTCACCGCGTGGGCGATCGAGACCCGGGCGATCGAGCGGGAGTGGGTCCGGCTGCACCTGGCCCGGGTGCACGCCAAGACCGAGGTGCTCAAGCTGCTCAACTGGCGGGTGGCGAGCGGTGGCGGCGGCGCGCCGACGGCGGTCCGCGCCTCGGCCGGCAAGGTCTACGGCACCGAGCTGGCCGTCGAGGCGTACCGGTTGCTGATGGAGGTGCTCGGCCCGGCCGCCACGGTGCGGGCCGGCGCGCCCGGTGCGCTGCTGCACGGCCGGATCGAGCGGATGCACCGGGCCTCGCTGATCCTCACCTTCGGCGGCGGCGCCAACGAGGTGCAGCGCGACATCATCGCGGCCGGCGCGCTCGGCCTGCCGATCAAGAGATAGAAACCCGCTTTCCGGTACGACCGGAGCACGGCCAGGAGGGTCGATGGACTTCTCGCTCAGCGACGAGGCACGTGACCTCGCCGCGCTCACCCGTGACCTGGCGGCGTCCGGCCGCCCGCTGTGGCCGGCCCTGGCCGAGGCCGGCGTGCTGGCCGCCGCGCTGCCCGAGCGGGCCGGCGGCGAAGGCTACGGCCTGATCGAGCAGTGCGCGATCCTGATCGAGCTGGGCCGCGCCGCCGCCGACGTGCCGTACCTCCCGTCGATCGTCGGGGCGGCGTCGGCCATCGCCCGGTTCGGCACCGACGAGCACGTCGCACAGCTGGCCGTCCCGGCCGGGCAGGGCACGGTGGTGCTGACCGCGGAGCACGTCCCGGAGGGCCCGGAGGTCGCCGCCTGGCTCGCCGCGCACACCGCGGTCGGCACCTGCGCGGCCCAGCTCGGCGTGGTGGAGCAGGCCCTGGAGATGACCGCCGGGCACGCCCGGTCCCGGGTCCAGTTCGGCCGCCCGATCGGCTCCTTCCAGGCCGTCTCGCAGCGGCTCGCGGACGCCTACATCGACGTGGAGGCGCTGCGCCTGGCTCTCTGGCAGGCCGCCTGTTCGCCGGGCCGGGCCGAGGTCGCCACCGCCGGTTTCTGGGCCGCCGAGGCCGGCCACCGGGTGCTGCACACCGCGGTCCACGTGCACGGCGGCGTCGGCCTGGACCTGGACTATCCGTTGCACCGCTACTTCCTGGCCGCGAAGCGCCACGAGTTCCAGCTGGGCGGCGCCACCCGGCAGCTCCTCGACCTGGCCGACACCTTCCCGGAAGAATTAGAACACGTTACAGTTCAGGGATGAAGTTCAGCCTCGGGATCGCGCTCAGCCCGCTCGACCAGCTCATCGACCTGGCGCGCACCGCCGAGGAGTGCGGCTTCGCGTCGGTCGCGCTGCCCGACTCGCTGTTCTACTCCGAGGAGGTCAGCGCGAAATACCCGTACACGCCGGACGGCAGCCGCTTCTGGACCGCCGAGACGCCCTGGTCGGACCCGCTCGTCACGGCCGCCGCGCTGGGCGCCGCCACCACCCGGATCCGGTTCTACACGCAGGTGCTCAAGCTCGGCCCGCGCAACCCGGTGCTGCTGGCCCGCCAGGTCGGTTCGGTGGCCCACCTGACCGGCAACCGGTTCGGCCTCGGCGTCGGGCTCGGCTGGTCGCCGGAGGAGTCGCTGTGGTGCGGCGCGCCGTTCGCCGACCGGGGCGCCCGCGGCGACGAGGCGATCGAGGTGCTGCGGCTGATCCTGGGCGGCGGCATGGTGGAGTTCCACGGCAAGCACTTCGACTTCGGCCGCCTGCAGATGAGCCCGGCCCCGACCGCGCCGGTCCCGATCTACGTCGGCGGCCACGCGGACGTGGCGCTGCGCCGCGCCGCCCGGCTCGGCGACGGCTGGTCGTCGGCGATGATGCGCTTCGACGAGCTGCGCCGGGTGATCGACCGGCTGACCGAGCTGCGCACCGAGTACGGCCGAGCCGACCGGCCCTTCGAGATCCAGGCGGTCTGCGTCGACCGCTTCGGCCTGGACGGTTTCCGCCAGCAGGCCGACGCCGGCGTCACCGACGCCATCGTCGTCCCGTGGCGCTTCTACGGCACCCCCTTCGACGCCGGCCTCCCCGCCAAACGCGACGGCCTGCGCCGCTTCGCCGACGAGGTGATCAGCCACTTCGGCTGAAGGCCGCGTCCACGTCCGCCGCGGTGAGGCCGAAGTCGGCCAGGTCGTACCGGTGGGCCGGGCCGCTCGGCGGTGGCATCGACACCCGGCCCGGCGGCGTGCCCAGCCGGTCGTGGATCAGGTCGAGCGTCGCCTGCGGGTCGGCCACGAAGTCGTCGTAGTCGACGTCGATGAAGTGTGCCGGGTCGTGCCGGGCCCGGTCGGCGGCGAACTTGCGCAGCCCTCGGGACCAGAGGTCGAGCTGCGCCCGCCCGAGCACCGCGCCGCGGAACAGCGGCGACCAGCCGGCGCTGGCCCGCGCGTTCAGGCTGCACACCGACGCGATCACGGTGCGCGGCGCGCGGTGCGTCTGGATCACCACGGCGTCCGGGTAGGCGGTCAGCAGCGCGTCGAGCGCGAACAGGTGGCTGGGATTCTTCAGCACCCATCGGCGGCCCCGATCGGGCAGGCCGATCAGCTGCAGGTTGCGCCGGTGCCGGCGGTAGGCGACGGTCCAGTCCTGCCCGGCCAGCCACGCCGAGTAGCCCGGCAGGTGGGCCAGGCACTCGAAGGACACCGACATCATCGACTGACGCAGCAGCCGCCAGCACTCCTCCACCTGGTCGGCCGCGATGTGGTGGGCGCCGAGCAACGCCGGATCGGCCCGCTCGTAGCCGGCGCGCAGCATCGCGTACACCGGATGCTCGTCCCACGTCTCGCGCGGCGGCCGCGGCTGCGGCGCCTCGGTCAGCCACAGCTCCAGCCCCTGATGGGCCGGGTCGGCGGCGAGCAGCCGATGCAGCGCGGTGGTCCCGCTCCGCGGCAGCCCGGTAACGAACACCGGCCGCCGCACCGGAACCTCCGCGTGCTCCGGGAACTGCCGCCACGCCGCCTCGCTGAGCAGCCGGGACACCAGCGCGGCGCGCAGGAACCCCCGGCTCACCTTGCTGCCCTGCGGGGTCAGGGCCGCCTCTTCCCGGTACGACCGGAGCAGCTCCACCAGCCCGTCGCGATAGTCGTCCGCCCCGAAGTCGTCCAGCCCGGTCAGCCGGGTCGCCGAGGCGTGCAGGTCGTCCACCGTGCCGACGTCGGTCCGCGCGCTCCGCATCCCGGCCCCTCAGTGGTGGAACTCGCCGCAGTTGACGTCCAGGCACTGCCCGGTGATCCCGCGGGCCAGCCCGGAGAGCAGGAACAGCACCGCGTCGGCCACCTCGTCCGGCTCGGGCAGCCGGCGCAGGTCGGTGCCGGCGGCGATCTCGTCGTAGATCTGCCGGGTCGGCACGCCGCGCTGGTTCGCCTGATAGTCGAACCACATCCGCAGGCTGTCCGCCCAGATCCAGCCGGGCGCCACCGAGTTCACCCGGACGCCGAGCGGGCCCAGCTCGCTGGCCAGGTTCTGGGCGACCGCGAGCAGTCCGGCCTTGGCCAGCTTGTACGGCCCGAACGGCCGCCGCGAGTGGCGCAGCACCGCCGAGTTGACCATCACGACCGCGCCACCGGACTCGACCAGGGCCGGGGTCAGCAGCCGGGTCAGCCGCAGCGCGGCGAACACGTTGACGTCGAAGCTGGCCCGCAGGTCGTCCAGGTCCACCTTGCCGAGGCTGCGCATCGGCGGCATCGCGAAGGCGTTGTTGACCAGCCCGTCGACCCGGCCGAACCGGTCGAGCGCGGTCCGCACCAGCGCGGCGCTGGAGTCCTCGTCGGTCAGGTCGGCCGGCACGACCAGGGCCCGGCGGCCGGCCGCGGTCACCTTCCCGGCCACCTCGGTCAGGTAGGACTCGGTACGGGCCGCGAGCACCACGTCGGCGCCCTGCTGAGCGGCCCGCACCGCGACCGCCCGGCCCAGGCCGGGACCGACCCCGGCGACCAGCACCACCTTGTCGGCGAGCACGGCTCAGCCCAGCATCCGGGCCGCGGTGGCGGCCTGCCGGGCGGCGATCCGCGCCCGCCACCCGGCCGGGTCGATCGGCTCGTGGTAGGGCAGCTGCTTGGGCAGGTCGTCGACGGCGACCAGGTCGACCCGCGGCCCGTCCGCCTCGGTCAGCGCGCGGGACAGCCGCTGCCAGCGCAGTTGCACGTAACCGCGGTCGTGGCCGGTGCGCTCGATCCAGTTCGCCACGCCGGGGTCGCGCTCGCTGATCACGTAGCGGATCATGCCGTCCGGATCGACCTTCGCCTGCGGGACGGTGAGGCTGGTCTGGTGGTTGACGTAGTCCAGCGAGACGTACCACATGCTGCCGAGCTGCAGGCCCTGGTAGGGCGCGCCGGCGACCGGGACGGTGACCACCATGGCATGGTCGTCGTCGAGCGCGTAGTGACCGGCCGACGAGTACTGCGTGGCCAGGCCGCCGGGGGTGAGCCGGGGCGGGGTGAGCGTGTTGACCGGCAGGTTCAGGTAGAAGCGTTCGGCGAAGGCCAGGAAGGTGCGGATCCGGCCGACGAGCATCTTGCCGGCCACGGCGTACCGTCGGGTCAGGGTCTCCTCGGTGAGTGGCGCGGGCCCGCAGCCGAACCGGTCGGCCCGATGGATGCGCAGCGTCCCGGGCTCCTCGCGGGCCCAGTCGCTGAACACCTCGCGCACCACCAGCATCGCCGAGCCGGGCGCGAGCGGGAACGCGTTGCGGCCGGTCAGGCCGGGCCCGAAGCGGATCGCGAAGCTGCCGTCGGCGTCGAGCTCGACCTCGCGGTCGTCGAAGGCGGCGAGGCTGCCCGGGACGCCGACCGGCGAGTAGGAGCCGTCCAGGATCTGGAAGCTCAGGTCGGCGGTGCTGCCCCGGCGGCCGGTCACCACGTATTCGGCGTCGTCGCGCAGCCAGGCGTGGAAGTAGAGGGTGTCCGGGTTGTCGAGACCCATTTTCGTGTACGGGCCGGTGGAGCGCACGAAGTAGGGGAAGTCGCGGTCGTAGGCCCAGGCCATCTGGATCGAGGCGCGGATGCCGCCGGCCAGATAGTCGTAGCCCTCGATCAGGTCCCGCTCGCCGCGGACGTGCGGCGCCTCGGTGATGGCGCGCTCGGCTCGCGCGATGGCGTCAGCGAACGACTCAGTGACCACGACCCATGCTAGAACGTGTTCTAAATCATCGTCAACGCTCGCTTGCCAGTCGGTAGAACTCGTTTCAGTCTTGAGGGTATGCGCGCCTATCGGATGACCGCCTGGGGAGCCGCTCCGGAGCCCTGCGACGTGGCCGAGCCGGTGCCCGGGCCCGGCCAGGTGCTGGTCCGGGTGGCCGGGTGCGGGCTGTGCCGCTCCGACCTGACCATGCGGCGGATGCCACCGGAGGCCGGCGAGCGGCTCGGCTGGCGGATGCCGTTCACGCTCGGCCACGAGACGGCCGGCTGGCTGCCCGACGGGACGCCGGTGGCGCTGGTCTCGCCCGCGTCGTGCGGCAGCTGCCGGCTCTGCGTGCGCGGCCGGGACAACGCCTGCCCGGGCGGGCGCACCGGGCGCGGCTACGGCCGGGACGGCGGGCTGGCCGAGTACGTGGTCGCCGACCGGCGCAGCGTGCTGCCGCTGGGCGGGCTGGACCCGCGGCACGCCGGGCCGCTCACCGACGCGGGCGCCACCGCCTACCACGCGGTCCGCCGGGCCCGGCCGCACCTGGCGCCGGGCGGCACCGCGGTGGTGCTCGGCGCCGGCGGGCTGGGCGCGTTCGCGGTGCAGTTCCTCCGGATCCTGACCGCGGCCCGGGTGGTGGCGGTCGACGTGTCCGCCGAGCGCCGGGCCTACGCGGCGTCGGTCGGCGCGCACGAGACGGCGGAGGCGCCGGCCGGGAGGGCCGACGCGGTGCTCGACTTCGTCGGCACCGACGAGACCATCGCGGCCGGGATCGCGGCGGTCCGGCCCGGCGGGGCCTACGGGCTGATCGGCTCGGCCGGCGGGCGGCTGGCCCGGCCCTGGTTCGGGACGCTGCCCGCCGACGGCGAGGTGTTCACCTTCCAGGGGTCGTCGATCGCCGACGCCCAGGAGGTGCTCGCGCTGGCCGCGGCCGGGCTGCTCGTCAACCAGGTGCAGGAGTTCGCCTTCGCGGAGGTGACGGAGGCGTACCGGAAACTGGCGGCCGGAACCCTCAGCGGCCGCGCCGTGGTCCTCCTCTAGCCGGCCAGCTTGCCGAGGCGGGCCAGGGTCTCGTCGGCCTCGGCGACCAGGTCGGCGACGACCGCGGCGACCGGGCGGACCTCGTTCATCCGGC
Source organism: Actinoplanes octamycinicus (assembly GCF_014205225.1). NCBI lineage: Bacteria > Bacillati > Actinomycetota > Actinomycetes > Micromonosporales > Micromonosporaceae > Actinoplanes > Actinoplanes octamycinicus. Next base: position 9,521,701 of record NZ_JACHNB010000001.1, read on the forward strand.
CGACGATCTGGCCGACCGGCATCGGCACCACGGTCGGGTCGCCGGACTCCATCAGCCGGGTGTGCGCCTCGGCGACCAGCAGGTTCTGCAGCGGCATCGGCAGCGGGCTCGGCGCCTGCTCCTCGTTCCAGGCGTCGGTCCAGCGGTTGCGCAGCAGCCGGGCCGGTTTGCCGGAGTAGATCCGGCTGCGGACGGTGTCCGACGAGCGGGCCTTGAGCAGCGCCTCACGCAGCGCCGCGGTGCTGCGGTACTCCGCGGTGCCGAGCCAGACCGAGCCCATCCAGACGCCGCGCGCGCCGAGCGCCAGCGCCGCCGCGATCTGCCGGCCGCTGCCGATCCCGCCGGCGGCGAGCACCGGCACGCCCTCCCCGACCGCGTCGACCACCTCCGGCACCAGCACCATGCTGGCGATCTCACCGGTGTGGCCGCCCGCCTCGTAGCCCTGGGCCACCACGATGTCGACGCCGCTCGCCACGTGGCTGCGGGCGTGGTCGGCCCGGCCGGCCAGCGCGGCGACCTGCAGGCCGTGCCGGTGGGCCTGGGCGATCACATCCGGCGGCGGCGGGCCGAGCGCGTTGGCGATCAGCCGGACCGGGTGGTTCAGCGCCACCTCGACGTGCGAGCGGGCCACCGAGTGCAGCCAGCCGAGCACGCCGGCCCGCCGCTCCGGGTCGACGCCCAGCGGCGGCACGCCGAGACGCAGCAGGGTCCGCTCGACGAAGTCGCGATGACCCTGCGGGATGAGCCGGTCCAGGTCGGCGGCGGCGCCCTCGGCCGGCTCGCGGCTGGGCATCACCACGTCGACGCCGTACCGGAAACCCCGGGTCTGCTCGTCGAGCCAGGACAGGACCGCGTCGAGCTCGTCCGCGTCGTTGAACCGCACGCAGCCGAGCACGCCCAGCCCGCCGGCCCGGCTGATCGCCGCGACCACCTGCTCGGACGGGCTGAAGCCGACCACCGGGTGCTCGATGCCGAGGCGTTCACACAGCTCAGTCCGCATGGCTGATCTCCTCGGCCGGGTGCTCGGCGGCGTGCCGGTGCGCCCAGCGGTAGTCCGCCTTGCCGCTGATCGTGCGGTGGATCTCGTCGACCACCCAGACCGCGCGGGGCACCTTGTAGCCGGCGATCCGCTCGCGCAGGTGCTCCTCGACGCCGGCCAGGTCCAGTTCCGCGCCGGGCCGGGTCTGCACGAGCGCCGCCACCCGCTGCCCGAGCCGGTCGTCCGGGATGCCGATGACCAGCGCGTCGAAGACGTCCGGGCAGGTCTTCAGGGCGCCCTCGACCTCCTCCGGGAAGACCTTCTCGCCGCCGGTGTTCACGCAGGTGCTGCCCCGGCCGAGCAGCGTGATGGTGCCGTCCTCCTCCAGCCGGGCCAGGTCGCCGGGGAACGCGTAGCGCACCCCGTCGACCTCGGTGAGCAGGGCGGCGGTCTTCTCCGGGTCGTTGTAGTAGCCGAGCGGGAGATAGCCGCTCTTGGCGAGCCGGCCGACCCCGCCGGGTGGCACCGGCCGGTTGTCGGCGTCCAGCACGACGGTGTGCGGGCCGGGCATGACGCGCGGGTCCTGGACCGCGCCGCCGGGCACGTCGGCGACCACGCCGAGCCCGGTGAAGCCGGTCTCCGAGGCGCCGATCGCGTCGGTGACCAGCACGTTCGGCAGCAGGTCCAGATACTGCCGCTTGACCACCGGGGAGAACAGCGCGCCGCTGGAGGAGACCGCGACCACCGACGAGCCGTCGTAGCCGCCGGACGCGTACGCCTCGATGATCGGGCGGGCCATCGCGTCGCCGATCAGCACCACCACGGTGACCCGGCGCCGGTCGATGACGCGCCAGACCTCGTCCGGGTCGAAGTGCGGCAGCATCACCACGGTGTCGCCGGCGAACAGCGCCATCAGCGCGGCCCACTGCGCGTTGCCGTGGATCAGCGGGGCCAGGCAGAGCCGGACCATGCCGTCCCCGGCGGCGCCGCGCTGGGACTGCTGCCACTCGTCGTCCAGCGGGATGCCGGTCATGAAGTCGACGCCGCCGCCGAGGGTGCGCCAGACGTCCTCGTGCCGCCACAGCACGCCCTTCGGGTAACCGGTGGTGCCGCCGGTGTAGAGCAGGTAGATGTCGTCGGCGGATCGCTCGCCGAAGTCCCGTTCCGCGCGGCCTGCGGCCAGGGCTTCCCGGTACGGCGTCCCGTCCGCCGCGCCGTCCGTGCCGTCGGGCAGCACCACCACGGTGTGCAGGCCGGAGATCCGGGGCAGGACGGCGGCGACCCGGGGCGCGAAGCGGCGGTCGTGGACCAGCGCCGACAGCCCCGCGTCCGCGAAGAGAAACTGCAACTCGTTCTCGACGTACCGGTAGTTGACGTTGACGACCGCGGCGCGCAGCTTGTAGACGGCGAGCATGGCCACCACGGCCTCGACCGAGTTGCCCGCGTACAGCCCGACGTGGTCACCCGCGGCCACCCCGCGATCATGCAGGAAGTGCGCCAGACGGTTGGCGCGCTCCTCCAGCTCGGCGTAGCTGACCTCCTGCTCGCCGAAGCACACCGCGATCCGGTCGCCGAAGGCGTCGACCGCGTGCTCGAACAGGTCCGCAATATTTGCCGCCATCGCTAAAAACTAGAACCTGTTATCGTACGAGGCAAGCTCTGCCGGAGGTGACACTGTGGAACCGCACGCCGTCGTCGAGCAGCGTGGACCGATCCTGATCGTGACGATGAACCGGCCCCGGGTCCGCAACGCGCTCTCCGCCGAGATGATGGCGATCATGCGCGAGGCCTGGGACCGGGTGGACGCCGACCCGGCGATCCGGGTGGCCGTGCTGACCGGGGCTGGCGGCGCGTTCTGCGCCGGCGCCGACCTGCGGGCGATGACCGAGTCCCATCCCGGCGACACCTTCGACGGCGCCGACCTGTCCCGGATCGACGCGCTGCTCAAGGGCCGGCGGCTGAGCAAGCCGCTGGTCGCCGCGGTGGAAGGTCCGGCGGTCGCCGGCGGCACCGAGATCCTGCAGGCCACCGACGTGCGGGTGGCCGGGGAGAGCGCGCGGTTCGCGGTCTCCGAGGCCCGCTGGGGACTCTTCCCGCTCGGCGGCTCGGCCGTCCGGCTGGTGCGCCAGCTGCCCTACACGGTGGCGGCCGAGATGCTGCTCACCGGCCGCCAGCTGAGCGCCGCCGAGGCCCGCGACGCCGGCCTGATCGGCCACGTGGTCCCGGACGGCCAGGCCCTCGGCAAGGCCCTCGAGCTGGCCGGCGCGATCGCCGCGAACGGCCCGCTCGCCGTCCAGGCCATCCTGCGCACGATCCGGGAGACCGAGGGCCTGGCCGAGAACGACGCCTTCGCCGTCGAGTCGAAGATCGGCACGGCGGTCTTCCGCAGCGAGGACGCCAAGGAGGGGCCGCGCGCCTTCATCGAGAAGCGGACGCCGGACTTCCGGGGTCGCTGACCGTCCGGTCGGCCGGACCGGCCTCAGCCGAGCACGGGGAGCTTGCCGGTCAGCGCCGGGGCCTCGGCCCGCTGGCCCGCGTCGGGTCGCAGGCGGCCGGTGCCGAGCAGGACGACCGTCTCGCCGGTCCAGGAGGAGGGTGCCGCCTCACCGGCCAGCGCCTCCACCGTCGAGCGGGCCAGGCGCAGCGCGGCCGGCGCCGGTGGCGGCAGCCTCAGCTCCCGGCCCAGGTCCAGGTGGTGGACGGCCAGCTCGACCGCCCAGGTGGCGAGGAAATCGCCGGTGGTCAGCACGTGCCCCTGGAACGGCACGGCGCCGGGCGGCAGCCGGGTCGCCGCGGTGCGGATGCCGGCCACGGTCGGCAGCAGATGCCGGACCGCGCCGGACGGTCGCCGGTAGGCCGCGCCGAGCAGCCGGACGAACCGCATGCCGGCCAGCTGGTCGTCGGCGTCGTCAGCGGCCGGCGGGCTCGACCGCCAGTAGCCGGCAGCATCGGCGTCCGCAACCACGGCGCTGCCGCCCGCGCCCTCCGCCGTGGCGCTGACCAGACCGAGGAGCATCTCCTGCAGTCCGAGATGGACGTGCACGACCACGTCGCCGGTGGTCCAGCCGGCGCACCGGCTGGCCGCCATCAGATCGGCGTCGCTCAGCTCCTCGGCCACGGCCACGAACGCGTCGAGCCCGGCGAGGAACGCCGCTCGCGCCTCCTCATGTCCGACCTTCATCACGGCCTACGCCCGCAGCCAGTCATGGTTCCGAACGTACCGCGCCGCGGGCGCGACGATGGCAGCCTCGTTCTACGATTCGTGCGGTTCGATCCGGTGACGGGTCGGTGACGGAGCGGAGACGGCATGGCGCGGTCCGGAAATGGCAGTGTCCCGGTGTGGCGGCTACTCGTGATCATCGGAGCGGTGGGGACCGCGGCGGGTCTGATCGGCAAGATCCCGTGGCTCGGACTGGTGGCCGGTCCGCTGGCCGTCATCGGCGTGATCGGACTGCTGATCGCCCAGCGGGCCGCGCCCCGGCCCGGGAACGGGACCGCCGGCGACCGACCGCCCGCCACGACGGCGCCGGCCCGGCGGTGGCTGTGGGGCGGCGCCGCTGTCTTGGTGGTGGCCGCCGTGGTGGTCTGGCTGCTGGTCGACCCCGGGCCGGATGACCGGCCGGTCAAGCCGGGGGCGGCACGGGCGCCGCTGGGCTTGTACATGGTGCAGGCCGTCGCGCCGGGCGCCTGCGCGCCGACCGCCGCCGACCGGGAGTACACCGACGGCGGCGAATGCCTGACGGTGTCCGCCGACGGCGGGTTCACCGTGCAGCAGCTGGACCGGGTGCAGGTGCGCGACGAGTCGGATCAGGGGAACGGCTGGGTGGTGGCGGTGACCTTCGCCGACCCGGACGCCGCCCGGTTCACCGAGCTGACCGGGCAGGTGAGCGCCCGGCCGGAGCCGGGCAACCAGCTCGCCATCGTCTTGGACAAGCGGTTGCTGAGCCACCCGGTCGTGCTGGAGAAGCTGACCGGCGGCACGGCGGTGGTGGCGACCCGGCTGACCGAGGCCGACGCTCGCGCCTTGGCCGGCGAGCTGGGCGTGGGCTGAGGGCGTGGGCTGAGTCGTGTTCGCCTCCGGCCGGATGCGAACACGACCGGGCTCAGGAGGCGGACAGGACGTCGACGACGAAGCGGAGCGCGCCGGCCGGCTGCCCGGTGCCCGGATTGTCGCCGTAGGCCATCTCGGCCGGGATGTCGAGCTGCACCCGGCTGCCCACCGGCACCCCGATCAGCCCCTGGTCCCAGCCCGGAATGACCCGCCCGGCCCCGATCGGGAAGCTGAACGGCTCGGACCGCTTCCAGGACGAGTCGAACTCCTTGCCGTCGGCGTAGGTCACGCCGACGTAGTTCACGGCGAGCGTCTGACCGGACCGCACCGCCGGCCCGGTCCCCTTGATCAGGGTCGTCGTCCTGAGCTTGGTGACCGCGCCCTTGCCCGCGGTGGTGACCGGCTTCTTGCTCAGCGCCGCCGGGACCGAGGGAGCCGGGGCAGCGGTGGCGGCGGCCGGCTCCGGGGTGGACGCCGACGGAGCCGAGGACGGCGACGAGGCAGTCGAGGAGGACGGCGACGAGGAGGTGCCGATCCAGACGACCAGCCCGACGACCAGGGCCAGCACGACCACCGCGGCGCCGGCCACGGTCAGCGTCTCGCGGCGCTTCTGCCGCGCCCGGGCCCGCGCCTTGGCGGCCTTGGCCTCGGCCCGTTTCTCGGCCTTGGTCTTCAGGGGCGGGCCGGCGGCGGCACGTTTGCGGCTCACTACGGAATCGGGCACCGTCCGACGATACGACACCCGGCCGGAGAATCAGATGGCGCGCTCACGTCCGGCCCAGTAGGGATCGCGCAGCAGCCGCTTGTAGAGCTTGCCGTTCGGGTCGCGGGGCAGCTCGTCGACGTAGTCCACGGTGCGCGGCAGCTTGAACCGGGCCAGCCGGTCGGCGAGGAAGGCCAGCAGGTCGCCGGTCAGCTCCGGGCCGGCGGTCACCTCGGGCACCGGCTGCACCACCGCCTTGATCTCCTCGCCCCACTCGTCGTGCGGCACCCCGAAGACCGCGACGTCGGCGACCGCAGGATGGGTGGCCAGCTCGTTCTCGATCTCGGCCGGGTAGACGTTCACCCCGCCGGTGATGATCACGTCGCTCTTGCGGTCGCACAGGTAGAGGTAGCCGTCGTCGTCGAGGTAACCGATGTCCCCGACGGTGAACATCTTCCCGTTCCGGGACCGCCGGGTCTTCTCCGCGTCGCCGAGGTATTCGAAGGTGGCGTCGCCCATCTGCAGGTAGACCGTGCCGGGCCGGCCGGCCGGCGCGTCCGCGCCGTCCTCGTCGAGCACCCGCACCCGCGAGCCGGGCCACGCCTGCCCGACCGAGCCGGGCCGTTTCCGCCAGTCGGCCGCGGTGATCAGGGTGCCGCCGCCCTCGCTGGCCGCGTAGTACTCGACCACCACCGGACCCCACCAGTCCAGCATCCGGCGTTTCACCTCGTGCGGGCAGGGCGCGGCACCGTGGATCATCACGCGCATCGAGCTGAGGTCGTACCGTAGCCGGGTCTTCTCGGGCAGGGCGAGCAGGCGGCGGAACTGGGTGGGGACCATGTGGCTGTGCGTGACCCGGTGCCGCTCGACGAGCCGGAGCATCTCCTCCGGGTCCCACCGGTCCATCACCACGACCGGGTGCCCGACCTGCAGCGAGATCGTCGCGAAGTTCATCACCGCCGTGTGGTAGAGCGGTGAGCAGCACAGATGCACGTGCCCGTCGAAGGGCGCGAGACCGAAAAGACCGAAGAACCACAGGGACACCTGGGGTACGACGTCAGGGTCCGCCCCGGTCAACGGCCGGCGCACCCCCTTGGGCCGCCCGGAGGTGCCGGACGTGTAGACCATCAGCGCCCCGGTCGTCCGCGGCTCCGGCCGCCCCGGCCCACCGTCCAGCTCCGCCACGCTCACCGGGGACAGCGCCCCCGCGGCGGCCGCGGTCGCCGCGAACCGCTCGTCGGCGACGAACACCTTCGCCCCGCTGTCGCGCACGATGTAGCCGATCTCGGCGGCGGTCAGGTGCCAGTTCAGCGGCACCGAGTAGAGCCCGGTCTGCAGCGTCGCGAACTCGACGGCGAGCAGGTCGGCGCCGTTGGGCAGCAGCATCGCGACGGTGTCACCGGGGACCAGGCCGCGCTGCTGGAGGCCGCGCCCGATCCGGTCGGCCCGGGCGGCCAGCTCGCCGTAGGTGACGGTGCGCCCGTCCGGGTCGACGACCGCGACCCGGTCCGGGTCCCGGCCCGCGATGGTCCACAGCCCGATGTCGTCCACGGCCGCCACTCTATAACGCGTTCCAGTCCCGGAACAGACGTCACGGGGCGGCCTTGAATCGCAAACTTAGAACGTGTTTCACTGAATGGCGTGGATGCGCCACCGCTCTCCGCCCCGCTGACCATCAGCTTCGACTACACGCGCTCGCTCGGCCCGGTGCTGAGCCGGTTCATGACCGGCCTGCGCGAGCGGCGGGTGCTCGGCAGCCGCACCGCGGACGGCCGGGTGCACGTGCCGCCGCTGGAATACGACCCGGCCACCCACGCCCCGCTGACCGACCTGGTCGAGGTGGCCGCCACCGGCACCGTGACCGGCTGGACCTGGACCGACCGGCCGCTCGACGGGCAGCCGCTGGACCGCCCGTTCGGCTGGGCGCTGATCCGGCTCGACGGGGCGGACACCGCCCTGCTGCACGCGGTGGACGCGGGCCGGCCGGAGCGGATGCGTACCGGGATGCGGGTCCGGATCCGCTGGGCCGCCGAGCGGACCGGGCACATCCGCGACATCGCGTGCTTCGAGCCCGGCGAGGGCTCCGCCGATCCGCTCCGGCTCGCCGACGAGCCGGTCACCGTCATGACCACGCCGATCCGGCTGTCGTACACCCACACCACCTCCGCCGACGAGAGCCGCTACCTGCGCGCCCTCGCCGAGGGCCGGCTGCTCGGGCAGCGCTGCCCGGTCTGCCGCAAGGTCTACGTGCCGCCCCGGGTCTGCCCCGCGGACGGCGTGCCGACCGAGACCGAGGTGGCCGTCCGCGACCGGGGAACGGTCACCACGTTCTGCGTGGTCAACGTGCCGTTCGCCGGGCAACGCCTGGAGCCGCCCTACGTGGTCGCGCAGATCCTGCTGGACGGCGCCGACATCCCGGTCCCGCACCTGATCCTCGGGCTGCCCGCCGACCAGGTGCGGATGGGCATGCGGGTGGCCGCGGTCTGGCGCGACCGGGCGAGCTGGACGACCACGCCGGAGAACATCGCGCACTTCCGCCCGACCGGCGAGCCGGACGCGCCCTACGAGTCGTTCCAGGACCACCTATGAGCACCGAGGTCGCCGTCATCGGTTTCGCCCAGGCGCCGTGCCTGCCGTCGGCCGGCACCACCAGCGGCGTGGAGACGCTGGTCCCGGTCCTGGGGCGAGCCCTCGCCGAGGCCCGGCTGGACCGGCGCGAGGTGGACTTCTGGTGCTCCGGCTCGTCGGACTACCTGGCCGGGCGGGCGTTCTCGTTCGTCAACGCGGTCGACGCGATCGGGGCGTACCCGCCGATCTGCGAGTCGCACGTGGAGATGGACGCGGCGTGGGCGTGCTACGAGGCGTACGTGCAGATCCTGGCCGGGGAGGCGGAGACCGCGCTGGTCTACGGCTTCGGGAAGTCGTCGGCCGGGCAGCTGCGCCGGGTGCTGGCGCTGCAGCTGGACCCCTACACGGTGGCGCCGCTGTGGCCGGACTCGGTGAGCGTGGCCGCGGTGCAGGCCCGGTGCGCGGTCGACGCCGGGGTGGTCAGCGAGCGGGCGATGGCCGAGGTCGCGGTGCGCAGCCGGGCGGACGCGCGCGCCAATCCGTACAGTCAGGTCTCCGGTGTCTTTGATCTTGATGATCTTCTCGCCGGGCCCTACCTGGCGGACCCGCTGCGGGGACACGACTGCGCACCGGTCTCGGACGGTGCGGCGGCGCTGGTGCTGGCGGCCGGCGAGCGTGCCCGGCGGGCTCCGCGACGGGCCTGGATCAGCGGGATGGCGCACCGGATCGACCCGCAGGGCCTCGGCGAACGCGATCTGACCGAGGTGCCGTCGGCGAGCGCCGCGGCCCAGGCGGCCTGCCTGCCCGGCGACCTCGACGTGGCCGAGCTGCACGCCCCGTTCACCCATCAGGAGCTGCTGCTGCGGGCCGCGCTCGGGCTCGGCGACCGGGTCAGGATCAACCCGTCCGGCGGCGCGCTCTGCGGCAACCCGATGTTCTCGGCCGGACTGGCCCGGATCGGCGCGGCGGCCGGAGAAGTCATGTCCGGCCGGGCGCGGACCGCTGCCGGGCACGCCACCAGCGGACCGGCCCTGCAACAGAACCTCGTCTGCGTCCTGGAGGCATCGTGAGGCGTGCGGCCGTGCTCGGCACCGGGCAGACCCACCATCGGACCCGGCGCACCGACGTGTCGATGGCCGGGCTGTGCCGGGAGGCGATCGACCGGGCCCTGCTCGACGCCGGGGTGGACTGGCCGCAGATCGACGCGGTGGTGCTGGGCAAGGCGCCGGACCTGTTCGAGGGCGTGATGATGCCCGAGCTGTTCCTGGCCGAGGCGCTCGGCGCGGCCGGTCGGCCGCTGCTGCGGGTGCACACCGCCGGCTCGGTCGGCGGCGCCACCGCGAACGTGGCGACCACCCTGGTCCGCGCCGGCGTGCACCGCCGGGTGCTGGCCGTCGCCTTCGAGAAGCAGTCCGAGTCCAACGCGATGTGGGCGCTGTCGATCCAGCCGCCGTTCACCGCGCCGATCGGGGCCGGGGCGGGCGGCTACTTCGCGCCGCACCTGCGCGCCTACATCCGGCGCTCGCACGCGCCCGGGCACATCGGCGCGCTGGTCGCGGTCAAGGACCGGCGCAACGGCGCGCTCAACGAGTACGCCCACCTGCGGCAGCCGGACATCACCGTGGAGTCGGTGCAGGCCTCGCCGATGCTCTGGGACCCGGTCCGGTACGACGAGACCTGCCCCTCCTCCGACGGCGCGTGCGCCGTGGTGATCGGCGACCAGGTCGCCGCCGAAGCCTGCGCGCACCAGGTCGCGTGGATCCGGGCCACCGCGATGCGCACCGAGCCGACCTTCTTCGCCGGCAAGGACCACGTGAACCCGCGCGCCGGTGCCGAGGCGGCGCGGGCGCTCTGGCAGGCGGCCGGCATCACCGACCCGCTGGAGCAGGTCGACGTCGCCGAGATCTACGTGCCGTTCTCCTGGTTCGAGCCGATGTGGCTGGAGAACCTCGGCTTCGCCGAACCCGGGCACGGTTGGAAACTCGTCGAGGCGGGCGAGACCCGGATCGGCGGCCGGCTGCCGGTCAACCCGTCCGGCGGGGTGCTCTGCTCCAACCCGATCGGCGCCTCCGGCATGCTCCGCTTCGCCGAGGCCGCCATGCAGGTGATGGGCCGGGCCGGCGACCACCAGGTGCCCCACGCCCGGACCGCGCTGGGCCACGCGTACGGCGGCGGCTCCCAGTTCTTCTCGATGTGGGTGGTCAGCAGTTCCTAGCACTCCCGACTCGTGGAGGCAACGGGGCGGCGCCAGCAAGGAGCGCGCAGCCGATCGCGCAGTCGATCGTGGACCCGGTCCCCGATGCCGTCGGCGCTCCAGCACCGGAACCACCGGTAGGCCACGTCCCACGGCGCCAGGACTCGCGGGACGTGCCGCCATGCCGTGCCGGTACGCGAACGCCCTCTCAGGCGAACTTGCGGGCCGTCTCCTCCAAGCGGTCGCGGTAGGCGGACCAGTCGTCGAGGTCGGCGAGGTTGTCGCCCGGGCGGCGCCAGCCGGCTTCGCCGTCGATCAGTTCGCGGACGATGTCGGCGTGGCCGGCGTGGCGGTTCAGCTCGGCCAGCATGTGCGTGAGGATCAGGTGCAGCGCCACCGGCTCGCCGCCCCACCAGCGGACCGCGCCGGGCGCGTCGACCGGCAGCGCGTCGATGGTCGCGTCGGCGTGCGCCCACGCCCGGTGCCACAGGCCGGTGATGTCGTCGCGGGACTCGTCGGCGGCGGCCCACATGTCGGCGTTCGGCTCGGCGTCCGGGTCCAGGCCGGAGAGCGGCTCGGGGAACGGCCGGTCGAACACCTCGCCGAAGTAGCCCGCGGCCATCATCGCCACGTGTTTGACCAGTCCGAGCAGGTTCGTGCCGGTGGGCACGAGCGGGCGGCGCACGTCGTACTCGGAGAGACCGTCCAGTTTGCCGAGCAGCGCCTCGCGGGCCTCCCGCAGGTATCGGTGCAGGTTCGCCTTGGCGTCGAGTTCCGTCATGCCGCCCAGGATCTCATCGATACCGCACCGGCAGGTGCTTGATGCTGTTCAGCCAGCCGGAGCGCAGCCGCTCGGCCGGGCCGGCCAGGCTGATCCCGGGCATCCGGTCGGCGATCGCGTTGAAGATCAGGTCGATCTCCAGGCGGGCCAGGTTGGCGCCGAGGCAGAAGTGCGCGCCGCTGCCGCCGAAGCCGAGGTGCGGGTTCGGGCTGCGGGTGATGTCGAACCGCTCCGGGTGGTCGAAGACCGCCTCGTCGAAGTTCGCCGACCCGTAGAAGAGCGCGACCCGGTCCCCCTTCGCGATCCGCTGCCCGCCCAGCTCGGTGTCCCGGGTCGCGGTCCGCTGGAACACGTTCACCGGGGTGCCCCAGCGGACGATCTCGTCGACCGCGGTCCGCGGCCGGGTCTGCTGGAAGGCCGCCCACTGCTCGGGGTGTTCGAGCAGCGCCAGCATGCCGTGCGAGATCGCGTTGCGGGTGGTCTCGTTGCCGGCCACGGCGAGCATCAGCACGAAGAAGCCGAACTCGTCGGCGGACAGGTGCTCGCCGTCGATCTCGGCCTGGACCAGCGTGGAGACGATGTCGTCGCGCGGGCAGGCCTGCCGCTCCTCGGCCATCTTCATCGCGTACGCGAGCAGCTCCATCGCCGGTTCCATCGGGTCGGCGGCGCCGCGGTACTCCGGGTCGTCGTAGCCGATCATCGCGTTCGACCAGTCGAAGACGTTGCGCCGGTCCTCCTGCGGCACGCCGAGCAGCTCGGCGATCGCCTGCAGGGGCAGCTCGCAGGCGATCTCGGTGACGAAGTCGCCCTCCGCCGCCTCGCCGGCCTCGCGGACGATCCGCTCGGCACGGGTGGCCAGGGCCGTACGCAGACTGGTGATCGCTCGCGGGGTGAAGCCGCGCGACACGATCGCGCGCTGCTGGGTGTGCTGGGGTGGGTCCATGTTGAGCAGCACGGCCCGCTGCATCTCGATCCGGTCCCGCGGCATGTCCGCCTGGAACCGCACGATCGCCGTGTTCTCCCAGCTGGAGAAGGTCTCGCTGTCCCGGGACACGGTCATCACGTCGGCGTGCCGGGTCACCGCCCAGTAACCCTCGTCGTCGAAACCGGCGCTGCCGCGGGCCTGCGGGATCCACCGCACCGGGGTGCTGCGGCGCAGCTCGGCGAACTCCGCGTGCGGGATGCCGTGGACGTAGATCTCCGGGTCGGTGAGGTCGATCACGGCTCCTCCTCGGTAACAGGTTCTACCGATTCAAACTCCTGTGCTTCGATATAGCAACACGTTCTAGTTTTCGGGAGGTGCCATGGGCGTACCGGTGATCGTCGAAGCGGTCCGCACCCCGATCGGCCGCCGCGGCGGCGTGCTCGCCGACCGGCACCCCGCCGAGCTGCTCGGCACCGTCCAGCGCGCGCTGCTCGACCGCGCCGCGCTCGACCCGGCCCGCGTCGAGCAGGCCGTCGGCGGCTGCGTCACCCAGGGCGGCGAGCAGTCGAACAACATCACCCGGACCGCCTGGCTGCACGCCGGCCTGCCGCACGCCACCGGCTGCGCCACCGTCGACGCCCAGTGCGGCTCCGCCCAGCACGCCGCGCACCTGATCGCCGGGCTGATCGCCGCCGACGCGATCGGGACCGGCGTGGCCTGCGGCGTCGAGTCGATGAGCCGGGTCCCGCTGCGGGCCAACCTCGGCGACGCCGGCCTGCCCCGCCCCGACTCCTGGACCCTCGACCTGCCGAACCAGTACGTCGCCGCCGAGCGGATCGCCGACCGGCGCGGGCTGACCCGGGAGGACCTGGACCGGTTCGGCGTGCGCTCGCAGGCCAACGCGGCCCGGGCCTGGCGGGAGGGGCGCTTCGACCGCGAGGTGACGCCGGTCGGCGGCGTCGACCGGGACCAGGGCTTGCGCGACACCACGCCGGCCGGCCTGGCCGGGCTGCGCCCGGTGCTGCCCGACGGCCGGCACACCGCGGGCACCTCCTCGCAGATCTCCGACGGCGCCGCGGCGATCCTGCTGATGGACGCCGGCCTGGCCCGGGATCTCGGCGTGCGGCCACGGGCCCGGATCCGGGCGCAGTGCCTGATCGGCGCGGAACCCTACTACCACCTGGACGGGCCGATCGCCGCCACCGACCGGGTCCTGGCCCGCACCGGCATGAAGATCGAGGACCTGGACGTGATCGAGGTGAACGAGGCCTTCGCCGCCGTGGTGCTCTCCTGGCTGACCGTGCACCAGGCCGACCCGGACCGGGTCAACGTGAACGGCGGCGCGATCGCCCTCGGCCACCCGGTCGGCAGCACCGGCGCCCGCCTGCTCACCACGGCCCTGCACGAGCTGGAACGCTCCGGCGGCAGCACCGCCCTGATCACCATGTGCGCCGGCGGCGCCATGGCCACCGCCACCATCATCGAACGCCTCTGACCGGTCCCGTCGCCGCCGGGCCGCTGTGCCCCTGACCCGCTGCCGCGACGCCGCTCGCCCCCGCACGGATTTTTTATCCGGTACGACTGGTGGTCCCGTGCCGGCCGGCTCGCGATGCCCGCCCCGCGCACGACCGCGGCGCGTGTCGTGCGGGTCCGCGGGCACCCCGCGACGCCCGGCCCCCGCACGGCCGCGGCGCGACCCGCGGCGTCCTCCGCGGTCAGCGACCCGCCATCACGGCGTCCAGCAGCCGGATCCCGCGGACGGGCGGCGCGACCGCCCGCACCGGAGGACGACGCGGCCGTCCGTACCGAAAGGGATCGATCATCGCGATCGGCGGGCGCCGTGCGCGTCGAGGAGGTTGTCGACGCCGCGCAGGAAGGTCTCGCCGATGGCCGCCGGGTCGAAGAGGCAGCCGGCCGCCATCGCGCCGTCGCGCAGCATGACGAAGTGCCGGCCGGCCGGCTCCGCGCCGGCCTCGTCGATCCGGGCGAGCAGCGCCGTGATCGTGTCGAGGAACCACTGCCGGTGCGCGAGCACGGCCTGATGCACCGGGTGATCCGGCTGCGGATACTCCGCGACCGCGTTCAGGAAGGCGCACCCGCGGAAGCCGGGTGACCGGATGCCGGCGACGATTGAGGCGGCCACCGCGCGGACCGCGCCGGCCGGCGGCAGCCCGGCGGCGGCTTCGTCGAGCTGCCCGCGGATGCCCGCGTCGGCCTCCCGCAGATACGCCACGACCAGGTCTTCCTTGCCGGGGAAGTGCCGGTAGAAGGTGGCCCGCGTCCCGTTCGCCTCGGCCAGGATCCGGTCGACGCCGACCGCGTGGATGCCCTCCGCGTAGAAGATCCGGGACGCCGTGGTGAGCAGCCGCTGCCGCGCCTCGCTGGGAGCCATGCCCCCCATCGTAGCGACAGAACGTTCTTTCTTGACAGCCACCGGGGAGGCTTGTCATGGTGTGCCGAGACAGAACGTTCGTTCTTGCTCTACGCCTGCGAAAGGGACCGTCATGCCCGCCACCCTGCGCCGCCTGTACTTCGCCCGCTTCGGGTTCGCCCTCGCCTGGGCCCTGGTGATGTTCCCGACCGCCGGCCACCTCGGCCCGCTCGCCGCCACCCTGCTGGTGCTCTACCCGGTCTTCGACGTCGCGGCCGCCGTGGCCGACGCCCGCGCCTCCCGGTCCCGGCTCCTCCACGTCAATATCGCGGTCAGCTCGCTGGCGGCGATCGGCCTGGCCGTCGCGGTCACCTCCGGCATCCCGGCGGTGCTGCGGGTCTGGGGCGCCTGGGCGGTCGTGGCCGGGCTCGTCCAGCTGGTCGTGGCGGTCACCCGGCGCGGGATGGCCGGCCAGTGGCCGATGATCCTCAGTGGCGGGATCTCGGTGCTGGCCGGCGCGTCGTTCCTCGCCGGGGCGTCGGCGGACGACCCGACGCTGACCGGTGTGATCGGCTACGCGATCCCGGGCGCGATCTTCTTCCTGATCTCCGCGATCCGGCTGGGCCGCGTGGTCCCGGCCACCACGGGACAGCGCGTCTGATCGACCGTGGCTACTATCTCCGCCGATGACTCAACCAGCTCACACCCCCGATCCCCACCCGTCCGCCGCACCGGCCCCGCCGCCGGACGAGGTGCTCCAGGCGGCCGCGAGCCGCCAGTTCGGCCGGCTGGTCGCCGGGCAGCGCGGCAGCAACCCGTTCGGCAACCTGGCCTTCGGGCTCGGCGGCGGCATCGCGCTGATCGCCGGCGGCATCCTGCTCGCCTGGCTCGGCTCGCTGATCGACTTCCGGCCGCTGGCGCTGCTCGGCTGCCCGCTGATGGTGGTCGGCGTGGTCGTCCTGGGCTACGCGCTGGCCGCCCTGTTCGCCGGGTTCACCGCGACCTACCTGTTCGAGCAGGGTCTGGTGCACACCAAGAACAAGAAGCTGGACGCGGTGGCCTGGTCCGAGGTGGACCAGCTCTGGCTGTGGAAGGCGGGCGGCAACAACGCGCTCACCGGCAAGCTGCTCTGCTACTACGTGGTCACCTTCGACGGCCGCAAGGTGCCGGTCGAGGTGGCCGTGGCCAAGGGCGAGCAGCCGCTGGGCCCGCAGCTGGAGCAGATCGTCGCGCAGCTCGGCCGGCCGGTGGTGGACAGCGGTCCGCTCGTCGGCAAGATGCGCCCGTGACCGGCGGAGAGGCGGACAAGACATGTCTCGTTTGATCATTCTGGTGCTGCTCGGCGCCACCCTGGCGGTGGGCGCCCTGCTGGTGAAGCTCGGCTTGCCGGTGCCGGCCGCGCTGGCGCTGGCCCTGACCGCGGTCGGCGCGGCGACGCTGGCCGTCGAGCGCAAGGCGGAGCGGGACTCCCCGGTCTTCGGCATCACCTTCATGTCGATGGGCGCGCTCGCCGGGGTGGCCGGCATGGTGAAGGCCGTGCCGCAGGTGAACGGCTGGGTGGTCGGCATCGGCACGCTGATCGCCGAGATCGCGCTGCTGATCGGCGTGCTCAAGGGTTACCGGAAACTGGCCGGCCAGGCCGGGAGCATGCTCCGCCGGCGGCTGGCCGAGCGCAAGGGCTGGACCTACGCGGCCGAGGCCGCCGTCCCGGTCCCCGGCCCGCGCAGCGTGTCCCGGCTGCTGGCGGTGCCGAACGACGCCACGTCGACCACCGGCCAGGAGGTGGTCCACGGCACCGCGAACGGGATGAACTTCATGGTCTTCGACCGGCGCCGGCCGAACGACAGCAACAGCGAGCCGCAGACCGTCTGGATCGTGCAGCTGCCGGTCGCGCTGCCCTGGCTGCTCGCCTCCTATCTGGACTACCTGAAGCAGGAGGAGGGCGCCGCGGATCCGTCCGCCAACCTGCGTGCCCAGCTGATGGGGCTGCCCGAGGTGCGGCCCGGTCAGCCGCAGGACCACACCGACCAGCCGGAGTTCGGCCGGGTGCTGTTCACCCCGGAGGTGCGCCGGATCGTCGCCACGCCGGACTTTCCGCGCCGCTGGTGGATCGAGGGCAACTGCCTCTGCTCCACCTGGGACGGCGCGGTGGCCGGTCCGAAGGACGTGGAGCAGCAGGTGGACCTGCTGACCGGGCTGGCCGCCCGGTTCCCCTGGCCGGCGCTGACCGGCACGCCGAGCTGAGCGTCACGGATGCTGGCTGCTCACTGAGATCACCTCGCCGGTGAGGTAGGCGGCGTAGTCGCTGGCCAGGAACGCCACGACGGTCGCCACCTCCCACGGCTGAGCGGCCCGGCCGAACGCCTCGCGCCGGGCCAGCTCGGCCAGCTCCGGCTCACCGATCACCCGGCTCAGGTGCGGGTGGGTGGCCAGGCTGGGCGCCACCGCGTTCACCCGGATGCCGTGCGCCGCCACGTCCAGCGCGGCACACCGGGTGAACGCCATCACCCCCGCCTTCGCCGCCGCGTAGTGCGCCTGCCCGGCCTGCGCCCGCCAGCCGAGCACCGACGCGTTGTTGACCACCGCTCCCCCGCCGCCCTGCGCGATCATCTGCCGCAGCGCCGCCCGGGTGCACCGGAAGGTCCCGGTCAGCGTGACGTCGAGAACCAGCCCCCACTCGTCGTCGGTCATCTCGGTGACCGCGCGCTCACCACCCAGCCCGGCGTTGTTGATCATCACGTCGAGCCGCCCGAACCCGGCCGCCGCGCCGCTCACCAGAGCCCGCACGGCGCTCTCCTCGGTGACGTCACAGACCCAGGTCAAGACCCGTTTCCCGTACGCCTCCGTCAACCGCTCACCGGTCTCGGCGAGACGCCGCTCGTGGCGATCGCTGAGGACCACCCGGGCCCCCTCGGCGAGACAGCGCTCGGCGACGGCCGCCCCGATCCCGGTCCCGGCCGCCGCGGTCACCACCACGACCTTGCCGTCCAGCAGCGCGCGCCCGGCGGGCGGGCCGGTCACCGGCGGTCCTGCCGGGGCAGCCCCAGCACCCGCTCGGCCAGGATGCCGCGCTGGATCTCGGTGGAGCCGCCGTAGATCGTGTCCGCCCGGCTGAACAGGAACAGCCGCCGCCAGCGGTCCACCTCCCCGTCCCGGTCGCCGGCGCACGCCACCCCGGCCGGCCCGAGCACGGTCATCGCCAGCTCGCCGAGCCCCTGCCGCCACCGCGACCAGAGCAGCTTGATCACGGAGGCGCTGCCCACCGACGGCGGCCCGGACAGCAGCCGCAGGGTGTGCGCCCGCAGCACGGTCAGGTCGAGCCAGGCCCGGGTCAGCCGCTCGCGCACGACCGGGTCGGCGGCCGCGCCGGTGCGCCGGGCCAGGGCCACCAGGTCGTCCAGGTCACGCTGGAAGCCGACCTGCTGGCCGACGGTGGCCGCGCCGCGCTCGAAGCCGAGCGTCGCCATCGCCACCCGCCAGCCCTGGCCGGGCTCGCCGACGACCAGGTCCCGCTCGGTGCGGGCGCCGTCGAAGAACACCTCGTTGAACTCGCTGTCCCCGGTGAGCTGCCGGATCGGGCGGACCGTGACACCGCTCTGCCGCATCGGCACCAGCAGGTAGGACAGGCCGGCGTGCCGGGCGGCGCCGGCCGGGACCGGCGCGGTGCGGGCCAGCACGAAACACCAGTCGGCCACGTGCGCCAGCGACGTCCACACCTTCTGCCCGGTGAGCACCCAGTGGTCACCGTCAAGCTCGGCGCGGGTGGTGACGGCGGCCAGGTCGGAGCCGGCGCCGGGCTCCGAATAGCCCTGGCACCACAGCTCGGTGGCCGCGGCGATGCCGGGCAGGAACCGCGCCCGCTGCCGCTCGGTGCCGAGCTGGATCAGGGTCGGGCCGACCATGGTGACGCCGATGTGGTCGACCCGGCCGGGGGCGCCGGCCCTCGCATACTCCTCGTGGAAGATCACCTGGCGGCGCAGCGACGCCCCGCGGCCGCCGTGCTCGACCGGCCAGGCCAGCGTGCTCCACCCGGCTGCGGCCAGCCTGCGGGTGAACTCCAGACGGCTGGCGAAGGCCTCGCTCTCCCGGCCGGCGCCACCGGCGCCGCGCAACTCGTCGGTGACATTCGCGGCGAGCCAGTCGCGGATCTCCCGCCGGAACTCCCGGTCGTCCTCCACTGGTCTGCCTCCCGCTCCACGCGTAGGCTCACCCTACCAAGCACTTGCTTGGTTGACCACGGTCGTCGGCGGCGCGCGGGGAGGTGGGATGACCTCGACGATCCCGGCGGCCCTGCGCCGCGCGGCGGACTCCTTCGGCTCGGCGCCGGCCCTCGGCCCGCTGAGCTGGCGGGCGTTGCGTGACGAGGTGCGGCGGGTGGCTCGCGCGCTGATCGCCGGCGGGCTGCGGCCCGGCGACCGGCTCGCGCTGTGGGCGCCGAACTCGGTGGAGTGGGTGCTCACCGCGCTCGGCGTGAGCTGGGCGGGCGGCACGCTGGTCCCGGTCAACACCCGGTTCACCGCCGTCGAGGCCCGCGACGTGATCGACCGGAGCGGCGCCCGCGCCCTGGTCGTGGTCGGCCCGTTCCTCGGCACGGACCGCCTGGCCGCCCTGCGCGCGGCCACCGGCGCGCTGCCCGATCTGGTGGTGTCCGTCCCGGACGGCTGGGCCGGCTTCGTCGCGTCCGGTGACGCGGTGCCGGCGAGCGAGGCCGACGCCCGGGCCGCGGCGGTCCGCCCGGACGACGTCGCCGACATCCTGTTCACCTCGGGCACGACCGGGCGCAGCAAGGGCGTGATGAGCGCGCACCGGCAGTCCCTGGCCGTCGCCGAGGCCTGGGCCGGGATCGCCGGGCTCGGCCCGGACGACCGCTATCTGGTGGTCAACCCGTTCTTCCACAGCTTCGGCCTCAAAGCGGGCATCCTGGCCTGCCTGGTCAGCGGCGCCACCATCGTGCCGCAGGCGGTCTTCGACGTGGCCCGGGTGCTGGAGGTGATCGGCACCGAGCGGATCACCGTGCTGCCCGGGCCGCCGACCCTCTACACCAGCCTGCTGGATCATCCGGCGGCCGGCCGGTACGACCTGTCCAGCCTGCGCCTCGCGGTGACCGGGGCGGCGACGGTGCCGCCGGCGCTGGTCGAGCGGATGCGCGAGGAGCTGGGCGCCGAGGTGCTCACCGCGTACGGACTGACCGAAGCGGTCGTGGCCACCATGTGCCGTCCCGGAGACGACGCCCGGACCGTGGCCGGGACCTGCGGCCGCGCCGCGGCCGGCTTCGAGATCCGGATCGCCGAGCCGGACGGCCAGGTGCTGCTGCGCGGGCCGAACACGATGCTCGGGTACCTCGACGACCCGGCGGCCACCGCCGAGGCGATCGACGCCGACGGGTGGCTGCACACCGGGGACGTCGGGCGGCTCGACGAGCACGGTTACCTGACCATCACCGACCGGCTCAAGGACATGTTCATCTGCGGCGGCTTCAACGTCTACCCGGCCGAGGTGGAGCGGGTGCTGGCCCAGCTGCCGCAGGTCGCCGAGTCGGCGGTGATCGGGGTGCCCGACCGGCGGCTCGGCGAGGTGGGCAGGGCGTTCGTGGTGTGCCGCCCGGGGCGGGCGGTCACCGGGCCCGAGGTGATCGAGTTCTGCCGGGGCCGGCTGGCCGGCTACAAGATCCCGCGCAGCGTCGAGCTGCGCGACGAGCTGCCGCACAACGCCTCCGGCAAGGTCCGCAAGTACCTGCTGCGCGCGGAGGCGGCCGATGGCTGACGAGGTGCTCTACGAACGCCGGGACGGGCTCGCGTTCGTCACGATGAACCGGCCCCGCTACCGCAACGCACAGAACTCGGCGATGACCTACGCGCTGGACGCCGCCTTCGCCCGGGCCGTCGACGACCCCGAGGTGCGGGTGATCGTGCTGGGCGGGGCCGGGGAGCACTTCTCCGCGGGGCACGACATCGGCAGCCCGGAGCGGGACGCGGACACGTCGTTCCCGCGGCGCGCCACGATCTGGTGGGACCACACCGAGCGGACCGGCGCCGACCGTCGCTGGGCCCGCGAGACCGAGGTCTACCTGGGCATGTGCCGGCGATGGCGGGAGCTGCCGAAACCGATGATCGCCAGGGTGCAGGGCGGGTGCATCGCCGGCGGTCTGATGCTGGCCTGGGTGTGCGACCTGGTGGTCGCCGCGGAGGACGCGTTCTTCGCCGATCCGGTGCTGCGGATGGGCATTCCCGGGGTGGAGTACTTCGCGCACCCCTGGGTGCTCGGGCCGCGTTTCGCGCGGGAGGTGCTGTTCACCGGGGACCGGTTCGGCGCGCGCCGGGCGTACGAAACCGGCATGGTCCATCGGGTCGTGCCCCGCGCGGACCTGGAACCGGCGGTGATCGCGCTCGCCGAGCGGGTCGCGGCGATGCCGCCCTTCGGGCTGGCGCTGGCCAAGCGGGCGCTGAACCAGTGCGAGGACCTGATGGGCCTGCGTGCCGGGATGGACGCGGTCTTCGGCCTGCACCACCTCGCGCACGCGCACAACGCCGAGGTCACCGGCGATCCGCTGGCCGGCCTGGATCCGAAGGCGATGCGGGAGTGAACCTCGACCTTCCCGCCGACGCGCGGGCGTTCCGCGACGAGGTGCGCGCCTGGCTCGCCGCGAACGTTCCGGCCGAGCCGCTGCCCGCCATGGAGACACCGGCCGGGAACGCGGCGCACCGGGCCTGGGAGCGCCGGCTCGCCGACGCCCGGCTGGCGGTCGTCTCGTGGCCCGCCGAGTACGGCGGCCGGGCGGCGCCGCCGCTGCACGCGCTGCTGTTCGAGGAGGAGTACCACGCCGCCGGGGCGCCCGCGCGGATCGGGCAGAACGGCCTGTTCCTGCTGGCCCCGACGCTGTTCGCGGACGGGACGGCGGAGCAGCGGGACCGGGTGCTGCCGGCGATGGCCCGCGGCGAGCAGGTGTGGGCGCAGGCCTGGTCGGAGCCGGAGGCGGGCAGCGACCTGGCCGCGATCCGGTCCCGGGCGACCCGCGCCGACGGCGGCTGGCTGCTGTCCGGGCAGAAGACGTGGAGTTCGCGGGCGGTGCTGGCGGACCGGGCGTTCGGGCTGTTCCGCACCGGTCCGGCCGCGCTGACCTACGTGCTGTTCGACCTGCGCGCGCCGGGCGTCACCGTGCGACCTATCCGGCAGCTGGACGGCCGTCCCGGCTTCGCGGAGATCTTCCTGGAGGACGTGTTCGTGCCGGACGCGGACGTGGTCGGCGCGCCCGGCGACGGGTGGCGGATCGCGATGGGCACGGCCGGGCACGAGCGCGGGGTGGGGCTGCGCAGCCCGGGCCGGTTCACGGCGGCGGCGCGCCGGCTGGTGACGCTGTGGCAGGAGTCCGGTGACCCGGGTCTGCGGGACCGGGTGGCGGACGCGTGGATCGGGGCGCAGGCGTACCGGCTGCACGCGCTCGGCGGCTCGTCCTGCTCACCCAGCATGACCAAACTGTGCTGGTCGGACCTGGACGTGGCCCTGCACGAGACCGCCCTGGAGCTGCTCGGCCCGCACGCCGAGATCGACCGCTCGTGGACCGGCGGCTACCTGTTCGCGCTGGCCGGGCCGATCTACGCGGGCACCAACGAGATCCAGCGCGACATCGTCGCCACCCGGGCGCTGGGCCTGCCCCGATGAACCTGACCCCGTCGGCGGAGCAGGCGGCGTTCGCCGCCGGGCTGCACAACCTGCTGCGCGCGTCCGGGGTGCCGGCGGCCGCGGACGCCTGGGCCGCCGGCGACCACGGTCCCGGCCGGCGGCTCTGGTCGTCGCTGGCCGAGGCCGGGGTGACCGGGCTCGCCGTGCCGGCGCGCTGGGGCGGTCAGGGCGCCGAGCCGGCCGACCTGGTGGTCGCCGCCGAGCAACTGGGCCGCCACGCGGTCCCCGGCCCGGCCGCCGAGAGCCTGGCCGCCGTGCCCACTCTCCTGGCCGCCCTCGACGAGCCCGGCCGGTGGCTGCCCGCGCTGGCCGACGGCAGCCTGCTGGGCACCCTCGCCGCGCCGCCGTGGCTGCCGTACGCCCTCGACGCGGACGCCGCCGACGTGGTGCTGCTCGCCGGCCGCGGCCTGGCCGGCCTGGCCCGGGCCGGCGCCGGTCACCGCTCGCTGGACCGCACCCGGCGGCTGTTCGAGGTGGCCCCGGCCGGAACGCCCCAGCCCTGTCCCGCGATCGACCGGGCCCTGAACCTGGGCGCGCTGGTCTGCGCGGCCCAGCTGCTCGGCGCCGGCCGGGCGCTGCTGGACGCGGCCACCGAGCACGCCCGCACCCGGACCCAGTTCGGCGGCCCGATCGGGCGCTTCCAGGCGGTCCGGCACCGCCTCGCCGACGTCGCGGTCGACCTGGAGTTCGCCCGGCCGCTGCTCCACGCGGCCGCGGTGACCGTCAGCGCCCGGGACGTCTCGGCGGCGAAGGTCGCCTGCGCCGGCGCCGCGAACCGGGCCGCCCGCGTGGCCCTGCAGGTGCACGGCGCGATCGGCTACACGCAGGAGCTCGGTCTGGGCCGCTGGCTGACCAAGGTGAAGGCGCTCAGCCTGTCCTGGGGCACCCCGGCCGACCACCGGGCCCGGGTGCTGGCGGAGCTGGCCAAGGGGGACGCATGGACCTGACCGACGACCACAAGGCGCTGCGCGACGCCGTCCGGGGCCTGGTGGCCGACCGCCCGGACCCGCTGTGGCCACGACTGTGCAAGGAGATCGGCGTCGCCGGGCTGGCGGTCCCCTCGTCGTGCGGCGGGGCGGACGCCACCCTCCTGGAGTCGCACGTCGTGCTGGCCGAGCTGGCCCGGCAGCTCACCCCGTCGCCGATGCTGGGCAGCGCGGTGCTGGCCACCCAGGCCCTGCTGCGGGTCGGCGCCACCGGCCCGCTGCCGTCCCTGTGCGCCGGCGACCTGATCGCCACCCTGCTGTTCCTCCCGGACGGGGACGTCGCGGGACCGGACCGGTTGACCGGCGAGGCGACCCAGGTCCTCGACGCCTCGGCGGCCGGCCTCCTGCTGGCCGTCACCGGGGACACGCTCTGGGAGGTGGCGGCCGGCGACGTCGCCGTGCAGTCCTGCGACGTGCTCGACCGCACCCGCCCGCTGGCCGTGGCCCGCCTGGCCGGCGCGCCCGCCCACCGGCTCGGCAGCGCCCCCGGCCTGCGGTCCTGGCTGCGCGACCTGGCCTGCGTGGCGTTGAGCGCCGAGCAGGTCGGTGCCGCCTCCCGGGCGTTCGAGCTGACCCTCGCCCACGTCCGGCAGCGCGTCCAGTTCGGCCGCCCGATCGGCTCGTTCCAGGTGATCCAGCACCGCCTGGCCGAGGCCCACCTGAGCCTGGAAGCCGCCACCACCGCCTCCTGGACCGCCGCCGAAGCCGTGGCCGCCGGCTCGCCCGACGCTCCCACGCTGGCCGCGATGGCCAAGGTCCACTGCTCGGAGACCCAGCAGTCGATCGCCGCCGAGATGGTCCAGCTGCACGGCGGCATCGCCATCACCTGGGACCACGACGCCCACCGCTACCTGCGCCGCGCCCACGCCGACGCCCAGCTCTTCGACCCCCCGGCCACCCACCTCACCCGCCTCGCCGAGACGCTGCTGCCGGGCTGATTACGATCACTCGATGAGCGTCAATCCGGAACCTCCGCCCAGGGCACTCCGGCCGCGGTCCGGCCAGGAGCACCGACGGCGGATGACGGCCTACGGCTTCGGCTTCGCCCTGCTGCTTCTCCCGGCCGGTGGCGTCGCGCTCTTCTCCCTCGTCGTCCTCGCCTTCGAGGTGGCGAGTCGGGTGCTCACCCTGCTGGCGCTCGGCGCCGCGGCGGCCGGGGCGGTGTGCGGCGCGATGGCGCTGTCGGCCGCTTCCGAGGGCCGGACCGACCGCGCGCGGAAGCTGATGCGCGCCGGTTTCCTGCTCACCGCCGTCGCTGTCATCGGGACGCTGGCCATCCCGAAGCACGGCGAATAGCCACGGCGTTGCCGCCCCAGGAACGGAACCGATCCCAGAATCTCGCGTCCTCCGCCGCCTTCGCCGCCTGCCGCGCGGCCGCTTCGGCGCGGAACGGTCGAGCGCCTCGGCGACGTGGCCCTGCTGGATCAGCAGTTCCGCCAGCGGCACGGCGGTCCCGCGCGCGGCCTCCGGCTCGTCCCGCGCGGCCGGCGCGTGCGCCAGCGCCCGCGCGCGCAGTGCCAGTCACCGCTCTCGGCCTGCCGCCGCGCCTGCGCCAGGTGGCCGTGGCCGACCAGCGCCGCGGCCACCTCGGACGGGAGCCAGCCGTCAGCAGCGGACCGGCGGTAGTCCGGCGACGGGTGGCTCACGGCGGCAGACGATACCCGCGCGCCTGAGCTATGCCGTGCGCACGCCGGTGGCCAGGGTGGCTTCGACGAGGTCGGCGGCGTGGGTGGCGCCGCCGGTGGCGCGGGTCTGGGCCTTCAGGGTCGCGCAGCGGTCGGCCACGGCCGGGTCGGTGGTGAGGGCCAGCAGGGCCTCGCGGAGTTCGGCGGCGGTGACCGTGGCCGGGTCCACGACCCGGGCCACGCCGAGGGCGGCCAGCTGGTCGGCGTTGGCGAACTGGTCGGCGGCCTGCGGCGCGGCGATCATCGGCACGCCGCAGTGCAGGCCCTCGCTGCTGCCGCCCATGCCGGCGTGCGTGACGAACGCGTCGGCCTGCTCCAGGACGGCGAGCTGCGGCACCCACGGGTGCACCTCGACGCCGGCCGGGACCGGACCGATCTCGGCGGCCGGGACGTGCCGGCCGATCTGCAGCACGACGTGCCAGCCGGGCAGGTCGCCGAAGGCGGCGACGCAACGGCGGTAGAACTCCGGCTGCCGGGTGAACTCCGAGCCGAGCGAGACCAGGAGCACCTTCTCCGCGCCGGCCGGGCGCACCCAGTCGCCCTGGATCGACCGGTCGCCGAGGACCGGGCCGACGAAGGTGTAGACCGCCGGGTCCACCCGGTCGGCGTGCGGCTGCAGCGCCTTGGGGATCAGCACCAGGCTGCGGGCCGGCCGCCCCTGGAAGGCGATGCTGTCGGTCACCGCGGAACCGTTGCCGGCCAGCCACCGCTCGAAGCGCCGGTAGTAGTCGGCGCCGCGCGGGTCGGCCCGGATCGCCTCGACCATCGGGGCGGTCTCCCGCTCGTAGCCGTCCCAGGCCACGAACGTCGGGGACAGCTGCACCGCCGGGATGCCCCACTGCTCGCCGAGCAGCCGGGCCGGGGCGCCGGCGATGTCGTAGAGGAACAGGTCCGGCCGGTCGTCGTCGTAGAGCGCGCGCAGCTGGGGCAGCATCGCGATCGCGTCGTCCAGGAAGAGGGTGAGCTGGTCGATCGGATCGTCGGTCCAGGCGTCGCCGGCGCCGGGCAGCGTCGACTCGTAGGGTCTCAGCCGCGCGCCGGTGCTCTCGATGACCTCGCGGAACGCCTCCGTGTTCGCATAGGTGACCCGGTGGCCGCGGCCGGCCAGGGTGCGGACGATCTCCAGGCTCGGGTTGACGTGCCCGTAGGCCGGAATGCTGACGACGGCGATGTGAGCCACGACGGTTCTCCCTTACGTTACGAGACGTTTCGTCTCACCAAGACTGGCACGACCCGGCGGGCCTGTCAACACGAGACGTAACGTCTCGGGTAGGGTCCGTCGGGTGAGCCCGCAACCCGCCCGCCGCAACGAGCGCTCCCGCCGCGCGATCCTGGCCGCCGCGCTGGAGCTGCTCGCCGAGTCCGGCTACGCCGATCTGACGATCGAGGCGATCGCGAGCCGGGCCGGGGTCGGCAAGCCGACCATCTACCGGTGGTGGCGCGGCAAGGGCGCGATCATCCTGGACGCGGTGGTGGAGACCTTCCCCGACGTGGTGGAGCTGCCCGACACCGGCGACCTGCGGGCCGACCTGCGGGCGGTGATCCGGGCGACGGTCGCCGAGTTCGCCGACCCGACGCTGTCGGCGACCACCCGGGCGCTGACCATCGAGACGCTGGCCGACGACGACCTCGCCGGTCAGGTCCGCGATCGGCTGCTGCGCCCGCAGCTGGACGCGGTCCGCGCCCGTCTGGAGTCGGCGCGGGCGGCCGGGCGGGTCCGGCCCGACGCGCCGTTGGAGCAGGTCGTCGAGTTGCTGTTCGGCCCGATCTACCACCGGTGGCTGCTGCGCACCGGCCCGCTCACCGAGCCCTACGCCGACGCCCTGGTCGACCTGGTGATGGCCGCGATCGAGCCGGCCGGCGGCTGACACGCCCGCGGCGCTCGGGCAGCGGCGAGGAGGAGCGCTAGGTGACTGGTGTTAAACGCGGGTTGATCAGAGTCTTGATCGGCCCGCGTTGTTGTTGAGCGGTGGTTGTGGGTCGGGGTTTGTCCTGTTGGCGGGTTGGAGAGTTGCTGGTGAACGGTGGGTTCCGACTGTCAGGTGAGGGCCCAGCCTTGGAGTTGGTGGGTGAGGCCGAGGGCGGCGAGGCGGGCGAGGTTGGTGGCGGCTGCTAGGAGGGTGAAGTCGGCGGCGACGCGGTGGAGTCCGCGCATGCGGGCGTGGCGTCCGCCGTGGCGGCGGCGCATCAGGTGGGCGATCTTGCGTTCGACTTTGGGTCGGGTGGCTTGGTAGTCGGCTTTCCAGGCGGGGTCGGTCTGTCGGGTGCGGGCGGCGGCCAGGTGGGTTTCCCAGCGGCTGATGGTGATGTGCCGGCCGGTTTTCGCTGTGGTGCATTGCGGGCGTAGCGGGCAGTCGGTGCAGGCAGCGCCGAAGTCGGCTTGGCCGGCGTGCCGGTCATGGCCGGTGATCGGGCGGATCGTGGTGGTGACCTGGTTCGGGCAGGTCACCGTGGCGTTGTCGAGGTTGACGGTGAACTGGTCCTTGGTGAATTTGCCGCCGGGGGCGACCGGGGCTTGGACCTTGGTTTTGATGTCGATCTCGGCGTGGTGCAGCAGTGCGAGGACTTCGCCGGCGCCGTAGGCGCTGTCGCCGTAGACCGCTGGGTCACCGGCCGGTGTGGTGTCGCAGTCGTCGGCGGGTGCGCTGGTGAGGTCGGTGATCAGGTTCGGGGCGGCTGCGGCGTCGCCGGTGTTGCCCGCGGTGACCTGGGTGGCGGTGATGATCTCGCTGTCCGGGTCGATGGCGAGGTGGGCTTTGTAGCCGTCGAAGCCGTGGTGCTGGGTTTTGTGGCCGTGCCGGGCCTGCGGGTCGACGGTGGAGATCACCCGGTCGGCGGCGACTTTGCGGGCGATCCGCAGCCTGCCGTCGTCGCCGGTTTCCAGATCCTGACCCAGCACGGTGGCCAGCAACGTCATCGCCTCAGCGACTGGTGCCGGAAGTTCTTCACGGCCGTCAAGAGCGGCGAGTAGGGCATAGCCGTCCCGGGCCCGGGAGTCGATCACCGCTTCCCGGGCGGTCTTGTCGTCCCAGTCCACCACGGGTTTCGCGGTGCTGGTGTAGTCGTCGCCGCTGGTCAGCAGGCTGCGTAGCTCAGCGGCCAGGTCACGGCCGGCGGCGGTGAGCAGGCCGCGGATCGCCGAGCGGAGCAGCGTGATCGTGTCCATCGTGGCAACTGCGTCATACAACGGTGTCGAGTCCAGGACCCGGCGCCGGCCCAACAGCCCCGCCTGGCGGGCCGCGGCGAGCGCCACCTCGAAGATCCGGTCCGGACGCGGCGAGCGGCGTAGCCGTTCGCGCATGTCGACCAGCACCGTGTGCACGAACCCGACCCGGCCGGTGTCCCAGTCACCGACCCCGGCCGCGTACCGCCAGCGGGCATCGAAGGTGAACCGGTCGACCGCTTCCCGATCCGACAACCCTTCCAGACGCTGCAGCACCATCACCGTCGCGACCACCGACGGCGGCACCGACCGCCGCCCGACCTGCGCAAACAGGTCAGCGAACAGGCCATCCGGGAACAGCCGGTCCCGATGCTCGTGCAGGAACACGAAGATCGAGTTAGGGGCGAGAACGTCCCCGCAGAACCGGCTGATCGGGTCGGCAAGGCCTGACTGCTGCGACGCCCTACCCAACGTCATCCCAGCAAACTATCTAAAATAGAAGCAAAGCTATATCCATCACGCGAGTGACAAACCAGCGTTTAACACCAGTCACCTAGCGCCTGTTTCGGAGGCCGACCGGGGCTGCGGCGTGGCCAGGAGCGCGCCTCGCACTCGGCCGGCCTCCGAAACAGGCGCTAGATCCAGTCGGTGTGGCGCGGCCAGGCCAGCAGCGTGTCCACCACCTCGGTGCCGGCCGACGGCGCCGGCGGGGCGGCGGACCGGTACCGGCCCTTGAAGAAGAGCAGCGGACCGCCGTCGCGGCACTCGCCGAGGGTCCGCACCCGGCCCACCACGATCAGGTGGTCGCCGCCCGGGTGGACCGCCTCGACCTCGCACTCCGCCCAGGTCAGCGCCGCGTGCAGGATCGGCGCGCCGGACGGCGAGGGACTCCAGGCGACCCCGTCGAACCGGTCCGTCCCGGGGACGCCGAACGCGCGGGACAGCTCGTGGTCGTCCTCGGCCAGCACGTTGACGCCGAACAGCCCGGCCTGCCGGATCCGCCGCCAGGTCCGCGAGCCGGCCCGCACGCAGAACAGCACCAGCGGCGGGTCCAGCGACAGCGGCGCGAAGGCCTGGCACGCGAAGCCGGCCGGCCCCACCGTGGTGATCACCGTGACGCCGGTGCAGAAGTGGCCGAACACCCGGCGGAACTCGCGGGCGTCCACCTCCGCCGGGACGACGGTCACCCGTGCCCCGCCCCGGAGAACCGGTGCCCCCACACGCTGTGCGCGGTGGTCTGCCGGGCCACCCAGGTGGCGTCGTCGACGGTCAGCCCGGCGGTGCCGTACTCGATGTCGAAGCCGCTGGGCGTCCGTACGTAGAACGAGATCATGTTGTCGTTGGCGTGCCGGCCAAGCGTGGAGATCATCGGTGCCTTGTTCCGGGCGCAGCGGTCGATCGCGCGGCCCACGTCGTCGATCGACGCGGTCTCGGTCATCAGGTGGATCAGGCCGGTGGGCGCCGGGATCGGGGCGAGGGCGACGCTGTGGTGCCGCGGCCCGCAGCCCAGGAAGCGCATCCACAACGGCTGGTCGCTGGGCGGCCGGCCGATCATCGCCGGGTCGAGCCGCATCGAGTCGCGCAGCCGGAAACCGAGGATCTCGGTCCAGAAGCGCAGCGCCGCCTCGTCGTCGAAGGCGGGCAGCACCACGTGCCCCATCCCCTGCTCGCCGGTGACGAACCTGGTGCCGTACGGGCTGATCGCCGGCCGGGTGTCCAGGGCCGCCCCGCAGAAGAACTCCAGCCGGTTGCCGGACGGGTCGTCGACGCTGATCATCCCGGCCACCCGCCGGGCGGCGAGCTCGTCGGCGCCGGCCTGCTTGACCCCGACCCCGGCCGACTCCAGGACGCCGACGAGCTGCCCGAGCGCCGCGGGAGAGGCCAGCTCCCAGCCGCTGGCGGCGAGCCGGTCACGGTCGCCGGGCACCACCACGATCCGCGCCGGCAGGTCGTCCATCCGCAGGTACGCGGCGTCCGGCTCGGGGCCGCGGCCCTCCACCATGCCGAGCACCTTGACCCCGAACTGCCGCCACGCGGGCACGTCGGTGGCCTCGACCCGCAGGTAGCCGAGCGATCGGATCAGGCTCACGACCGGTCCCCTTCCAGGAAGTCGAACGCCAGGCGGTTGAACTCGTCGAACCTCTCCAGGTGCGCCCAGTGGCCGCAGCCGCCGAAGACGTGCAGCCGGCAGCGGCGGATCAGCTTGAGCGGGACCAGCGCGCCGTCGAGCGGGTTGACCCGGTCCTCCCGGCCCCAGACCAGCAGCACCTCGTTGCGCAGCCGGTGCGCCTCGCGCCAGAGCAGGCCCTCCTCGAAGGCCGGGCCGGTGAAGGAGGCCCCCATGGCGCGCATGCTCACCGCGTTGAAGGCGGCCAGCCGCTCGTCGATCAGCTCGTCGGTGATCAGCGCCGGGTCGAAGACCAGCGTGCGCAGGAACGCGGCCATCCGCTCCCGGCTCGGCGCCGCCCCGACCGCGCCGAGCCGCCTGACCCCCTCGGTGGGGTCGGCGGCGAACACGTTGAGGCCGAGCCCGCCGGGACCCATCAGCAGCAGCTTCCCGGCCCGGGCCGGGTGGTTCAGCGCGAACCGCACCGCGGTGCCGCCGCCCAGCGAGTTGCCGATCAGGTCGACCCGGTCCAGGCCGAGCTCGTCGAGCAGCGCCGCGAGCGCGTCGGCGGCGTGCGTGAAGTACTGCCCGGTCAGCTCGCCCAGCTCGGAGTCGCCGTAACCGGGCTGGTCGACGGCGAGCGTGTCGAAGGTCTTGGCGAAGACCGGCAGGGTGCGGGCGAAGTTGCCCATCGCCGAGGCGCCCGGTCCGCCGCCGTGCAGCAGGACGACGGGACGCGCGCCGGTCGGCCCGGCCCGGTGGAAGGAGAGTGTCATGGCGGCCTCAGATCATCGCGTCGGCGACGGACAGGCCGAACTCGCCGCGCCCGTACATGGACAGCGCCCGCTCGGGGTCGTTGATCGCGTGCACCCGGCCGGCGTGCGCGTCCCGCCAGTAGCGCTGCATCGGGTGGCTGGTGTAGATCGCCCGGCCGCCGGAGTTCTCGAACAGCCGGTCGACCGCGGTGATCGCCAGCTCGGTGCCGCGCACCTGGTCCCGGCGCACCCGCAGGCGCAGCCGCATCGGCAGTTTCGCCCCCGCGGCGGCCAGCGCCATCAGCTCGGTCATGTCGGCGGTCAGGGCCAGCCAGGCGGCGTCCACGTCGGCGGCCGCCCGGGCGACCCGCACCTGGGAGTAGGGGTCCTCGGCGGCGCGCACCCCGGCGTAGGCGGCGCGCACCCGCTCGCGCATGTAGGTGACGTGCGCGTCGTACGCCCCGGTGGCCATGCCGATGATCGGGGTGGTGATCGTGTACGGGAAGATCGACCCGTACGGGATCCGGTAGAGCGGCGCCGTATTCAGCTCCTGACCGGGGCAGACGCAGCGGGCCGTGTCGGCGAAGCTGAGCGACCGGTGCGCCGGGACGAACGCGCCGGCCACCACGATGTCGTTGCTGCCGGTGCCGCGCAGCCCGATGGTGTGCCAGACGTCCTCGATCGTGTAGTCGGCGGCCGGCAGCAGGAAGGTGCGGAAGTCGGCCGGGGTGTCGCCCGCGCCGGGCACGATGCCGCCGAGCAGCACCCAGCTCGCGTGGTCGCTGCCGGAGGAGAAGCTCCACCGGCCGGACACCCGGTATCCCCCGTCGACCGCCTCGATCCGGCCGGTCGGGGCGTAGGACGAGGACATCAGCGTGCCCGGATCGTCGCCCCAGACGTCCTGCTGGGCCCGATCGGGGAAGAGCGCCATCTGCCAGTTGTGCACGCCGATCACCGAGGCGACCCAGCCGGTGGACCCGCAGGCCGCGGCGAGGTCGCGCACGCAGCCGAAGAAGGTGACCGGGTCGGCCTGGTGGCCGCCGAACCGGGCCGGCTGCAGCAACCGGAAGAAGCCGGTGGCGGCCAGCGACTTGATCGTCTCGGCGGAGATCGTCCGGCGGTCCTCCGTCTCCTGTGCCCGGTCACGGAGAACAGGTAACAACTCCCGCACCCCGGACGCGACCGCTGTGGCGCCCTCCATGAGATCACCTCGCATCGGCTTGGCCGGCTCACCGCAGGACACCTATACTAGAACACGTTCTACTTAATGAGCTAGCTAAGGAATCGGCATGGTCGGTGACACAGCACGCACGATCGACACCGGGGTCCCGCCGACCAGGTTCGCCCGGGGCTGGCACTGCCTCGGGCTGGCCGAGCCGTTCCGGGACGGGCAGCCGCACGCGATCGAGGCGTTCGGCACCAAGCTGGTGGTCTTCGCCGACTCGGCGGGCGCGCTGCACGTGCTGGACGGGTACTGCCGGCACATGGGCGGCGACCTGACGATGGGCACGGTCAAGGGCGACGAGATCGCCTGCCCGTTCCACGACTGGCGGTGGCGCGGCGACGGCCGGTGCGCCGCGGTGCCGTACGCGCATCGCGTCCCGCCCCGCGCCCGCACCCGCTCCTGGCCGGTCATGGAGGAGAACCGGCAGCTGTTCGTCTGGAACGATCCGCAGGGCGCCCCGCCCCCGCCGGAGGTGACCATCCCGCGGATCGAGGGCGCCTTCTCCGACGAGTGGAGCACCTGGACCTGGGACTCGATCCGGATCGACGGCGCCAACTGCCGCGAGGTGATCGACAACGTGGTCGACATGGCGCACTTCTTCTACATCCACTTCGCCTTCCCGACGTTCTTCAAGAACGTGCTGGAGGGGCAGGTGGCGGCACAGTTCCTGGAGACCCGGCCACGGCCGGACGTGCCGTTCACGGCGAAGCAGGCCGGGGACGCGACGCTGCGCTCCGAGGCGGCGTACCACGGTCCGTCGTACATGATCGATTACTTGGTCAACAACTATCGCGGCGTCGACGTCGAGTCGGTGCTGATCAACTGCCACTACCCGGTGACGCCGGACTCGTTCGTGCTGCAGTGGGGTGTGATCGTCAAGCGGCTGCCCGGCCTGACCGGCGAGCAGGCGGCGAAGGCGGCGCTGAAGTTCTCCAAGAGCATCGGGATCGGCTTCGAGCAGGACGTGGAGATCTGGAAGCACAAGACCCGGATCGACAACCCGCTGCTCTGCGCCGAGGACGGGCCGGTCTACCAGCTCCGCCGGTGGTACGAGCAGTTCTATGTGGACGTCGAGGACGTCACCGAGGACATGGTGGCCCGCTACGAGTTCGAGGTGGACACCACCCGGGCCGTCCAGACCTGGACCGCCGAGGTGCGGGCCAACCTCGAGAAGCAGCCATGACCGGGGCGCTCACCGAGCGGCAGGAGTTCCTGGAGGGCGGCCTGACCGAGCTGGTCTGCGAGCGCTGCGCCGCCGTGGTCCGGGTCCGCAAGTCCAGCCCGCAGCAGACCAGCGTGCAGTGGAGCACCGCGGCCGTCCGGCAGTGCGCCACCGACCTGGGCGCGCTCGTGCCGACCTGCCCCGGGCTGCGCGCCAGCATCGATCGGGCGGTGCGCGCCGGACGCCTGGACGTGCCCTGATGTACCACCGGCTGCGGGTCACCGAGGTGATCGCGGAGACCGCCGACGCGTGCTCGCTGGTGCTCGCCGTGCCGCCGGAGCTGGCCGCGGCCTTCGCCTACCGGCCGGGGCAGTATGTGACGGTGCTGGTCGAGGGCGTCGCCCGGTGCTATTCGCTGGCCAGCTCACCGGACACCGGCGAGGACCTGAAGATCACCATCAAGCGGGTCCGGGACGGGCTGGCGTCCAACTGGATCTGTGACCACGTCCGCGCCGGCCAGACCGTCGAGCTGCTGCCGCCGGCCGGGGACTTCGTGCCGGAGTCGCTCGACGACGACCTGCTGCTGCTGGCCGGGGGCAGCGGGATCACGCCGGTGATGGCCATCGTCAAGTCGGTGCTCGCGCGCGGGCGCGGGCGGCTCACCCTGGTCTACGCGAACCGGGATCCGGACTCGGTCATTTTCGCCGCCGAGCTGGCCGGCCTCGCGGAACGCCACGGCGACCGGCTGAGCGTCACGCACTGGCTGGACAGCGAGCGCGGCGCTCCCACGCCGGCCGGGCTCGCCGCGCTGATCACGGAGAGCGGGCTGCCGGCGTACGTCTGCGGTCCTGATCCGTTCGTGATGATCGCCCGCGACGCGCTGCAGCGAGCCGGAGTCCCGCATGATCGCGTGCGGGTCGAGCGCTTCGCGCTGGAGCGGGTGCTCACCGGCGACGCCACCCTCGAGGTGGAGCTGGACGGGCAGACCCACCAGCTGCCCTGGCCGGCCGGCAAGCGGATGCTCGACGTGGTGATCGAGGCCGGCCTCAACCCGCCGTTCTCCTGCCGCCAGGGCCACTGCGGCGCGTGCGCGTGCCGGCTGCTCACCGGCAAGGTCGAGATGATCACCAACGAGATCCTCGAGGAGGAGGACTTCGCCGAGGGTTACGTGCTGGCCTGCCAGTCGGTCGCCCGCAGCGACCACGTCTCGGTCACCTACTACTGAGCTCGACCGCGATGTCGATCAGCTGGTCCTCCTGGCCGCCGACCAGGCGGCGCCGGCCGGCCCGGACCAGGATCTCGGCGGCGGAGACCCGGTAGCGCTCGGCCAGCGTGAAGGCGTGCGTCAGGAAGCTGGAGTAGACCCCGGCGTAGCCCATGATCAGGGCGAGCCGGTCCAATGTGCACTCGTCCGGCATGACCGGGCGGACCACGTCCTCGGCGGCGTCGACGATGGCGAAGAAGTCCACGCCGGTACGGATGCCGAGCTTGTCGCAGACCCCGACGAACGCCTCGACCGGCGTGTTCCCGGCACCGGCGCCGAACCGGCGGGTGCTGCCGTCGATCTGCCGGGCGCCGGCCCGCACCGCGAGGACCGAGTTGGCCACGCCCAGGCCCAGGTTCTCGTGGCCGTGGAAGCCGACCTGGGCGTCGTCGCCGAGCTCGGCCACCAGCGCGGCGACCCGGTCGCCGACCTGGTCGAGCACCAGCGCGCCGGCCGAGTCGACGACGTAGACGCACTGGCAGCCGGCATCGGCCATGATCCGGGCCTGGGCGGCGAGCGCCTCGGGCGGCTGCGAGTGGGCCATCATCAGGAACCCGACGGTCTCCAGGCCCAGCTCGCGGGCGAGCCCGAAGTGCTGCACGGTGAGGTCGGCCTCGGTGCAGTGGCTGGCGATCCGGCAGACCGTGGCGCCGTTGCCGGCCGCCGCGCGGATGTCGTCGAAGAGTCCGATCCCGGGCAGCATCAGGAACGCGATCCGGGCGCGGGTGGCGGTCGCGACGGCCGCCTTGATCAGCTCCTGCTCCGGGGTCCGCGACAGCCCGTAGGTGAACGACGACCCACCCAGCCCGTCGCCGTGGGTCACCTCGATCACCGGCACGCCGGCCGCGTCGAGGGCCGCCACCACCGAGGTCACCTCGTCGACGGTGAACTGGTGCCGCTTGGCGTGCGAGCCGTCCCGCAGCGAGGAGTCCGTGATCCGGATGTCGGTGCTCACCTCGCCACCTCCTCGCCCACCCGGGCCGCGGCCGCCGTCATGATGTCCAGGTTGCCGGCGAAGACCGGCAGGAAGTCCCCGGCACCGGAGATCTCGAGGAGGATCGCCACCCGCCCGTCCGTGAACTGCGGCTCGGTGAGCAGCCGGTAGCCGGGCACGTAACGGGCCACCTCGGCGGCCATCGTCACGATCGAGGCGCGGATCGCGGACCGGTCGGCGTCCGGACCGATCGCGCAGAACACGGTGTCCCGCATGACCAGCGGTGGATCGGCCGGATTGAGCACGACGATCGCCTTGCCCCGGGCCGCGCCACCGACCTCGGCCAGCGCCCGCCCGGTCGTCCGGGTGAACTCGTCGATGTTGGCCCGGGTCCCCGGCCCGGCCGACCGCGACGCCACGGTCGCGACGATCTCGGCGTACGCCACCGGGGTCACCCGGGAGACCGCGTGGACCATCGGAACGGTCGCCTGCCCGCCGCAGGTGATCAGGTTGAGGTTCGGCGCGTCCCGGTGCTCCCGCAGGTTCACCGACGGCACCACGAGCGGCCCGACCGCCGCCGGGGTCAGGTCGATCGCGCGGATCCCGGCCTCGGCATAGCGCGGCGCCCAGGCCCGGTGCACGGCCGCCGAGGTGGCCTCGAAGACCAGGTCGGGCAGCGGATCCTGGGCGAGCAGCCACGCGGCGCCCTGGGCGCTGACCGCGAGCCCGAGGCCGGCCGCCCGGCGCAGCCCCGGGCTGTCCGGGTCGATCCCGGTCATCCAGCGCGGCTCGATCGCCGTCGAGCGGAGCAGCTTGTGGAGCAGGTCGGTGCCGATGTTGCCGGACCCGACGATGGCCGCCGTCAGCATCCGGCACCTCCGGCGAAGGACAGCCGCACGTCACCGAGGCCGGTGAACTCCGCGCGGAAGACCGATCCCGGGTGCGCGTCGACCGCCCGGGCGCACGCCCCCGGCAGCACCAGATGACCGGCGCGCAGCCGCACCCCGAACCGGGCGACCGTCCGGGCCAGCCAGGCCACCGCGGTCACCGGGTTGCCGAGCACCGCGTCCGACCGGCCGCGCGCCACCGGCTCGCCGTCCCGGTGGAGCACCGCGTCGATCCCCCGGATGTCGATCTCACCGGGCCGGACCCGGCCGGCGCCGACCACGAACCCGGCCGACGAGGCGTTGTCGGCGATCGTGTCGGCCAGGCTGATCGCCCAGTCCTCGATCCGGCTGTCGATCAGCTCGATCGACGGCGCGAAGAACTCGGTCGCCGCCAGCACGTCGCGCTCGGTGCAGTCCGCGCCGGGCAGGTCCGCGCCGAGCAGGAAGGCCACCTCGATCTCGACCCGCGGGTAGCAGTAGCGCGCCGGATCGGCCGGCTCGGTCTCGGACAGCCGCATGTCGGCCATCAGGTGCCCGTAGTCCGGCTCTTCGACGCCCATCATCTGCTGCATCGCCCTCGACGAGAGCCCGACCTTGTGCCCGACCACGGCGCCGGCCCGGCGGCGGATGTTGACCAGCTGGATCGCGTAGGCGTCGGCGGCGGTCAGGTCCGGCCGCTCCCGCACCAGCGGCGGGATCGGCTTGCGGTCCCGCTCGGCGGCGCGCAGCCGGTCGGCGAGCGCGAGCCGGTCAGCGTCGGTCAGCATGCCGGCCTCCCCGGTCCGGGACGGCGGCGGCGCTGCGTCCGGCCCGGCGCCCGGCGAAGACGCAGTCGGCCAGCGACAGCCCGCTCACGTAGCTGCGCGAACAGATGCCCACCGCGGTGCGCCCGGCGGCGTAGAGGCCGGGCACGCCCAGCACCTGCCCGGTCTCCTCGTCGACCCGCAGACCCCCGAGGGTGAGCATCGGCGCCGGGAAGGCGGTCCGGTTCCGGACCGAGACATCGATCAGGACGTACGGCGGGGGCCCCGTGGCCGGCCCGGCGGTGGCGATCAGCCCGGCCGGGTCGACGCCGGCCCGCCGGGCGACCGCCGCCAGCGTCCGGCCGGTGACGTGCCCGAAGGTGAGCAGCCACAACGCCTGCCAGCGCTGGAACCACAGCGTCTGCGACCACACCTGGCGGCGGCAGCGGGCCAGCGTGGCGGCGTCCAGCAGCAGCCAGGCCTGGCCGCCCGGCGAGCGCAGGATCGCCTCGCCGACCGCCGCGCCGTAGCGGGCCGGGTCGCCGACCCGCCTGCCGTCCCGGTCGACCAGCAGCCCGTCGAGCATGGCCGAGGGCGGGCTGAGGAACCGCCAGACGCTCACCCGGTCGAGGTGCGCGGTGGCGCCACCGGCCGCCACACCGAGCCGGATCCCGGAGCCGTCGTCGCCGCGCGTGCCGAGCCGCAAACCACCCCGGTAGTCCGGGGCGTGCTCACGCATCATCTCGCGGTCGAACACGAACCCGCCGGCGCACAGGATCACGCTGCCCGCCGAGATCCGCAGCGGGCGCCCGTGGCGTCTCTCCAGCCAGGCCACCGGCCGGTGCAGCGCGCGGCCCAGCCCGGGCAGGTAGAGGCCCGGCTTCACCGACCAGCGGTGCAGCACCCGGTGCCCGAGCCGCGCCCACCCGGTCAGGGTCCGGCACTCCACCCCGGTCACCCGCCCGTCCGCGTCGGTGACCAGGCGCTCGGCCCGGGTCTGGGTGCGCACCACCACGCCCCGGTCGCGGACCGCGGCGGCGAGCCGGCGGTGGAGCAGCCGGCCGGAGGTGCCGCGGGCCAGCACCCGGTGCCCCCGGGCCGCCGACTGGCCGAAGGCCGTCTCGCTCCCGGAGAGGTACAGGTAGTGCCGGTTGGTCGGGTACGACGTCTTGTACGGACACAACCGCGCGTCGAACGGCACCCCGAGCCCGGCCAGCCAGTCGAGCATCCCGGCGCTCTGCTCGCAGAACCGCCGCAGGGTGCCGGCCGCGACCGTGTCCCCGACCTCCTCGCGCAGGTAGTCGGCCATCTCCCCGGGGGTGTCGCGCACCCCGGCGGCCCGTTGCTGCCGGGTGCCGCCACCGGCGTAGACCACCCCGCCGGAGATCGCGGTGGCCCCGCCCCCGCCGAACCGGTCGAGCACCAGCACCCGGGCGCCCGCGTCGGCGGCCTCGATGGCGGCGCACGCCCCGGCCGCGCCGAAGCCGACCACCAGGACGTCAGCTGTCTCGGTCACCGCGCCTCCGATCAGTGGTGCTCGATGCCGAATAACTATAACCTGTTCTAGTGGCGATGACATTCGACCTGGTGGTGATCGGTAGCGGCGGCGCCGGTCTGGTGGCGGCGCTGACCGCGGCACACCACGGGCTGAGCGCGGTCGTGCTGGAGAAGGCCGCGACGTACGGCGGCTCGACCGCCCGGTCCGGCGGCGGCCTGTGGGTGCCGGGCAACGAGGTGCTGCGCCGGGCCGGTGTGACCGACAGCCCCGAGGACGCCCGGACCTACCTGGCGCACGTCGCCGGGCCGGAGGTGCCGGCGGCACGACGGGACGCCTTCCTGGCCGCCGGGCCGGAGATGCTGGCGTTCGTCCGGGCGCACACCCCGCTCGACTTCGCCTGGGTGCCCGGCTATCCGGACTACTACCCCGAGGCGCCGGGCGGGCGCGCGGGCGGGCGCAGCATCGAGCCCCGGCCGCTGGATGTCCGGCGGGTCGGGGCGGACCTGGGGACGCTGGCTCCGCCGTACCAGAAAGCGCCTGATGGTTTCGTGGTCACCCAGGTCGACTATCGCTGGCTGGCGCTGGGCACCCGGCACCCGCGGGCGGTCCGCACCGCGGCCGGACTGGCCGCGCGGGGCCTGCTGGCGCGGCTGTCCCGGCGGCGGAAGCTGACCATGGGACAGGCGCTCGCCGCCGGGCTGCGGGCCGGGCTGCGCGCCGCCGGTGTCGAGGTGCTGCTCGGCACGCCGATGACCGACCTGCTGATCGAGGACGGCCGGGTGGCCGGGGTGGTGTCCGGCCGGCAGAGCTTCCGCGCCCGGCGGGGGGTGCTGCTGGCCAGCGGCGGATTCGAGCACAACGAGCCGATGCGCCGCAAGTATCAGGACGTCGGGACGGAGTGGACGGTCGGGGCGAGCGGCAACACCGGTGACGGCATCGAGGCCGGTGAGCGGGCCGGCGCCGCGCTCGACCTGATGGACGAGGCCTGGTGGGGGCCGTCGATCCCGCTCACCGGCGGGCCCTACTTCTGCCTCGCCGAGCGCAACGAGCCCGGCTGCCTGATGGTCGACAGCACCGGCCGGCGCTTCGTCAACGAGGCCGCGCCCTACGTCGACGCCGTGCACGCCATGCTCGGCCCGGGCGTGCGGCTGCCGGCCTGGCTGATCGCCGACCAGACCTACCGCGACCGCTACCTGTTCGCCGGGCGCGGGCCGCGCGCCGCGCTGCCGCGCCGGTGGTTCGCGGCCGGGATCGCGCACCGGGTGGACACGCTGGACGAGCTGGCCTGGCGGATCGACGTGCCGGCCGAGGCGCTGCGCGGCACGGTCCGGCGGTTCAACGAGTTCGCGGCGCGCGGCCACGACGACGACTTCGGGCGCGGCGACTCCGCCTACGACCGCTACTACGGCGACCCGCGGCAGCGCCCCAACCCGTGCCTGGGCCCGCTGACCCACCCGCCGTTCTACGCGTTCCGGATGGTGCCCGGCGACCTGGGCACCAAGGGCGGGCTGCGCACCGACGAGCGCGCCCGGGTGCTGCGCCCGGACGGCACCGCCATCCCCGGCCTCTACGCGGCCGGCAACGCGAGCGCCGCGCTGATGGGCCGCAGCTACGCCGGGGCCGGCGCGACGCTCGGACCGGCCCTGACCTTCGGCTACCTCGCCGCGCTCGACCTGGCGACCAGCGCGTAGCCGAAGGCCACGCCACCGACCCCGAGCAGCACGATCGGCGGCGGCGGGAAGAACAGGACGGACAGCGCGAGCGCCGGCACCACGATGCCGAGGTTGAGCACGATCACGGCCCGGCCGTCGAGGAACAGCTCCGGCGCCCGGCGCAGCACCAGCAGGTTCAGCGCTCCCAGGCCCACGATGAACAGGGCCATCGCCAGGCTGAACCCGGTGAAGAGCTGCCACAGGGAGCGATCCAGGCCGGCGATGACCAGATGCGTGTCGGCCAGCCGCTCGACCGGGGAATCAGTTTCGCCGGCGCCCGCCGCCACCGCGGCGGCATGGACGACGCCGGTGACGACCAGCGACCAGGCGCCGATGGCGCAGGCACGTCGGCGCGGGCTCACGGCCGCCACCCCGCGGCGTCGTCGAACCCGCGCACCGCGAAGCGGTCCGGGATCAGCCCGGCGACACCGTCACGCAGCGCGCCGACGACGGCGGAGGGGCTCTGCGTGAGCCGGCCCAGCAGGCGCGACTGCCGGGCGAGCCGGGCGACGCGGGCGACCCGGGCCCGGTCGTAACCGGCGAGCCCGTCGGCCGTCGAGGAGCCGTCGGCCAGCGCGCGGGCCAGCACCACGGCGTCCTCGATGGCCAGGCCGGCGCCCTGGCCGAGGTTGGGCTCCATGCCGTGGGCGGCGTCGCCGAGCAGTGCCACCCGGCCGTGGTGCAGCCGCCGCAGCGCCGGATGGACCGCCACGATGTCGTGCTGCAGCAGGTCGCCGGGCGCGAGCACGTCGAGCAGCGCCGGGATCGGCTCGTGCCACTGCCCGAACCGGGCGCGCAGCTCGGACAGCTCGTCGCCGAGCGGCCGGCCGGCGGCGGTGTTCGCGGTGGCGTACAGATAGACCAGGCCCCGGCCCATCGGGACGACGCCGAACCGCTCGGCCCGGCCCCAGGTCTCGCTGGCCGCCTCGACGGTGATCGCCGGGGCGTGCACCAAGGCCCGCCAGCCGACATAGCCGCGGTACTCGGCCGGCGGCTGATCCGGCAGGAGCAGCCGTCGCAGCCGGGAGTTGACGCCGTCGGCCGCGACCACCAGATCGGCGGAGACGCGCTGGTCACCGCACGCGACGACGGCTTGCCGGTCCGGGCCGCCGGGGTCGGCGGAGGTGACCGTCGAGCCCAGCCGCAGGCAGCCGGACGGCAGCGCGGAGGTGAGCATCTCCACCAGGTCGGCCCGCGTGATCGCCAGCTGGGAGCACCCGTGCCGGGCGATCACTTCAGCACTTCTGGTACGCGACAGCCAGCGCCCGTCGGGCCGCCGCACCCCCGAACCGGGCAGCGCCACCGCCCGGGCCCGCAGCGCCTCGTCGAGGCCCAGGGCGTGCAGGGCCCGGACCGCGTTCGGCCACAGGATCAGTCCCGCGCCGATCGGCTTCCCGGTCGCGGACCGCTCGTGGACCGTCACCGTCCATCCCGCCCGGGTCAGGGCGACGGCGGTGGCGAGCCCGCCGATCCCGCCGCCGGCCACCACGGCGGTTCGCTGTTCCTCTACATCCATAGAGCAGACACTACAGATGTAGAGGGTGAACCGACAAGCTCTACACCGGTAGAGTGTGGCCATGATCTCCGCGCGGCACCGCCTCGTCGCCGACGCCGCCCTCGGCGTACTGGCCCAGCACGGCTCACGCGGCCTGACCCACCGGGCGGTGGACACCGCCGCCGGTCTGCCGCCCGGCTCGACGTCGTACTACTACCGGTCCCGCGCCGCGCTGCTCAGCGCCTGCGTCCAGCGCCTGGTGGAGGAGGACCACGCCGAGCTGGACGGGCTGGCGCCGAGGCTCGCCGCGGCGGACCCGGCCACGCTGGCCCGGCTGCTCGCCGAGATCCTGCACCGCTGGCTGACCGCCGGCCGGCAGCGGCAGCTGGCCCGCTACGAGCTGACCCTGGAGTCGGTGCGCCGGCCGGAGGTCGCCGCCGACCTGCACCGCTCCGGGGCCGGCCTGCGCGACCGGATCGCCGAGTTGCTCACCGGCCTCGGCGCCGCCGACCCGCCGCGCCAGGCCCGCTGGCTGGTCGCCTGCGTCGACGGCCTGCTGTTCGACAACATCGCCGGCGCCAACGCCACCAGCCGGGCCGACCCCGCCGAGCTCGCGGCCGCCGCACGCGACCTGGTCGACGCCGTCCTGCCCGGCCGCGACACTCCTTCCCCGACCGCCACCTCGCCGACCTCTGCCTCCCTGTCCGGCCAGTGACCGGCAGCAGGCCGCCCGGAGCTGGCATGCCAATGAACCGCGATGGCGCCGGGTAGCGTGCCGGGCCATGGACGGCGGCATCCGGTTCCCCGGCGACCGAGCAGCGTCCTCGCTCGCCGGCGGTGCGGTCGTGGCAGCGGGGTCGTAGTGTCCTGATCGGACGGAAACGGCGACGCGGAGGTGGCTGATCGGATGAAGTTCGGGCTGTACGGGCTGCACCGTGACCGCAACGTCGACCCCGCGGTCCTCGCGCGGCGGGCCAGGCTGGCCGAGGAGGCGGGTTTCGAGTCGCTCTGGGTGGGCGATCACCTCGCGCTCCCGGCCGGCGAGGGGAACCCGCCCCGGCTGGAGGCCATGGTCGCGCTGACCTATCTGGCGGCGGTGACCACCCGGGTCCGGCTCGGGGTCGGCCTGATCGTGCTCCCGCAGCGCCAGCCGGTGCTGCTCGCCAAGCAGCTCACCTCGCTCGACGTGCTCTCCGGCGGCCGGCTGACCGTCGCGGTCGGGGCCGGCTACGTCGAGCCGGAGCTGAACGCGATGGGCGTGACGCTCGCCGAGCGCGGCGCCCGGACCTACGAATACCTGGCCGCGATGCGCGCGCTGTGGGAGCAGGCGCCGTCGTTCGAGGGGCGGTTCGTGTCGTTCTCCGGTGTCGTGCAGCATCCGTCGCCGGTCCAGCGGCCGCATCCGCCGATCGTGGTCGGCGGGCACTCCGCCGCCGCGTACCGCCGGGCGGTCCGGCACGGGACCGGCTGGTACGGCTGGGGCCTGGACGTCGAGCAGATCGTGCAGGCGCGGCAGGCGCTGGCCGAGGCCGCCCGCCGGGAGCAGCGGCCGGACGGCCTGGGCGAGCTGGAGATCACCCTGACCCCGCCGGAGCCGCCCGACCTGGACACCGCCCGGCGCTATGCCGATGCGGGGGTGGACCGGCTGATCGTCGAGCTGGAAGGCATCGACGACGACAAGGTGGACGGCGTGATCGCCGCCGTCGGCGAGACGATCAGCAGTACCGCTGGGCCCGCTTCTCGAACTCCTGCTGGGTGACCACGGCGTCCACCCGTTCGCCGCGCACCACCTCCTGGATCAGCACCATGCCGGGCGACAGCCGCTCCCGATCCGTCAGCTCGAAGTCGACCTCTCTCGTCGAGTGGCTGTTGTCGTCCGTCCGGCCGTACAGGCTGTACTCGACATCGGGCCGGAGCCGGGATGGCTCCGGGCGTGCCACCCATCCGTTGTCCGGAGCGTCCAACCGGAAGCTCATGGTCCGGCCGACGTCGGCCGGCGGAACATACTCCACCGGCACGGGCCCGGTCGTCGCCCGCGAGCCGGACAGGTAGACGGAGTCGGGCGGATCATCGGAACACACCGCGACCAGACCCAGCGGGTTGCCCTCCGCGTCGACGGACAGCCCGGTGTGCCCGTTCTCCGGCACCGAGCACGCCGCCAGCCCCACCGAGCTGCCCACCAGGATCACCAGGCCCACCGCTGTACGTCGCATGCCGGACAACTATCCGGGCCGATCGGCATGTCCCGGCATCGATCCCGTCACACCTGGATACCGATCACGCCGGGCTCAGGACCAGGCCGCTGGTCGGCACCCCGGTGCCGGCCGTGACCAGCACCGGCCCGTCCCCCGGCACCTGGTTCACCGCCGTCCCGCGAACCTGCCGCACCGCCTCGGCGATCCCGTTCATCCCGTGGATGTAGGCCTCCCCCAGCTGTCCCCCGTGCGGGTTGATCGGCAGCCGCTCCTCGGCGATCACGTGCCGCGCCTCTCCCCGTCCGCAGAAGCCGAGTTCTTCCAACTGCATCAGGACGTACGGCGTGAAGTGGTCGTAGAGCACCGCCGCCCGGACGTCCGCCGGCGTGTATCCGGACTGCGCCCACAGCTGCCGCGCCACCACCCCCATCTCCGGCAGCGCGGCCAGGTCGTCCCGGTAGTAGCTGGTCATCACGAACTGGTCGGCCGCACTTCCCTGGGCGGCCGCGCACACCAGCGCCGCCGGCCGGCGCAGGTCCCGGGCCCGCTCGGCGGAGGTCACCACCAGCGCCACCGCCCCGTCGCTCTCCTGGCAGCAGTCGAGCAGCCGCAGCGGCTCGGCGATCCACCGCGAGGCGCGATGGTCGTCGAGCGTGATCGGCCGACCGAAGAACCAGGCGGCCGGGTTGGTGGCCGCGTTCCGCCGGGCCGCCACGGTGACGCTGCCGAAGTCGTCGGTGGTCACCCCGTAGTCGTGCATGTAGCGCCGGGCCACCATCGCGACCTGGGCGGCCGGCGTGGCCAGCCCCATCGGGTGATGCCAGCCCGCGTCGATCCCGGGCGGCACGGTCGCCTGGCCGAACCGGCGGCCGGACCGCTCGTTCAGCGCGCGGTAGCAGACCACCGTC
The DNA here is from genome assembly GCF_014205225.1 of Actinoplanes octamycinicus. Classification (NCBI taxonomy): domain Bacteria; kingdom Bacillati; phylum Actinomycetota; class Actinomycetes; order Micromonosporales; family Micromonosporaceae; genus Actinoplanes; species Actinoplanes octamycinicus. The sequence continues at coordinate 9,566,672 of NZ_JACHNB010000001.1, forward strand.
TGGGCGATGCCGGCGGTCACGGCGAGCACGGCCTGTTGCACGACCGCGCAGGCGGCGCCTCCGCCGTACCCGATCCGGCTCAGGAAGGTCAGCGGACCCGCACCGATCTCGCGGGCCACCGCGATCTCCGCGGTGTCGTCCATGGCGAAGGTGGTCAGCCCGTCCACGTCGGACGGCCGCAGCCCGGCGTCGTCGAGCGCGGCCCGCACCGCCTCCACCGCGAGTCGCAGCTCGCTGCGCCCGGAGTCCTTGGAGAACTCGGTCGCCCCGATCCCGGCGATCGCCGCCGTCCCGCTGATCACGACGCCACCCGGACGATCCCGGCGACATGCTCCCCGGCCGCCGTGCGCCCGGCCACCGCCACCTCGGCGCCTCGCGACTGGCCGGTGAAGGTGAGCGTGTCGTACGCGAAACAGGGTGTCCCGAGGCGGATATCGATCCCGCGCAGCACCACCTCGGGCCCGGCCCAGTCGGTCACATACCGCTGCACCAGCCCGGTGGTGGTCAGGATGTTGAGGAAGATGTCCCGGCTGCCGCGCCGCACCGCCGCGTCCCGGTCGTGGTGCACGTCCTGGAAGTCCCGGGTGGCCAGCGCGCTGCTGATGATCACGGTCGGGGTCACCACCAGCTCCCAGGACGGCAGGTCCACACCGACCGGCCGCCACACCGGCAGCCCGCCGGCGAACCCGGCCTGGACCCGCGCCCCGATGCTCGGCCGCATCCCGCGCAGCTCGGCCACCATCCGCACCCCCTCGTCCAGGTCGACCAGCGCCACGGTGACCGGCGAGCGCCGCCCGGGCAGCGGCGGATGGTGGTGCACGACGTAGCTGTGGATGGTCCCGGTGCCGGCCGCCACCACGTACGAGGGCTTGAGCGCGCCGCAGGCCGGGCAGGCCGGGCCGGGCGGGTGGCGCAGCGCCCCGCACTCCAGGCAGCTCTGGATCCGCAGCTCACCGGCCTCGATCCCGGCCCAGAAGAACGCCGTGTCCGGACCGGCCGCCGGCCGGAGCGGCTCGGCCCGCGGCGCCGCGGCCGGGGTGCCGGGCCGGTATTTCAGCACCCGGAACGTCATCTCGGCCACCGGCTCCCCGGCCACCTCCCAGACGCTCGCCGTGGTGACGAACCAGCCCTCGCCGAGCGCGGTCCGCTTCGGCCCGGTCACCCCGGTGAGCCGGCTGCGGACCGAGAGCATCTCCCCGTCGCGCAGGTAGCGGTGGTAGGTCTGGGCGCAGTCGGTCGCCACCACCGACGGGTAGCCGGCCTCGTCCAGCACTGCCGACATGACGCCCAGCGGGTCCTTCTGCCGGGGTCCGAGGCCGGGCATCGTCCACACCTGCACCATCGCGGGTGGCGCGACCCGGTCCCGCTCGTAGACCGGCGACCCGTCCCCGATCGCGGCCAGCCAGTCCCGGATCGCGGGCCGGTTCACCGGGTCCCGCGCGAGCCGCGCCGGGGACCATCCGGACGCGGCGAGGCTCTGCGCGGCCGCCTCGATCGTCGCCGTCATCCCGCCTCCTACCTGGGCACCCGGGGCAGGCCGAGGCCCGCCGACGCGATCAGTTCCCGCTGGATCTCGTTGACCCCGCCGCCGAAGGTCAGCACCAGGTTGCGCCGGGCCTGCACGTCCAGCCAGGTGAGCAGCTCGGCGGTGGCCGGGTCGGCCGGATCGCCGTGCCGCCAGACCACCTCTTCCAGCTCCTGCCCGATCCGCAGCAGCCGTTCGGAGGCGAAGACCTTGGTGGCGGAGGCGTCGGCCGGGTTCGGCTCGCCGCCGGTCACCTGCCAGTTGAGCAGCTCGTTCACCCGGCGGCAGGCCTCGGCGCGGGCCAGGGCGCGCCGCACGTCCGGCGCGTCGTGGCCGGCGGCCCAGCCGCGGACCCGGTCGAGGAACGCGCCGAACCGCCCGGCCGGTCCGAGCATCACCCGCTCGTGGTTCAGTTGCGCGGTCAGCAGCCGCCAGCCGCCGTTCTCCACGCCCACCAGGCGGTTCGCCGGCACCCGCACGTCGCTGAGATAGACCGTGTTGACGTGGTGCGCGCCGTCCCAGGTGATGATCGGCGTCCACGAGTAACCTGGATCGCGGGTGTCGACGATCAGGATCGACAGTCCTCGGTGCCGCGGCGCGTCCGGGTCGGTGCGGCAGGCCAGCCACAGGTAGTCGGCGTCGTGCGCGCCGGTGGTGAACATCTTCTGCCCGTTCACCACGTACTCGTCGCCGTCCCGCACCGCCCGCGTCCTCAGCGCGGCGAGGTCGGTGCCGGCCTCCGGCTCGGTGTACCCGATCGCGAAGTGGATCTCCCCGGCCAGAATCCGCGGCAGGAAGAACTCCTGCTGCTCCCGGGTGCCGTGGGCGAGCAGCGTCGGGGCCACCGTCTGCAGCGTCACCGCGGGCAGCGGCACGTCGGCGCGCGCCGCCTCGGTCACGAAGATCTGCTGCTCGACCGGCCCGAGCCCGCCACCGCCGAACCGCCGCGGAAAGCCGAGCCCGAGCCACCCGTCCCGCCCCAGCCGGCGCACCAGCGCGCGGAAGACCACGCCGTGCCGCTGTCGCAGCATCGCTGCCCGGTCCGCTTCGTCGACAACCCCGTGGAGGTACGAACGGAGCCGCGCCCGCAACGCCAGTTGTTCCTCAGTCAGCTCGATGAACATCGTCGGCTCCCAGCCGGTCGAGGCAGTGCTCCGCGCCGCCGAGGTGCCGGACCAGGTCGCGGACCAGGGCGGTGTGCCGGTGCAACGGGTAGTCGGCGGCCAGCCCGAGCCCGCCGTGCAGGTGGTGGCAGGTGCGCAGGGCGGGCAGCGCCTCGCTGCACAGCCAGTAGGCGGCGGTCCACAGGTCAGCGTCGTCACCGTCGTCCTTCGCCGCGCTCCAGCTCGCGGCGAGCGCGGCGAGGTGCATCGTGCGGGCGGCGATGTAGACGTCGGCGATCTGCTGGGCGACCGCCTGGAAGGTGGCGAGCGGCCGGCCGAACTGGTGCCGGTCCCGGACGTGGCCGGCGGTCATCCGCAGCGCCCCGGCCAGCGCGCCGTCGCCGAGCGCACAGGCGCCGGCCACCGCGTACCGGTGGAGATCGCCCTTGCCGTCGCCCAGCGGCTCCGCGGCGACGTCCCGCAGGCGCAGCGCGAACCCACCCGGCGTGGGCCGGATCGTGACGCCGGGGGCGGCCGGGTCCACCAGCGCGACCGTCTCGCCCGCCTGCACCAGGACGCGGTACGCCTGATCGGCGTCCGGGACGTCCCGGCACGTCCCGGTCAGCCGGCCGCCCCGGCCGGCGGTGATCTGCCCGGCGAGGGCGGCGGTCAGCACCCGGCCGTCTAGCACCGCCGGAAGCAGGTCGCGCTGCTGGCCGGGGCTGCCCCAGCGGACCACCGGCAGCACCCCGAGCGACAACGTGGACCAGGCCGGCACCCCCGCGGCGTGCCGGCCGATCTCGGTCAGCAGCAGACCGGTCGCCACCGCGCCGAGCCCGGCCCCGCCGCACTCGACCGGCACCGCGAGGCCGAGCAGCCCGGCCTGCCCCAGCGACTTCCACAGCCCCCGCGGTGAGCCGTCGTGATCGCCGAGCACCTCCCCGGCGAGGCGGACGATCGCCTCCTGGGTGTCGTCGAGCGCGAAGTCCGGGCCCATGCCTCCATTAGAACACGTTTCACTTACGGGGGAACATTGATCGTCGCGACAGCGCCCGTTGCTAGGCTGGTAGGACGACCAGGGACACGAGGGGTTAGCGATGGCAGCACCGAGAACGAATACCAGTATTGGCGCGGTTCGCAGCACGCTCGACGCCGAGCAGGGCTCCGCCGCGCAGCGCGACCGGCGCCGCCGGATCCTCGAGGCCACCCTGCAACTGGCATCCAAGGGCGGCTATGACGCGGTGCAGATGCGCACCGTCGCGGAGCGCGCCGAGGTCGCCCTCGGGACGCTCTACCGCTACTTCCCGTCGAAGATCCACTTGCTGGTCTCGGCGCTGGCCGCCGAGCTGGAGAAGACCCGGGAGAAGTTGGAGCGCAAGCCGATCCCCGGCGACACCCCGCACGAGCGGATGCAGTTCGTGCTCAGCCGGGTGACCCGGGCGATGCAGCGCGAACCGCAGCTGACCGAGGCGATGACCCGGGCCTTCATGTTCGCCGATCCGTCCGCGAGCGCCGAGGTCAACGCGGTCGCGCGACTGATGGAGGACATGTTCACCCGGGCCATGCACGACGGCGAGCCGACCGCCGACGACCGGGCCATCGCGCGGGTGATCGGCGACGTGTGGCTGTCCAACCTGGTCGCCTGGGTGACCCGCCGCGCCTCGGCGAACGACGTGATCAACCACCTGGAGCTGGCGAGCCGCCTGCTGCTGCGCTGATCACCCGGCACTTCTGCTCGCGCTGGTCACTCGGCGCGTCTGCTCGCGCTGGCCACCCGGCGTTTCTCTCGCGCTGGTCACCTGGCGCTTCTGCTCGCGCTGGTCACTCGGCCAGGGCGACCAGTTTCGCCAGGGCCTGCTGACCGGCGGCGCCGGCCTGCTTCTCCAGCATGCCGGCCATCGGCCCCTTCAGCGCCGGGCCGACGAACTCCATCTCGTAGGTGATGTGCGAGCCGCCCTCGGCCGGCACGATCACGAAGAGGTTCTTCGCCTTGACCCCCATCGGGCCGTCGCCGTCCTGCTCCAGCCGGCCGGGCGGCGTCGCCGTGGTCACCCGCCAGGCCATCTCGGCGGGCATGCCCATCAGCTTCACCTTCTGCCGGTACTCGGTGCCCTGGCCGAGAGTCGCCGGCACGTCGCCGGTGAATCCCTCGTGCATCGTGTTCCATTCCGCGACCCGCGACAGGTCCGACACGACATCCCAGACTCGCTGCGGATCCGCCTTGGCATCGGCCTCGACGGTCACCTTGGCCATCGCGCTCCCCCTCCAGTCGAGCAACTAGAACAGGTTATAGCAGTGTGACTTGATTCACTAGCTCCGATGGCTTTCGGCGGCGATGCTGATTGTCATGGAGGGACACCGCCGTGAGGCCATCACCGAGCTCGGCGACGCGCTGCGGGCACTGATCGAGAGCGCCACCACCACCGAGGTCCCGGCCGGCGATCTGCTCCGGGCGGCCGCCGGGATCCGCGACGTGACCGAGCTGCTCGGCGGGCGCGTGCGCGGTCACGCCACCCTGCCCCGCGCCGACGACTTGCGCGGCGGCGTGCGGATGTACAACCCGGTGACCGGCCCCGGCAGCGCCCTCGCGCCGCCGCTGCACGTCGAGGTGGCCGGCGGGGCCGCGACCGGCCGGTGCACGCTCGGCATGGCCTACGAGGGGCCGCCGCTGTTCGCGCACGGCGGGGTCAGCGCGATGCTGCTCGACCAGATCCTCGGGCACGCCGTGGGCGCCTCCGGCCGTCCCGGGATGACCGTGCGCCTGGACACCAGCTACCACGCGCCGGTCCCACTGCTCACCCCGCTGCGGCTGACCGCCGAGGTCCGCGACGTGGCGGGGCGCCGGGTGACCGCCACCGGTGCCATCACCACCGCGGCCGACCCGGGAGCGCCGCTGGTCACCGCCACCGGCACGTTCGTCGGCCTGCGCGCCGACCAGACCCGCCGCCTGTTCGGCGCGGTCCTGCCCTGAGCCGCGCCTCGCGACCCGGCCGGACGCAATCGAGACCGGGGCCGCAACCGAGGCCCGGACCGCAACCGAGGCCCGGGACCGAGATCCAGGGCGTAACCGAGAGCCGGGGCCGCAACCGACGGCCGGGGCCGGGAGCCGGGGCCGCAGCCGAGGCCCGGACCGCAACCGGCGCCCGAGGCCGGGACTGAGGGCCGGGCCGCGACCGAGGCCGGAGGCCGCGACCGCGCCCGCCCGGACTCAGCGCACTGCTCAGCGCACCTGCTTGGCGCTGAACTGCATCCGCGGCGCGGCGTAGAACTCCTGCGCCTGGATCAGCCGCAGCTCCCGCTCCCCGGACCGGTGCGTGGTCTCCAGCAGGTCGAAGACGCTGGACGCGGTCCGCTCCAGCGCCAGCGCCGCGTCCTTGGTCGCGACGTAGTGCGCGGTGAACAGCGCGGCCGTCACGTCCCCGGACCCGTTGGCCTTGAACGGCAGGTAGGGCGTGGTCACGATCCAGGCGGCGGCGTCGTCCACCACCAGCATCTCGATCGTGCCCTCCTCCCGGTCCGGCCGCTCCACGCTGGTGACCAGCACGGTCGACGGTCCCATGGCACGGGCCAGGTCGGCCGACTCCAGGGTCGACTCCAGGCCGGCCGGCTCGGTCCCGGTCAGGAAGCCCAGCTCGAACTGGTTCGGCGTGATGATGTCGGCCACCGGCACCACCCGGTCGCGCAGCAGGATCGGGATCTCCGGCGCGACGAAGCAGCCGGACTTGGCGTTGCCCATCACCGGGTCGCAGGCGTAGACCGCCGCGGGGTTGGCCGCCTTCACCCGGCGCACCGCGTCGATGATCACGTCGGCGATGCCCGCCCCACCCTGATAGCCGGAGAGCACCGCGTCGACCTGCGGGAACACCCCGCGCTCCTCGACCCCGAGGAGGATCTCGGCGACGTCCGACGGCGGGATCAGCGGTCCGCGCCAGGCGCCGTACCCGGTGTGGTTGGAGAAGTTGACCGTGTACACCGGGACGACTTCGACGCCGATCCGCTGCAGCGGGAACACGGCCGCGGAGTTCCCGACGTGCCCGTGCGCCACCGCCGACTGGATGGAAAGAACCTTCATGCCCCCAGCCTAAAGACTCGCTCAGGGCCGCTGACGCCACCGGCTCACTTCGGATTCGAAGCACGTACGATCGTCCGGTGACTGACCCGGCGCCCGGCCTGAACGCGGAGCAACTCGGTGCGTACTTCGCGCTGATCGAGGTCAGCAGCCTCCTGCAGTACGCGGTGGACGAGCATCTGCGCGCCGACGGCGATCTCAGCTTCGTGCAGTTCCAGATCCTGGCCCGGCTGGTCGACGCCCCGGACGGCCGGCTGCGGATGACCGACCTGGCCGACGGCCTGGTCTACAGCCGCAGCGGCCTCACCTACCAGGTGGGCCTGCTGGACAAGCGCGGCCTGATCGCCCGGTCCGCGTCGCCGGACGACGAGCGCAGCGTCATGGTGACCGTCACCGCCGCCGGCCGGGACCTGGTCGCGCACGTGCTGCCCGGGCACGTCGACCGGGTCCGGCAGCTGCTGTTCGAGCCGATGACCGGCACCGACCTGGCCACCCTCGGCGAGCTGCTCGGCCGGGTCCGCGACCACATGCGCGCCACCCCGCCCCGCTCGGCCAAGCCCCGCGCCCGCCGCGACCGCACCGCCTGACCGCCGCGGCGCGCCGGACCCGTCGCGTGCCGCCGAGCCGGGGAGTCGTCCCGCCGGGACGCGAACCGGGCGACCACCGACGCCGTAGCGCCGGATCCCCGCCAACGGGTGACCGTGTCACTCCCGCTCGCCGGCTGTGCCACAGAGGTCCCTCAAGGGCCGTGAAGCACCCGTGAGGACCAGCCGAAGCCGCGAGCTGGCGATGACCGGCGCCGGCGCGGCCCGCGGAGTTCGTGGTGGCGCCGGCCGGCATCCTCGCCCCGGCGCCGGCCAAGGTGCCGCTGACCGACGCCGCGGCGCTGCCGGTCGCCGGCCTCACCGCGTACCGTCATCGCCGCCTGAGCCCCCAGCCCAGGCCCAGGCCGGCGACGACAACACCGGCGAAGAACACCACGAGCACGGTACGACCGGAGCCGCCCGCCCGCGCCCGGCACTCGGTCGCCGGGGTGTCATGGGTGAGCGCACACGCGATCCGCGCGCCCCGCTCCGCGCCGTAGGACTCCTCCAGGGCGCCCTGGAAGTCCTGCCACTGGTGCCGGGTCTCGACGACCGCGCCGGTGACCGCCTTGGCGAAGTTGGTCCGCACCAGGCCACGCGGGGTGGTCGGTTCGGTGGCGTCGCCGGTGCCCGGGTCGACCAGGCCGTTGTCCTTGTTGAGGGCGGCATGGGTGACGCGCCCGGCGCACACCCCCGTACCGGGAATCGTGTCCTTCAGGACGAAGCAGCCGGTGGACAGCTCGCGCGGCACGGCCGGGACGCCGGTGCCCCGCAGGTCGAGGACCGGGCTGGGGGCGGGGAGGTTCAGGCCGGGCGGGTTGCCGGGGCCGCTGGACCGGCCCGGGTCGGCCTCGTCGGCCCAGTTGCTGCGCGAGTGGAAGTCCTGGACCCCGTGCAGCGCGCGGCCGAACGCCTCGATGGCCTCGCACTTGGCGCGCGGCTCGTCCTTCGGCGCCAGTTCACAATCGGGGTCCACGCTAACCTCGGCGTCGATGATCCGGCCGTCGGCGTCGAGCACCCCGCCCGAGCTGCGGACCGCCTCGCCGAAGCGGCGGCGCAGGTGGTCGACGCAGTTCCGGAGCGCCGCGGTGGCCTGCTCGCGGGTGCGCGGGTAGCCGCCGCCGTCCAGGAAGTCGGCGTCGTCGCAGTGTGCCGCCGGGTCGGCGACCTCGGTGCTGTCCGGGGAGCCGACCGCGCCGAACGTCCGGGCGTGGCCGGCCAGCTGGTCCATCGACTTCGGCTCGAAGCAGTCGGCGCCGGGCTCGACCGCGGTCCGGCAGGCGAGGGCGGCCCGGGTGATCCGCTCGTGCTCCCGATGCTGGCCGCCGCCCTCGATGGTGCCGAACGCGGCGGCCGACGCCGGTGTGAGGGCGAGCGCGCTCGCGAGGACGGCGGCGGCGAGCGCTCGGGTGCGAGCCATCCGCCCAGGCTCCCCGAGCGGCGGCGGGCGCGGACCACCCGGGCCGGATGAACGGTCGTACCTTGACATCCGTTCTCGTCGATGAAACATTGAGGAAACATTTCTGAGAGCGCTCTCACCGCCGCATCCCCCGCCTCGCGCGGGCAGACAAACAAGGAAGCAGGACGGCTCATGAGAGTTGTCTCTCGTGCCTCGGTCGCGGCATTGGTGCTGGTGGTGCTCGCCGCCCTGGGCGTCGGCACCCCGGCGCTCGCGGCCGCCGTGGCCGGCAACCCGATCGCCGGCCCCGGCGGCAAGTGCGTCGACGTCAGCGGCGACGACACCGGCGTGAACGGCACCGCGGTCCAGCTCTGGGACTGCCAGGCGAACGCCGCCGACCAGCACTGGACCTGGACCGGCACCGCGCTGACCACCATCGGCCGCTGCCTGGACGTCGCCGGCGGCGGCACCGCCAACGGCACCAAGCTGCAGCTCTGGGACTGCAACGGCACCGGCGCGCAGCAGTGGACCCAGCAGGGCGACGGCAGCCTGCGCAACCCGCAGTCGGGCCGCTGCATGGACTCGCCCAGCGGCGCCACCGCGAACGGCACCCGCCTGCAGATCTGGGACTGCAACGGGACCGGCGCACAGAAGTTCACCGTCACCACCACGCCGACCAACCCGGGCACCTGCCCGGCCTACTCCGACACCCCGGACTTCGGGCCGAACGTGCACATCTACGACCACTCGATGTCGGACGCGGCCATCCAGTCCTCACTGGACAGCGTGTTCAACGCACAGAAGGACACCCAGTCGGCGCAGTTCGGCACCCGGCGGGACGCGCTGGTGTTCAAGCCGAGCACGACGCCGTACGCGGTGGGCGCGAACATCGGCTTCAACACCTCGATCCTCGGCCTCGGCCAGAACCCGGACGACGTGCGGATCAACGGCGCGGTCACGGTCGACGCGTTCAACGCCAGTGACGCCGGGAACGCCACCCAGAACTTCTGGCGCTCGGCCGAGAACCTGTCGGTCAACACGCTCGGCGGCACCAACCGGTGGGCGGTCGCGCAGGCCGCGCCGTACCGTCGCATGCATGTGCTGGGCGGGCTGAACCTCTTCCCGGCCAGTTACGGCTGGGCCAGCGGCGGCTACATCTCCGACTCGAAGATCGACGGGAACGCCGAGTCCGCCTCCCAGCAGCAGTGGTACACCAAGGACAGCACGCTCGGCTCGTGGAGCGGCTCCAACTGGAACATGGTCTTCTCCGGCACCAACGGCGCCCCGGCCACCAACTTCACCACCAACCCGGCCGCCGGCCCGCGCTACACCACCCTGAACACCACGCCGATCTCGCGCGACGTGCCCTACCTCTACCTGGACCCGGCCGGCAAGTACCGGGTCTTCCTGCCCGCGCTGCGCACCAACGCCAGCGGGCCCAGCTGGGCGGGTGGCAGCACCCCGGGCAGCTCGCTGCCGATGAGCACGTTCTTCGTCGCGAAGCCGAGCGACTCGGCGGCGACGATCAACACGGCGCTGGCCAACGGGTGCAACGTCTTCTTCACGCCGGGCATCTACCACGTGAACCAGACCCTGCACGTGACCAAGGCCAACACCGTGGTGCTCGGCATCGGCTACCCGACGATCATCCCGGACAACGGCGTCAACGCGATGGACGTCGCCGACGTCGACGGGGTCCGGCTCAAGGGCCTGCTCTTCGACGCCGGCACCACGAACAGCGACACGCTGCTCAAGGTCGGCCCGGCCAAGTCCGGCGTCTCGCACGCGGCCAACCCGACCACCGTGCAGGACGTGTTCTTCCGGATCGGCGGCATGGTGGCCGGCAAGGCGACCAACAGCCTGGTGGTGAACACCAACAACACGATCATCGACCACACCTGGGCCTGGCGCGCCGACCACGGCGCCGGGATCGGCTGGACGGTGAACACCGCCGACAACGGGCTCACCGTCAACGGCGACAACGTGCTGGCCACCGGCCTGTTCGTCGAGCACTACCAGAAGAACGAGGTGGTCTGGAACGGCGCCGGCGGCCGGATCGTCTTCTTCCAGAACGAGATGCCGTACGACCCGCCGAACCAGGCCGCGTGGATGAACGGCTCGCAGAACGGCTACCCGGCGATCAAGGTGGCCTCCGGGGTCACCTCGTTCGAGGCGTGGGGCCTGGGCAGCTACTGCTTCTTCAACGTCAACAACTCGGTGGCGTCGGCCCGCGCCTTCGAGGTCCCGGCCGTCGCCGGGGTGAAGTTCCACAACATGGCGGCCGTCTCGCTGGGCGGGGTGGGCACCATCTCGCACATCATCAACGACACCGGCGCGGCGGCGAACTCCAGCTACACCAACTCCTACCTGCTCAACTTCCCGTAACCCGGTCAGCTGCCGCCTGCCAGCAGGAGCGTCCGCTCCTGCTGGTAGGGGCAGCCGGCGGCGGCGAACGCCGCGGCGGTGGCACGGATGCCGTCGCGGTCGCCGGCGAGCAGCGCGGCGGCCCGGTCGAGGAGCGCGCCGGCGATCGGATTGCCGGCCACCGCCGGGCGGGTCTCGGCCAGCAGATCGGCGGCTTCCGGATCGCCGGCCAGCACGGCGGCCTCCACCCGGAGGGCGACGTGCCAGTGCATCAGGATCCCGGTGCGCCAGGCGCCCGGAGCCGCCAGCCGGTCCCGAGCGAGCGCCGGCTCCCCGTGGTGCAGCAGCGCGATCGCCGCGAAGGCCGGGCCGTACCCGGCCCGCTCCTCGGTGGTGACGCCCATCCGGTCGAGGACGGCCAGCCACTCGTCCCGGGCCGCCCGGTCACCCCGCAGGTCGTGCACCATCGCGACGGCGGCGGCCGCCGGGCCGAAGTTGCGGGCCGCCGGCCGGCCCGCCGCCGTCCAGCCGTCGAGGAACCGGCCGCTCGCCGCGATCACGTCGTCGCTGTGGCCGGCCAGGGCGTCGGCCATCAGGATCCGGGACGTCGCGACGTGCCCGGCCTCGGCCAGCAGCGGCAGGTCGCGCAGCCGCCGGCCCCAGCGCCGGGCAGCCACCAGATCGCCGGTGCCGATGCTGGTCGCGGTGGCGATCAGCAGCGCGTCGATCAGCTCGTCGGCGACGGCCGGGGTCAGCTCCACCGGGTCCAGCAGCTCCACCCGGCGACCGGCGGTGGCCGCGGCGGCGACCTCGTCACCGGCCTGGCGTTGCGCCCCGGTCAGCGCGAACAGGGCGGCCCCCTCGGCGAGCGGATCGCCGAGGGCGCGGGCCAGGTCCACCGCGCGCCCGGCGAGCCCGGTCATCCAGGACGCGGCGTCCGCGGACCGTTCGGCGAAGAACGCGTAGCCCGCGGCGGCGCAGTCGGCGAGCGCGATCGCGGCGTGCGCGGCGGGATCGTCGCCGGCCAGCTCGCGCGCCCGGGTGAGCAGCGCCGCCGGCTCGTCGCGCGGCGGACGGTGAGCGAACGCCCCGGCCTTGCGGAACCAGGTGGTGGCCGCGGTCGCGAGATCCCGGGCCGCGGCGGGCGTGTCCCCGGCCGCCTCCGCGGCGGCCCGCCAGAGCCGGTACGCGTCGTCGCCCCGCATCCGGCACGCCGCCACGCTCGCCGCCTGCCGCAGCGCACCGGGATCGCCGGTCAGGGCGGCCGCCTGCTCGTACCGGGACTGGGACTCGCCGATCAGGTTCCGGTCGAAGGCCAGCCGCCCGAGCAGCAGGGCCAGCCGGTGCGCGTCGGCCCGCCGGTCCGGCCGACCGGCCGCCCAGCTCAGGGCCGCCCGCAGGTCGTCGGCCACCGCGTCGAACCGGACCCGCCAGCCCTCCCCCATCGCGCCGGCGAGCTCCTCGGCCGCCGCCCGGCACCAGTCCAGATGCCGGCCCGGCGCGACCTCCTCCTCCTCGGCGGCGGTGAGCTGCTCGAACCCGTACTGCCGGATGGTCTCCGGCATCCGGTAGCGGGTCCCGCCGGCCGACGCGGTCACGCCGAGCAGGCTCTGGTCGGCGAGCCGGGCCAGCCCGTCGACGACGTGCCCGGGCCTCAGCGGGCCGAACCCGGCCACCGCGGCGGCCGCCGGAGCGGTGAACGGCGCGACGAACACCGCGACCCGCCGCAGCAGGGCCAGGTCGTCGCCGCTGAGCAGCGCCTGGCTCCAGTCCAGCATCGCGCGCACCGAGCGGTGCCGGTCGTCCGCCCGGTATCCGCCGACCAGCAGCCGCAGATGGTCGTCGAGGCCGGCGACCAGCCCGTCCAGCCCGAGCGCCGGCAGCCGCGCGGCGGCCAGCTCGATCGCCAGCGCCACCCCGTCCAGCTTCCGGCACAGGTCGGCGACCTGCTCGGCCTGCGCGTCCTCGACCGTCCAGCCGACCGCCGCGGCCCGGTCCCGGAACAGCGCGACCGCGTCCGACTCGCCGTCCAGGGACAGCGGCGGCACCGGGTAGACCCACTCGAACGGCACCATCAGCCGGGCCCGGCTGGTGGCCAGCACGCTCACCCGCGGGCAGCGCGCCAGCAGCCGCTCGACGAACGGCGCCACCCCGTCGGCCAGGTGCTCGCAGTTGTCCAGCACCAACAGCGCCCGCCGGTCGGCGAGGGCGGCCGGCACCGCGTCGTCCAGGCCGCGGCCCTGCTGCTCGCCGACGCCGAGCGCGGCCGCGACCGCCGCCACCACCATCGCCGGGTCGGTGACCGGCACCAGGTCGACGAACCACACCCCGTCGGGGAACGCCCCGGCCAGGTCGGCGGCCACCGCCAGCACCAGCCGTGTCTTGCCCACACCGCCGGGCCCGACCGCGGTGACCTGGCGGTGCCCGGTGACCGCCGCGCGCAACGCCGCGCGCTCCCCGGCCCGGCCGACGAACGGGCTCAGCGGCACCGGCAGCACGGCCGGTGCCTGCGCCGGCCGGGCGAGCCGGGCGGCGAGGTCGGCGAGCCCGCGCCGGTCGGCCGCCCCGAGCTTGCGCAGCAGCGACGACACGTGCGTCTCCACCGTGCGCACCGAGATGAACAGCCGCGCCCCGATCTCGGCGTTGGTCCGGTGCTCCCCGACCAGGGCGAGGATCTCGGACTCACGCGGCGAGACCCCCGCCGTGGCTGGCTGCTTCGACACGCGTGCCATCCTCCCGTACCGCGTCTCCGGGGTGCTCTCCGTGGTCAGCACGGATGCCGGACCCACCCGACCGGCGGCAGGCTCTCCCCATGTCCATCAAGACCATCATCATTCCGGTACGCGATCTGCCCGCCGCGAGGACGCTGTACCGCACCGTGCTGGGCGTGGAGCCGTACGCCGACGAGCCGTACTACGTCGGCTTCCGGGTCGGCGACCAGGAGATCGGGCTGGACCCGAACGGCCACGCCCACGGCATGACCGGCCCGGTCAACTACTGCCACGTCGACGACGTCCGGGCCAGCCTGCACGCCGCCGTGCGGGCCGGCTGGCAGACCCGGCAGACCGCCAAGGACGTCGGGGCCGGCCGGCTCGCCGCCGTCGTCGAGGACCCCAGCGGCAACGTCCTCGGCCTCCTCCAGCGCTGACCCGCACCGTTCGAAGGGAAACCCGTCATGACCAGCATCGAGCACCTCATCCTCGAAGTCGCCGACCCCGCCGCCGCCGAGACCTTCTACGCCGACGTGCTGGGGCTGGACGACCGGGTCCGGGTCCGGCGCTCGGACGCGCCGACCACCGGCTTCCGCGGCTTCACCCTGTCGCTGATCGTCGCCCAGCCGGCGAACGCCGACGCGCTGATCGACGCGGCCGTCGCCGCCGGCGCCACCGTCCTGAAGCCGGCCGAGAGGTCCCTGTTCGGCTACGGCGGCGTGGTCCAGGCCCCGGACGGCACGATCGTGACGGTCGCGTCCTCGTCGAAGAAGGACACCGCGCCGGCCGCGAAGCGGATCGACGACGTGGTGATCCAGCTGGGCGTGGCGGACGTGGCCGCCACCAAGCGCCACTACGTGGCGAGCGGCTTCACGGTGGGCCGGAGCTTCGGGAGCAAGTACGTCGAGTTCGAGGCGCCCGGCCGTACCGTCACGATGTCGCTCTTGAAGCGGAAGGCGCTGGCCAAGGCCGCCGGGGTGGCCGCCGACGGCACCGGATCGCACCGGCTCGTGCTCGGCGGCGCGGCCCCGGCCACCGACCCGGACGGCTTCGTGTGGGAGGCGGCGTCCGCCTGAGCCGGCCACCGCCTCCCTCGGTTCAGCTGCTCACCGTCCAGCGCTGGTTCGCGCGCCGGACGAAATGGTCCGCCGGATTGCTCGACCGGACATTCGTCGACAGACGTGCACCGTTCCGGTCGACAGCCCGCCGGCGACGGTGAATTGCAGATCCTGCGCCGCACCGGCGTCCATCGTCTCGATGATCGTGCTGTAGTCCCGGTTGTTCGGCGATTTCAGCGAAACATAACTGCCGTTGCCGCGATTGCCGCCGAGATGACCGCTGGAACTGTCCAGATACCGCCAGTTTTCCGGCGTCAGCCGCGCGGGGTGTCGGCCGGCCGCAGTCCCTCGGCGGCGCGGTGCAGCCAGACCAGCGCCCGGACGCTCTCGAACGTCCCGGCCTTCAGCTGCGCCGCCGCCTCGGCCGCGGTCCGGTAGATCCGGGCGGCGTCCGGGCTGCCCTGGCAGGCGACGGCGAGCTGCGCGAGCGCCTCGACGCTTTCCCAGGTGCCGGGTTTCAGGGTGGCGGCGGCGTCCAGCGCCCGCTGCAACGGCGGCCGGTCGTCCTGGGATCGTCCGAACATCTGCGCTCCTCGGCATCGGCGGGCTGACCTGCCCTGCGCGCATTGTGCATCACCGCCGCACCCGGCCCGGGCCGGCCGCCGTGGAGTGACCGCGGTTATGCGACCGGTGTGGACTGGGTATAGCCCGGGCCACGTAGTCGTTTGCGAGGAGGCTCGGTGCGCTCGTTTTCCCAGATCGCTGTCCTGTTGCCCGTGCACCAGCCGGGCCCGCACCTGACCGAACTGGTCGTCGACCTGGTGGCCCAGGTCCCGGCGGCCTCGCGCATCGTCGTCGTGGACGACGGCAGCGACCCGGGCAGCCGGCACACGGTGGACAGTGTGCAGGCGCTGGGCTGCACCGTGCTGCGGCATCCGGTCAACCGGGGCAAGGGCGCCGCCCTGAAGACCGGACTGACCCACCTCCGCTCGGCCCACCCCGGCCTGGACGTGGTGTGCGCGGATGCCGACGGGCAGCACCACGCCGACGACATCCGCCAGGTCGCCGACCGGATCCGCCCCGGACGGATCGTGCTCGGGGTACGCGAGGTCGAGCAGATGCCGGCGCGCAGCCGCTGGGGCAACACGCTGACCCGCGTGCTGTTCCGCGGCGCCACCGGATATCGCGTGCCGGACACCCAGACCGGCCTGCGGGGCTTCCCGGCGGACCTGCTCGACCGCCTGTGCGAGGTCCCCGGCGACGGTTTCGAGTACGAGATGAACGTCCTCCTGGACGCCGCCGCCACCCGGCTGCCGCTGGACACGGTGAGCATCCCGGTGCGCTATCTCAACGACAACAAGGGATCGCATTTCGGCAGCGTGACCGACTCGGTGCGGGTCTACAGCCCGCTGCTCCGCTACGCGCTCGCCGGCCTGATCGGCGGCAACCGAAACCCGCGATGAATACAGAACAGCAATCGGAGTCACCGCACCGAAACATTTCCGAAATAGGCGCCGCAGCGTAGCCAGAAGTGGCCGTTCACCAGGCCATCCGCACCGCCATTTCCGGCATGTCGGAGTTGGTATTGCGGTCTCGTTTCCGTTTCGAAAAGACTTCCTAGCACCCTGCAAAATAGGCGACAGCGGGCTTGAAAAGCATCGACGTCCGGCAGTTAGTGTCTTTCCCGAACGGCGGCCGTGGGGACCGCCGATTTCGGGGAAGAGGGCACAACACAGTGGCTGCCGCCGTCATGGTTCTCGTCTCGGTGGTTCTCTCGGCATTCGCAGCGGTCACGCTGTGGTGGACGATGCACGCGTGGCGCACGCCGGAGACCCTGGCCGCCACGCGCTTCGCCCCGCCGGACGGGGAACAACACCTGACCTTCTCACTTCTGGTCCCGGCCCGGCACGAGCAGGCCGTCCTGGAACACACCGTGGAGCGGCTGCTCCGGTCCACCCACGAGGCCTTCGAGATCATCATCATCGTCGGGCACGACGATCCGGAGACCGCCGCGGTGGCAGCCCGGGTGGCCCGCACCGCGCCCGGGCGGATCCTGGTCGTCACCGACCACAACGAGGTGAAGAACAAGCCGCGGGCGTTGAACACCGCGCTTCCGTACGCCCGCGGTGACGTGGTCGGCGTGTTCGACGCCGAGGACCAGGTGCACCCGGATCTGCTGGAGCACGTGGACCACGCGTTCCGCGCGACCGGCGCCGACGTGGTGCAGGGCGGCGTCCAGCTGATCAACTTCCATTCCAGCTGGTACAGCCTGCACAACTGCCTGGAGTACTTCTTCTGGTTCCGCAGCCGGTTGCACCTGCACGCCCAGAAGGGCTTCATCCCGCTCGGCGGCAACACCGTCTTCGTCCGCACCGACGTGCTGCGCGCGGCGAACGGCTGGGACGGCACCTGCCTGGCCGAGGACTGCGACCTCGGGGTACGCCTGTCCAGCCGGGGGTCCAAGGTGGTCGTCGCCTACGACTCGACGATCGTCACCCGGGAGGAGACGCCGCACTCCCTGCACGGCCTGCTCAAGCAGCGCACCCGCTGGCACCAGGGCTTCCTCCAGGTGCTGCGCAAGGGTGAGTGGCGGCGGCTGCCCGCCCTGCGTCAGCGCCTGCTGGCCCGCTACACCCTGGCCGGCCCGTTCGTGCAGGCGTTCTCCGGCGTGGTGATCCCGGTCGGCGTGGCGATCGCGATCGCGGCGGACCTACCGGTGTTCGTCGCCCTGATCACCTTCCTGCCGGTGCTGCCGATGATCGCCACCCTGATGTTCCAGGTGATCGGCCTGCGGGACTTCGGCAAGGAATACGCCCTGACCATCAAGTGGCATCACTACGCCCGTCTGATCATCGGCGCTTTCCCGTACGCCGTGGTGCTGGCGTCGGCGGCGCTGCGAGCCGTCTGGCGTGAGTACACCGGCCGCCGCAACTGGGAGCTGACCTCGCACGTGGGGGCGCACCTGGGTGAGACGGCGGCGGCATGACCACGACCCCGCTCGCCGAGCCACGTCCCGTCGTCCCGGCCGCGACTGACGGCGTACCGGAGAAGAACCGTGCGGGACGGGCCGACCTGGCCCTCGCCGCGGGCCTGACCGCGGTGATCGTCACGCTGCTGGCCTGGAACATCACCGGTTTCCCGTCGGCCAGCGACGACGAGGGCACCTACCTGGCGCAGGCCTGGGCCGTGCAGCACGGTCGCGGTCTGGCGCACTACACCTACTGGTACGACCATCCGCCGCTGGCCTGGATCCAGTTGGCCGGGCTCTCCTGGATCCCGGAGTGGCTCGCTCCCGGGCTGACCGCGGTGGCCGCCGGACGGATCGCGATGCTGCCGGTCCAGGCGGCCGGCCTGCTGCTGGTCTACCTGGTGGGCCGGCGGATCGGGCTGCCGCGCTGGGCGGCCTCGCTCGCCCTGCTCACCTACGGGCTGTCGCCGCTCTACCTGACCATGGGCCGGCAGATCTATCTCGACTCGTTCGCGGTCGTCTGGATCCTCGGGGCGCTCGCCCTGGCGCTGTCGCCGCGCCGGCACCTGTGGCACTTCGCGGCGGCCGGCGGCGCGGCCGCGGTGGCGATCCTGTCCAAGGAGACGATCGCCGTCGTCCTTCCGGCCGTGCTGCTGGCCCTGTGGCAGAGCACGGCGCGCAGCTCGACCCGCCCGTGGGCGATCGGGGCCTTCGTCAGCGGCCTGGTGCTGGTCGGATGCTTCTACCCGCTCTACGCGGTGCTGCGCGGTGAGCTGTTCCCCGGACCGGGGCACGTCTCGCTGATCGGCGCCTGGCAGTTCCAGCTCGGCTCCCGCTCCGGGTCGGGCAGCGTCTTCTCGGCCGGGTCGGGCGCGTCGTCGCTGCTGCAGTCGTGGCTCTACTACGACGCGGTGATCCTGGTCGCCGGCGCGGTGGCGAGCGTCGCCGGTCTCGCGTTGCGCCGGGTGCGGCCGGTTGCCCTGGCCGGCGTGATCCTGATCGTGGTCGCGCTCCGTCCCGGCGGCTACCTCCCGGCCATGTACGTCGTCCAGGTGCTGCCGTTCTTCGCGATCGCGATCGCCGGCGTGCTCGCCTCGGTCGTCGCCGCCCTGCCCCCGGCGCACGTCCGCTGGCGGTGGGCGGTGCTCGGCGTGGCGGTCGCGATGTCGGTCGCGGTGGTCGCTCCGCGCTGGTACGTGGGTGACCGCCGGGCGCTGAGCACCGACGACAACGCTCCGTACGCGCAGGCCGCCGGCTACCTCCAGGACCGGCTGCCCGGCCGGGCGGGCGGGACCGTCGTGGTCGACGACGTCCTCTGGCTGGACTGCGTGGACGCCGGCTACCCACCCGACAAGGTGATCTGGTTCTACAAGCTCGACCTCGACTCGGCGGTCGCGAAGCGGCTGCCCGGCGGCTGGCGCGACGTCGACTACGTCGTCTCGACGCCGGCCATGCGCCAGGACCCGAACAGCCTTCCGACGGTGCGGGCCCTGCTGGCGAACTCGACCGTGATCGCCTCGTTCGGCCCACCGGACGGCCTGATCGAGATCCGCCGTGTGGACAAGGAGCTGAGCTGATGACCGTCACCCTTCCCGGCAAGGTCCGCGCCCGGATGCGCGGGACCATCGGAGAACTGCCGGTGCGGACCGCCTTGACCCAGACCATCGTGGTGCCGACCTTCAACGAGCGGGACAACATCACCACCCTGCTCGATCGGCTCGCCGCCGCGTTGCCGGCCGACCGGACCGAGATCGTGTTCGTGGACGACAGCACCGACGACACCCCCGAGGTGATCCGGGCGGCGGCCCGGCACTGTCCCATCCCGGTCACCGTGCACCACCGCGAGGACGGCATCGGTGGCCTCGGCGGCGCGGTCGTCGAGGGGATGCGGCTGGCCCGCGGCGAGTGGGTCGTGGTGATGGACGCCGACCTGCAGCACCCGCCGGAGGTGGTGCCGGACCTGATCCGGGCGGGTGCCCGGGACGGCGCGGACCTGGTCGTCGGCAGCCGGTACGCGGGCGGTGGCACCCGGGACGGACTGGCCGGCGGATACCGGCGGCTGGTCTCCGGCGGCTCGACGGCGGTCACCAAGCTGATCTTCCGGAACTCGCTGTCCCGCGTGAGCGACCCGATGAGCGGCCTGTTCGCGATCCGCACCAGCTCGCTCGAGGTCGACGAGCTGCGCCCGCTCGGCTACAAGATCCTGCTGGAGCTGGTGGTCCGCAACCGGCCCGGACGGATCGTCGAGGTGCCGTACGCGTTCCAGCCGCGGCACGCCGGCGAGTCCAAGTCGTCGCTGGCCGAGGGGATCCGCTTCGTCAAGCACCTGGGGCTGCTGCGCTTCGGCGCGCAGCGGTCCCGGATGCTGCTCTTCGGGCTGATCGGCCTCTCCGGGCTGCTGCCCAACCAGGCCGCCCTCTGGGCGCTGCACGAGCTGGCCGGCGTGCACTACCTGCCGGCGGCGGTGCTCGCGAACATGCTGGCGGTCGGCTGGAACTTCGCCCTCACCGACACCCTGCTCTACCGCTCCCGCCGGTCGCACCGCAGCTTCTGGGGACGGTTCAGCCGGTTCTTCCTGCTCGGCAACGCCGATCTGCTGCTGCGCATCCCGCTGCTGGCGCTGCTGGTCGGCGGCCTGCACCTCGGCGTGCTCGGGGCCAACCTGGTCACGCTGGTGATCTCGTTCGTGGCCCGGTTCCTGATCTCCGACAAGGTGATCTACCGGACCCGGGCTCTGCGGACGGTGCCGGCGTGACGACGTACCCACCAAGGCCCTGGGTGAGCGGCGCGGACCGCAAGCGGATCGCCCAGGCGCTGATCCTCGCGCTGCTCGCGGCCTTGGCCGCGGCCGTGCCGACCGCGGCGCAGGCCAGCGCCAACCTGATCGCCAACCCGGGCCTGGAGAGGCTCGACGGGAGCCAGTTCCCGGTGTGCTGGGAGAAGAGCGGCTGGGGTGAGCAGAGCTTCACCTTCGGGCTGACCAGTCCCGGTCACACCGGCGCCACCGCGATGCGGATCACCCTGGCCACCGCGCCGAACGGCGACCGCAAGGCGATGATGCTGGAGAACCCGTCCTGCGCGCCGAACGTCACCCCGGGCCACCAGTACGACCTCTCGGCCTGGTACCAGACGACCACGGCGAACACGGTGATGACCGTGTTCCGGCACGACGCCGCGCAGGGCTGGGTGTACTGGACCGACCTGGCCACACTGCCGGTGACCTCGGGCTGGACGCAGAAGACCGTCCGCACGCCGCAGGTGCCGGCCGGCACCGACCAGATCGTCTGGGGCATCACGATCTACGGCGTCGGCACCCTGCAGACCGACGACTACGTCATGAACGACGTCACCGCCCCGGCCGCCGGCACCTCGTGCAGCGCCGGCGACGCCTGCGCCAAGGGCGTCTGGCAGGTGATGCCGTTCGAGTCGCCGGTCCGCGGCATCCACGCGGTCGTGCTGCGCAACGGCGACGTGCTGCTGGTGGCCGGATCGGGCAACAACCCGGACGACTTCGCCGCCAAGACCTTCAAGACCGCGGTCTACCACCCGGGCAGTGGCACGTTCACCACGGTGGCCACGCCCGCCGACCTGTTCTGCGCCGGGCACGTGCAGTTGCCGGACGGGCGGGTGCTGGTGATGGGCGGCAACAAGGACTATCCGGCCGCGGACGGCAGCCACGGGTACGAAGGGCTCAAGGATTCGTACGTCTTCGATCCGGCCACCAACACGTATTCCCGGGTGAACGACATGAGCGCGGGGTCGTGGTACCCGTCGGCGACAGTCCTGGGCAACGGCGACGTGCTCTCGCTCGGCGGGCTCGGTGAGGACTCCAGCGGCACGGTCGCCACCCAGTACTTCTCGACCGCTCAGCAGCGCTGGCTGGGCTTGGGCGAGGCGCACCAGACCTGGAATTTCTGGGGGCTGTATCCGTCGATGATCCTGATGCAGGACGGGCGGCTGTTCTACACCGGCAGCCACGTGTTCGGCAACGGGCTGCCCGGCACCGGCGCGTCGATCTACGACTACGGTTCCGGGGCGATCACGCCGGTCGGCGGCCTGCAGAACAAGGACGAGCGGGACCAGTCGATGAGCGTGCTGCTGCCGCCCGCGCAGGACCAGAAGGTGATCACGATGGGCGGCGGGAACATCGACAGCAATCCGGACGCCAACCGGCTCACCGACGTGATCGATCTGAAGCAGGCCAACCCGGCGTACGCGGCCGGCCCGCCGCTGCCGGCCGGAAAGATGTACGTCTCGGCGGTGCTGCTGCCCGACGGCAAGGTCTTCGAGACCGGGGGCGCCCTGCACAACCGGGCCGATCCGGTTTACGAGGCGTCGATGTACGACCCGGCCACCAACACGTTCACCGCCGGGATGGCCACCGATCCGGTGCCGCGGACCTACCACTCGTCCGCGTTCCTGCTGCCGGACGGGCGGGTGATGGCGGTCGGGGACAATCCGGGGAACGGGTCGTTCGACATGCGGCTGTCGGTGTACTCGCCGCCGTACCTGTTCCAGGGGGCACGGCCGCAGATCCTCGGGCTGTCGTCGAAGGAGTGGGCATACGGGTCCACCCACACCGTCACGGTCGACGGGCCGATCCTCAAGGCCGAGCTGATCCGGCCGGAGGCGGTGACCCATTCCAGCGACCCGAATCAGCGGTTCGTCGACCTGCCGATGTCGGTGGACGGCGACACGATCGGCCTCAACCTGACGTCGAACCCGAACATCGCGCCGCCCGGGTGGTACATGCTCTTCGTGGTCGGGACCAACGGGGTCCCGTCGGTGGCGCAGTGGGTCCACGTCGGATGACGGTCCGCCGGGCGACCCTCGTGGCCGCGGTGGTCGTGCTGGTGACGGCCACCGCGGGGTTCCTGCTGATCCTCGCTCGAGCGGGCCTCGGCACGCCGTCACCGGTGGCGGCCGTCGCCGACCCCTCCCCCACACCAGTGGTCGCCGACGCCTCGCCGACAGCAGTCGTCGCCGACCCCTCGCCCACCCACTCCCTCCCCACCTTCACCTCCCTCCCGCCGCCCGCGCCCTCGCGGGTCGTGCCGGCCCCGTTCGTCCAGCGCTTCGCCGCGGAGCCCACCGCGACTCCGCTGCCGCCGCGGCAGTCCCCGACGGCGCCGCTGACGGTCTCCGCCTTCGTCGACGGCTGCGACCACAACTACGGGACACCGACCCAGTGCGTCCCGCTGACCTTCCCGGCCGGCGTCACCGGCACCGGGGGCAAATGCGCCTGGCTCGCGGCGCACGGCTTCACCGGCTTGATCGTGGCCGGCCGTGACGCGCAAGACCTCGACGCCGACGGCGACGGCATCGCCTGCGAGTAGACCACGGTCGATTTGCTCTGTGACCAATCGTTCGCACATCTGGTCCGACGCCGCCGCCGGCGGATCGCGGAAACTGAGAGCTTCTCGATTTGCGGCGCCACCGGCGCGGAACGCGGATCCGGACGACAGAGCGGGGTGGCGATGGTCCCCAGGAGCGGCGCGGCAGGCATGTCGCCCGAGTCGGTCGACGCCGCACCCCACGGCGCCGGCCCCACCGATGACCGGCCGACCACCCGGGCCGAGGCCGCGACCTGGTGGGAGCTGCGCGATGAGCTGAGCGAGCAGATCCTGGGCCTGCGCCGCGACACCGGCGAAGCCGAGCTGGGCTTCGACGACTACGTGCTGCGGGCGCCGGAGCAGACCGACTCGGACCCGGGACCCGCCGGCCCCGCCGGCGCCGCTCGCCACGAGTCACCGCGCACCGCGCCGCCCGACCGGCACCTGGCCGCACCGGACGACATCGACCACCTGCAGCCGCCGGGCGCCCGGGTCGCGTTGTGGCGCGGCCGGCGCGGCCTGTCCCAGATGACCGTCGCCCACCGGCTGAACCGGGCTCTCGCCTGGGTCATCGCCGTGGAGCAGGACCTCGACCGGCTGGACACGATCGAGGCCGCCCGGGACGTCGCCGACGTGCTGCGGATGGACCTCCCGCTGCTGATGGGCCGCGACCCGCACGGCCCGCCGGATCCCGGCTTCATCGACGAGGACACCGTCGAACAGCTCCACGCGGCGCTGGAGGTCTCCAGCGATCCGCTGCGCCTCTTCCCCACCGGGACCCGGCCGCTCGCGCTGGTCGAGATGGCCGTGACGCTGCGCGCCACCTGGCAGGCCCTGCAACGCGCGGAGTACGCCCGGGTGATGCGGGCCCTGCCCCGGCTCCTGCGGGACGCCGCCATCTCGGACGGCGCGCGCGCCGCGGGCCACGACGGCGCTGAGGCAGCGCGGCTGCTCAGCCAGACCTACCAGATCGCGTCCGCGGTGCTGGTCAAGGCCGGCCTGTACGAGCTGGCCCGGCTGGCCGCTGACCGGGCGTTCGAGGCCGCCGGCCGAGGCGAGGACCCCTTGCTTCTGGGTACGTCCGCCGGGTGCGGCGCCGCGGTGCTGATGGCGCTGGGCCGCCCCGCCCCGGCGCTGGAGCTGAGCGTGCTGGCCGCCGACAGCATCCGCCGGTCGCACCAGGCGGGAGTCAGCTCGCTGTCGGTGCGTGGCCTGCTGCTGGCGCAGGGCGCCCTGGCAGCGGCCCGGACCGGCGACGAAGCGCGGGCGGAGGACCTCCTGACCACCGCCGACACGTTGGCCGGCATGGTCTGCCCCGACGCCAACTACTACTGGACCGCCTACAACCGCGCCGCCGTCCACCTGCGGCGCCTGGCGATAGCCGTCGAGCTGGGCCGGGAGCCTCCGGCCGCCGACCCGTCCCGGCTGGCCACCGCGACGCCCGAACAACGCGCGACCTACCACGTGACGCTGGCCCGGGCCCACCTGCAGACCGGCCACCTGGACCGCGCCGCGGACGCCCTCCTGGCCAGCACCGGGCCGGCCCCGGACGAACTCCTGACCCCGCTGAGCCAGACCATCCTGACCGACGTCCTACGCCAGTCGCACCGCGCCGGCACCCCGGTGCCACCTCGCCTCGAACGGCTGCTGGCCCCCGGCCGATAGCCGGCCCCGGTCAGCCGTCGGTCTCGACGTACAGGCAGAACGGGTGGCCGTCCGGGTCGAGGCAGACGCGGACGTCGTCCTGCGGCTGGAACTCCGCGACGGTCGCGCCCAGTTCCACCGCCCGGGTGACGGCGGCCGGCAGATCGTCGACCTGGATGTCCAGGTGCATCTGCATCTGGGGGTGGCCGGGCCGCGCGGGCCA
The DNA here is from genome assembly GCF_014205225.1 of Actinoplanes octamycinicus. NCBI lineage: Bacteria > Bacillati > Actinomycetota > Actinomycetes > Micromonosporales > Micromonosporaceae > Actinoplanes > Actinoplanes octamycinicus. Next base: position 9,591,653 of record NZ_JACHNB010000001.1, read on the forward strand.
CGCCGGCGGCGCGTAGTCCGGCTCGGCGTGGAAGGAGAGGCCGGGCAGCTCCACCCAGCCCTCCGACTGCTCGGTGATCGGGAGGCCGAGCAGCCGCGCATAGAAGTCGGCCAGCCGTCGCGGGTCCGGGGAACTGATCGTCGTCGCCACCAGCTTCATCGCCTCACCGTAACCGGCTGGAACGTGCGGAAACCGGGGCTCGGGGCGTACCGGAAGCAGCTCGTATCGATCGGGACCTGAGCAGCATGCCGCGTGAGGGGACGACCTCCCACGATCGCTCAGTCACGCGCGGACGGCACGCGGATCAGCCGGTCCGTCTCCTCGGCTTCGTCACCGTCGGTGAGCAGATGTTTTCGCAGGTCGTCGTCGAGCGGCGCGCACAGCAGGCCCTGACGGATCGACGTGGATGCCCGCGTAGGCGGGCGAACGGGCAGGTCAACACGGGTGTTCGCCCGATCGGCCCGGGGGCTGCGGGTTGGGTAGGCTGGAGTCGGACGATGTTCTGCGAGGCGAGCGCGCTCCGGGCGTACGTCAAGAAGATCTTCTTCAAGATTTTTCGGTACGGCCGCAGCGCCCGCAGGTCGCGTGGGTGCCCCAGGTTCGCCGGTCGGGGCGGCGGTGGGCACAATGGGAGGGTTGTTGGCCCGGGGACATCAGGAGGAACGGTGGCGCTAGAAGTACGGCCCACGAAGTGCGTCGTGGCGGTCGACGGCCCATCGGGCTCCGGCAAATCCACTGTTTCCCGGCGTCTGGCGACCGCGGTCGACGGCGTCTACCTGGACACCGGCGCGATGTACCGCGCGGTGACCTGGGCCGTGTTGCAGGCCGGCGTGGACCTGGCCGACCAGGACGCGATCGCGAAGATCGTGCTGGAGACCGAGCTGTCCATCGGCACCGACCCGGCCGCGCCGCACTTCGCCGCGAACGGGACGAATGTCGACGCGCCGATCCGCGGCCAGGAGGTGACCGGCGCCGTGTCCGCCGTCGCCGCCGTGCCCGCGGTCCGCAAGCACCTGGTCGCCCTGCAGCAGGCGATCATCTCGTCGCACCCGCGGATCATCGTCGAGGGCCGCGACATCGCCTCGGTGGTCGCCCCGGACGCCGACCTCAAGGTCTACCTGACCGCCTCGGCCGCCGCCCGCGCCGCGCGACGCAGCGCCGAGGACGCCACCGAGGTGGCCGCCACCGAAGCGGACCTGGCACGCCGCGACAAGCTGGACAGCACCCGCGCCACCGACCCGCTGCGCCAGGCCTCCGACGCCATCGAGGTGGACACCACCGGGATGGGCATCGACGAGGTCGTGCAGCACCTCCTAAGTCTGCTCGACAGCAAGGTAAGTAAGTGACTGAGCTTCCCGCCGGCCTCGATCTCAACGACTTCGAGGGCGGGTTCGATTTCTCCGCTTCTTCCGAGGACCCGTCCTCGGAGGACTCCTTCTCTGGCCCGGTGCCGGTTGTCGCCGTCGTCGGGCGGCCCAACGTCGGCAAGTCGACGCTGGTCAACCGCATCATCGGGCGCCGCCAGGCGGTCGTCGAGGACGTCGCCGGGGTGACCCGGGACCGGGTTCCCTACGACGCGCAGTGGAACGGGCGGCGGTTCACCGTCGTCGACACCGGCGGCTGGGAGCCGGACGCCAAGGACCGGGCGGCGGCGATCGCGGCGCAGGCCGAGATCGCGGTGCAGACCGCCGACGTGGTGATCTTCGTCGTGGACGTCACGGTGGGCGCCACCGACGTCGACGAGGCCGCGGTCAAGATGCTGCGGCGCAGCAAGAAACCGGTCATCCTGATCGCCAACAAGGCCGACAACCAGAACCTCGAGCTGGAGGCCGTGTCGCTGTGGTCGCTGGGGCTCGGTGAGCCGCACCCGATCTCGGCGCTGCACGGGCGAGGCTCCGGCGACCTGCTCGACCTGATCCTCGACTCGCTGCCGCCGACGCCGCCGGTGATGGAGGGCGGCCCGCGCGGTCCGCGCCGGATCGCCCTGGTCGGCCGGCCCAACGTCGGCAAGTCCAGCCTGCTCAACCGGCTCGCCAACGAGGAACGCGCCGTCGTCGACTCGGTGGCCGGCACCACCGTCGACCCGGTCGACAGCCTGGTCCAGATGGACGGCGAGATCTGGCAGCTGGTCGACACCGCGGGTCTGCGCAAGCGGGTCCACCAGGCGTCCGGCACCGAGTACTACGCGTCGCTGCGCACCGCCGGCGCCGTCGAGGCGGCCGAGGTGGCCGTCGTGCTGCTCGACTCCGGCGAGGTGATCAGCGAGCAGGACCAGCGGGTGATCACCCAAGTGATCGAGGCCGGCCGGGCGCTGGTGATCGCCTTCAACAAGTGGGACCTGGTCGACGAGGAGCGCCGGTTCTACCTGGACAAGGAGATCGACCGGGACCTCAAACGGGTGACCTGGGCGGTCCGGGTCAACATCTCGGCCAAGACCGGGCGGGCGGTGGACAAGATCGCTCCGGCGGTCCGCCGGGCGCTGGCGTCCTGGGAGCAGCGGATCCCGACCGGCGCGCTCAACCAGTGGATCACTGCATTGACGCAGGCTACGCCGCACCCGGTGCGTGGCGGGCGGGCCCCGCGGGTGTTGTTCGTGACGCAGGCCGGGGTGGCGCCGCCGCGCTTCGTGCTGTTCACGACCGGGCCGTTCGACGCCGGGTACCTGCGGTTCATCGAGCGGAAGCTGCGCGAGGAGTTCGGCTTCGAGGGCACGCCGATCGAGGTGTCGGTGAAGCCGCGGAAGAAGACCGGGCCGGGGGGTCGCGGGAAAGCTCACGGGTGAGGGTTGGTAGTCTGTAGGAGATGTCGCGCCGGGCTGGGGTTCGGGGCGGGATCGGGCTGTAGCGCAGCTTGGTAGCGCACTTGACTGGGGGTCAAGGGGTCGCAGGTTCAAATCCTGTCAGCCCGACGCAGTTAACAGGGACTTTCCCGCTTTACGCGGAGCAAGTCCCTGTTTTGCGTTTGGGGGCAACTTGGGAGCCAAGAATCAGACGGCGCTCTTCACCCGGCCGGATAGGACCCCAGCTGAACACCGGCTGCCCCCACGCTCGGGAAGGCCGTAGGGCCGGTTACCCAGTTGAGATCGTCCGGACCCAGCTGCCCGTAGGTCGGCACGAACCCGTCCGGTCCGGAACCCTTCCGTGTGCCCAACGCGCCGTGGGGTTCCTCAACGGTTGGTAGACGTTGGGCGGGGTGGCGTATGGCGTACAGGTGGGTGGTTACCGTGATCGAGCTGACTCGCTGTGCTTGCGGGTGGCTCCGGTCGGCGCGAGGGTGCCTGCCTGCTACCGGCCGTGGGCGTCATGCGGACGGGTCGTCCGTCAACGTCGCCGGGTCGAGGCGGAGCATGGCGAGCAAGCCTCCGTGCCGGTTCAGGTCGATGCGGTCCGGTAGCTCCCGGTCGACGAAATCGGCGCGGTTGTGCTGACCTCGTTCTCGTAGAGCGGCAAGCACAGCCGCTTTCGCAATGATCATTTCTGCTCCCGGATCACTGGTCGCCATGGGCGAGGCCACCCATTCCGGACCGCCGACCAGACGGTCGGCCACCCGAACTGGCTGCCCGCCCAGGCCCGGCGAAAGACCATATCGAAGGTCTTTCCTGGGTACGAGGGACGCGTTCCGCCCTCGCTGGTGCTGCGGCACCTCACCCCACGAAGCCAGCGGCCAATGCCGGCGCCCTCAGCGGATGCCGGCCTCGTCGGAGCGTGCGACGATCAGTTCTTGAAGGCGTCCCCGGCATGCCCCCGTCCGGCGATACGAAACACTTGGCCGGCCTTCGATCGCCCGGCCCGATTGTGCCCTCGTCGCATCGGCGACGTGCGGCCACCCGTGGGAGAATCGGTGGGTGAAGCAACCGATGTGTCAGGCAGCTGATCAGGCCGGCGCCTAGTGCGGCCACCGCCTCGCCGGGCACGTCGCGAGCACCCGCCTGTGAACCGCCTGGTGCGGGTCTCGTTCCCGGCCCCACTGGATGACGACCTCGGCGACCTCTATGACCACGCGCCATGTGGATTCGTCTCCACCCTGCCGGACGGCACTATCGTCAAGGTCAACGCCACTCTGCTCACCTGGCTGGGATACGACGGCATCGATCTGGTCGGCCGGCGGCGTTTCGCCGACCTGCTCACTCCCGGCAGTCGTCTCTACCACGAGACGCACTGTGTGCCACTGCTGCTGCTTCGCAACGAGGTCAAGGGCATCGCGGCGGAGATGCGTGCCGGTGACGGCACCGTGTTCCCGGTCCTGGTCACCTCCGTCGTCAAGACCGGCCGCGACGGCGTACCCCTGCTGATCCGTACCACCGTTTTCGACGCCCGCGAGCGTCGTGCGTACGAGAACGAGTTGCTCGAAGCCCGGCGGACCGCCGACCGGGAACGCGATCGGCTTCGCCTGCTCGTCGCCGGCCTCCAGCGCAGTCTTCTGCCCGCGTCGCTGGCGGTTCCGCCGGGCATGACCACGGCGTCGCTGTATCACATGGCCTCTCCCGACGAGGTCGGCGGCGACTTCTACGACCTCTTCCCACTCTCCGGAGGCCGATGGGGATTCTTCCTCGGTGACGTCCGCGGAAAGGGGATCGCCGCTGCGGCGGTGACCGCAACCGCCCGGTACACGTTGCGGGCCGCGGCCGTCTACGACAGCGATCCCGTCGCCGTGCTGCGCAACCTCAACACCGTCGTCTACCAGGACTACGCTGCGCCGGAGCACCGGCACTGCACCGTCATCTTCGGTGTCCTGGAGCGGCGGGGGAACGGCTACACCGCCACCGTCGCCTCGGGAGGCCACCCGCCGGCCCTGGTGGTCCGCGCCGACGGCTCCGCCGCCTACCACACCACTGACGGCGGCACGCTGATCGGCATCCTGGCCGCTCCACGCTTGGTGGCGCGGACCATATCGCTGGAGGTGGGCGACACCATGATTCTTTACAGTGACGGACTGACCGAGGCCCGGACCCGGGACGGCGGTCGTTATGGCGATCAGGCGCTGCTGGAGTTCGTGCGCGATCTGCGCCCGGCCGGCGCCGCGGCGGCCGTCGACGCTCTGGCCGGCCTGCTCACCACGTTCGCCGAGGTGGACGATGACGTCGCGGTCATCGCCCTGACCGCCGCCGAGGGAACGCCGCGAGTGGTGTGTATGCGGTGACGCCGGTCTCAGCCCACGGCGGCCTGCGGCTTCACTTCCTGCCATTCCTGGTTCGAGGCGCGCCACGCGCCGGCGACGATCAGCGCCGATCCGAGTCGCTCGTCGCTCGCGACCTCTACAGCGACACCATCGAACGGCCCCGCCCGCCTCCGGCACGGAAATGCCGGAGTCTGACAACCGGACACCACTCGGCACCACCCACGCAACGGGCGCGGTGCGGTGGTCGTCGGCGGATCAGAGTAGTCATCAGCCGCTGGGGTACCCGTACGGCAGTATCCGTCAGATGATCGCACTTCGCCGGAGCGCGACAGCAGCGGTGGCGAGGCGCACCTGATCATCTCGCCTTCAGAGCAGAAGGTTGCCGACCATGACCATTCTCGCCCCTACCGCAGCGTCGACGGCCCGGGAATGACCGTGGCCCACGGAACCGGGCCGCTCGCGGCGCGGTTCGTGCACGCGGCCCTGATCATCGAGACTGACCGTGACCTGGACATGCTGGCGGCCGAGCTGAACCGGTCGGCGAAGCGTTACGACGAGGTTCTGGTGGTGGTCGGTGAACGTACCCGCGCGGTGCTGGCCGGCCTCGCCGGAGACCTTCCCGATGCGGTCTGCTGGGGTGCCCAGGACGGGTTCTACCAGCGACTCGGATTCGCCTACGAGCGGTTCCGCCGCTACCTCGCCGCCGCGCATCGGGCGGGACGCCGCGCGCATGTGATCGCTGAACCCGATCTGACCCACGGCGTGGACGCCGGTCTGCGGGCCGATCGGGTCGCCGCCTACCTGGAGTACGAGGCGATCTGCAACCGCACCTACGCGCTGGACGCCGCCACCGTCACTTGCGTCTGGGACTGCCGCGACCACCCGGCCACAGTGCTCGACCGTGTCCGGGCCACACACCCCCACCTGGTCACGTCGGTAGGCCGGATGCCGTCGCCGGACTATCTCCAGCCGGAGCGTTACCTGACGGAACGTCGCCACCTGCCGATGGGGAGTCCACCGGCAGACGTCGATCACGATGTCAGTGTCGGCGGGGTCGCCGGGCTCAGCGGATTGCGGTCGGCCCTGGGGCGCTGGGCGGCAGACCATCGGTTCGACGGCGAGGCGATGGAGGATCTCGTGACGGCGGTGGTCGAGGTCGCGACCAACGGGCTGCGTCACGGAGACCCACCGGTCCGGGTTCGTGCCTGGCATCACGGTGACACGCTGGTCGTGCAGTGCGACGATGCCGGTTCCCGTCCGCTCCCCGCGGAGGCGGGGTTCCTCCGGCCCGATCCGGTCGCCGCGGTGGCGGGTGGACGGGGGTTGTGGCTGGCCCGGCAGTTGGCCGACATGGTCATGGTGTCGTCCGAGCCGGGCCGGACGTCGGTCCGGTTGCACTTTCCACGGGAGATCATGCTGGCCGCATCGTCGTGACGCCCGCGCAGGACGCGGAACGACGAGCCTCGCCCTCCGGGAGAGCCCGGAACGGCGAGGCGTCGGTTGTTGTCGGGGAGCGCGCCGCCAGGAACCGGCCGTGGTCGGCTGGGCTGTCAGCCGCCGTCGGCGCCGAGCTGCTGCCGCAGCTTGGTGAGAGCCCTGGCAAGCAGGCGTGACACGTGCATCTGGGAGACACCGATCTGCTCGGCGATCTGCTGTTGGGTGAGGTTGCCGTAGAAACGCAGGCTGATGATCTTCTGCTCCCGCTCGGCGAGGCCGGCCATCGCTGGACCCAGCGCCATGCGCAGATCGGCGAGCTCGTATCCGGCGTCCTCACCGCCGAGGGTGTCCCCGAGTTCGGTCCCGCCCTCGCCGAGCGGCACGGACAGGCTCGTCGAGTTGTATGCGCGGGCGCCCTCCAGGCCATCGATGACCTCATCCTCGCTGATGCCCAGACAGGCGGCGATGTCGGCGATCCTGGGGGAACGGCCCAGGGTGTGCGTCAGCGTGCTGTTGGCGCCGGTGATGGCGAGCCGAAGTTCCTGCAGCCGGCGAGGCACGCGTACCGACCAGGTCTTGTCCCGGAAGTGCCGCTTGAGCTCCCCGACGATCGTCGGGATCGCGAACCCGGCGAAGTCGACGCCGCGCTCGGGGTCGAACCGATCGACCGCCTTGATCAATCCCAGGACGGCGACCTGGTAGAGGTCGTCGCGCGGCTCGCCCCGGTTGGCGTAACGGCCGGACAGGTGGCGGGCCAACGGCAGCCACGCCTCGATCACCCGATCGCGCAGGCGGGGCCGAGCGGGGTGGCCGGCCGGCAGGGCCGCCATCGACGTGGTCAACTCGCCGGCTCGATGGGTCCTGGTCGCGGTGTCAGCGATGACGGTCATCCGGTGCTCCTCGCAGTCGGTCGATGAACCGGCAGAACAGCGACGAGCACTCCGATGACCGTTGCTTAACCTGTCGTCCCTCCTGCTTCCCCCCGAAAGCATGAGTTCAAAACCAGTTCTTCGTGCGGCACCCCATATTCAGCGAGGTTGCGGATATTCATGAACTGTGCAGGCATCGGATAGGTGCGGCGGCGAGGGTTATCGTGGGCTGCAGCCGGTGATCTTTGCAGAGGCCACTGTTCAGGTGGGTCGTTGTCGGTGGCGCGGACATCGAGGAGCTGCTCCAGAAAGCGGGCCACCTTGACCGTCTCCGATCAGCATCGTTTCATGGCCCCGGAGGTCATGATTACTCCTGGCCCTCAAGGCGAACGCAGAGGTGCAGTGGGAGAAAGAAAAAGTGTGGCACCGTCTGACGCTGACACGGCTGGAACGTCCTTCAGGTGCCAGCTGCGGCGAACAGAATGACGCGTATTCCGCTCGGGTCAGACCCGTGCGATGCGGGGTAGTGTGAGCGGTGAGCAAGCCGCCAGGCGGGGTGACCCGGTCGGTGACGCGCCAACCCGTTCGAGGTGGCGCCACGGCGAACACGGCGGGTCAGCGCAGGCACGAGGCGCAAGTCTTCGGTGCGGCGCGGTCCCTGGGTGACCTGGCGGCTCACTGCCGGCCGGGCTGACCGGCGTCCGCATCGGTGGCAACGGAGATTCGGATTCCCGTGCCTGTCTCCTCAATGGCGAAGCCTTCGCCTCGTCGGTCGCCGGGTAGCATCGCGGCATAAAGATCGGCGTTGGAAATGTCCACCGCTCCACCTTCGCGGGCCACCAGAATACTTAGAACGGCACGCAAGTTGACGTCGCTGAGATAGCGCATGGCGGACTCATTCCTATGAGGGCGGCAATCACGGTTTCCGCGGCTCCCGGAAACTCAGCCTACTCCGGTGCACTGGAATCGCCAGGGGTGCCGCTGCCGGCCTCACGCGCCGCCGGGCCGCGCTGAGAGTCGTGCCGGACGCCGTGACGGCGCCGGCGTCCGACCTCGGAGAGGCCGGCTCGCGGAAATGGCCGGCACGCCGATCACCTCCGCGAGCCGGCCGCCGGATCGCGTCACTACAGGTATTGGCCACTCGTTGCGCTGTCCCGGCGTGCCACCCGTACTGATACGACGTTGGCCAGGTTGATCAGTACGGCGTTCTCGTCGGTCTCCCGGTTGTACCTGGCGCGGGTGAGAATCAGGCTACGACGCTCGTCCAGCGCCCGGGCGACCGCCTCCACCGCCTCGTCCGGCCCGGGAAAATCGCTGGTCAGCACGGCCACGTCCTCGCCGCCCACCGGGTGGAACCTGATGATCATTTCCGTGTTGTCAGACATGGCCGTCTCCTCACGACGTCACCCGCATACCCGTTGCCGCCGCCGAAATGCCGGAGCAGCCCCATCTGCCGATGCCTCATCCCGGCGAGGCCCCGACGGCCTGTCACCGGCCTGCGCGTGCCGCGCGCTCGGCACGGGCTGGTGCACCGACCTCGTGCAGGTATCGCAGTGCCTGCCGGTAGGACACGACGAGGCTGGTCTGCTCGTACGGCACGCCGATCTGTGCGCAGTAGGCCTGCACGATGGGCTGGGCCTTGCGGAGGTTGGGTGCCGGCATGCCGGGGAACAGGTGGTGCTCGATCTGGTAGTTCAGCCCGCCCAGCGCCGCGTCGGTGAACCGGCCACCTCGAACGTTGCGGGAGGTCAGCACCTGCTTGCGCAGGAAGTCCTCGTCACCGGCCGGGTGCGGCATGCCCTTGTGGTTGGGTGCGAACGTCATACCGAGATAGAGGCCGAACAACGCCTGGTGCAGCAGGAGAAAGCCGAGGGCCGGCAAAGGCGGCAGGACGATCAGCAGTACGCAGAGGTAGCCGACAGCATGCAGGAGCAGCAGGGTCCCCTCCAGCCGCTTGCGTTTCACGACCCCGCTGCGCATGGCCTTGATGCTGGAGATCTTCAGATCGACGGCGAGCAGGGTGAGCAGTGGGAAGAACAGCGCGGCCTGGTGCCGGGTGATGAAGCCTTTGAGCCCGCGCCGTCCCAGTGCTGATTCGGTGGCCCAGATGAGCACCTCGGGAGCCACATCGGGGTCGAGGTCGTCGTGATTGGGGTTGTTGTGGTGCCGGGTGTGTTTCTCCATCCACCAGCCGTAGCTCATCCCGATGCCGACGTTGCCGGCGATCCGGCCGGCGATCTCGCCCGGTCGCTTCGTGCGGAACACCTGCCGGTGAGCGAGGTCGTGGGCCAACAGCCCCACCTGGGTGAACGTGATGGCCAGGAACGCCGCCGTCACGATCTGCCACCAGGACGAGCCGATCAGGAAGAACGCGGTCCACCCGCCGAGGAACATGAGCGCGACGACGCTGATCCGGGCAACGTAATAGGCGGCCCTGCGCTCCATCAGGCCTTCCGCGTTGATGCGGCGAGCCAGGACGGCGAAGTCACTGCCGGTCGGTGCCGATGTCAGAGTTGTCATGTGTCCATCCAACCGCTCGTGATGCGCATCGTCAGGAGCGCTAGGACCCTCGTCCCGGTGGTGCTACCACCACCGCAGCCGGCACCGACGGGAGGTCGTGGAGTTCGTGAGAATGCGCGTTGACGCCGCGGGCCTGGGCCGTGGTGCCCGGCGGGGCGTGCGCGGCGTGCTGGACGCCGTGGCGGCGATCGGCTTGGCGCTGACCAATATTCCGCTGCTGGCCGTCGCGGTCGTGGCGTTGGTGCTGACGCCGGTGCCGTACCTCGGGCTGGCCCTGGTCCCGTGGACCATGACGCTGGTCCGCAAGCGCACCGACCTGGAGCGCCGCCGTGCGTCGCAGACCGGTGTGCTGATCACTCGTCCCTATCATCCGCTGCCGGAACGTGGCGTCGCCGATGGTTGGGAACGGTTCCGCTGGACGGTGACGGATCCGGCCACGTGGCGTGACCTGGCCTGGCTGGCGCCGGGAGCCGCCGTCGGGCTGATCCTCGGAGCGGTCGGTGTGCTGGTGCCGTTGTACGGGCTGCTGGGCCTGACGCTGACGCCGTCGTGGATCTGGCTGGGCACCGGCTGGTACGGCTACGGCGCGGTCTGGTCCATCGACACGTTCCTCGCCGGTCTGCTGTCCGTGCCGCAGGGCGTCCTCATCCTCGCCGCCGGGCTGTGGCTGGCGCCGTGGCTGCGCCGCGTCGACGCGCTGTTCGCCCGGCTGCTGCTCGCTCCCACCCGGGCGGCCGAGCTTCGGCTGCGCGTCACCCAGCTGACCGCCACGCGCGCCGGGACGGTGGACGCCCAGGCGGCGGAGTTGCGCCGCATCGAACGAGACCTGCACGACGGCGCCCGGGCCCGTCTCGCCTCGCTGAGCATGACGATCGGCCTGGCCGACAACCTCATCGACCGTGACCCGGCCGAAGCCCACAAACTGCTCGCCGAGGCTCGGGCGTCCAGCCGCACCGCACTGGCCGAGCTGCGGGACCTCGTCCGCGGCATCCACCCGCCAGTGCTCGCCGAACGCGGGCTCGCCGGCGCGGTCCGGGCGCTGGCGCTCAGCCTGCCGATCCCGATCACCGTCGACGTCGACCTGCCGGGACGGCCCGACCTGCCGCTGGAATCCGCCGCCTACTTCGCTGTCGCCGAGGCGCTGACCAACATCATCCGGCACAGCCGCGCTCATCACGGGTCGGTGTTCTCCCGCTACGCTGCCGGTCTGCTGACGATGGTCGTCACCGATGACGGCAGAGGCGGCGCCGACCCGGCTGCCGGCACCGGACTGCGCGGTATCGAACGCCGCCTCGCCGCCTTCGACGGCACGATCATGCTGTCGAGCCCACCCGGAGGCCCGACCGTCATCACCATGGAGTTGCCGTGCGCGTTGTGATCGCCGAGGACCACGCCCTGCTCCGGGACGGCCTGACCCGGCTGCTGGTCGCCTTCGACTTCGACGTCGTCGCGGTTGTCGACAACGGCCCCGCGCTGCTGCCCACCCTGCTCGAACATCGGCCCGACGTGGCCGTCCTGGACGTACGCCTCCCGCCCACCTTCACCGACGAAGGTCTGCAAGCAGCCATCGCCGCCCGGACCCGGCTGCCGGGCCTGCCGGTTCTCATGCTGTCCCAGCACGTGGAGCCGCTCTATGCCCGGGAGCTGCTCAGCACCCCGCACGGCGGCATCGGATACCTGCTCAAAGACCGAGTCGCCGACGTCAGCGACTTCGTCGACGCCGTCCACCGGGTGGCCGGCGGCGGCACCGCCATGGACCCCGAGGTGATCTCACGGCTGCTCGCCCGGCGAGAGCCACTGGCAGTGCTCACCGCCCGCGAACGTGAAGTGCTCGGGGAGATGGCACAGGGCCGATCCAACGCCGCGATCGCGACCCAGCTCGGTGTCACGGAGAAGGCCGTGAGCAAGCACATCAACAACATGTTGACCAAACTCGACCTGCCTCCCTCCGACGACGACAACCGCCGGGTACTGGCCGTGCTGGCCTACCTGAACGCGTGACGGCGTGCCACCGGCGTGAACGGCTACCCGAAGCGGACAACGGCGACTGCCGGGCGGAACCGTCCAGGGAAGGCCTGCCTCCTGGAGATGGCCGCAATCCGAGCGCGCGTCCACCGCGCTCCCTGGCGGTAGCCGGCGACCGGCTGCCGGACCTGGTCGCCCGCCCGGAAATGGCGCGAGGGGCGCACAGGAATGGGGTCATGGGACCCCGGGGCCCAGCGGGGCGGCGCGTCGTTTCGTGTCGGTCAGCTTAAGTCGGCACCCTGAGAGTCGTCTTCGCCGAACTGAACAGGCGTAGGGTGGGGTCATCCCGGAATCGACGACATCCCACCTTCGAGGTGCCCGCCACACCGGCTCTCCCCCGAGGGGGATGTCGTGTCCAGTAATCGCCACCGTCTGCGAACCGTTCCGGCACCAGACGGCATCCCTGGCTCGCCGCCTCGGCGACCGATGACCGGGTACCTCATACCCGCACCGGCACCGCAGGATTCGCCGTCCGCTGCGCCGCGTTGCCGTGCGTGGTGCTGATCGACTTCATGGGGCAGAACACCGCAGCGTCGAAGTCAACTTCCTGTGGACGGACACCAACCTGCCCCTCGCCCTGGCACTGCTGAGCGCGGCCGTCAGCGCGACGATCCTGGCCGTAGTGATCGGCACCGCCCGCATCGCCCCACCGCGCCACCTGTACCGCCCGGGCCACGGCAACTGACCGGCCCGATCGAACCCAGCGCACGCTCAACTCCTGGCCAGCCGCCGGACTGTACTCGTGACACCGGCGACGGGCGGAAAGGCCCTGCCATGACGGCCACGGCACCCCGCGACATGCCACTCGCCTCCCTGTCGCCGCCACTGCCCCCACGACTGCGCCTGGAACCCACCTGCTCCACTCATACCCTGCTGGACGGCGGCTGGTGGCCGCGTTCGACCGATCCCGTGACCGAACTGCCCGGCCTCGTGCTGGCCATTGACACCCTCCGCGGACCCGTGACCCGGCTGATCCTCAGCGCCGACGGCTGGAACACCCACCCTCAGCGTCTGGGCGTGGCCGGACGCGTCCTGCGGCTGGGCTACTTCACCAGCCAGGTTCCCAGTCTGCTCACCGCGATCTGCGCCAACCGCTCGCGCGTTGACCTGCTGGTCGTCCCCCCGCACACCACGGCCGCCGCAGCGGGCGCCGCGATGATCCTCGCTGCCACCGCCTCCAACCTCATTCACGCCCAGCACATCCCCCTGACACCCAGCGCACCACCACCAGTCGCCGCGGCCGAGGACGCCTGGGAGGACGAGGGCGGCCACTTGGCCGGCAGCAGTCCGGCGCCGCCGCGCCGACAGGCGATCCGATGACCCCATACACGCGACACCCGACACGTCCGGTGAGCCCGAGAGTCCTGACCCAGGCTCTGTACCGCGCCGCCGTCGCAGCAGGGCGCGCGCCGTCGGCCGACAACACACAGCCCTGGCGATGGCGCCTGACCGGTAACGCCATGGACCTGTATCTGGATCCCGATCGCATGAACGGCGGCCGCGGCCGCATCGGGCACCTCGACATGATCAGTTGTGGGGCAGCCCTGCACCACGCCCGTCTCGCCCTGGCCGCCCAGGGCTGGCGGGCGACCGTCCACCGACGCCCCCGCCCGGGCAGCACCCACCACGTGGCGCATCTGCGCATCGACGGACCCGCCCCGGTGAGCGCCGGCACCGCCGGACTGGCCCGGGCCATCCGGCAGCGGCACACCGACCTGCGCCCCGTCACCGGCAGCCCGCTCGGGGCACTCGATCTGCGGACCCTCAGCCGAGCATTCACCTCACCCGACATCAGCGTGCACATCCTGCGCCCCGATGAAATCCTCACGCTCACGCTAGCGGCCGCCCACGCGCGGCACGTCGAGGCAACCGAGGCGCAATGGCACGAACAACTGACGCTGTGGACCGGCGCCGACCGCATCCTGGGCACCGTCGACCGCCTGCGCCTGCCCACCCGGCCCGGAGACCACGACCGGGCGGCGACCTTCGCCGTTCTGCACGGTCGAGGCGATCAAGACATCGAGTGGCTGCACGCCGGCGAGACACTCTCCACCGGCTGGCTGGTCGCCACCCAACTGGCCGTGTCGGTACTACCGTTCAGCGCACCGATCGAGAACACCCAGGCCCGCGAAGCCCTGAGCCGTGCCGTGCCGGACCTCAACCATCCGTACCTGATGATGCGACTGGGCAGGCACACGTCCGCAGCCAGCGCCTCACCCTCCGTGCGGCTCGATGCCGCCGAGATCTTTGGAGCACCACACCCCCTGTGAGGCTGGGTCCGCTCCCTCTGCCGGTGGCCTTGTGCTGCGGAGCGTGACCGACGCTGTGACCAGCGGGATGGTGTGAGTGACCTGCTGCTCCAAGTGGAGAAGTCCGCTCCGGTCGAGACTGTCGGCATCGACGTCGGCGCGTGGTGGGTGGCGCTTCTCCTCGCGGCCGGTGAGCTGAGGACCGTCTCTCCAGAAGCCATCTTTACAAGAAGGGCATCAATGTATTAACTCGACGTAACGCAGTGGGAGCGCTCCCACTCACCAGTCCGAAGGGAGCGGGTCGATGCCACGGGCGTATCGGAACGCCATACTCGCGCTGCTGCTCATGGTGGGTGTCACCGTCATGGCGCGGCCCTCCCAGGCCGCCGAGCCGGCCTACAACTACGGCGAGGCGCTGCAGAAGTCGCTGCTGTTCTACGAGGCCCAGATCGCCGGCAAGAAGCCCGACTGGAGCCGGGTCTCCTGGCGCGGCGACGCGGCGATGACCGACGGCGCCGACGCCGGCCTGGACCTCACCGGCGGCTGGTTCGACGCCGGTGACCACGTCAAGTTCGGGCTGCCGATGGCGTTCAGCACCACCATGCTGGCCTGGGGCGCGGTGCAGAACCGGGCCGCCTACGCCGCCTCCGGCCAGCTCACCCACCTGCTGAACAACCTGCGCGTACCGAACGACTACTTCATCAAGGCGCACCCGTCGGCCACCGTCCTGTACGGCCAGGTGGGCAACGGCGACGCGGACCACAAGTGGTGGGGACCGGCCGAGGTGCTGCCGATGGCGCGTCCGGCGTACAAGATAGACGCCACCTGTGGTGGCAGCGACCTGGCCGGGGAGACGGCCGCCGCGATGGCCGCCAGCTCGATGGTCTTCCGCCCGACCGATCCGGCCTACGCCGACACGCTGCTCACCCACGCCAAGCAGCTGTACACCTTCGCGGACACGGTGCGGCGCGCCTACTCGGAGTGCATCACCGACGCGGCTGCCTTCTACAAGTCGTGGAGTGGTTACGCCGACGAGCTGGTGTGGGGCGCGATCTGGCTCTACCGGGCGACCGGCGACACGTCGTATCTGGCGAAGGCCGAGGCCGGCTACGACGCGCAGGGCAACGAGCCGCAGAGCACCACCAAGTCCTACAAGTGGACGATCGCCTGGGACAACAAGCAGTTCGGCAACTATGTGCTGCTCGCCCAGCTGACCGGCAAGCAGAAGTATCTCGACGACGCGAACCGCTGGCTGGACTGGTTCACCGTCGGGGTGAACGGTGACAAGGTGCGCACCTCCCCCGGCGGCCAGGTCTTCGTGGACAGCTGGGGATCGCTGCGCTACGCGGCCAACACCGCCTTCGCCGCGCTGGTCTACAGCGGCGTGACGACCGATCAGACCCGCAAGGCGCGCTACCACGACTTCGCGGTCCGGCAGATCAACTACGCGCTCGGCGACAACCCGCGCAAGGCCAGCTACGTGATCGGCTTCGGCGCGAACCCGCCGAAGAACCCGCACCACCGCACCGCGCACGGCTCCTGGTGGGACAGCCAGCAGGTGCCCGAGCAGACCCGGCACACCCTGTACGGCGCGCTGGTCGGCGGCCCGTCCGCGCCGGACGACAAGTACGCCGACAACCGCGGCGATTACGTGATGAACGAGGTGGCCACCGACTACAACGCCGGTTTCACCTCGGCGCTGGCCGCGCTGCAGGGTGAGTTCGGTGGCGCTCCGCTGGCGAACTTCCCGCAGGCCGAGAAGCCGGACATCGCCGAGATGTCGGTGGAGACCACGGTGATGCAGAACGAGACGCGCAGCACCGGGATCAAGGCGATCGTCTACAACAAGTCGGCGTTCCCGGCGCGGGCGCTGACCCACGCGCGGTTCCGCTACTACTTCACCCGCGACGACGACTCGGCGCTGGCCGTGTCGTCGCCCTACACCCAGGGCTGCCCCGGCCCGACCGCGGCCAGGCAGGCGTCCGGTTCGCTCTGGTACGTCGAGGTGGACTGCACCGGCTGGACGATCGCCCCGGCCGGCCAGTCCGCGCACCGGATGGAGGTCCAGCTCAAGATCGGGGTGGTCGAGGGCGGCCGGTGGGATCCGTCCAACGACCCGTCGTACCAGGCCACGGCCGGTCCGAACGCGACCGTGCCGCTCTACGAGGGCAGCACGCTGGTCTGGGGCGCCGAGCCGGGCGGACCGACCACGAGTCCCAGCCCGAGCCCCAGCGTCAGCGACAGCCCGAGTCCGAGCCCGAGTCCGAGCGCCAGCGCCAGCCCGGCCCCGACCGGCCCGTGCCGCGTCGGCTACAGCACCAACGACTGGGGTTCCGGCTTCACCGCCACCGTCACGGTCACCAACACCAGCCAGACCACGATCAACACCTGGAAACTGCTCTTCGCGTACGACGCGGGCCAGCGCGCCGGGCAGGCGTGGTCGGCGACCGTCACCCAGTCCGGCACCCAGGTGACCGCTACGAACCTCACCTACAACGGCACCCTGGCGCCCGGAGCGTCCACCAGCTTCGGTTTCAACGGCACCACCACCGGTACGAACCCGCGCCCGACAGCCTTCACCCTGAACGGCGCCACCTGCACCATCGCCTGATCCAAAGGGGCCGGGGCGCCGAAGGAGGCGCCCCGGCCATTCTCCGGTGAACGCGTGATGACCACTGATCGAATGGTCGCTCGCGACGAATCCGCCACCCCCGCCGCTCCGCTAGATTGCGGTGCGGAATGCGGCACGGGGGATAAATGGACACCACTAC
This sequence comes from Actinoplanes octamycinicus, assembly GCF_014205225.1. Taxonomy (NCBI): domain Bacteria; kingdom Bacillati; phylum Actinomycetota; class Actinomycetes; order Micromonosporales; family Micromonosporaceae; genus Actinoplanes; species Actinoplanes octamycinicus. The sequence goes on from NZ_JACHNB010000001.1 coordinate 9,608,642, forward strand.
CACCATCCTGGACCGGGTGTCCCCCGCGGACACCGGCCGGTCCGGATCGAGCACGGAACGCCGGCCATGGCTCGCGCTGACGCTGATCCTGGTGATCGCGGCGGCCGTCCGGCTCTACCGGTTCCCGGGGGTGCCGCACGGGCTGAACCAGGATGAGGTGTCGGCCGGTTACGAGACGCTGTCGCTGCTCAGCGCCGGCACCGACCGGTGGGGCACCCGCTGGCCCGCCTACTTCACCGCTTTCGGCAGCGGGCAGAACGTGCTGCTGTCGTACCTCAACATGCCCTTCGTCGCGGTCCTCGGTCCGACGCCGCTGGCCGTGCGGCTGCTGCCGGCCCTGCTCGGCGTGCTGACCGTCGCGGTCACCTACGCGCTCACCACCCGGCTCGCCGGGCGCCGGGCCGGGATCCTCGCGGCGCTGCTGCTGGTGGCCTGTCCGTGGCACGTGATGATGTCGCGCTGGTCGCTGGAGTCGAACCTGCTGCCACCGGTGATGCTGATCGCGGTCTGGCTGCTGGTGGTGGCCCACCAGTCGGAGCGGCGCTGGCTGCTGCCGGTATCGCTGATGCCGATGGCGCTGGTCTTCTACGCCTACGCGGCGGCGACCCTGGTGGTCGTGCTGTTCGTGGCCGGTTTCCTGGCGGTCCGGTTCGGCACGGTACGCCGCCGCCCGCTCGCCACCACGGCCAGCGTCGCCCTGTTCGGCCTGGTGGCGCTGCCGTACGGAATGTTCCTGCTGGTCAACCAGATCCTGCACCGGGCGCCGGGCTGGGTGTCCGCGCTGCCGTTCGGGGTGCCACTGCTGCCCGGCAGCCGGGTCTCGGAGATCAACACGGACAGCCTGGTCGCCGACAACGTGCGCTTCGCCGTGCGGGGCTTCGACGACGGCCTGCCGTGGAACGTGATGTCGCCCTACCTGCCGTTCGGCCTGGTGATCATCCCGCTCGCCGCGGTCGGCGGCTACTTCGCCCTCCGGCGCCGGACCGACGTCCCGCTGCTCTGGCTGGGCGCCACCCTGCCGATGTTCTTCCTGGTCCAGCTCAACGTCAACCGGATCAACGCGCTCTTCCTCCCGCTGATCATCCTGGCCGCGCTGGGCCTGGACGGGATCGCCCGGTCGATCGCCGAGGCCCGCGCCGGCCGCGCGGTGATCGCCGCCGTCCTGTCGGTGGCGCTGCTCTACCACGCCGCCTTCGTCCAGGACTACTTCACCGGCTACAACGACCTGGTCCGCACCCGGTTCGCCGCCGGCCTGGACCGGGCGCTGACCGTCGCCGAACGCCACACCGCGCCCGGCCAGCCGGTCTACCTCTCCGACGGCATCCCGCTCAACTACCTCTACCTGCTGTTCTACCGCGACGTCGACCCGCGCGAGTTCCGCGCCCACGCGCAGATCGAGCTGCGCGGCAGTGTCTACTTCGTCCGCAACTACCGGTCGTTCTACTTCCACCAGGACGATCCGGCGCTGATCGCCTCCCCGGAATACCTCGGGATCTACCGAGTCGACGAGCCGAAGAAGTGCGCCGGGACGACCCCGGTCACCAGGCGCAAGGTGGCCTCGGTCGGCGCCTTCTGGGTCGTCCGGTGCAGCCGCTGACGCTCAGCGCCGGCTGCTCTCCCGCACCTTCAGCTCGGTGAGCAGGGTGACTGTCGACTGTGGCCGGTCCGGCTCGGCGATCCGCTCGGCCAGCAGCGTCGCCGCGGTCCGGCCCAGCTCGTAGGTCGGCTGCGCGATCGTGGTCAGCGACGGCCGGAACAGCCGCGCCCCGGGGATCTCGTCGAACCCGACCACGCCCATCCCGGCCGGGATGGTGACGCCCCGGTCGACCAGGCACTCGACCGCGCCGACGGTCATCAGGTTGTTGGCGGCGAACAGCGCGTCCGGCGGGTCGCCCGCGTCCAGCAGCGACGCCATCGCGGTGTACCCGCCGTCCTCCCGGAAGTCGGCGTGCCGGACCAGCTCGGCCGGGGCCGCCAGCCCGCGCGCGGTCAACGCCCGCTGGTAGCCGCGCAGCCGCTGCACCGCCGTCGACAGCTGGCTCGGCCCGGTGATGCAGGCGATCCGCCGGTAGCCGTGGTCGATCAGGTGCGTGGTGGCCAACTCGGCGCCGTGCTCGTTGTCGACCAGGACGCTGTCCACCCGGGCGCCGCTGATCTGCCGGTCGATCGCCACGACCGGAGTGCCCGCCTCGATCAGCCGGTTGACGTTCGCCGATTCCCCGGCGCTGGAGATGATCACGCCGGCCATCTGGTCCTCCAGGGCGGCGGTGACGTACCTCGCCTCCTTACCCGGGTCCTCGTCGCTGTTGCACAGCACCACCGAGTAGCCGGCCCGCTGGGCGACGTCCTCGACGCCGCGGACCAGCGCGGTGAAGAACGGGTTCGCCACGTCGGAGATGATCACCGCCCACAGCGTGGTGCGGCTGCGGCGCAGGTTGCGGGCCACGCTGTTCGGTCGGTAGTTGAGATCGCGGACCGCGCTCTGCACCCGGGCGGCCAGATCCGGGTCGACGGTGGCCTGACCGTTGAGCACCCGGGAGACGGTGGCCGGGGAGACCTGCGCTCGCTGCGCGACGTCATAGATGGTCGCCATGATCCCCATCATTATCGACCGGGCCAACGGCTCGCACGCCGCCCGCCCGCGAGCGCCGTTCCGGCACGGTCCACCCCGGCCGGACGAGGCAGTCGAACCCACCCCACCGCCCGGCTCCGGCCGAAGCTCGGTCGGGCAGGATGGCTGCCGTGGGGACCTGGGGTGTGGAGCCGTTCGAGAACGATGAGGCGGGCGACTTCGCCATCACGCTGGACGCCGCCTCACCGGCCGAGCGGGTCGAGCTGGTCGGGCGGGCGCTGGACGAGCGATCGGACATCCCGGCGGTGGCCGGTCAGGAGCCGGAGCGCCACTTCTGGTCGCGGCGCCAGGTGCAGTCGCGCAGGCGGACCGTTCCGGTGCCGGCCCGGTCGACGGTCTCCTCGGTGAGGCACCGGCCGTGGCGGCCGCTGCGGATCACCTTGACGAACCACCAGTCCTGCGCCGGATCGGCGCCGTCGCAGGGCGCGACCCGGACCACGGTGCCTTCCGCGCGAACGCAGTTCTCGCCGTTGTAGAACGCGCCGGTGCTCGCCTGGAACCACTGCTGGCCCACCGCCCCGTTCGAGCACGGCCGGGTGCTCAGGACGCTGCCGACCGCCCCGCCGGTCAGGCACCGGGTGCTGTCCGACCAGGTCACGATCGAGCCCTGATGCAGTGGCGGCGGCGCCGGAAGGGGCGCGGCGGCCGCGAATCCGGCGGTGAGCGCGGCCAGCGCCCGGGTGCTTCGCTGCATGAGTTGAACTGTAGGAATTCCCGGTGCGAGACCGCAGGAAAACGGGCGGGGTGGGCACCGAAGGCCCACCCCGTTTCCGTACGCTCAGCGCGTCACTTCTTGGCAGCCGGAGCCTTGCCGGCCGCTCCGGCGTCGTTTGCCGCGCCCGCCTCCTCGGCCGCGCCCTGGTCCTCAGCGCCGGCACCCTGCTCGCCGGCACCCTGGTCCTCAGCACCCGCACCCTGCTCGCCGGCACCCTGGTCCTCAGCACCGGCGCCCTGGTCCTCGGCGCCCGCGCCGGCCGCCCCGGCCACCGCCTTGGCGTCGGCCAGCGCGAGGCAAGCCTGCAGCAGAGTCGCCTGAGCCGAGGTCACCGCCTGGGCAGCCGCGCCCTGGTCCCCGGCCGCACCCTGGTCGCCGGCGTTCTGGTCGTCTGCGGCACCCTGCTCGCCGGCCGCGCCCTGCTCAGCGGCGCCCTTGCCCTTGCCGTTGCCCTTGTCGGCGCCCTTCTCCGCGCCCTTGCCGGCCGCCTTCTTCAGCGCCTTCAGGTACTTCTTGGCCAGCTTCTTGTTCGCGGCCTTGTTCTCCGCCGCGCTCTGCTCCGCCGCCTGCCCGGCCTGCTCCCCGGTCGCCGCCGCGGCGTCCGCCGCGAACTGGTCGCACGCCGCTTCCAGGGCCTGCGCCGAGGCGATCGCCGCGGCGCCCGCGTCCTGGGCCGCGACCGGCTGCAGTTCCTCGCCGTCGCAGACCACGCTGCCGGCGTTCACCTGCAGCTCCTTGCATTGAGAGATGTCGAACTGCTGACCGTCCACGCTCACCAGATCGGCCGCCTTGGGCTGGGTGCTCGCGTTCGCCAGCTGGACCCCGGCCACGCCGGTGGCGACCAGAACTCCGGCGACCACCGCCGCGCCGATCGCCTTCCGGCGGTTGCCCTGAATCCCCTGGTTGCGTCGGTACGCGCGCGACCTCATGAAGCACTCCTCGTCGTGGGACGTCGATGTTCACCGGTTGGGGGGCCATACGGGGGCAGTCGGCCGGGCGGTTCAACGCCGGTCCTCCGCCCGGGGCCTCCGGAGCCCCGGAAAGACCCGGAAAACCGCAGGTCAGAGCGGTGTTCCAAAAACCTCGAAAAAGTTTGCCGGATTCGCACCAACGGGTGATCATCGATCGAACGTTCCGCCCAGCGTGACCGGAAACGGTCAGAGAGGGAGCTATCCGTGGATCCGGTGGATGTCGCCCGCGAACTGGTCCTCGATCGTTTCCCGGCGGCCGAGTGGGCGATGCTCACCGGCAGCGTGGTCGGCCCGCGCCGCACGGCCGGCTCCGACCTGGACATCGTGGTGCTCGACGAGACCGACCCGGGCCATCGGGAGAGCCTGCGGCACCGGGGCTGGCCGGTGGAGTTCTTCGTGCACACCAGCGACCGGCTCGCCGGCTTCCTGGCGAGCGAGCTGGCCCAGCGCAAGCCGAGCACGCATCGCATGCTGGCGGACGGCGTCGTCCTCTGCGGCGACCCGGGAGAGCTCCCGGCGCGGTGCGGCGAGATCCTCGCCGCCGGGCCCGGCCCGCTCACCACCGCCGAGCAGGACTGGCTCCGGTACGGCCTGACCGACGGCCTCGACGACCTGCGTCACGCCACCGACCCCGGTGAACGCACAGTGATCGCCGCGACGCTGTGGACCGGCACCGCCGAGGCGTTCCTCTCGCTGGCCGGCCGCTGGTTGAGCACCGGCAAGTGGCTCCTGCGCGACCTGCGTGAACACGACCCGGCGTTCGCCGAGCGCTGGCTGGCGTCGCGCGACGACCCGGCCGCGCTCGCCACCGAGGTGCTGGACAGCGCCGGCGGCCCCCTGTTCGAGGGCTACCGTGCGTAGCCGGGACCTGCTGCCCGCTTGACGGCGGCACGGGACGATGGCGTACGTGAACAGTGAATCGCCGCGCGGGCTCCTCGTCATCGTCTGCGGGCTCCCGGGGAGCGGAAAGACCACCACGGCCAAGGAGATCGCCACGCGGCGGCGGGGTGTCCGGCTCGGTCCCGACGAATGGATGGCCGCGCTCGGCGTCACCCTGTGGGACGCCGAGATGCGCGACCGCATAGAAGCCCTGCAGTGGTCGCTCGCCCGGGAACTCCTGAGCGTCGGCACCACCGTGATCATCGAGTGGGGGACGTGGGCCCGCTCCGAACGTGATGCCCTCCGGCTCCAGGCGCGGCAGCTCGGCGCCGCGGTCCAGCTCGTACACCTCGACGTCCCGAACGACGAACTCTGGCGCCGCATCCAGGCGCGCGCCATGGAGGACCCGCCCATCCAGCGGTCCGACCTCGACCGATGGCGCCGCCAGTTCGAGCCCCCGGACGAGCGGGAGTTCGCGCTTTATGACCCGCGGCCCGCAGAGTGACCAGCAGCGGGCAATGCCGCAGATCCTTGCCGTGCACCGGCGGTGGGTGGCCTCTCTGCACGGGTTCTACAGGCCGGGGGCGCCCTGTGAGTGCTGCCGGAGTCACGGTCGCCCGAGGGGCTCACCGCCGATCTGGTGGCGATCCTCGCTGGAGCCAGCTGCCCGGACCCGGACATTCCGGCAGCCCGGCCGGTGGTCAGTGGCAGCTGTGGTGGGGCGGGCAGTGCGGTGGCGGGCCGGTGACCAGGTCGTGGACGCCGCCGAGGACGGCGGTGGTGACCAGGAAGAGGGCGAAGGCGGCGCGGCGGCGGACGGCGGCCGGGTGGGACGGGTGACGACGGTGCATGGCTGTCCTCAAGAAGATCGGATTTCGCCTCTCACGCTAGGACTGTCGGTATTAGTACTGCTAGAGAACATCATCCCTTTTGCCGGACCAGCGGGCCGGACGATCCGATGATCGTTCCGGCCCGCCGATCCGGACTAATCCCCGCGCGGGACCCCCGTCCGCCCGGCCAGCAGCGCCGGCCCAGCCGCCGGCCCGTCAGTGGGACCCGGCCAGGGCGCTGAACCACTCCGCGATCCGCGGCACGGCCAGCAGCTCGGCGCCCTCGTGGACCATCCCGCTGAAGGAGCGGTCCACGCCCACGTCGACCGCCGGGACCCGGGCGCCGCGAGCGGCGAACGACGACCGGCACGCCGTGGCGTTCCCGGTGACCGCCTGCTCGTCGCCGGGGCTGACGTAAAGCCGCACCGGCACCGCCGGCTGCCACTCGCAGACGCTGTCCGCCTCGCGCAGCGCCGCGGCGAACCGGGCGTTCGGGTGCAGCAGCAGCTCCCGCCCGCGCGGGGTGAGCAGCTCGCCGACCGAGTCCGGCACACCGGCGATCACCTCCGGGCCGGGGTGGCTGGCGTCGAACAGCTCGCCCATGCCGGTGTAGCCCGCGGCGAACACGTCGCGCGGGTCGCGGTAGATGTCGTGCAGCCGGTCGTAGGACGACAGCAGGTACGCCATGTACGCCGCCCCCAGCTTCGGCGTCACCTCGGGCGTGAACACCGCCGGGATCTCCACCCGCCGCATCGCGTAGGCCCCGCTGATCGGGGCGACCGCGGCCGGCCGGAACCACGGGTCCGCCCCGCCCTGCAGGGCCCGGGCCAGCCCGAGCGCGGCCGACGCCCCCTGCGAGAAGCCGGCCGCGTACACCTCCCGGTCCAGGGTGCGGCCCTGCCGGGCGACGAACGTGCGGGCCGCCCGGAGCAGGTCGAGCGAGGCGCTGGTCTCGGTCGGCACGTCCATCCACGGGTGCGGGCCGGCGCCGGCGCCCAGTCCCAGGTAGTCCGGGGCGACCGCGGCGAACCCGGTGGACGCGAAGGTGATCGCCGGGCCGGACAGGAACATGTCGTCCGGGGCGACCGACGGGGCGTCGCCGCGGTAGACCGAGGTGCCATGGCCGAACGACACCGTCCGCAGGTGGCGGTCGCCGGTGCGGGGCAGGACCAGCAGACCGCTGGCCGCGGTGGGACGGCCGTGGGCGTCGACCGTGCGGTAGACGAGTTGGTGCAGGCTCACGCCGTACCGGGAACTCGGGGTGTGGAAACCCGCGGCGGTGAGCGCCGAGCCGACCTCGGCCCCGGACTCGTAGGTGGTCAGCGGGTGCTGCGCCAGCAGCGCACCGCGGTCGATGGCCGGTGACGCGGCGGCGGGCGTGTTCACCGCCCCCACGGCGACCGCCGTGAGCAGGAATGCCGCGATGATCCGTCGATGTTTTCGCATGGTCCTGACGCTAGGCAGCGCGCCGGTCGGGTTCGATCCTGCTGACCGCAGTCCCGGGGTAGGGAAAAGTCCCCTACGACACCAGGTCGATCAGCGCGCGGGTGGCGGCGCCCGGCGTGCGGTCGGCGGGCATCGCCAGCGACAACGGCCAGCGCAGGTCCGCGCCGGTCACCGGCAGCACCGCCACTCCGGTGATCCCGTCCAGCAGGAACCGGGGCAGCAGGGTGATCCCGAGCCCGTGCCGCACGTAGTCGGCGCCGGTGCCGATGTCGCTGATCTCGATGGTGACCCGGCGGCGGACCCCGGCCGCGGCGAACGCCCGGTCGGCCACCGCCCGGTTGCCGTAACCGGCCGGCGAGTCGATGAAGTCCAGGCCGGCCAGCTCGGTGATCGGCACCGACTCCCGGCCGGCGAGCGGGTGGCCGGGCGGCACCACCAGGTCGAGCTGCGCGGACGCCAGGGGGAGCAGCCGGATGCCGGGTGGCGGCGGGCCGGGCAGCGAGACGAAGGCCAGGTCGAGACGGTGCTCGGTGAGTGCGGTGACCAGGCCGGCCGAGCCGGACGGGGCGGCGCTGGTCTGCAGCAGCACGCCGGGGTGGCGGCGATGGTACTCACCGAGCAGGGCGGGCAGGTCGAGCAGCCGGATCGAGGTGAGCACGCCGAGCCGCAGCGTGCCGCGCAGGCCGCCGCGCACCTCGTCGACCGCGTCCCGGGCGTCGCGGGCCGCGTCCAGGGCGGTCCGGGCGCGCGGCAGCAGGGCCGCGCCGGCGTCGGTGAGCAGCACCCGCTTGGCGTTGCGGTCGAACAGCGGGACGCCGAGCTCGCGCTCCAGCGTCTTGATCGCGGCGGACACCGCGGACTGGACCACGTGCAGCCGCTCGGCGGCCCGGGAGAAGTGCTGCTCCTCGGCGACCGCGACGAAGTACTCCAGCTGGCGCAGCTCCACGCCGCAAGTATCGCAGATCTTGATGGTCACCTTCGAAATGATTCGTTGGACGTGATGCTCGCTGGTGCGGAAGCTGTCGGCATGACTCTTCTGGCTCCCGCTCCGGTCACCACCCGGCACGGCGCCGGGTTCTGGATGATCGCCGGCGCGTTCCTGATCGCGATGGCGTTCTCCACCGTCCCGACCCCGCTCTACCCGCTCTATTCGGCGCGGGACGGTTTCTCCACCCTCACCGGCACCATCGTGTTCGCGGTCTACGCGGTCGGCGTGGTGATCAGCCTGCTGCTCGCCGGGCACATCTCCGACTGGACCGGCCGCAAGCGGATCCTCATCCCGGCGCTCGGCCTGGAGCTGGCCGCGGCGGTGCTCTTCCTGGCCGGCACGGCGCTGCCGGTGCTGCTGGCCGCCCGGTTCCTGACCGGCCTGGGCGTCGGCTTGATCACCGCGACGGCCACCGCGTACTTGCACGACCTGCACACCGCGCACCGCCCCGGCGCCTCGAAGCAGCGCTTCGAGATCGTCTCCACGGCGGCCAACACCGGTGGGCTCGGGTTCGGATCGCTGCTGGCCGGCGGGATCGCCGCGTTCACCCAGACCCCTTTGCGGACGCCGTACGTCGTCTTCGCCGTCCTGCTGCTGGTCGCCGTCGCCGCCGTCGCGCTGACCCCGGAGACCGTGCTGGAGCGCCCGGCCGAGCCGGTCTACCGCCCGCAGCGGTTCACCGCCGACCGGGCCGTGGCCGGCTACCTGGCCGCCGGGTTCGCCGCGTTCGCGGTGTTCGGCCTGTTCACCTCGGTCGCCCCGGGCTTCGTCGCCGGCACCCTGCACCACCCGTCCCGGCTGCTCGCCGGCGCCGTGGTCTTCGCGGTCTTCGGCGCCGCCGCGGCCGCGCAGGCGCTGACCGGCCGGCTCACCGCGACCGCCAAGCTCGCCCTCGGCCTCGCCGCCCAGGCCGCCGGCGTGGTGCTGCTGCTCGCCGGGATGTCGCTGGCCAGCCTGCCGCTCTTCGTGCTCGGCGGGATGATCGCCGGGGTCGGCGCCGGCACCCTGTTCAAGACCGCGGTCGCCATGGTCAGCGCTCTGGCCGCGCCGGAGCGCCGCGGCGAGTCGCTCGCCGGTCTGTTCCTGGCCGGTTACCTCGGGCTGACCGCCCCGGTGATCGGTCTCGGACTCGCCACCCAGGCGTTCACCGCGCTCACCGCGATGACCGGATTCGCCGTCCTGATCCTGGCGCTGCTCGGCACGGTCGCGGCACTGACCATGCGGCGCCTCGTCATTCATCCGGCGATGCCGCCGACGCCGCGCTGACCATTCACCGGTGACCGGTCGCCGGAATGCGACGTCCGATCCCCGCCAGACCGGGACACCATTCTTCGGCAGGCTCGCCGGCATGGGAAACACGATGCAGAACAGGGTGGCCCTGGTGACCGGCGGCAGCCGGGGAATCGGGGCCGCCGTCGCCCTGCGGCTCGCCGCGGACGGCCATGATGTGGCGATCACCTTTCAGCGGAACACGTCGCGGGCCGACGAGATCGTCGAGCGGATCCGGCAGTCCGGCCGCCGGGCCGTCGCATTCCAGGCCGACAGCGCCGACCCGGACGCGGTGGTCGCCGCGGTGAACGGCGCCGCCGCCGCATTCGGGCGGCTGGACATTCTGGTGAACAATGCCGCGCTGTTCCTGGCCGGCCCGATCGACCAGGTCGGCCCGGACGATCTCGACCGGACCGTCGCGGTCAACATCCGCGCCCCGTTCGTCGCCGCGCAGGCCGCGGTGCGGCACCTGACCGCCGGCGGCCGCATCATCAACATCGGCAGCAACGTGGCGGTCCGGGCGGCGTTCCCCGGCTTCGCGCTCTACTCGATGAGCAAGACCGCCCTGGTCGGCCTGACCAAGGCACTCGGCCGGGAGCTGGGCCCGCGGGCCATCACGGTCAACCTGGTGCACCCCGGCGCGACCGACACCGAGATGAACCCGGCCGACGGCCCGATGGCCGGAACGATCAACGAGGTCACCGCTCTGGGCCACTACGCGGACCCGGCGGACATCGCGGCGGTGGTCGCTTTCCTGGCCTCCCCGGACGCCTGTTATGTGACCGGCGCCGCCATCAACGCCGACGGCGGATTCACCGCCTGAGATTCTCCTCGGTCCGCTCCCGCAGAAACGTCAGAAAAGCCGGCAGATCCGCGGCGAAAAACTCTATGCGGTCAGCGTCATGGACGCCGCCGACCACGGCGCCGCCGTTGAGGAGGAGAACCGGCCCGTCGGCGTCCCGCGGCAGGGCGAACATTCCACCACCGCCGTCACTGCCGAAAACCACGATTCGCCGGCCGTCGCTGAGCGCATGCGGGAAATCGCCCTCCAGCGACGGCCGGTGAATCCAATATCCGACGTGCACATCGGGAAGGCGCACTTCCCCGACGACCCGATGGAACACCAGAAGGCTTTCCGGTACGCCGACGAGCCCGGCCAGTTCCCTCCCGGTCGCCGCGTCGCCGATCTCGTGCTCGTCCGGCGGGTACCCGAAGTGGTCCTGGAACCCGACCGGCACCCGCTCGGCCAGCCCGACCATCGCGTCCCGCCACCGCCGCACCCACGCCTCGTCCACCGTCACCGCCCTCCGCCGGCCACGAACGGGGCGCCCGCGGCCCCCACCGCGGCGATCAGCATGATCGGGAACTCACGGTCCGCCTGGCCGACCGCGAGTCCGGCCCAGCGTCCCGCCGGGCGCCGCCAGAGGAGCAGCTGGCCGCTGAGCCCGCAGAGCTGCCGCAGCGGTTCCGGGGCCGGCTCCTCGCTAGGCAGGTAGCGGCCGAGGTCGATCGGCTCGGGCTTGCCCCAGCGTGCGGTCAGGGCGGACACCGCGGACTCGAAGGCGTCGTCGATCTCCCGCTCGGCCGCTTCGACGACGTCATCGTCCGGGTCGTCCCAGAAGTCCTGGCTGGCCTGGAGGACGACGACGTGGTGGCCGGGGCCGCTGGAGGCGAACCCGTCCGTCGTCTCGTGCGCCGGGAACGGGCGGCCGAGCAGCTCGTCGATCACCCGGAACCGATCTTCTGCGGTCACGGTACGAGGCTAGTCGGCGGCGGCCCGGCGGCGGGGCGCGTGATCAGCGGCGTCAGAACGGGGCGGGGCCGGTGCCGGTGATGGACATCAGGATCTGGGTGGCCAGGAGCCTGCGGACGCCGGTGACCGCGACCGTGCCGATCTGGTCGTAGGGCAGCTCCAGGGAGAGCCCGTCGGCCGCCTCGCGGACGGCGGGGCTGATCTGGTCGGGGCGGAACGTGCCGCCCCAGCCGTTGATGCCGCCGCGCTGATGGGTGCTCAGCGAGGCCATGCCGGACACGAGCGTGCCGTCGGCGAGAGTCAGCCTCGCGGGACCGGAGTAGGTCGTCATGATGGCCAACCGTAACCGGCACCCGCCGTCGCGGCCCAATCAGCATGCGTTCCGGACCCTTCCCGGTCACCGTCAGGCGCGGTCGGGGGCCGGGCCGGCGGCGGTGAGGACCATCAGGCTCGTCGACGGGTCGACGGTGACCAGGCCGAAGAGACCGAGCAGCGCGGCCCGCTGGTCGGGGAGGCCGTCCGCGTACCCCAAGAGGTTTTCTCCGGTGGTGCCGGCGGCGAAAGCGACCAGGTCGCCCAGGAAACCGGCCAGTGCGGCGGGGTCGTCCGGGGCGCCCGAGACCAGCTCCACATACTGGTGGGCCAGCTCCTGGTCGTCGGCGAGCAGGGCGCCGGCCGGCAGGATCGTACGCTCCACGACGAAGCGGGAGTCGAGGCGGGTCAGCGCGTCGTCGCCGAGCATCACCATCTCGGCCTGGTGGGTCGAGGTGGCGCAGGCCGCGGCGGCGCGCTTGTCGACCTGGTCGGCCAGGGCGGCGCGCAGGACCCGGACCACGCCGGAGTTGTCCTGGCCGAGTTTGGCCCAGCCGAGGATCTGCCGGACCCGGTCGGAGCGCAGCGGGTCGTCCGCGGCCAGCTCGGCCCGGCGCAGGTGCACGTGGTCGGCCGCGGTGAGCGGGCAGTCGTCGCCGGCCGTGGTCGAGTCGGGGGCGTGCACGGTGTGCGGCGGGAACATCAGGCCGAGCCCGTACGCCTGGAGGTGCCGCGGGAGCGGGCCGGCGGTGGCGTGCACGACGGTGTGGTACTCCGGGCGGATCGTGCCGGCGCTGGAGTGCCGCAGCGGGTAGGAGCGCAGCGGCCGGGCCTCCACCTCGAAGCCCCAGCGCTCCAGGTCGTCCTGCCGCAGCGGCTGGGGCAGCCCGAAGAGCCGCAGCTCGGCCGCCGGATCCGGCGCCGGCGCCGGATCGGCCCCGCCCGTGACGGCGTCCGGTGGGTAGGTGCCCTTGACGCTGTCGGGTGGATAGATCAGGAGCTCGATCGAGGACATGGACGCTTCCTCCCGAGGCGCGGCGAACTGATCGGCCGGCGTCGCCCGTGACGCCTCCGGTCCCTCTTCCGGTCGAGGGAACATGACCAACGGACACCCCCAGGCTCCGCGAACCTCATCGAGCCTGACAGATCGGCGGCGGCACCGACAGAGGCGGCGCGCTGCCAGTTGGCCGGACTTTGATCAGCCGCACGGGCAGCCTCAGAGCCGCTCGACCCGGGCCGGGTCGCCGCGGACCAGGTCGTCGTGAATCCGCCAGCGGGCGGTGACCACGTCCTGGCCTGCGGCGACATCGGACTGTGCGAGGCGGTCGCGGAGCAGCCGCAGGGCGATCCGGCGGTTCAGGGTGAACTGCCGCTCGGTGTCGACGACCACCACCGTGCCGGTCGGGCGGTGGGTGGCCCGGACCGCGGTGCTGGCCTTGTTGCGGTGCTGGCCGCCCGGCCCGCCGGTCCGGATCGCCACCACGTCCACCTCGGACTCGTCGAAGGCGGTGCGCGGGACGCCGACCTGGCAGGGCTGGGCGGTGACGTACCAGTTCTTGCGGCCGGGCCCGGTCCGGTACGGGCTGGGCGCCTGCCAGCACAGCGTCCCGGTCCAGGACGCCGCGAACCGGTCGTCGGAGATCCGCAGCAGCACCGAGCGGTAGGTGCCGGGCCGCTCCCCCGCGACCGTCTCCACCCGTTCGACCACGACGGACAGTGACCGGGCGTCGGCCTCCAGGCGCCGCAGCAGCTGGGCGAGGGCCCACGAGCACTCCTGCGGCCCCCGGCCCGCCGACATCAGCAGGTGCACGCTCATCGGCGCCGGTCCGCGGTCTTGTAGGTGACCACCGGCACGGTGCTCACCACTCTGCTGGCCAGCTTGTGCTCGACCAGGTCGCCGACCACCTGCTCGATCCGCTTGTACGCGGTCGGCGCCTCCTCGAACAGCAGCTGCCGGTCACCGCACACGACCAGCGAGCCGACCGGCGTACGCCGAAGCTCCTCGACCGTGTGCTTGACCTTGCCGCGCCGCAGGGCGTCGGCCCGGGACATCTTGCGTCCCGCGCCGTGCGCGACCGACCAGCCGGCGTCCTCGCCGGCGTGCCCGGCCACCAGGAACGACGGCGTGCCGCGGGTGCCGGCGATCAGCACGTCCCGCCGGTCGCCGTCAGCCGCGCCCTTGCGGTGCAGGTAGAGACCGTCGCGGAGCTCCACCGAGTTGTGGCACTCGTCGACGATCGGCTCCTGGTAGGCGGCGCCGAGCGCGTCGGCGACCCGGGCCGCCATCACCCGCCGGTTGAGCGAGCCCCAGCGGACCGCGTCGTCGTGCGCGGCCAGGTAGGCCGCCGGGTCGGCGGCCGGCCCGGCGCCGTGCACCTCGGTGTGCGCGCGCAGGATCCGCTCGCCGAGCCCGCGCGAGCCGCTGTGCACGATCAGCACGGTGTCGCCGGCGGCCAGGCCGAGCCGGGTGGCGTGGTCAGAATCGAAAACGGTGCCGACTCGGGCCAATTCGACGAAGTGGTTGCCGCGGCCGACGGTGCCCAGGCTCTCGGTCCAGCCGCCGGGCACGTCGGCCACGTCGAAAAAAGCGTGGTCGGCCTCGTCGAGGTCGGGGAACCGGGCGGCGAGCTTCTCCGGCACCACCCGCTTGAGCTTGATCGGGAAGACCGCGATGCCGCAGCCGATGTCCGAGCCGACCAGGAACGGGTAGAGCACCGAGGAGCTCATCGCGGCGCCGATCGGGGCGCCCTTGCCGGGGTGCAGGTCGGGCATGCCGGCGACGTGTTTCATGCCGGGCAGCGCGGCGACCTGGTGGCACTGGTCGAGGGCGGTGGACTCGATCCAGCTGGAAGCGGACGCGAAAATAGCAACGCTAGCAGACAAAACAGACACAACCATTCCAGGGAAGGGTGAGCGAAGGACCCGGGGTGGAGGCGTCAGTAAGTCATGGGCGACAGCCTTGCCGACCCGGCCGGGCCGGGCAACCGAATAACGTCGGGCATGATCACTGCATGCCTCTGCTCGATGCGCTGCTGCAGGACGCCGACGTCGCCGACTTCGTGGTCACCCCGGATCAGCGGGTCAGCCGCCACGAGCTGCTGGGCTGGGCCGCGGCGCTCGCCGAGGAGCTGAGCGGCAAGCGGATCGTCGCGGTGAACGCGACGCCGGACCTCTCGACGGTGGTCGCGGTGACGGCCGCCCTGCTGGCCGGGGTGCCGATCGTGCCGATTCCGCCGGATGCCGGGGACCTGGAACGCGCGCACATCCTCAACGACTCCGGCGCCGAGTTGATCGAAGCCGGACCGAGACGATCCGGCAGCGTGCCGCCGGAGCCCGACCCCGGCCTGCCCGGCCTGGTGCTGTACACCAGCGGCACGACCGGCGCGCCGAAAGGCGTGGTGATCTCCCGCGCCGCGCTCGCCGCCGACCTGGACGCCCTGGCCGCCGCGTGGCAGTGGACCGCCGACGACACGCTCGTGCACGGCCTGCCGCTCTACCACGTGCACGGGCTGGTGCTGGGCGTGCTCGGCCCGCTGCGGATCGGTTCCCGGCTGCGGCACACGACAAAGCCCACCCCTTCCGCGTACGCCGAAGCACCCGGCTCGATGTACTTCGGCGTCCCCACCGTGTGGTCGCGGGTCGCCGCCGACCCGGCCGCCGCCCGCGCGTTGCGCCGGGCCCGGCTGCTGGTCTCCGGCAGCGCCCCGCTGCCGGTCCCGGTCTTCGACGCGCTCGCCGAGCTGACCGGCCAGGCCCCGGTCGAGCGGTACGGGATGACCGAGACCCTGATCACGGTCAGCGCCCGAGCCGACGGCGAACGCCGGGCCGGCCACGTCGGCCTGCCGCTGGCCGGGATACACACCCGGCTGGTCGACGAGGTCGGCAACCCGCTGCCGGACGACGGGGTGAGCATCGGCAACCTGCAGGTCTGCGGCCCCACCCTGCTCGACGGCTACCTGCGCGGCGACGGCGTGCGCCCGGCCGAGCTGATCGACGGCTGGTTCCCGACCGGGGACGTGGCCACCATCGGCCCGGACGGCTGGCACCGGATCGTCGGCCGGGCCTCCACCGACCTGATCAAGAGCGGCGGGTACCGGATCGGCGCCGGCGAGGTGGAGGACGCGCTGCTGCTGCACCCGGCGGTGCACGAGGCGGCCGTGGTCGGCACCCCGCACCTGGACCTGGGTGAGCAGGTGACCGCGTTCGTGGTGGCCGACCCGGTCGCCCCGGACGAGCTGATCGCCTTCGTGGCCGAGCGCCTGGCCGCCCACAAACGGCCGCGGATCGTCCACCTGGTGCCCAGGTTGCCGCGGAACGCAATGGGAAAGGTCCAGAAAAAGCAGCTCATGACCGGTTAGCGTTCGGTATGTGACTTTCACGGTCGACGAGTTCAGCGAATGGAACCAGCAACTTCTCTCCCGGCAGCCGGTGACCCGCCGGTCGCTGCTGCTGGCCGCGACCGCGGCCGGCCTGACCGGCCAGTTCGGCCTGGCCCAGCGCGCCTTCGCGGTGGCCGGCGGGACGGCGGGCAGCGCCGGGGTGGTGGTCTCCGGCAGACACCTGTCCTTCGTGCCGGGCGCGGGTGACCTGCCCCGCGACGCGATGGCGGTGACCGCCCAGCTGGTCAGCAGGACCGGGTCGCTGCCGGCCAAGCTGCGCGCCTTCGTCGACGTCGGCGACGCGCCCGGCACGTACGGCACCCGGGTCGAGGCCGCGATCAAGCACCTGGTCGGGCAGTACGCCATCCCCGGCGGCCCGATCGGCAGCCAGTTCTACGCCAAGGCGTCCCTCAAAGGGCTGAAGCCGAACACGGTCTACCACTACCGGGTGCGGCTCTCCGACGGCACGGTCACCGGCGACGCGCACTTCACCACCGCACCCGAGGCGGCCACCCCGTTCACCTTCACCGCGTTCGCCGACGTCGGCACCAACACCGCGCCCAAGGACCCGGCGTACGCCTGGAAGAAGCCGCACGCCGGCTGGCCGAAGGGGATCTTCGACGACAACGCGTACGGGGCGGCCGACCCGATCGCCGGCAAGTACGCCACCGACAAGACGCCGGCCGCCACGATCACCAAGCTGATGGGCACCCAGCGGCCCGCGTTCACCCTGCTGGCCGGCGACATCTGCTACGCCAACCCGTCCGGGACCGGGCTGCCGGCCGACGACACCACCGCGCTGACCGGCAAGGCCCCGGCCGGGAAGAACCTGTTCAACCCGTACGTCTGGGATGTCTTCCTGAACCAGATCGAGCCGCAGGCGGCGTTCACGCCGTGGATGTTCGCCACCGGCAACCACGACATGGAGCCGCTCTACGGCAACACCACCTACCTGGGCGGCAGCCCCACCCACGGGTACGGCGGGCACGTGCAGCGCCTCGACTTCCCGGCCACCGGCCCGAAGGGCTGCCCGTCGGTCTACCGGTTCCGGTACGGCAACGTCGGGGTGATCTCGCTGGACGCCAACGAGCTGTCCTGGGAGCTGCAGTCGAACACCGGTTACTCCGGCGGCGCGCAGGTCACCTGGCTGACCTCGACGCTCAAGGCGTGGCGGGCCGCCGGGTCCGGGGTCGACTTCATCGTGGCGTTCTTCCACCACTGCGCCTTCTCCACCGCGCACAACCACGCCTCGGACGGCGGGGTGCGCGCCGCGGTCGACCCGCTGTTCACCAAGTACCAGGTGGACCTGGCCGTGCAGGGGCACAACCACCTGTTCGAGCGGACCGACCCGATCCGGCACGGCAAGCGGACCAAGGCCGCCCCGGACGGCGCGACCGTGCTGCCGGCGCAGGACGGGGTCACCTACGTCTGCGTCGGCTCCGGCGGGCGGCCCCGCTACCCGTTCCGCCCGGCGCCCGGCCCGGACGCGCCGCCCCCGGCCGGGGTCACCCCGAAGGGCGAGCGGAAACTGCCCGAGGGGCAGCGCTACCGCGGCCACAAGCCGAGCGGCAAGGAGAACACCTCCTCGACCGTGGACAACAGCTACTTCTGGACCAAGGACAAGGGCAAGCCGAAGAAGGGCAAGGGCGCGCCGACCGGCGGCCGGGTGCCCGAGTCGGTGGACTGGTCGCAGGTCCGCTACGACGGCTACGCCTTCATCGCGGTCGACGTGGCGCCGCCCGTGGCGACCGGCGGCAGCACCACGATGACCGTGCGCACCCTGGCGGACGCGCTGCCCGGCAGCGGGAAGCCGTACAGCGAGATCGATCGGATCGTGCTCAAGCGGACCTCGGGGCTGACCATCGCCGGGTGAGCCAGGCTCGCGACATTGGATCTTTCCGATGCCGGGCCCGGGTTCCTACCGTGTGGCCATGACGCGCACGGCAGAGGTCAACGGGATCACGGTCAGCTTCGACGACGCCGGCATCGGCCCGGCCTTCGTCCTGGTCCACGGGCACCCGTTCGACCGCTCGATGTGGCGGCCGCAGGTGGCCTCGCTGACCGCCGCCGGCTACCGGGTGGTCACCGCCGACCTGCGCGGCTACGGCCGCTCCACGGTCGTGCCCGGGCTGACCACGCTGGAGACCTTCGCCCGGGACACCTTCGCCCTCGCCGACCACCTCGGCCTCGACGAGGTGGTGCTGGCCGGGCTGTCGATGGGCGGCCAGATCGCGATGGAGTGCTACCGGCTCTTCCCGGAGCGGATCGCCGGCCTGGTGCTGGCCGACACCTTCGCGCAGGGCGAGACCCCGGAGGGCCACGCCCACCGCAACCGGGTCGCCGACCAGCTGCTGGCCGAGGGGATGGCCGGCTACGTCGCGGAGAACCTGTCGAAGATGCTGGCCGCCTACAACGTCGAGGCGATGCCGGACGTCGCCGACCACGTCCGCACCATGATGCTCAACGCCCCGCCGGCCGGCGCCGCGGCGGCCCTGCGCGGTCGCGCCGAACGCCAGGACTACCAGGAGCTGCTCACCAACGTCACGGTCCCGTCCCTGATCGTCGTCGGCCGCGACGACGAGTTCACCCCGGTCGCCGACGCCGAGCTGATGCACCGCCTGATCCCCGGCTCCACCCTGGCGGTCATCGACAACGCCGGCCACCTCCCCAACCTGGAACAGCCGGCCACCTTCAACGCCGCCCTGCACGCCTTCCTGGAGCAATGAGCCGGGCCGGCTCCGGCGGGGCGGCCGAAGGAGCAATGCTGCCGGCAGCCTCCCGCGGAACCCGCCGGGGCGGTAAGGTTCCGCGATCGTGAGTGATGTTTCCGTGCCGCCGGGTGAGCCGGCCGAGAAGCCGGCGCCGAAGACCCCGTCCGGGCGTTTCCTGGCGCCCGAGCCCGCCCCGCAGCCGAGCCGCGGGTGGGTGCTGCCGGCCCTGCTCGCGCTGGTCGTCGGGGCCGGCGCGACCTTCGGCGGGCTGTGGCTGGCCGGCTGGCGGCAGGCCCCCGAGCACCAGTACAACCTGCTGGTGGTGCTGAAACTGGACGCCACCCCGCAGCAGAAGGACGCCGCCAAGGCGACCCTGACCGACCTGCCCGGCCGCAGCAGCGACGTCGTGCTGGTCAGCAAGGCCGAGTCGTACGCGAACGCGCAGAAGACCTACGCCGGCACCGAGGAGCTCAAGAAGCTCACCGAGGCGACCACGCCGGAGTCGTTCAAGGTGAGCAGCGTCGGGACGACCTTCAGCTGCTCCCCGCTGCTGCCGCTGGCCGACCAGGGCGTCTCCAGCCTGAGCATCGTCCAGCTGGAGACCGCGGACGAGCCGGGCGCGAAGATCACCTGCTGAGCCACCGGCCGGCGGTCGCCCGCCGGCCGGCGACCCACCGGGTCACACCTCGTCGCCGACCGCCTTGAACAGGGCGGCGACCTCCGCGTTCGACAGGTGGCGGAAACCGCCCGGGCGCAGGTCACCGAGCCGGATCGGGCCGACCGCGGTCCGGATCAGGCGGGTCACCGGGTGCCCCACCTCGTCCATCATCCGCCGCACGATGTGCTTGCGGCCCTCGTGCAGGGTGATCTCCACCTGCGCGGTCTTGCCGATCGCGTCGACCAGGCGGAACGAGTCGACCTTGGCCGGGCCGTCCTCCAGCTCGACACCGGCCTGCAGCCGCCGGCCGACGGTCCGCGGCAGCGGCCCGAGCACCTCGGCCAGGTAGGTCTTGGAGACCTCGTAGGACGGGTGCATCAGCTTGTGGGCGAGCGCGCCGTCGTTGGTGAGCAGCAGCAGGCCCTCCGAGTCGGCGTCCAGCCGGCCGACGTGGAACAGCCGCTGCTCGAAGTTGCCCTGCAGGAAGTCGGCGAGTTCGGTGCGGCCCTTCTCGTCGTCCAGGCTGGCGACCACGCCGCGGGGCTTGTTCAGCGCGACGTAGACCAGCTTGGTGTTGGTGATCACCCGGGCGCCGTCCACGTAGATCTCGGCGGAGGCGGGGTCGACCTTGTCGCCGAGCTTGGCAACCCGGCCGTTGACCGTGACGCGCCGCCGGAAGATCAGGTCTTCGCAGGCGCGGCGGGATCCAACACCGGCCGCGGCCAGGACTTTCTGGAGGCGTTCGGCGGTGTCAGCCTGAGGCATCGAGTACTTCTTCCACATCGTCGGGCAGGAACGGAGCGAGCGGCGGCAGCTGATCGACCGAGTTCAGGCCGAGCTTCTCCAGGAACAGAGCGGTCGTCCGGTACAGGTATGCCCCGGTTTCCGGCTCGGTGCCGCACTCCTCGATCAGGCCACGAGTGACCAGCGTACGCATCACGCCGTCACAGTTCACACCGCGGATGGCCGAGATGCGCGACCTGGTCACCGGCTGCTTGTAGGCGACCACGGCGAGTGTCTCCAGCGCCGCCTGGGTCAGCCGCACCGACTGCCCGTCGAGCACGAACCGCTCCACGTACTCCGCGTACTCCGGACGGGTGTAGAGCCGCCAGCCACCGGCCGCGCGCCGCAGGTCGAACCCGTGCCCGGCGGCGGTGTACCGCGCGGAGATGTCGTCCAGCGTCCGGGCCACCCGCTCGACCGGCTGCTCCAGCACCTCGGCCAGCTTCAGCTCGCTGGTCGGCTCGTCGACGACGAGCAGGATCGCCTCCAGGGCCGCGGTCAGCTCGGCGTCATCCAGGACCTTTGCGGTACGGCCGTCGGCCTCCCGCGGCCCGGTCGCCTGCGCCGGCACCATGGGCGGCGCGGGCGTGACGTCCGTGACATCCGCGGCCAGCGCGGCCGTCGCGTCGTGGCGCCCGGCCAGATAGCCGGCCGCGGACGCCTCGTCGAACTCCGGCCGGGCCGGCGCGTCGACCGGCACGCTCTCCGGCTCGTCGTCCGCCTCCGGGGCCTCCTCGGCTTCCTCGATCGGCTCGGGCAGCGGCAGCTCCGGCCCCACCTCGACCTCGGTCGGCTCCGGCTCCTCGCCGTCGTCCTCCGGGAGCAGCTGCGGCGCGTCGACCGCCTCCGGGCCTCGGACCGGCTCCTCGGAGTCGGCTTCCCGGCTCCGGACCGGCTCCTCGGACTCAGCCTCCGGGCCCCGGACCGGCTCCTCGGACTCGGCGTCCCGGCTCCGGACCGGCTCCTCCGACTCAGCCTGGAACCCGCGGTCCGGCTCGTCTTGCCTGCGCTCCCACGGTGGCACCCACGCGCCCATCTGCGCGGCCAGGGAGTCGGGACGCTCGTCGCTCACTGCTGTTTCTCCTCCAGGGCCGCCTCGTCGCCCTCGCCAAGATCGCTAGCCGGGGCGGCGACGTCAAGCTCGCTCGCGGGCGAATCGTCCGAACCAGCCGGGGAATCCTCCGAACCGGTGTCGGCCTCTCCGCCATCATCAGCCCCGGAACCCGCCGATTGGTCCGGTTTGTCGCCGATCTTCTCCGGACTGCCCTCGTAGTCATCGACGGTCAGCTCAGCCGCCTCCTGATCGCCGCCGATCCAGCGCACGGTCAGCTCGTCCAGCGACACCGGCTGCTCGAAGTCGATCAGATTCTGCCGGTACAGCTCCAGCAGGGCCAGGAAGCGGGCGACCACCTCCAGCGTGTTCGCACAGTCGGCGACCAGCAGGCTGAAGGTGGCCACCCCGGCCCGGCGCAACCGGTCGCGCAGCAGCTCGGCGTGCTCGCGGACGCTGACCCGGACCTGGTGGATGTGCGCGATCGACACCTGCGGCGGCCCCGGTTTCGGGGTGAACTGCTTGAGCGCCAGCTTGAACAGCCGCTGCGCGCCGATGCCGAGCACCAGCTCGGGCAGCGCCTCCGCGTAACGTGGCTCCAGGGTGACCAGCCGCGGCCACCGCTTGGCACCGGCCGTCTCCAGCTCGGCCAGGTGGGCGGCGGCCTCCTTGTAGGCCTTGTACTGCAGCAGCCGGGCGAAGAGCAGGTCGCGCGCCTCCAGCAGGGCCAGGTCCTCCTCGTCCTCGACCTCGGCGGCGGGCAGCAGCCGGGCCGCCTTCAGATCGAGCAGGGTCGCGGCGATCAGCAGGAACTCGCTCGCCTCGCCGAGATCCCAGTCGTCGCCCATGGCCCGGATGTAGGCGATGAACTCGTCGGTCACCTGGTGCAGCGCGACCTCGGTGACGTCCAGCTTGTGCTTGCCGATCAGCTGGAGCAGCAGGTCGAAGGGCCCCTCGAAGTTGGCCAGCTTGACCTTGAACTTCCCGTCGTCGGCCTCGGCCCCCGGCGCTCCCGGCTCGGCCCCCAGCGCTCCCGGCTCGGCCGCCTCCGCGATCGGCGGTCCCGGCTCCACCGCGCCGGCCGACTTCTCGGGATCGGCCTCCGTGGCCACGGCGATCGCCGCATCATCGGATGCGGTGGGCTCCAGGTCCGGCTGGAGGGCGTCGCCGGACACCGGCTGGGCAGGCTCTTCAAGCACGTGCCGACCGTAGACCATGCCTGTGACAACGTGCTCCGGGCTCACGCCGGTACCAACGCCCCCAACCGGTGCCCGGTTGCTGCCCGAGCGATCTACATGATCACCGACCCGGCGGAAGACCACTCCCCCGCACGGCTGTCCGACATCCAAGACCCATTTCCGGTACGCAGCCAATCCGTCATCAACCCCGGCGCACCATATTCAGCCCTGCAACGCCGGGTCTTGAGCATCCTAGGAGGATAGGAACATCGCCCCTTCTCCGTGGCGGCTGCAGCGCAGGCGGTCCGGAGACTATTCGGACTTGTCCGGCTTGGCGGGCGCTGGTGTATCCGGCGTGCCTTCTGGACCGGAGCTGGACGCGGCGGGCGGTGCTGCCCAAGCGGGTTCGCCCGAGCTGGGATCGGCCGGAGCCGCGGGAGCCCGCGCACCGGAGAACGGCGCAGTCGGGGCTTCGGCGGCGGGCGCGTCGCCGGTGGGTGCGTCGGCACTGGGTGCGTCGGCAGTGGGCGCGGGCGGGGCCGGCGCGGTGGCAGTGGGCGCGGGCGGGGCCGGCGCGGTGGCAGTGGGCGCGGGCGGGGCCGGCGCGGTGGCAGCGGGTGCGGTCGGGGCGAACGGTGCGGTGCTGGTGGGGATGGCTGCGGACGGGGTGGTGGGCGGCGGGGCGAAGGAGTCCGGGGCGTACCCGGACGGCATCGGGGTGGGGGGTGGGGTGCCGTAGCCCGGCGGCGGGCCGTAAGCGGGTGGCGCGGCCTGAGCTCGCAGGTCCTGGATCGGCACCTCGGCTCCGAACGTCGGAGCGAGCGGCACGACCAGGCCCTGGCTCGCCACCTCGGCGCCCTCCCGGACCGCGGCGTGGACGGCCTCGCGGAGGGCGCGGACCCGTTCGGTGCGGAGCATCGGGGTGATCGGGGTGGCGCGGCCGGCCATGCCGCCGGCCAGGTCCTTGAGGAAGTGGCCGATCAGGGTCGCGCCGCGGCGGCTGCGCCCCATCGTCCAGCCCAGGTAGAGGCTGCTGCCGTAGGGGAAGACCGAGACGTGCAGCTGGTAGCCGCGGTCGGTGATCCGCAGGCGGTTGTTCACCACCTCCGGGGAGAGCAGGTCGCTGCGGACCCGGACCGCGGTCGCCTCGACCGGGATGGCGCGCCGGCGCAGCGTGCCGTAGATCGCCGCGTACGCCGAGTCGGCGCTCTGCCAGCGGTCCTCCAGCAGCGTCTGCCACGCGGCGATCGGCTCGTCGACCCGGGCGGCCAGCAGCACCACCCCGAAGATGATGATGCTGAGCAGCGACCCGACGGTGAACAGCCCGGCCCCCGGCGTCTCGGAGCGGAACGGGCTGGGCTCGGCGGCGAGGAAGACCAGCAGGGCCAGGAACGCGAAGGCGGCCCCGACGAGGAACGCCGGCACCGCCGCCCGGAGCCAGAGCCGGATCAGCGTCCGGGCCGGCACCGGCTCGTCCAGTTCCAGCTCCGCCGGGGTGTGCCGCAGCCCCTGCATCCGGTACGCGACGTCACCGTTGCCCGGGCCGAGAGCGGGCATGCTCATATGTCCTCCATGGGTCACGAGTTCACGGGTCAGGTGAGGGAGACCTGGATGCCGTTCGGGGTCGCCTGCGCGCTGCCGTAGATCCGGAAGGCGCTGTCGCCGCTCTGCGCCTTCGCGGCGCCGGTGTAGTCGGTGTAGCGGGCGCTCCAGTGCACCCGCCCGGTCCCGTCGTCGGCCAGCTGCACCGCCGACGAGGTGAACCAGAAGGAGCTGTCGCTGCGCACGCTGACCACCGGGTACGCGGTGATCGTCCACCGCACGGTCGCGCCCGTCCCCGGGATGTTCAGCCCGAACGGGCACCCGGCCGGCTGTGCCTCGGTACTGGTCGCGCACCGGTCGAGCGCGGTCAGGGCCTGGCCCCGGATGTTCTCCTGGGCGCCGCCGGCGAGCTGCGGCACGTCGAACCGGGCCGGCGCCAGGTAGACCGTCTGCCCGGTCACCGGGACCTCGGCGCGCTGCGCGACCGTGGTCAGCCGGCTCTCGGCCAGCAGCGTGTTGCCGGCCGCGACCACCTCGTAGGCGCCCGGGAAGGCGTAGGCGTTGCGGCTCCGGCCGAGCGCCACCCCGTTCACCGTGACCGCCCGGCCGCGCTCGCCGTCGACGCCGAGCAGGACCAGCGGGGCCTGCAGCCGGTACCCGCCGCCGGAGTCGATCACCAGCACGTTCTGGTCGACGGTCCGGTCGGCGGCCCGGTAGCTGACCGGGACCCGCCAGCCCCGGCCACCGATCCCCGCGGCGGTCTCGGTGGCGTCGCCGACTCGCGGGTCCCGGGGCCGGTAGCGCTCCTCGGCCAGCGCGGCACCGGTGAGCAGCGGATAGCGCGCGGTGTCCCGGAACATGTCAGCGGCCGCCATCAGGCCCAGCGCGGCGGTCACGTCACCGTGGGCGAGGGCGTCGAAGTAGTCCTCGGCGACCGCCTCCGGGCTGTTCCCGGCGTAGCGGGCCGCGCCGAGCGCCAGCACGCCGGCCACCAGGGCCAGGACGGCCACGGCGGCGATGATCGGGGCGGTGCGCTTCGGGCGTACCGAAAAAGGACCGGAAGCGAAGGTCAGCGAAGGACCCGGGAGCGGCGCGGCGGGCGCCGCAGGCGACGTGGGGACGGGCGGAATCGGCGCGGGGACGGTGACGACCGGCGCGGCGCAGCAGCCGCACCACTGCTGGTCCGCCGGCACGTCGCCGCCGCAGCGGAAGCAGAGGACGCTCTCCATGTCCGCACTCCTCGGACAGTCACCGCAAGTCACCGGAACGCTACACGAACCACCGTGTACCGGATACCTGGTTGGAGATCGGTCAGCCTGGCGGGACTTCCTAGACTGGCCGGCATGCCGGAGCGTCTGTTCGTGGTGGTCGCCTACGACGGCGCCGAGCTGCTCGACATCGCCTGCGTCACCTCGGCGCTGGACATCGCGAACCGGATCGGTGCCGACCCGCCCTACCGGACCGTGCTGGCCACCCTGGGCCGCCATCCGATCGCCTGCGACTCGGGCCTGCGCCTGGACGCCGGTGCCGAGCTGGAACGGATCAACGAGCCGCTCGACACGGTGCTGGTCACCGGCGGCAACGGGCACGAGCGGGCGGCGGCCAGCCCGGTCCTGGTCGGGCACGTGCGCCGGCTGGCCGCGCTGTCCCGCCGGGTCGCCTCGGTCTGCACCGGCTCGACCGTGCTGGCCGAGGCCGGCCTGCTCGACGGCCGCCGCGCCACCACCCACTGGCGGTACGCCGCGACGCTGGCCGGCCGCTATCCGGAGGTGCTGGTGGACGCCGAGCCGGTGTGGATCCGGGACGGGCAGGTGGCCACCTCGGGCGGGGTGACCAGCGCGCTCGACCTGGCGCTCGCCTTCATCGAGGAGGACCACGGGCCGGCGATCGCCCGCGGGGTGGCCCTGGGCACGGTCGCCTACCTGCAGCGGCCCGGCGGGCAGGCGCAGATCAGCATGTTCCTGGCCCGGCGCGGCACCGACGACTACCTGGTACGGCGGGCCACCGACCACATCGCCGGGCACCTCACCGACGACCTGAGCAGCGGCGCCCTGGCCCACCGGTTCGGGGTGAGCGAACGTCACCTGGCCCGCCTCTTCCAGTCCTACGTGCAGCTGACCCCGGCCCAGTACGTCCGCCGGGCCCGCACCGAGGCGGCCGCGCACCTGCTCACCGCCACCGTGCTGCCGCTCGCCGCGGTGGCCCGGCGCTGCGGTTTCGGCTCCACCGAGTCGCTGCGGCAGGCCTTCACCGACCGGTACGGCATGCCGCCCTCGCGCTACCGGTCGCAGAGATCCGGCCCGGGTGCCCACGGATCCGGACCGGTCCCCGGCTGAGCCTGCGCCCCGGGCGGCCTCGCCCGTCAGCATCGACGCATGCAGATCGCCATCGTGCTCTACCCCGGGATGACCGCCCTGGACGCCATCGGCCCCTACGAGATCCTGCGCTTCCTGCCGGACGCCGACCTGCGCCTGGTCGGCGCCGAACCGGGCCCGCTGATGACCGACAGCAACGTGCTCGCCCTCGGCGTCACGCACAGCTTCGCCGAGACGCCGCGCCCGGACCTGGTGCTGGTCCCCGGCTCCGGCCCGGCCACCGCCACCGCGATGGCCGACAAGGAGCTCACCGGCTGGCTGCGCCAGGTCCACGAGACCACCACGTGGACCACCTCGGTCTGCTCCGGCGCCCTGGTCCTGGCGGCCGCCGGCCTGCTCGACGGCCACCCGGCCACCACCCACTGGATCGCCCAGAGCGCCCTGAAACGCTTCGGCGCCGAGGCCCGCCCCACCGAGCGCCTGGTCCGCTCCGGCAAGCTCGTCACCGCCGCCGGCGTCTCGGCCGGCCTGGACCTGGCCCTCTGGCTCACCGGCGAGATCGCCGGCCGCGACCACGCCGAGATGGTGCAGCTCTTCATCGAGTACGACCCCCAGCCGCCGTACGACGCCGGCCACCCGAGCAAGGCCCGCACGGAGATCTTCGACCGCGCCAACACCATGGGCCGCCGGATCGCCGCGACCCCGGGCGAGTTCAAGGCGGTCGCGACCGTAGCCTGGCGCCGGGTCCTCCAGAGATTCTGATCACGCCGGCCGCGATCGGGCCCGCGTGAACGGGATCGGCGGGTTCTGGCAATACCTGGCATGACCTTACGAATGGCCGGGGCGGACGGCGCGGAGGTGTCCGCTGTGGGTGGCGAGGATCCACCGGACGGGCCGGGACCGGGCGAGGCCGGGCCGCAGCTGACCGGGGCGCGGGCGGCGGAGCGGTTCGCGGCGCTCTTCGACGAGCACGCGCCGGGGCTGTGGCGGTTCCTGGCCCGGCAGGTGGGCGCGGATCAGGCTGAGGACGTGGTGGCCGAGACGTTCCTGGCGGCCTGGTCGGGGCGGGGCGACTACCGGCCGGAGCGGGGCAGTGCGCGGGCCTGGCTGTTCGGCATCGCGGTGAACCTGCTGCGCCGGCACCACCGCGTCCAGGCCCAGCAGCAGCGGATGTCGCAGCGGCTGTCGGCGCACGTGGTGGCCGCCGACGGGGCCGAGGAGGGGGTGGCCGAGCGGGTCGACGCGCGGACCCACGTGGCCGGGCTGGCGGCGGCGATCGCGGCGCTGCCCGACGGTGACCGGGACGTGCTGCTGCTGAGCAGCCTCGCCGGGCTGAGCACCCGGGAGATCGCCACCGCGCTCGGGATCCCGGAGGGCACCGTCCGGTCCCGGCTGCACCGCGTCCGCCAAGGCCTGCAGGCCGTCGCCCGTCCGCTGAAAGGCGAATCATGATCGACGAACTCGATGCCGCTCTGCACGAGCTCTACCCGGCTCCGGCGGACGACCCGGAAGCCCTTCTTCGGGTACGCCGGCGGGTGCTGGAGACCGCCGAACGCAGTCCGGGCGTCCACCGCCGCGGCTGGTTGTCCCGCGTGTCCACGGCTGCCCGGCGTGACCGAGCGCCGCGCGGGTCGGCATCTGGCCGGCGGGCAGGGGCGCCGCTCGGGCCGGCGGCCGGCCGGCCCGACGGGGTGCCGCTCGGGCCGGCGGCTCGCCGGCGCGGGTGGCTGCCCCGCGTGTCGCTCGCGGCGGCCGCCGCCGTGCTGGCCGTGGCGGTGATCGCCGTCACGGTGCGGAGCCGGACCCCGGACGGCGCGATGGTGCTGGTGGCGCAGACGCTGAACACCGCCGCCGACGCACCGGCCCAGGCGGTGGACGAGCCGGTTCCGGCCGGGGCGTACCGGTACATCGCGGTGCACACGATGACCACCGTCTCGGAGAACGAGCTGACCGTGCTGGCCGGCATCAAGTCGGAGCTGTGGGTGCCGGCGGACCCGGCCGGCGAGTGGTTCCGGCTGGAGTCGGACACCGGCGAGTGGGTGCCCCTGGTCGGCACCGAGGAGCAGCTCAAGGCCGCCCGGCTGGGCCCGGAGAAGTCGCCGCCGACCCGGGAGAGCGGCCCGTGCGGGGCGTTCACCCCGGGACTCAGCGACATGTGCACGGCGCCGGGCACCTGGCAGGTGCCGACCGCCGCGTTCCTCGCCGGGCTCCCCCGGGACCCGGAGCGGCTGTTCGACCGGCTGCGCGACGACACCGACGGGCACGGGCGGGACCCGGACCAGGAGGTGCTGGTGTACGCGGCCGACGCGCTGCGCAGTGGCCTGGTGCCCGCCGATCTCCGGTCGGCGCTCTACCGGGCGCTCGCCCACCTGCCCACGCTGCGGATCACCGAGCGGTTCGCCACGCTGGACGGGCGGACCGGCACCGCGCTCGGCATCGACGCGGCCGGCGAGCAGCAGGAGATCGTCATCGACCCGGCGACGGGCGCCTTCATCGGCGAACGCACCCGCCGCACCGAGGCCACCGGCAGCCTGCCGGCCGGCACGGTGATCCATTCGAGTTCGGTCACCTACGGCATCGCCAAGCAGCCCTGGTCCCCACCGACGACATAGCCCACACCACCGCCGACCCAGCCAGCCGCACCGACGGCGGGCAAACGGGGCGGCGGGGAAGGCAAGGCGGCACCGATGGCCGCGGCGGGAGCGGGCCCGGGGGTTCGGTGACCACCCGCGGACAGTGCAGGGGGCGGCGATCGCTCTGGACGCGCCAGCGGCCAGAGCGCCGCCCCCGGCTCGCGCGGGAGCATGCGATCCGCACCACAGCGGACGCGCGCAAAGGAAGATCTTGAACTTGATCTTGGCGGAGGCTCGGACGAAGAACCTATCCCCAGACGCGGAGGAAGAGGTTGCCGAGGAGGTTCAGGATGTGCAGGACCAGCGGATAACCGCCGGGGAAGAGGCTGAAGACGAGCAGCAGCAGCACCCCGATGTTCTTGTCCTCGAACCACAGGCGCATCCACTGCATCCCGTGCCCGGGCCGGGGCAGCGCGCAGTACAGGATGCCGAAACCGTCCAGCGGCGGGATCGGGATCAGCGCCAGCAGGCCGAACGCGAGCAGGCCACCGCCCAGCGAGAGCAGCACCTGCTGCATCCAGGTGTCGCCGAAACCGTGCAGCACATCGGCGACGCTGAGGTAGCGCAGGACGCTCGCGTCCGGGACGGACAGGGCGAAAGCGGCCAGCAGCAGCTCACCGGCCAGGATGCAGGCGACCGGGCCGGCGGCGAAGACCGCGGCGGCCCGGCCCCGGCCGCGCCAGCGGGGCACGTCGTCGACGGTGAGCTGCTTGCCCCAGCCCATCCCGCCGAGGGCGGCGCCGACCGCGCCGAACGGGTCGATGTCGTGGCGCAGACTCGGGGCCATCCGGTCGCCGCGCTCGGCCAGGCCGACGGTCCGCGCGGTGAACCGGATGGCGACCGCGCGCAGCATCAACCCACAGAGAAAAGAGACGACCAGCGCTACGAACGCGACCGGCGTCCCGAGCGCGAAGAGCACGGAGCCGAGAACCTACCCTCGTTCGACCTTGGCGGCGATGACCTCGCGAGCCAGCTGACGGTAGTTGCGGGCGCCCGAGGACGCCGGGTCCAGCGTAGTGATCGGCGCGCCGGCCACGGTCGACTCCGGGAATTTCACCGTCTTGGTGATCACCGTCTGGTACACCTTGTCGCCGAACGCCTCGACCACCCGCTGCAGCACCTGGCGGCAGTGCGTGGTGCGGGAGTCGTACATGGTGGCGAGGATGCCCTCGAGCTCCAGGTCGAAGTTGAGCCGCTCGCGCACCTTGTCGATGGTGTCGAGCAGCAGGGCGACACCGCGCAGCGAGAAGAACTCGCACTCCAGCGGGATGAGCACGCCGTGCGCGATGGTCAGCGCGTTGATCGCCAGCAGGCCCAGCGAGGGCTGGCAGTCGATCAGGATGAAGTCGTACTCCTTGCGGACCGAGCGCAGCGCCCGGGCCAGGGCCATCTCCCGGGCCACCTCGTTGACCAGCTGGATCTCGGCCGCGGAGAGGTCGATGTTGGCCGGCAGCAGGTGCAGCCCGGCGACATCGGTCTTGATGATGACGTCCTCGGTGGTGACGTCGTCCTGCATGAGCAGGTTGTAGATGCTCAGGTCGAGGTTGTGCGGGTTGACCCCGAGACCGACCGAGCAGGCGCCCTGCGGGTCGAAGTCGACCAGCAGCACCTTGCGCCCGTACTCCGCGAGGGCGGCGCCCAGGTTGATGGTGGTGGTCGTCTTTCCGACTCCACCCTTCTGGTTCGCCAGCGCGATGATCCGGGCCGGACCGTGCCGGTCGGTGGGCATCGGCTCCGGGATCGGACGGCGCATCGTGTACGCCGTCGGGTCGGCAGGACCGAGGTCAGCGCCCAGATCCAGGGAATTCTGCTGATCGCGGAGCGCGGTGGTCCAGGCCTCCGCACGCTCGCCGTTCCCTGACATCGCCCTCGCCCCCTCCCGACTCGATGCCCGACTGTACGCCACGCGAGCCGCCCCATCGGGGTCAGCCGTTCGGCGTGTCGCACCTATGGGTGCGTAGCTTCTAACGAGCGCGAGGGTGAGAGGTCGCGTAGACCTCCCGCAAGCGTTCGACGGTCACCAGCGTATACACCTGCGTCGTGGTGACCGAGGCGTGTCCCAGCAGTTCTTGAACCACGCGCACATCGGCCCCGCCGTCGAGCAGATGCGTGGCGTAGGAGTGACGCAGCGTGTGCGGGCTGACCGCGTACGGGCCGTCCACCGGGAGGCCGGCCGCGGTGGCGCAGCGGTGCAGCACGGTCCACGCGCTCTGCCGGGAGAGCCGGCCGCCGCGGGCGTTCAGGAAGACGGCCGGGGTGCCGCGCCCGGCGTCGGCCAGCGTGGGACGGGCCCGCACCAGGTAGGCCTGCAGTGCCGTCTTCGCGTAGCCGCCGATCGGGACCAGCCGGGCGCGGCCGCCCTTGCCGCGCAGGGTGGCCGCGTCCTCGCCGGTCAGGTCGAGGTCGTCGATGTCGGCGCCGACCGCCTCGGAGATCCGCGCCCCGGTGCCGTAGAGGAACTCCAGCAGCGCCCGGTCGCGCAGGCCCAGCGGGGTGTCCGCGGCCGGCACCGCGAGCAGCCGGTTCACCTGGTCCACGTCGAGCGCCTTGGGCAGGCGCTTCGGCGGGGCCGGCGGGTGCACGTCGGCGGCCACGTCGTGGGCGACCAGGCGCTCCCGGACGGCGAACCGGTGCAGGCCGCGGACCGCGCTGATCGCCCGGGCCGCCGAGGACGAGGCCAGCCCGCCCTCCCGCAGCGTGGCCAGGTGGCCGGTGACGTCGGCCGGGCGGACCTGGGACAACTCCTCGATGCCGGCGGCGGTCAGCTGCTCGGCGTACCGGTCCAGGTCGCGGCGGTAGGAGGCGAGGGTGTTGCGGGACAGGCCGCGCTCCACGCCGAGATGGTCGAGATATGCCTGGATCGCCCGGTCGAGTGTCAGCTCAGCACCTCCGTGAGCGGCAGGGTCGCCATGCCGTGCGCCTCGGCCACCGGGCCGTAGACCACGTGACCGTCGTGCGTGTTCAGACCGGCCGCCAGCGCCGGGTCGCGCCGCAGGGCGTCCCGCCAGCCGCGGTTGGCCAGTTCCAGAGCGTACGGGAGAGTCACGTTGGTGAGCGCGTAGGTGCTGGTGTGCGGCACCGCCCCGGGCATGTTCGCCACGCAGTAGAACATCGACCCGTGCACCCGGTAGGTCGGGTCGTCGTGGGTGGTCGGCCGGGACGCCTCGAAACAGCCGCCCTGGTCGATCGAGATGTCGACCAGCACGCTGCCCGGCTTCATCCGCTCCACCAGGTCGTTGGAGATCAGCGTCGGCGCCTTCGCGCCGGGCACCAGGACCGCGCCGACGACCAGGTCCGCGTCCAGGACGGCGCGTTCGATCTCGTACGCGTTGGAGGCGATCGTCTGCAGATGCCCCCGGTAGTCGGCGTCGGCCGCGCGCAACCGGGCGATGTTGCGGTCCAGCAGCATCACCTCGGCCTGCATCCCGAGTGCGATCGCGGCCGCGTTCATCCCGGACACGCCGGCCCCGATCACCACCACCTTGGCCGCGTAGACGCCGGGCACCCCGCCCATCAGCACGCCGCGCCCGCCGCCCTGCCGCATCAGGTGGTACGCGCCGACCTGCGGGGCGAGCCGGCCGGCCACCTCGGACATCGGGGCCAGCAGCGGCAGCGACCGGTCCGGCAGCTCCACCGTCTCGTACGCGATCCCGGTCACCTTCCGGTCGATCAGCGCGTCGGTGCACTCCTTGGACGCCGCCAGGTGCAGGTAGGTGAAGAGCACCTGGCCCGGCCGCATCCGGTGGTACTCACTGGCCACCGGCTCCTTGACCTTGAGGATCAGGTCGCCCTCGGCCCACACCGCGTCGGCGTCCGGCAGGATGGTCGCGCCGGCGTCGCGGTAGTCGGCGTCGGTGATCGACGAGCCGAGCCCGGCGGCGCTCTGCACGAACACCTGGTGCCCGGAGCGGCTGAACTCGAAGACCCCGGCCGGGGTGATCGCCACCCGGAACTCGTTGTTCTTGACCTCGCTGGGAATACCTACCTTCACTGTGATTACCCCCTCTATCCGGCACGCTACCCACTCGCTATCCCCCCAGAAGAGACTTACCGGTACGGTCGCCCGATGAGTGGCGGCTTCCCCTGGCTTCTCGTCGACCAGAACATCGACGACGGCGACGCGGTCGTGGCGGCGTGCGCCGACATCGACGGCCTGTTCGCCGACCCCGGGGAGCCACCCGTCGAGCGGTACACGGTGCTGGGCTGCGCCCCGGCCGGCCGGCTGCGCGCCGCCTGCGACGGCTACGGCCCGGCCTGGCTGGGCAATATCGGACTGGAGACGATCCACCGGCCGGAGTCGAAGCATCCCCGGGAGTGCTGGGAGTGCACCGAGGAACTGCTCGACCTGACCGTGGTGTCGGCCCGCCCGGCCGGCTACGGGGTGTTCGACGTGGTCCTCGAGGGCCGGCTGCGGATCGACCCGGAGCACCGCAAGCGGCGGCGCGGGCCGGACCGGGCGCCGGAGGCCGACGGCTACGTGCTGACCGGGATCACCGGCGAGGGCGAGGAGATGTTCGGCACCTGCCAGGATGTGTCCGGAGTGTTCCGGCCGCGGCCGGAGCCGTTGCCCAAGCCGGCGACCCTGATCGGCTGCCGGCCCGAGCCGCGGCTGCGCCGGGCCATCGACGCGCAGCAGCGGGGCGCCGCCCGGCACCGCCGGATGATCATCGCGTCGATCTACAGCGTGGCTGACGACGGCACCGCCACGCACATGCTGGACAGTGGGCTGGGCGCCGAGGTGGCCGGGGTGCGGCCGTCGGTGCTCGGTGACGGACTGCTCGATGTGACGTTCGAGAGCTCGTACGGGGATGCGATCAAAGGCGGACGTCCGACCGGGGCCCGGGAGATCTGGGAGCTGTGGCGGCGGGGCCGGCCGGAGAAACCCGGGCTGTGGGCCGACTTCCCGCCGGCGCTGCGCCACGAGTGGGCCGGGGCGGCGCTCGCCCACCACCGGCCGGGGCCGGACCGGCGGTCCGGGCGGACGTACCACCTGGACGGGCGGTACATCACCGACGAGGACGGGTTCTACTGCGCGATCGGCGAGGCGATCAACGGCCCGGGCGGGTATTTCGGGTGGAACGCCGGCGCGCTGCACGACTGCCTGCTCGGCGACTGGGGCGCGGCGCCCGGCTTCCGGTTGATCTGGCACGACTCGGAGGTGGCCCGGCGGCACCTGGTGCCCGGCTACGACCGGCGCGACTGGTGCCCGGCGGTGACCATGGACCACCTGCTGGCCTGGCTGGCCGAGGACGGGGTCGAGGTGGAGCTGCGCTGAGCAGCCGGTAACCTGCCGCGGTGATCGACGCAGTCTGGGATCCGCCACCGCGGCGGCCCCGCCGTTACCTGTCCTACCTCGGCCTGCTCATCATGGTCGCGGTCCTCGCCACACTCGCGGTGGTCTTCTGGACCGGACTGCAGCATCCGTACGCGAAGGCGCCGGCACCCTGCGACAGACTCGGCCTCAGCGCAGTCACCACCGCCCTCGGCTCCCAGCCGCCCACCGCCCAGCCGACCGGCTCCGACACCGTCTGCCAGTTCGGCATCACCGCGGCGGACGGATCACCGCTGGCGTTCGCCCAGGTCAGCCTGACCTACACCGAGGACGTCTTCCGGGCCTGGCTCCACGACCGGCTCCACCCCGCCGAAGGCGACGAGGTCGACGGCGCCCGGCTGACCGTGAGCACCTCGCCCACGGCCCCCACCTGCGACCTCCGGGTGCTGGTGGCCGATGGCAACCTGCGGGCCGGCCTGTCGCTGGCCTTCCTGGCCGACCAGGCGGCGAAGCCGTGTGACCGGCTCGACGCGTGGGGCACGACCGCGGTGCGGATCACCCGGGACTTCGTGGCCCAGCTGTAGAGGAACCGGTCGCGGGGGTGCCGTCTCCCCCGCGACCGGTCGTCTTCTCCCCCGGCGCATGGGAGCGCTCCCATTGTGTCGATCGGCACCGTTGCTGTAAAGGCCTACCGGAACGCGTCCACGTGCCGCCCCAGCCAGTCCGCGAAGGTGCGCGCCGGCCGGTCCAGCACCCGCGGCACGTCCGGGCTGATCCGCAGCTCGGCCGCCGTCGGCGCGCCGATGATCTGCAGGGTGCCGTCGGCCACCGGCTCCGGCATGAAGGCCAGCATCTGCTCACGGGCCTGCTCCCGGGTCTGCTCGGTGAACCGCACCGGCTCGCCCAGCACCCGGGCCAGCTCCGCGGCGCGCTGCCGGGGCGTGCTCAGCTCCGGGCCGGTCAGCTCGTAGACCCGCCCGGCGTGCCCGGGATCGCGCAGCGCCGCCGCGGCCACCTCGGCGATGTCCGCCGGATCGACCAGCGGCAGCCCGACATCGCCGAACGGGGCGGCCACCGCCCGGTGCGCCCGGACCGGCTCGGCCCAGGCGAACGTATTGGACATGAACCCGCCCGGCCGCAGCACCACCCAGTCCAACCCGGACTCCCGCACGGTCCGCTCCAGCTCGCGCAGCGGCGCGTGCGACGCCGCCTCCGGCCGGGTCCCGGCGGCCTGCGAGGACAGCAGGACAATTCTCGGTACGCCGCCGGCCTTCACCACATCCACGATCGCCGGTCCGTCCAGGTGCGCGCCGGCGCCCGAGACCAGCAGGAAGAACGCCTCGGCGCCGGCCACCACCGGGCGCAGGCTCTCCGGGTCGGCCAGGTCGGCAGGCCATCGCGGGGCGCTCCGGGACACCGCCCGCACCTGCTCGCCGGCCGCCTCCAGGGCCGCCACCAGCGGTCGTCCGACGTTGCCGGTCGCTCCGGTCACCACGTACATCCTGACTCCCTCCGGGTCCGTTGTGGACCACTCGGGACGTACGCTAATTTCCTGATGACAGTAGGTACCTAGAGGAAAGTAATGGGTTTGTGAGGGACGCCACGAGAAGCACGCCGGAGCTGGCCTGCCCGATCGCGCCGGTGGTCGACATCGTGTTCAGCCGGTGGACCACGCCGATCCTGTGGGCGCTGCACGAGTTCGGCCGGCAGCGGTTCGTCGAGCTGGAGCGCCGGCTGCCCAGCATCACGCCGAAGGTGCTCACCCAGCGGCTGCGCCAGCTGGAGCGGGACGGCCTGCTCACCCGGACGTACCACGCGGAGGTCCCGCCCCGGGTGGAGTATGAGATCAGCGACCTGGGCCGCAGCCTCTCCCCGGTCTTCGCCCAGCTGGCCACCTGGGCCGGCGACCACCTGGGCGACGTCGAGACGGCCCGGGAGAGCTACGACGCGACGAAGATGCAGAAGGTGTGACCGGCGGGGTCGGCGTAAACCCGCAGCGGCTCCTCCGGGTCGTCACTGCGGTCGAACCGCAGGGTGGCGCCCAGGCTCAGCGCCCGCTCGTGCTGCCGGTCCAGCTCCGCCACCGACGACACCGAGGTGTCCAGGTGGAGCTGCTGCGGGATCTGCTGGTCCGGCCAGGTGGTCGGCTTCAGCTCCGGCTCCTGCTGGAAGGCGAGCCGCACCCCGCCGTCGCCGACCAGCACCAGCCAGTCCCGGCCCTTCTCGTCGTCCTCGCCCGGCGCCGGCGGCTCGTCCCCGGGCCGGTAGGTGAAACCGAGCAGATGCCGATAGAACTCGGCGAGCCCGCGCGCATCCGGGGTGTCCAGCACGATCGATTGCAGTCTCGGGAAGCTCATGACTCCCGTTACTACCCGGCCGCGACCGCCTGACGCGAACATCCGGTTGCGGCGTGTCCATACCGTCTTCGGCATGAGAGCTGTCGTCCAGGACGTCTATGGCGATGCCGGGGTGCTCCAGCTCCGCGACGTCGCCCGCCCGGCGGCCGGGCCCGGTCAGGTCCTGGTCCGGGTCGTCGCCGCCGGGGTCGACCCCGGCGTCTGGCACATGATGACCGGCCGGCCCTGGGCGATGCGCCCGGTCACCGGCCTGCGCACCCCGAAGATCCAGACCCGCGGCCGCGACCTGGCCGGCGTGGTCGAGGCGGTCGGCGCGGGAGTGACCGGGTTCGCGCCCGGCGACGAGGTCTACGGCACCACGCCGACCGGGTCGTTCGCCGAGTTCGCCGTCGCGCCCGCGGACCGGCTCGCCGGCAAGCCGGCCAACCTGTCGTTCGAGCAGGCCGCGGTGGTCCCGGTCTCCGGCACCACGGCGCTGCAGGCGGTCCGCGACGTCGCCCAGGTCCGGGCCGGCCAGCGGGTCCTGGTGATCGGCGCGGGCGGCGGCATCGGCTCGTTCGCGGTCCAGCTCGCCTTCGCGGCCGGCGCCGACGTCACCGGCGTCTGCAGCGCCGGCAAGGCCGACCTGGTCCGCTCGCTCGGCGCGGCCGACGTGCTCGACTACCGCACCGAGGAGGTGGACGCCCGCGGCCCGGTCTTCGACGCCGTCATCGACATCGCCGGCAGCCGCCCGCTCAGCGTCCTGCGCCGCGCCCTCACCCCACGCGGCACCCTGGTCCTGGTCGGCGGCGAGGCCCGCGGCACCGCCCTGCTCGGCGGCATGAGCCGCGCCTGGCTCGCCGCCCCGCTCGCGTCCCTGGTCAGCGGCCAGCACCTGAAGGGCATGCTGGCCCGCGAGAACGCCGCCGACCTGGAGGCCCTGGCCGAACTCCTGGAGAGCGGCACACTGCGGGTGGCGGTCGAGCGAGCCTTTCCGCTCGCCCACGCGGCGGACGCGATCCGGCTGATCGGTTCCGGCCACAGCCGCGGCAAGCTGGTCATCACGATCTGACCGCCCGCCTTCCGGCCGCTCTGTCTTCAGGTCCACTCCGTCTTCCGGTCCGCTCCGGCTCCCGGTCCGCTCCGGCTTACCGGTCCACGGTCCGCTCCGGCTTACCGGTCCACTCCGGCTCACGGTCCGCTCCGGCTTACCGGTCCACTCCGGCTCACGGTCCGCTCCGGCTTACCGGTCCACTCCGGCTCACGGTCCGCTCCGGCTTACCGGTCCACTCCGGCTCACGGTCCGCTCCGAGTTCCAGCCCGGGTTCCAGCCCGCTCCGGCTTGCGGTCCACTCCGGCTTGCGGTCAGCTCCGGCTTGCGACCGTCGCTTTGCGGTACGGCTGGAGCGCTCGCCCCGCCTTTCGGAGCGGCCGGAGCATCCGCCTACCGCCAACAGCCCCGATCGCGGGCGCGCCGTCACCGTCCCGCCCGCTGGCGTCGGCTGGGCCCGAGGGGTGTGTGCTGGCCGTGAGAGATCTCTGACGCTGATGGCCAATCAAGCGTGGTCGCCGCCGACGCGGCAGCGCGTTCCACACCAGCGGGTTTATCCACACCAGCGCGCTATCCACAGCCCGCCCCCTTTCGGCGCATTTCCGCGCGACACTGTCTTCGGGGCGGCCCCCTGGGTGGGCGGGGACTGGGAAGTGGCCGGACAATTCCGTCTCCGCGGCGGACCGTAGGCCGCGGCTGCGACAGTGACCCGCCGGCATCTGGCGCAACCGTGGAATGGGCTGCCCCAGTCGTACCGGAAATGGGGTTGATGCGGACCTGGCGTGACCGCGGGCCGTGAGCGAGACCCGGGCTGAGACAGACCCGAAGCCGCCGCGAGCAGACAGCGAGACCCGGGTCGAAACCGACTTGGAGCGGCCACCTACAGCAAGCCAGGGCCCGGCGAGACGGGCCTGGAGCGGCCGCGGACAGCGAGCCAGGGTCCGGGGCGAGACCGGCCTGGAGCGGCCGTGGACGGTGAGGGGTCAGTGGGTGGGCGCTGGGGTGGTTTCGCGGGTGGTGGAGGCGACCCAGTTCAGGACCGGGCGGACGGTGAGGGCGCAGGTGGCGAAAAGGGCGGCGATGATCCACCAGCCCCAGCCGCCGGTCTGGATGGCCAGGAAGGTGAGGCCGGCCGGGCCGAGCATGCGGCCCAGGCCCTGGACGGACTTGTCGAGGCCGATGTAGACGCCACGCTGGGCGGGCGGTGGGATCTCGGTCTGGACGAACCACTGGGCGGCGGAGACCCACAGTTCGGCGCCGGTGAAGAGGGCGACGATGAGGGTGAGCAGGGCGATGGTGAGCCAGCCGTGGGTGCGGCCGGTGAGGGCGGCGAGTGGGCTGCCGATGGCGGCGGCCCAGGCGGCCCAGCGGGCCAGGCGGGTGACGCCGGGCAGGGTGTCGGCGCCGCGGGTGGCGCGGACCTGGAGAGTGACGGCCAGGACGGTGTTCAGCGCGACCAGGCCGCCGAGGACCGGCTTGGGCACGTCGGTGAAGGTGATCGCCCAGAGCGGCAGGACCTCGGCCCAGACCAGGCTGTGCAGCCAGAGGACGCCGAAGATCAGCGAGGTGACGGCGTAGGGGCGGTCGCGCAGGACGCGCCACGGGCTCGGACGCTCGGCGCCGGCGGCGGCCGGCTCGGCCGGAGGCGCGGGCGGCATCCGCAGCACGGCCACGCCGTTGAGGCCGATGCAGGCGGCCGCGGTGTAGACCAGGACGAGCAGGCCGGCGCGGGAGTCGAGGGCGAGGGCGGCGGCGCCCAGGCCGGCGCCGACGGTCCAGCCGACGTTCAGGTAGGCGCGGCTGAAGGCCATCGCGCGGACCCGGGACTCGGCCGGCAGGGCGGCGGCCATGTAGACCACCCGGCCCGCGGTGGCCAGCGTGTCGGCGGTTGTCTGCACCGCGATGACCAGCAGGAACAGCCAGAAGTTGCGGGCCAGCGGGTAGGCCGCGAAGGCGACCGCCTGGATCAGCGCGCCGGCCGCCCAGGCGCGCTGGCCGCCGATCCGGTCGGCGAGGTGGCCGAACGGCATCGAGCCGAGCACCGCGAGCAGGCCCCCGATGGACAGGCCGACGCCGATCTGCACCGGCGTCAGGCCGACGTAGAGGGTGAAGAAGACGACGCTGCCGGTCAGGAAGGTGCCGATGCCGAGGCCCCACAGGGCGTTCTGCAGGGACATCTTCCGGGGCAGGCCGGGCGGCGGGAGGATCTTCTGCAGCGGAGCCGGTAAATCGATCATCGGAGGACACCCGATCATTTACCGGTCGGAAACCACAAGGTCATATCGTCGCGGTGATGATCACCAGCAGCGGGACGACGCGGTCACCCGGGACGGTGTATTGGCCCCGGCCCAGCGAGCGCAGCCAACCGGCCGCGACCAGCTGGCGCAGGTGGTGGTAGAGCTGGCCGGTGGTGCCCAGCTCGGGGTCCTCGCCCAGCTCGGCGGCCCCGCGGGTGCCGCCGAGGATCTTGCGGAGCAGGCGCAGCCGGACCGGGTGGCCGAGGGCGGCCAGGGCCGGGGCGTGCTCCGGCCAGTCGGCGTCGAGCAGGTCGTCCAGGAGCCGGGCGTACTGCCAGTCGTAGTGCTCGCCGGTGGGCAGGTCGACCGCGCCGGTGTAGAGCACCGCGCCGGTGGTTTCGGCGACCCGGTCGCGCAGGCCGTGCAGCGCCCAGAAGGTCTCGGCGGACGGCTCCGTGTCAGCTCTTTCGGTCCGGCCCACCAGGTCGGCGACCACGCGCTCCAGGGCGGACAAGCGTTCGTGCAGGTCATCAGCCATGTGTCAACTATTACGTAACTACGTAATCGCGTTCAACGTCGTTTCGTCATATGCGCCTTGTAGCTTCTTTCCTGTGTTGGACGATCTTGCAACGGTGGACTGGGCGGCGCTGACCCATCGGCACGGCCCGGCCGCGGACGTGCCCGAGCTGCTGCGGTCGGTCGCCGAGGGTGACTCCGACGCGCTCGACACCCTGGAGGAGCGGCTGGTCCGCGTCGCCGGCGGCGTCTATCCAGCGACCAGCCCGGCGGTGCCGTTCCTGGTCCGGATCCTGGACATGCCGGCCGCCCGGACCGAGGCGGTGCTCGGGTCGCTGGCCCGGCTGCTGGACGGCGACGAGCACGACCACCCGCACGATCCGGGCGCCGCCGAGGCGACCCGGGCCGCGGTCGTCGCCGGCCTGCCCAGCTACCTGCGGCTGCTCGCGGCGCACCCGGACGAGGGCGTGCGCAGCGCCGCTGCGCACCTGATCGGCGTCCTCGGACCGGAGGTGGCCGGTGGCGCGTCGGCGGCGCTGCGCCAGGCCTCCGTGGTGGACCGCTCCGAGCTGGTCCGGACCGCGGCCGTGCGGGCGCTCGGCAGCCGCGGTGACACCGCCGACGACCGGCTCGCCGACCCGTCCCCGATGGTTCGGCTGGTCGCCGCGATCGCGCTGTCCGACGCCGACCCGGCCGCGCCGCTGCCCGGCCCGGTGGTGCAGATCCTGGAGCGGGACGCGGT